>NZ_JBLXXW010000001.1:0-681471 GCF_048512915.1 Rothia sp. P7208
TTTTTTCACCCTATAACCAAAAAACCCCCCCACCACTTCTAATAATAAGAAATAACGTTACTTATTCTCATCGACCAGATCATTCTTACGAATCTCAGTCTCAGTTCCGCCGTCTTCTGACGGTGCTGAATATTGTAAGAACTTTGGCTGAGCAGGAATCTTCATACCTAAAGGAGAAGACTGCGTACGCTGTTTTGCTAAATCAACATGATACAAATAGCTAACCGACTCTTCACGAATAGCATCCATCATCGTCTGATACAACGCATAACCTTCACGCTGGTACTCAATGAGAGGATCACGCTGAGCCATAGCACGTAAACCAATTCCCTCTTTAAGGTAATCCATCTCATAAAGATGCTCAGGCCAACGTTTGCCAATCACGGAAAGAACAATACGACGTTCAATCTCACGCATGGACTCAGAGCCAATGCTCTCTTCACGCTCTTGGTACACTAGCTCAGCATCAGCAAGAATCTCTTTAACCAGTTGGTCACGAGTAATCTTCGTCCGGTCACCAGCATCCTCAGCCAGATCTTCAGCAGTAATCGTGACAGGATAAATACTCTTGAGAGTGTCCCAAAGCTTGTCGAAGTCCCAATCTTCTGCGTGATTATCCCCTACCTGCGCGTCAATTGCAGAGGTAAGAACCTCACGAGTAAAGATTTGAATCTGTTCTTTAAGGTCATCCCCCTGCAAAATCTGGTTACGGTCCTTATACATTGCTTCACGTTGACGATTCAAAACATCATCATATTTAAGGATATTCCTACGCTGTTCAGCGTTACGAGATTCAACCTGTCCCTGAGCCGAAGCAACGACACGAGAAACCAGTTTCGAATCAAGAACAGTGTCATCAGGAGCATTAGCCATAAGACGTGCAGCTGCCTGACCATTGAATAGACGCATCAACTCATCTGATAGAGAAAGATAAAAACGTGATTCACCGGGATCACCCTGACGTCCGGAACGGCCTCGTAGCTGGTTATCAATACGACGAGACTCATGGCGCTCTGTACCAAGAACATACAGCCCGCCAAGAGCAATCACTTCGTCGTGTTCTGCGCGAGCGGCCTCTTCACATTCAGCAAGAACGCTAGGCCATTTCGCCTCATATTCTTCTGTATTCTGCTCTGGGTCTAGGCCAAGCTCTGTCATCTTCTCAACAGCATTAAACTCAGGGTTACCACCTAGCATAATGTCAGTACCACGACCAGCCATATTGGTAGCAACAGTAATAGCTCCCTTACGTCCAGCCTGCGCTACGATAGCAGCCTCACGTGCGTTGTTCTTTGCGTTCAACACTTCGTGACGGATACCTTCACGTTTGAGAAGCTTAGAGAGATACTCGCTCTTTTCCACACTGGTTGTGCCCACCAGAACGGGCTGACCTGTTTCAAAACGCTCTTTAATGTCTTCAACAACAGCGTTGAATTTAATAATTTCGTTCTTATGTACACGGTCGGGGTGGTCTATACGTTGCACTTCTTTATTCGTAGGAATAGCAACCACGCCAAGCTCATAAGTGCTCATAAACTCTGCAGCTTCAGTTTCTGCAGTACCCGTCATGCCAGAGAGCTTCTCATACATGCGGAAATAATTCTGCAAGGTAATAGTTGCCATCGTCTGGTTCTCAGGCTTAACTTCAACAGCCTCTTTCGCTTCAATCGCCTGATGGATACCTTCGTTATAACGGCGTCCGGGGAGGATACGTCCAGTATGTTCATCAACGATGAGAACTTCACCATTCATGACAACATAATCTTTATTGTTCTTAAAGAGCTCTTTAGCTTTAATAGCGTTGTTTAAGAAACCGATCAGAGGAGTGTTTGCCGGTTCGTAAAGATTTTCAATTCCGAGGTGGTCTTCCACCTTGTCAATACCAGATTCGAGAATACCGACTGTACGTTTTTTCTCGTCTACCTCATAATCTTTTTCAGGAAGAAGAGTCTGCACGAAACGCGCAAACTCGGCGTACCAGCGGTGCGCCTCTCCTGCAGCAGGACCAGAAATAATCAACGGGGTACGAGCCTCATCAATCAAGATGGAGTCAACCTCATCGACAATGGCAAAATTGTGCCCGCGCTGAACTTGCTCTTCAACACTCCATGCCATGTTATCGCGCAGATAATCAAAACCAAATTCGTTATTTGTACCGTAAGTGATATCTGCAGCATATTGTTTACGACGTTCTTCGGGAGTCTGGTTCGAAAGAATAACACCAGATTCCATACCTAAGAAACGGAATACACGCCCCATCAAATTTGCCTGATACTCGGCAAGATAATCATTGACAGTTACAATGTGCACGCCTTTACCAGATAACGCGTTGAGATAGGCTGGCGCCGTAGCAACAAGAGTCTTACCCTCACCGGTTTTCATCTCCGCAATATTGCCAAGGTGCAAAGCTGCCCCGCCCATGAGCTGAACGTCATAGTGGCGTTTTCCAAGAGTACGTTTTGAAGCCTCACGCACAACAGCAAAGGTTTCTGGCAAGAGGGTATCAAGAGATTCACCATCTTTAATACGTGCACGGAACGAGTCTGTTTCTGCACGCAGTTCGGCGTCACTCATATTTTCAAAACTGCTTTCGAGCGAGTTCACTGCATCAGTGTACGCACGAAGCTGTTTGAGAATTTTTTTATCCCCTGCGCGAAGAATCTTCTCTAAGAAAGATGCCACGAAAACTGACTCCTTGAGACGAAAACTTTAAATACGGTACCGACACTTTATGTCAGCACATCATCACTATTCTAGGTTAAAAACCGGCTAATATGAGAACGCTTTTCGTATTACTCTCTCAGCAAAGCCTTATTTTTAGAGGACACCCCTAGAAATAAGGCTTTTAGAATACAAAAAACAGCACCAAATAACTCAACGCCACGTTTTATGAGCCGTCCAGTATTTGGTGCTGTTTCAGCTAAGCTAAAGCACCTGAGCAAAATCCCGAGGCACTTTAAACACTACTTTGATAAAGACTAAATAAGAATCTTACTCAGCATCATTCTCTAAAGAAATAACGCCGTATGTCCATCCTTTACGACGGTACACAGCAGATGGTGCACCCGTTTCTTTATCCAAATAGACGAAGAAGTCATGTCCGACAAGTTCCATATGATCCACAGCCTCTTCTGCTGTTAAATGTGTGGCAGGGAAACTTTTACGTCGAATTTCTACGGGTGAAGAGACTTCATCTTCCAAAGAATATTCTGTAGAAAACGCAATTTCTTCGACCGGCACATCATCTAAATGTATCTCAGAGACAGCAACCTGCTCCGTCACAACAGGGAGAGATCCGGTTGCTTCAGAAACTGAGATAGGACGTTTTGTTCCTGATTTGCTAGGTTTCCGTCGATCTCGTGCTCGCCGTAAACGTTCAAGGAGTTTTCCATAAGTGTCGTCAAAGACCGCGAATTTATCTTCTCCAGTAGCTTCCGCACGGAGAACCGGACCTTTACCGATAACAGTAATTTCTGTACCAATAATTTCTGGGCCAGAATGCCCCTCTTTAGTGAATTTTATTTCGATGGTGCTAACACGGTCACCTAGTTGCTCAAACTTTGCAACTTTATCTTCAACATGTTCACGCAGACGCTCAGTAATTTTAACGTTTCGTCCGATGATGTTAATTTCCACAATTCCCTCCAGTATATTTGGGGGCGTGTACTTAGCTGCGACTCCATCCGAAGAGGAGCTAAGCCGAGGAATTCGTCTTTGATTCCCTATAACTACCCTAGTTCAAAACATGTCTTGTGTCACGCAAAATATTCTTTCAGTTAAGAATAAATACACTACCCACAGGTAACATTCACTGTTCTTTCACCCAAAGACATGCCCTAGCGCTACCCATCGTAAGCGGAAGACTCACACCGATACGGGACGTAAGCGAGCGTCGCTGCTCCAATCACCTTGCCACCAGCTGCAGAGACAACACGGTGCCCCTCTGCCAACGTCGCACCCGTCGTCAACACATCATCGAGCAAAATACAGTACACACCACGAACGTCATAATAAGCACCCATAAAAAATAACGGGGGCAAAGCTAAACGCATAGAATGGGCTAAACGTTGATGACGCTGAGCACTTGTCAAAAGTTTCTGCCCAGCCTCGTATTTTCTGCCCCATCGCCTTTTCTTCGCCAAAAGACAATACGATGTACAAGATACACCAGTGTATTCCCCCATCAACTGGCAAACACGGTCTGCCAATAGTTGAGCAGGGACATAGCCACGTCTTCGTGTTGCATTTTGCTCAGACGGCATCGGGATAAGAACTACATGTTTAATATCTTCAGCCTGTTGAAGGCAGCTCATCACAGCACGCACCAGCCCCGTAGCAAAAGTATCAAGAAGGTCAGTACGTGAACCGTTCTTATATGCCAAAATACTTCGAGCTAACTCATGTTCATAGACCCCAGCAGAATATATTGGACACCCGACGCCATCAGCCCTAGAGCAATGAACATGCACAAGTGAATGACGGACGCAAAAATCACAATGAGAGCATAAAGCTCGAGCAACAGCCTTCGCCCCATATGCCCCACAGCTCGCACAGACTCGAGGACGTATCAGCTCAAGAACATCCTCCCAGAGAACACGTATATAAAAACCCATAGAAAATAGCACACCATCAGTATCTCCCGATAGCGTTCACCATATCCTAGGACATCCGTATATCTGTGGATAAGACGACGAATCATCCTTACACCGTGATGACCGTCTAAACGTTATCCCGAATAACTGACATCATGCAGTGGAATGTCGATACGAGACCAGCCACGGTCAACCAAGGTGTAAATACGCCCGTCCTTCGTCTGCGCGATAATCTGGTTATTCCCTGCTCCAGAAGCAATAAGGGACAAACTATCTAAGCGTTCAACAGAAGTAATCTCTCCCGACAAATAAATAATCTCAGACTTTCCGGAAACCTCGTCTGCCGCAATGAGGCTCTGGTCGCTCGTCCACGAAACATCAGTAGTATCAAGGGTTGTCCCTAAACGGACAGGAGAGGTCAGCTCAAGTGGTTGATGGTCTGAACTACGGTGAATACCAGAGACCCACACATACGTTTCGCCGTCAAGAGTTGCAACAACCGCCGCACGCGCACCATCACGAGAGACACGAACAGATTTAACGTCGTATCCTTCTAACCATGGAGAACGAACATCAACCTGCTTTTTCTCCTGCGAATTCACGTACGAAACAGCACGCAATCGGCCTGTAGAATCAGCACTCCACAACCACTGGAATTGGTCAAAAGATGGATGGGTTAACCCAACACCATCAAACATATGGGTAACTTTCTGATCAGAGACCCAAAATAGTGACTGTTGCGAAGAATCCAAAAACGCAAAGTTCTTGCGAGTGTAATCCATTGCTAAGTCTCGAGGACTAGCTAACCCAACATCAACAATTTTTTGTTGATCTGCATCATTGAAAATTTCGCTACGAGTCACCAGCTGGTTCCCATCAAGAGCAACAATGTTACCCGATACACTGGGGTTAACTTGCGGGGCAACATAGTTATCAAGAGAGCCAGCTTTCACCTCTTGGTCGTCAAACGTCAATTTAACGGAGTCAATACCACCTAATAACGACAAGGTTTGTGTCAGCTGAGAATTAATCCGTTCAATATCTAACTGTGAAATATCCGCGTCTAGTCCATCTCCATGTAAGCTCACTTGAGCGACAGTCTGCTCAACCGGAACAGAATTGCGAGTTAGTGTTGTGCCCGCAGGAATAGCGCTGCTGACAGCACCCTCAAGGTACGGTGCAGCACCCTCAAGAAGAACCTTCGTAATAGAGGTAACAACCGTCGGGCGATCAGCAAACCAACGAATATCAGGTACAGCATAGGTATAGGTGGGATCATAAAAATACAGGGTATATGTTGCAAAAACCTGAATAAAATCATGATGATTCATCACAGTTCCTTGCGGAGCCTGAGCAATACGCCACTGACCGTTGACTTGCACCACTTTAAACTTAAGCTCTTCTGGAGAGACTTCCGCATAAGATGTTGCAATTCCCCGCCGGTCAATAGAAGTTGCGACAGGAACCGTCACAGAATATTCATCGCCATGGTGGACGTCATTGTCTGCAGTATCTGGGCTTATATCTAATGTTGTAGAATCTCGATATACCAAAGTACGTTCATCAGGTATCCACGAATTAGAGAACTCTTCCGTCAGATACTCACGAGCCACCTGATAATCATCTTTCGCACCAGCACCAGCACGCAAAAAGCCTTGAATAATCTCCGTGGGACTTGCCCCGTCCTGAGGAGGATCAAGCACGATACTGCTCCGAGTGTCGGTATTTGTACTTTGAGAATCTGCATAGTGATTCACAGAGCCACTTTGTGGAATACTTGCACAGCCGCTTACGCCAACAAGAAAGCATAAGCCCAAACCAAGATAACGAACCTTGGTAGAAGAATATATTTTTTTCATCTAACTTTCACCATGCTGGTTCTTATCATCAGCGTCAAAAACATCGGGGTCGGTAGAAGTCGGAACGTCAATATCTAGATACTCATCGGGAGGAAGAGGATCCCCTGATAACCGTACGGGAGATTTTCCCATAGGTTCTCCTTGACGGAGAGGTAAAGTCATACGGAAACAGGCGCCTTCTGCCGGACGTCCCCAACATTCTAAAGTGCCACCGTGCAAACGCACATCCTCAGCAGCAATAGAAAGCCCCAAACCAGTACCGCCAAGAGTGCGTTTACGTGAAGGGTCTGCACGCCAAAAACGATTGAAAACCTGTGTTACGTGTTCTTCGCTAAGACCTACACCGTGGTCACGAACAGCAACACCTAGTGCCGTCTCAGAGGTTGCAATATATACGTCAATCGGCTGGCCTTCGCTATGTTCCACAGCATTAAACAACAAGTTTCTTAACACTCGTTCAATACGGCGGTGATCTATCTCTACAGATATATCACTATGATCATGATGAACCCTTAGCTCAGTGCCAGTACGTTGCAGGTGAGGTTCTACCGAAAGAAGAACCTCCTCAAGTACTGCCATGAATTGTACAGGCACCGCATCCAACGTCGCAGATCCAGCATCAAAACGAGAAATTTCTAGAAGGTCGGCAAGCAGAGCATCAAAACGGTCTACTTGGTGATAAAGCAATTCGGTAGGACGACGATATGCTGCACCAAACTCATCACGACCGTCATAAAGCATCTCTGCTGCCATACGAACCGTAGTCAAAGGCGTACGCAGCTCATGAGAAACATCCGATACAAAACGTTGCTGCATCGTAGAAAGTGTTTCGAGACGAGAAATCTGATTTTCAAGGCTATCAGCCATGCGGTTAAAAGAATTACCTAAACGAGCAGTTTCGTTATGCCCTCGAACGATGACACGCTGCCCCAAATCGCCAGATGCAAGCTTTTCAGCGGTGATAGCAGTAGAAGAAATAGGACGAATCACAGAACGCGTAATGTACCAAACAATAGTGACAACGATAAGCAACAAGATAAAAAAGGCTACCCATACCACAAGGTTGATATATTGCAGTGTGGTCTGCGAAGAGGAAAGATCATAGACCAGATACAAACCATATGCAGGATTTTGAGGGATACGGATACTCGTTCCCACAAAGATGACCGGCTGTCGGTGACCATCAATATTAAGACTTGCAGATTGCCAATAAATACCTTCGTTGCGACTTATCGTATCTCGTAATTCTGTAGGAATATCAGAAGTGCTAATCGTGTCATGCTGGCTCTGCTCAGAGATAAACCCTTGAGCAGATGTTCCTTTGTTCGGGGCAAGAACCCATTGTTTCTCAGACTCTTCTCCCCCAGCTTCGAGCACAGTCAAGAACCTCAACACGTTACGGTGGATCTCAGATCGTCCGGTAGCGTCGGAGCTATCAAGAAGCGATTGCACATTTGAAAAGCCAGCCGCCGAGTCTTGTAGCGCTTGGTCTACTCTACCTCTAAATAACGAGTTCGCTATCTGCGAGGAGAGGAAAGAGCCAACAAAAATGAAGGTCACAATCAACAACACAATAGCGGCAGCAATTGCACGAAATTGCAAAGACTGATGCCACCGTAAACGAAAACGTCTAAGAGGGCGTGTCAACCGTGCAAAACTGCGGTACTGGCTGATGGTCGTGGGAGGGGCCTGAGGAAAATGTTTAGCCACAACAATGCCTAACGGCGCGTCCTATCGGATACTGCTTTGTATCCTACGCCACGAACAGTTAAAACAATCTTAGGGTTTTCAGGGTCTTCTTCAATCTTTGAGCGTAGACGCTGAATATGGACGTTAACAAGGCGAGAATCTACTGTTTTCTCATAACCCCACACGTTACCTAATAGTGTTTCACGGGTCAGAACCTGCCCCGGTTGCTGTGCAAGGTTAGCAAGAAGCTCAAATTCTAGAGGAGTTAAAGGAATCAATTCACTATCACGAGAAACGGTATGGCCAGCTAAGTCGATAGTTAGACCGCCTACACGAAGCGGCTCGTTGCTATGCTCTTCACGCGGACGCAGGCGAGCACGGATGCGCGCTAAAAGTTCTGCAGGTTTAAAGGGTTTGGCAATATAGTCGTCGGCACCGGCTTCTAACCCACGTACAACGTCTTCGGTGTCGCTTTTAGCAGTAAGCATGATGATAGGAACATCTGATTCTTCACGGATTCTAGAACATACCTCGATACCGCTCATCCCTGGAAGCATCAGGTCTAATAGAATCAAGTCTGGCTGGTTGATGTTAAAAGCGTCCCAAGCTTTATCTCCAGCTTCGCAAAAGACGGTTTCATAACCTTCTTGTGCTAGGACGATACCAACCATTTCGGCGAGAGCTTCGTCATCATCAACAATGAGAATTGTAGAGTTCATTTTTCTCCCATAGGGTCACGGCGTCTTCCCTAGTCTATCGTGTTCTTCTCACGAGGTGGGACATCATCATGGAACATTCTTATGAGTCTTGAGCTATCTCGCTCAGTGCCTGAGCTGTTTGAACGAGTTCTTTAAACATTCCGGTAGCATCGTCAACGCTCATGAGGTGAAGAGTTGCATTATCGTAAAGTGTTACCTGTGATAGGTAGTGAGCCGGCAGTCCGATAGTACGCCAACTTTTCCAGAGATGGTATGCATGAGGTGGGACGTCAAAGCTCATGTTATTTCCGGTGACTGCTAACCAGAGTTCTTTTCCTCGTTCGGCGTGAGGAGCAATTTTTTCCCAATCGTGTTGTGTGTAACCGGTGGTATCAAACCATAGCGCGTCAGGTATTGAATCTATTGTATGCAGAGTCTGTATATCGCATCCGGTGATAGCGAGTGAAATGGAACGTTGCTGTAAGTGTTTTTGGACGATGCTATAGGTTTCTTGAAGTTCTTGTTCCGGTAGGTGACGAATGGTTCGATACCCACTTGCGGTAGGGATATTACCTGTCAATGCTGCATTAAGATACGGCTCTTCAAGTTGAAGGTAAAGGTGTTGAGAGCCAGTTGCTGTATCGATGGTATCAATCCAGTTAAAAAGTCCGTTAAGGAAGGAGTCTCGGATATCTCGACGGGCTCCATAGTCGCTGATGGCTCGTTCCCCATTAGGCAAGTAGAGGGATACGGCAAGGGAAACAGGGCCCATCAATTGTAGTTTGAGGTTCTCTCCTCGGTCTTCTTCTTGTCCGATAATGTCAGCTAGTAGGTTGATATCCGAACGGAATGTGGAGCGGGCAAGTTGGCTTTCTCGAGAAGTACCATTGCTTAGCTTCCACCCGTAGGATACCCCTTCTGCGTGGAGTTCATCGAGAGTGGCGATAGTTCTGGCAAGTGTAGTTGCAGCGTATCCACGTTGTGGCAGTTCCGGAAGAAAGGGCAGGTGGGGGTCTCCAAGTTCTCCGCGAACGCGGAAGATACTGTCAAGTAAGTTTTCTCCGCTAAGAGTTCCGGTTGCGCTGGCGCGTACCCTAATAGGTGCTTCAGTGATAGTTTGTATTTTCACGATGTTGAATGTTGTGAGGTTTTTATCCCCATGATCTTGGTGATAGCAGTTTTGATGTCTGGTAGTTAGGGTGTTCCGTTATTTTCTTGCGCGATTTGTTCGTGGTGCCGGATCACCTCTGAAATGATGAAATTCAGAAATTTTTCTGCGAATTCTGGGTCTAAATCAGATAGTTCCGCAAGAGAACGCAAACGTTTAATTTGAGCAGATTCTCGGGCAGGGTCTCCAGCTGGTAGCTGGTGTTTAGCTTTGAGATGTCCAACTCGTTGTGTCGCTCTAAAACGTTCTGCCAAGATATGCATCAGTGCAGCGTCAAGATTATCAATAATTTTCCGGATGCTGTAAAGCTCTTCAAGGACTTCTGGCTGAACCTGTCCTCGTAACGATGATGCACGCTGGTCGAATTCTTTATGTGCTTGGATGTCTTGTGCGTCAGGCATGTTTTTACCTTTGGTGAGTTGTTGTGCGCTATTATGTGATGACTATTTTTATGAAGCGTTAATATCTTCTCTTTCCGTGGAATATGCACGGTTGATAGTGGCTTGTCCAAGGACACGAGTTCCTTGGTACATCACCATAGTCTGTCCGGGCGCTACTCCGCGCAACCCCTCATTCAGGTGCACGACGGTTTCTAACCGTAATGAAGTTTTTTCTGTGTCTGTGGTGTTTTCATCGTCAAGAACCCACTGCATATATGCGGTTGAGGCAACAGGATCAGCGTGGGCACGTACTTGGGTTGTGACTTCAAAGCTATCGCTTCGAGCGTTCAGTTCGGGTGTTTTGTTAAGAAATTCTTGTACGCAATCAATGGGTAGCCCTGCCCAAGTAGTTCTAATACCACGGATACGATCGATAGCGAGTAAGTCTTTCGAACCGACGATGACTTCATTGGTTTTGGGGCGAATTTCTAGTACGAAACGAGGTTTTCCGTCGGGTGCTGGACGTCCGATAGCAAGTCCTTTACGTTGCCCTACAGTATAGGCTTGAGCTCCAGGGTGCTGGCCTAAAACGTTCCCTTGAGTATCTTTGATGTTGCCTTCGCTCATCTGGATATGGTCTTCAAGCCATGCGCGAGTATCACCTTCAGGAATGAAGCAGATATCGTAAGAATCTGGTTTTTTAGCGACGGAGAATCCTCGTCGTGCAGCTTCTGCACGGACTTCATCTTTAGACGGTGTGTCTGCGAGGGGGAACCATGCGTGTTTGAGTTGTTCGTGAGTAAGTACGCCCAAAACATAGGATTGGTCTTTTGCCCAGGTTGCGGCACGGTGCAGTTCTCGGTTTCCGTTTTCGTCGCTAATGACTTTTGCGTAGTGCCCGGTAACAACGGCATCAAAGCCTAACGCTACCGCTTTTTCGAGGAGTGCAGCGAATTTGATTTTTTCGTTGCAACGCATGCAAGGGTTAGGTGTGCGTCCGGCTTCGTATTCGGAGATGAAATCGTCAACGACGTCTTCTTTAAATCGTTCAGAGAAATCCCATACGTAGAAGGGGATACCTAGCTGGTCGCAGACTCTACGTGCGTCCATGGAGTCTTCGATAGTGCAGCATCCGCGGCTTCCGGTTCTAAGGGTTCCGGGCATGCGTGATAGTGCGAGGTGGACGCCGACAACGTCGTGCCCGGCTTCTACCGCGCGTGCAGCGGCAACGGCAGAGTCAACACCGCCGCTCATTGCAGCCAAGATTTTCATACAGATATTTTTCCTTCGTATTGCTGTGTGTGAATGCTCTGAACGTATAAGACAGTCTTCAACTTACCAAATTGCTAATGCCAGATGTGTTCATTCGGTACGTGCGCCGCTAAACCAGCTTTATGGGCTTGTTCATAAGCTCCGGGCAACGCTTCCATGAGGGCCTCAATGTCTTCGCTGGTGCTGGTATGTCCGAGGGTAAAACGTTGTGCACCACGTGCGTGTTCTTCATCAACTCCCATGGCAAGTAGCACGTGGGAAGGACGTGGAACTCCGGCGTTGCAAGCAGAGCCAGTAGAAGATTCTATACCGGCCATATCGAGGAGGAAGAGCAGAGAATCTCCTTCGCAGCCGTCAAAGGTGAAATGTACGTTATGTGGTAGCCGGCGGGTGGCGCCTTCTTGTTCCAGTTCTTCAATTGATTCGGGTTCTGCCCCGCGTAGTGTTGCGTTAGGTATCTCATGGCGGATACGTTCAATGAGAGTGTTCCGGAGTGTCCCAAGGCGCACCATTTCTTCAGCGAGGTGTTGGGTGACTTCTTGAGCAGCTACACCAAATCCGGCAATGCTTGCGGTATCTAGTGTTCCTGAGCGGACGGCTCGTTCTTGTCCCCCACCGTGGAGGACTGGCGTTAGTGCGGTAGTTCGGGTAGCAATCAGTGCGCCGATACCTTGAGGTGCACCCATTTTATGTCCAGATATTGCCATGCTGTTTGCCCCTATCTGGCGGAAGTTGATGGGGATAGCTCCGAAGGCTTGTACTGCGTCGGTGTGAAACGGAATATTGTAGGTGTCACTGAGTTCTGCAATTTCGCGGATTGGTTGTATGGTACCAACTTCGTTGTTCGCCCACATGACGGCGATGAGAGCCGTATTTTCGGGGTCTTCTTCGATGAGAGCTTTGAGTGCTTTCATGTCAATAAGGCCGTGTGAGTCTACGGGTATCCAGCATAGTTGCGCTTGTTCATGCGCTTCGAGCCATTCTGCTGATTCGCTCACAGCATGATGTTCTATGGAGCTGATGAGGATACGCCGGCATTGGGGGTTTATGTGAGTTCTTTTACGGTAGATACCTTTAATGGCGAGGTTGTCGGCTTCAGTTCCGCCTGCGGTAAAGATTACTTCTGCACTATCGCAGCCTACAGCTTGGGCGATACGTTCGCGGGCTTGTTCTACAACCGCACGTGCTCTGCGTCCTGCAGAGTGTAAGGCTGAAGCGTTTCCGCTGTATTTTAGGTGTTCTGTTACTTCGTCAATTACGGATGCTAGTGGTTGTGTGGTTGCCGCATGATCAAGGTATGTACGTTTCATGAGAACAGGTCCTTTGGTTTATCTAGCGGTACTTGGCCTCCACTATTTTACGCTTATCATCCTAGACGAGCACATGAGATGTTTCACCTTCTCTGTGGCGGGTCAATGCTGATGATGACAAAGGCGATGAGGGAAGGCATACACTAGAGGTGTGTTTAATATTCTTTTCTATACTCCTGAGATTCCGGGTAACACTGGAAATGTTATTCGTTTAGCGGCTATTACGGGGGCAAAGTTACATCTTGTGGAGCCTTTAGGGTTCAACTTTGATGATGCGCATTTGCGTCGTGCTGGTTTGGATTATCATGATCTTGCGGTTGTTCAAGTACATCAAAATATTGAGCAAGCGTGGGAAGAGCTTAAGCCTGAACGTGTTTTTGCTTTTACGACGACGGCGCAGAAGAATTTTGCGCAGGTGTCGTATCATCCCGGCGATGTTCTTTTATTTGGCCCTGAATCTGTTGGTCTTCCTGAGCATGTTCAGAACGCCCCGCAAATCACGGAGAGGGTTCGTATTCCGATGTTAGAAGGACGTCGTTCGCTAAATCTTGCAAATTCTGCATCTATTGCAGTATATGAAGCATGGCGTCAGAATGACTTCTCAGGGGCACTACTTTAAGTTGTATCTTCACGCAAGATAAACGAGTTTTTATTAGGAGGGACAGCAGGATGACCTGCTGTCCCTCCTATTTTTATGTATTTTTCGTTAAGGTATTGGTGTTATTTTTTCCGTGCGTCTGCGGCGTTGCCGAGAGTGATTTCTTTTTCTTCAGATGAGCCGTTGCGGATAATGGTTGCTTTGACGGTCTGCCCTGCGGCTGCTTCTCTGACGCTGGCGGTCAGTTCTGTGGAGTCGGTAATACGATGCCCGTTAAACATAGTAACAACGTCACCCTTTTGCAGACCCGCTTTTGCCGCTGCGCTATTGGGAACAACTTCTTCAATATGAGCACCGTCACCAAACATCTCGCTTTGGTCGTTATCGGCTGGTGAGGTAGATACGTTAGCTCCAAGGAATCCGTGAGTTGCTACGCCGTCTTTGATAATTTCTTGAGCAATACGGTGAGCGTAGTTAATGGGGATAGAGAATCCAACGCCGATGTTGCCTCCTGAGCTTGATGAGGAGGGTCCTGATTGCGCTGAGGCAATGGCAACGTTGATACCAATGACTTCGCCTTTGGTGTTGACGAGTGCACCACCAGAGTTCCCGGGGTTAATGGCAGCATCTGTTTGAAGAACGTTCAAAGAGATAGTTTTCTTTGGCGCAGGTACTCCGTCCATATCTTGTCCGGGAATTTGGAATTGGAAAGGGAGGTCTTGGTTTCCGAGGTTGGGGCGTTGGCGTTCTTCTTGGGCTGTTTCTTCGGGCGCTTCTGATGAGGCTACCTGAATGGTTCGGGATAGGGTTGAGATAATTCCGTCGGTTACGGTGTTTTGTAATCCTAGTGGCGCACCAATTGCGATGGTTGTTTCTCCAACGTTAAGCTTTTGGGAGTTTCCTAGGGTTGCTGGCGTGAGGTTTAGTCCGTTGGGGTCTATTTTGATAACAGCAAGGTCACTGGTGGGGTCTGTTCCGACAACAGTTGCTCCAACGGTGTGTCCATTTGATAGTTGGACTTCGACTGTCGGGTTGTTAACTTTTCCATCAAGGGTCACAACGTGCGTGTTGGTTAGGATGTGACCTTCTCCATCGAGGATGATTCCGGAGCCAGAACCGGTAGCTCCTGGTGCAACAACACCAATGGTAACGACTGATGGCATCGCTTTTTCGACAGCGGCAGTAATGGCGTTAACGGAATCTGTGTTATTGACGATGGTCGTTCCAGCAGTTGTGGTGGTGATATTTGATGAGGTCTTTTGCGAGAGAGCCACAACGCCTGCTCCCACTCCTCCTCCGATGAGTGAGGCGATGAGTGCAGCACCGAGGAGTACGCCACCTGCATATTTTTTAGGTGTTTTTGACTGCTCCTCGAAGTAGGGAGCGTTATAGGAAGTGTAGTAAGGTGAGTCAGTTTGGTATGCGCCGGCATAGCCGTTTTGATTCGCCGCAGCGTTGTTATGGGTTTGTTGGTTTTGTGATGAGGGATTTGCGGAGGTGTAGGGGTTCTGTTGGTATCCGGAGTTGTGGGGATTATGTTGCTGGTTCCAAGGTTCTTGTGACATATTGCTGTTCTTCTTTCTTATCTCAAAGTTATCTGTCGATACCGTCAGTTTATGCCTGTTCAAATATCTACTATTTTACGTATCTTTACTATCTATCATTTATCTGAAGTTTTATTGAACTTACTCTGGTTATTTTCTGGGAGCTTCTTAGAAGTTTTCCTAGTTCCCTTTCTACGCTCAAGACGAATTATTTGCTGATGCTCTACCAAAGAAAAAATAACGTTTTAGAATGAGCATAAGATTCTTCATTACCGTCAGATAAGGGGCACAGAGGAAGATATGGTAAAAAATCGCATTTTTCTGAGGACTCTTCTAGCGAGTTCCGTGGTATTTCTGGCATCTGTTCAGGTGCCTGCGTTCGCAGAAGATCCCATGAAAATCCCCGCCGGTATTCGAATCATTGATGAAGCTCACCTTGTATCTCAGCGTCAGGGACTCTCCGAAGAGATTGAACAATTCTCTCAAAAAGAGAATATGAATTTTTACCTTGTTTTAGTCAAAGATTTTGAACACCCACACCAAGCTCAAGCCTGGGTCAAGGAACTAGCACAACTCAATAATATGGGAGCTAATGACGTTGTTCTAGCGGTCGCCACCGATTCACGTCAAGCCTATTTCCAAGCAGGTAGTTCGCAAGTTCTCTCCGAAGAGCAACTTCAAGATATCTACCAGAATAAGGTATTTCCTTACCTCAAAAAATCTGACTATCAGCAGGCTGCTATCGCCGCAATGACAGCCATCGAACAGGCCAGAAAAGGTTCAGACGGTTCACTAGGAACCTTCGGTATGCTCGGTGGTCTGGCTGTGTTAGGAGTCGGCGGAGCCACATACTATGCTTCTCGAAAGAATTCTCGAAAATTACGCAGAGTCCCAGCCTCCTCATATGAAAGACGTACCCCTTCTGCCCCGTTACCGCAGTTACGTACCAACGCCGATTCTCTTCTCTTACAGGCCGATAACTCTATTGCTGAGGCAGAACAAGAACTCGAGTTTGCGCGCATGCAATATGGGGATTCTGCGGTTCACAGCTTCGTCGAAAGAATCTCTACTGCAAAAGATAGTCTTCAAAAAGCTTTCCAATTACAACGACAGCTTGACGACGATATTCCCGATACCGAAGAAGACCAACGTCAGTGGCTCGAAGATATTATTTCTCGGTGCCAAGACATTGTTGCTCAGCTCCATCAGGAATTACAGGGCATTAGCCAGCTACGACAAATCGCTCGTAACGCTCCAGAACTCATTGCCACGTTACAGAAGTCTTCTCAAAATCTTAGCACCCAAGAACCCAAGGCATTAGCAGTGATAGAGCAGTTACAGAACCACTACACAGCATCTGCTTTAGAGCAGGTAACCGATAACTATCAACAAGCTGTAGAGCGTTTAGAGTTCGGTTGCCGTAGCCTAAAAATTGCTGAGGAGAAAGTCTCCGAGCAACAATACGATCAAGCTTCAGCAGACATCCACGCAACCCAAGAAGCATTCTCTCAAGCACAAAAATTGCTTGAGTCAGTCATGGCATCGCCCGAACAGTTAAGACAAGCGCAGCGCTCTGTCGAAGACGCACTGCTTCTAGCAGAACGAGATATTGCCGAAGCACAAAGTTTTGCTCAGCACCAAGACCGTGCACACATGGCGAGCGCAGCGGCTGGTCTTCAAAGTGTTGTTCAGCAAATTCGTACAGATCTTCAGCGTCAGCAGATTGATCCTTTAGCAATGTTGAGTCGTTTAGAGAATGCACGTACTCATCTTGATGATTCTCTCAAAGAGATTAGAGAATTTCAGGAGCAGACGCAACGTGCCCGTGAGAGTCTCAAGCACACTCTCTTCTCTGCCCAGACGCAGGTTCATAGTGCTTCTGAATTTGTACGAGCACGTCGCGGTGGTGTCAAAACGCCGGCGCGCACTGCCTTACAAGAGGCACAACGTTATCTTCAGCAGGCTCAACAGTTACAGCATCAAGACCCTGTTAGCGCACTAGAACATGCGCAGCAGGCAATTCGTTTAGCAGCAGAGGCAAAAGACCGTTCCTCGCAGGATGTTCAACGTTTCGGGCAGCAACAGCATGGGGATTATCCTTCTGCAATGTTGGGCGGAATCCTCTTAGGAACATTGCTCAACGGTGGAGGTTCTTCTTCTGGTAATACGAGTTTTGGCGGAGGTTTTGATAGTGGTTTTGACGGTGGCTTTGGTGGTTTCGATGGACCTGGTACTGGCGGAAATTTCTAAAGTTAATTTTTGATAAACCCTATGATTTTTAGGTGTTTTCTCGGTATCTTATGAAGAAACACTGACACAATATAGTTATTGTCTCCTTGTGGAGGCTCGATAATACTAGGAAACTTTTGAGGAAGTGACCCAATGGTAAAACAATCTATTTTTAGCCGTATCGCACAGTTAGCAAAAGCAAATATTAATGCTTTGCTAGATGCTGCAGAAGATCCCCAGAAGATGCTTGATCAGATGGTGCGTGACTATTCCGCTAATATCACCGAAGCAGAGCAAGCAGTAGCGCAGACCATTGGTAATCTTCGTCTCCTTGAAGAAGACTATGCTTCTGATGAGCGTGAAGCGCAAGAATGGGGAGATAAGGCGCTCTCTGCTTCACGTACAGCAGACCAGTTCCGTGCTTCTGGGGATACCGCTAATGCAGATAAGTTCGATAATCTTGCAAAAGTCGCTCTTGGCCGTCAGATGAGCCTTGAGCAAGAGATGGCCGTTGCTAAACCGCAGATTGAGTCTCAGACTCAAGCTGTAGCACAGCTCAAAGACGGTCTAGCAAAGATGCAAGAGAAGCTACGTGAGCTTTCTGCGAAGCGTGATGAGCTTGTTGCTCGTCAAAAGAATGCGGCAGCTCAAGCTCAGGTTCATGATTCGTTGAAGTCCTTTGACATTATGAATCCTCAGTCAGAACTTTCACGTTTTGAAGAGAAAGTTCGTCGTGAAGAAGCGCGTGTTCGTGGTGCACAGGAATTGGCAGCTTCTTCTGTTGATGCCCAGTTTAATGAGTTAGAAGAACTCGGCAAACAAAGTGAGCTAGAGGCACGTCTGGCAGCTCTTAAGAACAAGAATTCTTAAATTATCGTATCGTTCAGATAATGCTGGGGTGCGGAGAAAACTTTTCGGTTTTCTCCGCACCCCAGCATTTTTCTGTGGAGAACGTTTTACGGTTAAGAAATAGCTAGTTGGTTCTGCACCCGATGAATGAGCATTTCTAAAGCGACGAGGTTGCTGCCGCCTTCTGGGACGATAATGTCAGCTTGTCGTTTCGAAGGCTCCACATAGAGCTCGTGCATAGGCTTTACTGTGGTGAGATATTGTTGTTCTACCGATTCGATAGTTCTTTGACGTTCAAGAACATCTCGACGCATACGACGAAGAATACGAACATCTGCATCAGTATCAACAAAAATCTTAATATCGCAACGTGAGCAGATACGTTCTTCAGCGAAAATCAGAATACCTTCAATGATGATGATAGGTCGGGTATTGACAGACATCGTCTGGTCCGAACGATTATGTACCGTGTAATCGTATACTGGAGTTTCGATGTCTTGCCCGTTGAGTAGTTCATCAAGGTGCTCAATAAGAAGATCGTTATCGAAAGCTTCAGGGGCATCATAGTTGAGTTGGCAACGTTCTTCGTAGCTGAACTCGTCGTGACGTTTGTAGTAGTTATCGTGGTATATCACGGCAACTTGACCTTCGAAGGATTCTACGAGAGCGTTCGTCAGCGTAGTCTTTCCTGAGCCGGTTCCTCCGGCAATTCCTATTACAAGCGGTTTCATGAACGTCCCTAGGGTTTCCTCATCTGTGTATTCCTCGTATATTGTTTCATGTTTTTTATGTGCTCGTGCAAGTTCTTGAACAATATCCGAAGGTCTTAGACAAACGAACGCACAAGGTGCAACTCCTCATCCAGCAAGAGCAGACCATAATCGTCAGAAATTCCCAGGGCTTGAGCAGGTATGGTGGTTGCTGAAGAGAGTACTTGTTCTAGAGGAATCCCAAAGGAATACGCGGTACGAGTTGCTCGTCCAAGAGTGAGAGTACTTCCCGCAATAGCACCATTAGAATCTAGCCGTGCTACAGATTCTTTAACGGTCACGTCGAGGCTTCCTAGTTTATAGTTTCCATCGCAACAACCAGCAGCTGCCATAGCGTCGGTAATCAGTGCGACACGTTCAGAGGTTTGAGCAAATAGCATTCTGACCATCGGTGCGTATACGTGGGTGCCGTCAACAATGACTTCACATGTAACATCTGGGGTGTCTAAAGCGGCGGCGATAGGTCCGGGCGCCCGGTGATGCAAAGGGCTCATAGCGTTAAAAGTGTGGGTGAGCAGTGTCGCTCCTGCGTCGAAAGCAGCTTTAGCTTGTTCATAATTAGCGTCAGTGTGGCCAACAGCAACGCGAACACCATGTCGTACAAAAGTTTTTGTGGCAGCTAAATCTCGGTCAGTTTCAGGAGCTAAAGTGACTTGTTTAATATAGCCTTGACCAGCTTCAATCAGCTGTTCTGCAAGTTCTGGTGTTGGTGCAGTGAGATAGTCTTCACGGTGTGCGCCTTTATGTAGGGGTGAGAGGAAGGGGCCTTCAAGGTGAATTCCGACAAGTGCTGCATGCTCTTGTGTTGGTTGAGCATATTCTTGGCAGCGTTGGGCTAGCGCGGCAACGGTATCGCACATGTCAGGAACTTGGTTCGTTACCAACGATGCAATAACACGTAGTGTGCCTTGTTCTCGATGCGTTTTTAATGCAGTATGGCATTCTTCGGGATCTTCGAAGGCTACTCCCCCGCCACCATGGCAATGAATATCGGTGTATCCGCGAGTTAGGATGTTTCCGGTACCATCGAGTATTTCGTGTTCTTCTTTTAGCTGAGGATGTTCTCCTACACCTTGGGAGGTGATTTTTCCGTTTTCAATAATGGCCCATCCTGTGGAGAGTTTTTGGTCTTGTGGGGAGAAAATTTGGGTTGAATGAATCAGTGTTTTCATGGTGTGTGTCCTTAAACGTTGTCTCGGTTAATTCGCATTTCGTAATCATATCGGTCGGCACGGTAGAGCGTCTGTGTGGATTCTACTGCGATGCCTCGTTCGGTGTATCCGATACGTTCTACTTTGAGCGTAGCAATGCCAAAGGGCTGTTCTAGAGCAAGTGCTTCTTCTGCGTTAAGGTTGGTTGCGCTGATTCTTTGGTGAGCGCTCACAATACGATAGCCCGTGCGTTGTAATTGTTCATCGAGGGAGGCATGAACTTGGGGTTGTTGTCCGGCGAAGGCTTCAACCAGGAAGTAGGCTCTCTCATAGGCCATAGGCACTCCATCAGCAGTCCGAAGACGAATGATTTCGTAGACCTCTTCTCCTACTGAAATGTTCAAGTTGCGAGCGGTTGTTGCCGATGCTGGCACAATGCTACAGCTTTCGGTGGTTGAGGCTGGTACATGTCCTCGAGCTGTCATATCTTCGGTGAAAGAGGTGAGATGTGGTTTTTTAGTAATTCTTTGGCATTCTGCGATATATGTTCCGGAGCCTTGGACATTATAAATGAGCCCACGAACGGATAGCGAGTAGAGCGCTCTTCGGATGGTATCGCGCGAGACGCTAAAAATAGTTTGTAGCTCTCGTTCTGTAGGTAGCGTGTCATGTGGTTTGCCCTCGAGAACGTAACGCTGTTCAATAATTCGAGCTAACGAACGATATTTAGGTTCAGCGGGTAAGCTATTAGCGCCCTGCCGACGCGAATTGGTCTGCTTATTAGTCGTTTTGGTTCGCACATTTTCTAGTTTATATGAAAAAAAGACTTTATTGGTTCATACAAATAATCATTTGTGGTTTATGCTGTACTTATGGAAATCATCATTCTCTCTACAGCACAAGAAGTTGGTACGTACAGCGCAGAAATTATGGCAGATGCTGTACGCCATAATCCACAAGCTGTATGGGGGGTCGCCACAGGTTCTTCCCCCATTAAAACCTATGAGCATCTAGCAGAATTGGTGCGCGACGGACTTGATGTAAGCGCAGTTAATGCTTTCGCCTTGGACGAATATGTCGAGATTCCAGAAGGACACCCAGAGTCATACCGAGCTGTTATCACCCGCGAAATCGTTGAAAGAATTGGTCTTAAAGCTCAGAACGTGCACGTTCTCAACGGACAAGCACAAGATGTCCAAGCAGAATGCCTCGAATACGAACAACGCATTAAAGATGCTGGTGGAGTTGATGTTCAGCTTCTAGGTATTGGCGCTAACGGTCATATCGGATTCAACGAACCAGGTTCTTCTCTTGTCTCACGCACTCGCATTAAGACGCTAGCTCCTCGAACTCGAGAAGATAACGCACGTTTCTTCGACAACGACATTAAACAGGTCCCTATCCATTGCCTCACACAAGGCATCGGAACGATTATGGAATCTCAAAAAATTGTTCTCGTAGCTCAAGGGCAAAGTAAGGCACGCGCCATCGCTCAGATGGTGGAAGGACCTATTGGAACGTACTGTCCTGCTTCGATTCTTCAAATGCACCCTGACGTCACCATCGTTATTGATGAAGATGCAGCTAGCGAACTAACGTACACCGAGTATTACCGTTACGCTCAGCAAGAGAAACCTGAGTGGCAAAAACCTCGATACGATTAATAATTTCATCACCGCATCTATAGTTGAGGGGTGCTACCTATTGGCAGGTAGCACCCCTCAACTATTATTTACTATCAGTTATGAAATCTCATAAGAAGAGATAAAAAAATCGTCTCAACTTGAGATTTATCAAGTTGAGACGATTTTTCACTTGGTTGCGGGGACAGGATTTGAACCTGCGACCTCCGGGTTATGAGCCCGGCGAGCTACCGAACTGCTCCACCCCGCGGCGACTCATATAACTATACACACCTTGTCGATTGAACGCAAACCTAAAATGCTTTTTGTGAGAGAGGATACACTCAGGGGTTGGTTGTTAACTCTCGTTCAAAGAACAACAACCAACCCCTGAGCAAAACAACGTCACAACCTTATAGAACGATTCAACGCTGTTTCAAAACGCCTGTTAGCTATCAGTGGGCTTATCAGCAGATTGCTCCACTTCTACCCCATCAGCTTTCAACGCGTCTTTAATTGCTTGGTCAAGCTTCTTCTGAGCTTCACCATATGCAGACCAATCACCTTTTTGTCGTGCAGCATCAGAATCTTTAAGTGCCTGATTCGCACGTTGAAGAGCATCCGCTAAAGTTTTTGACTCGCCGGATGAACTTCCTTCTGCTGTGTCAGAATCAACTTTCGAAGGATCCACCCCAGCGTCCGCAGCAGTCTGGGCGCCAGAAGATCCATCAAAGAGTTCATTCAACGCTTCATCGAGAGTAGGAGCAAATCCTACCTTCTCGCCGAAACCTACCAACACACGACGCAACGTCGGATACGCCGCATCCCCAGAAGACTCCACATAAACTGGCTGAACATATAAGATACCATCACCCACAGGTAGAGTCAGCAAGTTGCCGTTGATAACGGATGAAGCGCCCTGCCGTAGCAGATTCAGCTCAGTTGATACTTCAGTATCAGAGTTAAACACGTTCTGCGCCTGACCAGGACCAGGAACAACAGAAGAACGAGGTAACTCCAGAAGAGTGAGCTTGCCGTATTCTTCACTCTTCACACCATCTTTTCCAGTTCCGGCATCACCGTTGGCAGCAAGGAACCCATACATCACGTTACGGGTATTAGAGTCCGACTGCTGAGGGATGAAGCTACTGGTAAGAGAGAAAGAAGCATCCTTTTCACCAGGCATCTGCAAAGACAGATAGTACGGAGGCAATGGACGAGCAGCTTTAACTGTTGGGTCGTTAGGAATAGACCAGACATCGTCTTCAGCGTAGAAGCTACCAGCATTCGTCACGTGATATTTATTGAGAATTTCACGCTGAACCTTAAACAGGTCCTGAGGGTAACGCATATGAGCCATGAGGTCTGCACTCATCTCGCTATAAGGTTTGACCGTCTGAGGGAACACTCCCTGCCATGCTTTAAGTACTGGGTCTTGGTCATCCCACGCATATAAGGTCACAGAGCCATCGTAGGCGTTGACTGTAGCTTTTACGGAGTTACGGATGTAATTCACTTTCTTCTGAGGTAAAGCTGCAGTAGCACCAGATTCTGTCTCAGAGTCAGTGGTGGCTCGTTGCAGCTCTTCTGCCTGAGAATACGGGTACTGGTCGCTTGTCGTATATGCGTCGATAACCCATAGCACCTGATTGTTAACAATCACAGGATAAGGGTTTCCATCCACCGTCAGATACGGTGCAACCTTTTTAACACGTTCAGTCGGTTTACGGTCATAGAGAATCTGAGACTCAGGGCGGATAGCGTCCGAGAGCAAAATATCAGAGGACTGATGTTTAATCGCATAGGACAGACGGTTAAAGAAGTTACCGATATTAGGTCCACCATTACCACTAAAAGTGTATTTAGCGTCTGCGTTTCCAGAATCATCTGAACTTTGTGGGCGGTCTAGTTCCAAAGGCTCATCATTTTGAGAACCGCCAACGATGGAATATTCAGGAGAGCTCATACCAAAGTAGATACGTGGCTCATAAGTATCGCTAATTTCACCTTGAGCTTGGATACCACCCTGCATAAATTTGGGCTTTCCATCAGCTTCTACTTGGTTACCGTATGCAGCGATTACCCCATACCCGTGGGTATACACCACGTGACGGTTAATCCACGAAGAACCTTCAGTTTGACGAGGATTCAGCTCACGTGCAGCAAGTACAGTGTCTTGCACTTTTCCATCAATCGTATATCGATCGACAGAAAGCGTTGGCTCAAAACGGTAGTACGGGCGGAACTGCTGCAACTGAGCAAAAGCACTAGAAACAACGTTAGGATCCAGAAGACGGATATTAGAAACTGTTGCAGATTCCCCTGTAAGTGCACCAGCATTTGTTGCAGTGGTTGCGTCATAGCTTTCAACTTTGATGTTGTCTAAACCGTATGCAGCCCGTGTTGCATCAATATTGCGCTGGATATAAGGAGTTTCAGATGCTTGTTCGTTAGGGCGTACCTGAAAACGCTGAATAATGGTGGGATATAAGTTGCCTGCAAGTAACGAAGCAATCACCAAAACGGCGGTTCCTACAAGAGGAATACGCCAACGTTGAGTAACAACAGTAATGGCAAAAAGTACCGCAACAAGCAATGTTGCAATCGCGAGGATACCTTTCACAGGGATGATGGCATTGACGTCAGTGAACATCGCACCCACCCATTTTCCGCTAGTGGTTTGGGTCGAGATATAACGTTCTAACCAGATTTTTGCCCCGCGTAACAGAAGATACAAGCAGGCAATAACGGCAGCGTGAATGCGGAAAGCTTTGGTTGTTTCGATGCCTTTATCGAGAACTTTAATACCACCGTAGAAGTAGTGTACGGCTCCTCCAGCAATGGCAGAGAAAATCACGATAGTGCTCAAGAAGTCGATGAGTAATTTCCAAAAAGGAAGAGAAAAGACAAAGAAACCGAGGTCTTTACCAAATTCTGGGTCTTCTTGAGAGAATCCGACCCCGTTAAAGAACAGTGCGATGGTGTCCCATTGTGCACTCATTCCGCTACCAACGATGATAGCTCCAACGAGGGGAACAACAATGAGAATCAGTTTTCGTAGACGTTCAACGGAGTCACGATAACGCCCCATGCTTTGTTCCCATAAATCTTGGATCTCAGCGAAGGGGTCTGGGCTGTTTCCAGAGTTTTCTGCTGTGGGGCGTGGTCTTTGAGGACGTGGCATTTTAGGTGGTTCACCGTGCGAGAAAGCATAGAACATGCTTGCCCACAAGCAAACTCCTGCGATGAGGGCAGCTACACCGAAAACAGCTATCTTATAAACGTTTTCGGTGATAAACACTCCAAGATAACCAAGCTGGTTATACCACAGTACGTCCGTGTAGATTTGGGTTCCTGCAACGAATAGGGCAATGAGAACAGCAATAATGGTTGCTGTTATAACAAGTGTGCTATTGCTACGTTGTGCAGGACGGGATTTTTGAGAGGTAGGTCCGGTACTCACATCTTCCTCGATGATGGTTGCGTCGCGAATTCAGTTCGCCGGTCGTAAGAGCTGTCCCTGTTATGAGCAGAAGACAAGCCCAAAGGTATGTATCTATTGTGCCAAATAACAAGGGCCTTTGGTACGAGAACATCCCGTGATGACAGGTTTTACATCCAACCTGAAAATACTCTGAATAGATTATGTTACAGCTGAATAGATGTGTTATATATGGCGGTTAATCCCGTTATACTAAAGCCATGTCTAATGATGCACAACAACTTGAAGCAATTAAAAATGGGTATTCCTTTGACGGGAAAACTATCCCCTTAGGCGTAGCAACCTGTGACGGCGTGGCCGATCCAGAAGCAAAAGTCTCACTCCCCCTATCTATGATGAACCGCCACGGTCTTGTTGCCGGCGCCACAGGTACCGGAAAAACTAAGACTTTGCAGGTTCTTGCAGAGCAACTCAGCACACAGGGTGTGCCAGTATTCCTTGCTGACATGAAAGGTGACCTCTCTGGTCTAGCGGCGCCGGGAGAAAATAGTGAAAAGTTAGCTGCCCGTTCTGCATCCCTGGGCCAACAATGGGAAGCAAAATCATTCCCTACAGAATTCTTCACACTCGGTGGCGAAGGTGTTGGTGTCCCTATCCGAGCCACGGTTGAGTCTTTTGGCCCAATTCTGCTTTCACGTGTGATGGATCTTAACTCCACGCAAGAATCTGCTCTGCAACTAATCTTCCATTACGCAGACCAAAAAAATCTAGAATTATATAACCTTGCTGACCTTCGTGCAGTGATTCAGTTCCTTTCTTCCCCCGAAGGTAAAGCAGAGCTATCTGGTATCGGTGGTATTTCCAGTGCAACAGCTGGCGTCATTCTTCGTGAATTAGTCACACTAGAAGCTGAAGGAATGGAAAAGTTCTTTGGTGAACCAGAGTTCGAGCCCCAAGAGTTCCTACGCACGGCACCAGACGGACGAGGCGTCATTAGTATCTTAGAATTAGCAGATGTGCAGGCTAATCCTAAACTATTCTCGACCTTCTTAATGTGGCTTCTTGCAGACCTCTTCTCAGAGTTGCCTGAAGTTGGCGATGTGGAGAAACCCAAACTTGTTTTCTTCCTTGATGAAGCACATCTGCTGTTCAACGGTGCCTCTAAAGCGTTTAAAGAAGCTATTACGCAAACGGTTCGACTCATTCGTTCTAAAGGTGTAGGTCTCTTCTTCATTACTCAAACACCTAAAGATATCCCCGCAGAAGTACTAGGTCAGTTAGCCAACCGTGTTCAACATGCTCTACGTGCGTTCACTCCAGATGATCAAAAAGCGTTGACTGCTACCGCACGAACCTTCCCAAAGTCTGCCTACGATATGGAAGAAGCATTAACCAGCGCAGGTATTGGCGAAGCCTTGGTCACGGTCATGAGCGAAAAAGGCGCGCCCTCACCGGTTGCAAAGACTAAGATTTTTGCACCAGAATCACTCATGGCTCCTGCCCCTGAAGCTATCAGTTCAGTAGTTGCGGCAAGCTCATTGAACGACCGTTATGCGACAGTCGTGGATTCTTATTCTGCATACGAAAAACTTACAGAGACTCAGCAGAAGCAGGAAGAGCAAACGCTCAATGCAGAACAGCAAAAAGAAGCTGAACGTTTAGCCAAAGAACAAGAAAAACTCGAAAAAGAACGAGCTAAAGAAGCTGAACGTATTGCGAGAGAAGAAGAACGTGAACGTCAAAAACGTAACGATGCAGCAATGCGTATCGGCACTAATATCGTCTCTACTCTAGGCCGTGAGCTGGTACGTTCTATCTTTGGAACCAAACGTTCTTCACGCCGTCGCGGTGGAGGATTCTTCTAAACCGCTAGATGCTTCTGAGAAGAGTTCTACATAAATAATAGGTGGTGTGCTCCAACATTATTGTTGGAGCACACCACCTATTATTTAACGACAATGGCTAAAATCTTATGAATCGGTACATTGTCTAAAACTATCTGCAGGTTTTCCCGCCGCGATGCCTTCTACTGCATGTACTGCTTCATCTAGAGTTGATACAGCAACAACAGATAGACCGTCAGGGATATGACCAATTACTTCACCACAATTTTTTTCGGGTGCGATAAACGTTGTTGCTCCACTCTGACGAGCACCTACCATCTTTTGTGCGATACCGCCAATTTCTCCAACATGACCTTGAGCGTCGATTGTTCCGGTACCAGCAAAATGTTTTCCACCGGTCAGATTCTTTTCGGTTAGTTCGTCAATAATTCCTAAGGCAAACATCATACCGGCGCTAGGCCCGCCAACTTCTTCTAACCCATAATTCACTTTAAAAGGGAATTCATAAGTTGCACCAAGAAATAACCCCAGAATATATTTTTGATTTTTTTCGTCATAGCTAGGTTTAAGAGAAAGGTGTTCTTCTTTCCCTTCTCTTTCGATAACAGCATCAAGAGTCTTATCACCTGTTCTCGACAAAATCTCAGCAATCTGCTCATAATGCTCAATCTTCTGACCATTTAAAGAGATGAGAACATCACCAGGTTTGATAAGGTCGCTATTGGGATTATCTTTAGTCAGTCGAGCTACCGTCATCTTTTCTTTAAACGGCTTCCCTAAATATTTGAGTGCTGCAGCCTGCGCAACCTCTTGAGAATTTGCCATATCAACAGTATTTTGTTCAGTCACTTCTTCACGAGTGAGCGTATGAGGATAGACCAAGTCACTAGGGAGAACTAAAGTATCTGGCATCAGCCACGTCGATAATACATGTACTGCAGAAATATCAGTGTTAGGTCCACCAGCAACAGACACAGTTGTCATATCTAGAGCACCCGTTACAGGGTATGTTTTTTCGCCCTCGATACCGATAAGTTGTTGATCTTTATATGAACCAATAGTGTTAAACGTGGGTCCAGGCTCTTCCGTCACAAAATTGACAGGAACCCATAGACCCAAGAAAGCAAGTCCAATCGTGGAGAACGCACATAGATTCTGAACAGAATCACGGCGTGACCTCTTATGAGAAGAAAAAGAAGCGAAGGAAAACATTTTTTCTCGGAACTGCATTGTTCTAGAGTACCTGTATTCTTCCTACCAACAGTGATATGACGCAAAGATTCGCTGATTCTCAGCAGAGAGTCAGTTGTCTTTGAGTTAGCATAGAATTATGTCTCGCTTTGATATCTAACCCCCTAAAACATCGCACCACCGACATTCCTTAGGTAACGTAGTATGCAATAGAGACTGAACCCGTACTAACTCATTTTTGGGAGATGATGATGACTTCAAACAATAACCCGTGGGGAATGCCATCTGACGACGGCTCTAACCCTTTTGAAGAGTTCTTCAAAAAACTCTCAGAAAATGGTTTTCCAGGAGCACAAGGCAACCCAGCAGAATGGCCCCTTGACCCTGAACAGATGAAAAATATGGGGATTCCCATCGACCCCGCACAAATTGCGGCAGTCTTCTCAGGACTCACATCAATGTCTGCTAATACCTCAGCAGACGAACCCGTCAACTGGGAACTTGCAAGAAGCCATGCTCATCAAACACTCGCTCAAGGTGAAGACCCACAAATCACCTCGGCTCAAAAATCTGCGGTCGCAGACGCTATTCAGCTCGCTCAACTATGGGTCAACCCCGCAACCGCTTTTAGCCCTACAGGGTACCCCACAGAATCATGGTCTAAAGCTGACTACGTCAATAACACTTTTGACATTTTTCAAGAAATTGCTGGCCCTATCGCCACCAGCCTTTCTGAAGCAATGAACCAATCGATGTCGGAGCAACTTCCTGAAGAAATCAAACATCTTCTCGGCGGACAAACGAACATTCTCTCTGGTGTTGGTGGCATGATGTTCGGCATCCAAGCTGGACAAGCCATCGGCAGACTTGCTCAAGAAGTCGTATCCTCAACAGATGTTGGTCTGCCCATGGCAGAAGGACGTTCAGCATTACTTCCTTCTGCTATTAAAGACTTTGGCGATGGGTTAGAAATTCCACCGCAAGAAGTCATGATTTATCTTGCTGTGCGCGAGGTTGCACTCACCAGATTGTATAAAGCAGCCACGTGGCTTCGCGAAGATATCATCGCTTTGATTAAACGCTATGCTCGCGGTATCCATGTTGATATTGAACGCATGCAACAAGAAGCAGAGCAGATTGACATCATGGATCAAGAAGCCCTACAAATTGCGTTCTCAAGCAATATCTTCACCCCTCAAAATACGGAAGACCAAAAACTTGCTCTAGAACGTTTAGAAATACTCTTAGCGCTGGTCGAGGGTTGGGTTACCATCGTCGCAGAAGATGCCACGAAGAACCTTCCGATGTCTTCTCAGCTAGCTGAGGTCATGAACCGTCGCCATGCAGTAGGTGGGCCAACAGAACACATTTTTGCTGCCCTCCTTGGATTAGAGTTACATCCACGTAAAAATAGAGAAGCCGCACAATTTTGGCGTCACTATACCCAAGAACACGGGATGGAAGCACGCGACCAACTATGGGAAGCACCCGAGATGCTCCCCACCTTAGAAGAGCTAGATAACCCAGAAGCATACGCATCTCGTACGGCATTAGTTACCGCCAGCGAAGATGAGTTTGATGCTGCTTTAGAGAAGCTACTTTCTGGAGGGTACGACCAGCCAGAAGATACCTCTGAAGATGACGATAAGCCACAAGCCTAGCCGGTTCGTCAGGTGAGTGGTGTCCGCTCACTTCTACTAGCAAACACCATTCCTGATAAGAACGCCGTTGCCTGCTCATAGTGTGGGTAACGGCGTTCTAGCATCCGGAAAGCAACACTATGATTAGGCTCTACAAAATGGCATAGCTCATGGTGAATCACCTGATCTATCACATACTCAGGTGCACCTTGTAACAGGTGAGAGATACGGATGCTCCGTTGCCTAACAGTTGCAGAACCCCAACGATGGTGCTGATTCTTGACCCAACGGATTGATAACGGTTCTTCAGACTCTGGAAGATAATTATCAAGAATATAACGTGCACGCTCGCGCAAATATTTATCGGAAGAGTAGTGACGTTGCTCTTGACCCTTACGCTGTATCTTACGCATCATCGGCTCAAGAATACGTTCTACATATTCATCAAGATCTTGTGCAGTACTATGTGCCGGAACAGAAAGTTCTATCTGTTGTGACTCCTCAAGGTAACGTGCACTAATCGTTTTCTTCCGACGATTAGAAAACCGTACCATTATTTCAGGGTGAGTTTCTGTTGCCGGAATAATCTGCCGTCGTTCTTGTTCCTTTCGCATACGCATCCCTATTCGGGGATAGGCGCAATCGGCGCTAAGAATCGTGAACGGCGTCTATTTCCTCGTCCACCCGGTGTTCGTGAACGAGACCAGCTCAACGTCAAATAGCTTTTAGCACGTGTAATACCCACGTATAACAGACGACGTTCTTCATCAATGTCATCTGCGTCTTGAGCATAGCTAATAGGCATAAGCCCCTCATTCATTCCAGCTAAGAATACAGCCTCCCATTCAAGACCCTTTGCAGAATGTAAAGATGCCAGAGTTACACCGTTGAGGATAGGGGCATCTTGGTGTTCCATTCGTTGATGTAGGCGTCCAACGAATTCTTGCAAGGTCAAATCAGGTAAGTCAGGGTTGTGCTCTTGGGCTTCATGACGTTCACGTTCCATACGTTCAGCCATAGAAACAAGTGCTGCCAACGATTCCCATTTTTGACGTACAGCACCCGAGGAACTGGGTGCTTGAGGTGTATATCCTAATGAATACAAAATATCGGAGACGTTCTGAACAACAGATCCACTTTCGACAGAGCTTGCTGCTGAGCGTAATTGTACGTAAGCATTTTTTACCTCTGGACGAGAGAAAAACTGTTCAGCTCCGCGTAATTGGTAGGGTACCCCCACATCGTTAAAGGCTTGCTCAATGGCTGCAGATTGTGAGTTTGTTCTGAAAAGCACCGCAATTTCAGAGGGGGAAATCCCGTCTTTGGTAATGAGGTCTTGAACATCTTCAGCGATTCCGCGAGCTTCTTCTTCGTCGTCGTTGTATCCAAACCATTGAGGCTCCGGCCCTCGTGGTTTGTGCGAAATCAGTTCTAGAGGTTCTGCCCACCGCCCAGGCGTTGCGTCAGGGAGTGCCCGTCGAGTTTTAAGCAAAGAGTTGGCAAGATGAACTACTTGTGGCGTTGAACGGTAGTCACGTACCAGTTTAACAACATGTGCGTGAGGGTATTTATGACGGAATCCTAGAAGATATCTGCTGGTTGCACCGGTAAAAGTGTAGATGGTCTGTGAAGCATCGCCCACAACGCAGAGGTCGTCTCTATCTCCCAGCCAAGCATCTAGTAGGCGCTGTTGTAAAGGTGAAACGTCCTGATATTCATCGACGATAAAGTGCCGGTATTGTTTATGTACTTCTGCAGCAATGGATGGGTCATCTTCGAGGATTCCAATGGTGAGGAGAAGAACATCTTCAAAGTCGATCATGTTGCGTTCGTCTTTGAGTTCTTCATAGGCACGGAAGAGACGCACCATTGTTTGTTCGTCTAATCCGGAGGGTAGGGAACGCCCTTTAATCGCGCTGTTGAGAGTATCAGGGGTGTGTAGGTTGACTTTAGCCCATTCAATCTCTGAAGCAAAGTCCCTTAACGTTGCTTTATCGGTGCTAAGTCGAAGGCGTTGTGCAGCTTCACTGATGAGAGGTGCTTTATGACTGATAAGGGTTGGTTCAGTTCCGCCAACGGCTCTTGGCCAGAAGTAGCGTAGTTGTCGTAACGCGGCAGAGTGAAAGGTTCGTGCTTGAACTCCGTCAGCACCTAATGTACGGAGCCGAAGACGCATTTCGTCAGCGGCTCGTGCGGTGAAGGTCAGCGCAAGAACGCGTTGAGGTACGTACCGTCCAATAGCTATACCATATGCGATACGGTGGGTGATGGCTCGGGTTTTACCTGTTCCTGCACCAGCTAATACGCACATGGGTCCGTCAAGTTCACTACCAACTCGGCGTTGTTCGGGGTCGAGGTTTTCAAGAATTTTTTGGGAATCAGGAGCACCGTATGGTACGTGTTGGGGGGTGTTAGCTGTCGATTCTGCAGTAAAGGGGAGAAAAGACATCGGGCTCCTGTGCGTTTTATCGTTATGGGATGGGCTGTTCTGTGTTCCAGTGTAGTTCAGTGTTTTTGCAGTAGCCACCGTTGAAGGATGCTATTGCGGTTCTTCGCTGTGGCATAGCTGATAGTTTTATAAAGTTTTCGTATAAAAGATGTCACTATTTTAGACTATCTGGCGATGTTCGTTCGAGGTGTTGGCATTTCTCTTGTACTCTTGTGATGTGACTGTTACTCCCCTTCAACTTGCTGCTATTGTTTCTGCTGGCGTACCAGGTTTATATCCTGTTGCGGCGTTGCCTTCTGCCGACGATACGACAGACTTTGATTCGGCTATTATCATTGATTCTGCTGGCAAACGCTGGCGTGTGCGTTCGCCGAAGAATCCCGAGGCAAGCGTTCGTCTTGAAGCTGAGCACGTCATCCTACAATCTTTTTCAGCAGGGCTCAGGGCACGTTTACCGTTTCTTGTACCGACTATTGTTGGTTCGGTTCTTGTTAACGGTATGCAAACATTTATTTATACTCATATTCCGGGTTCTCACTATGAGATTGATGAGTTGGCAGAGATTTCTTCTTATGCAAAAGAAGATACCGAAAACTTAGCGACCGCTTTAGGTCGTCTCATTGCAACCATTCATGTGATGCCTGAGACGATTATTGAGGATGCGAATCTTCCGGTGTATTCGGCGGAGCAGATACGAGAACGGCGTCGTGCAGAGTTGGATAGAGTTGAGGCTCTCAATAAGATTTCGCCTTTGCTCATTCAGCGGTGGCGTGAACAAATTGATGATGATGCGATGTGGTCATTTAGGCCTCGTGTGATTCACGGCGATTTGAACGAAGATAATCTTGTTTTAGACCAGAAAAAAGTCACCGCCGTAACCGGCTGGTCTGAAGTGTGTGTTGGCGATCCAGCTCTTGATTTTTCATGGCTTTTAGGGTGTGAAGACCAACGGTTCTCTGAAGAAGTTCTCAATGTATATATTGAGCAGATGCCGCAGCTTCCAGATTCTGCGTTGTCGTTGCGTGCTCATCTTTATGCAGAATTTGCCTTGGCACAGTGGCTTCTACGAGCTGTAGAGCGTGAAGATGAGGAGATGTTCCAGCAGGCGTTAGAGCTTCTTCGTGAGCTTGAAGATTCGCTTCTTGCCTCTGGTGAGTTGCGTCTTCTTAAGATTGCGCCACCGCAATAAAAGTTCTGATACAAGCTGTGGGGTGTATACCGTTGTGGGTATGCACCCCACAGTTTCTTATGAGAGATAGAACATTAGTTGATGGTTCTGTTCCATTTCTCACGGATAATTTTTTCTAGCTCATCTTCAGCCGCTAAATGTTCGGGGCGGATGATGTCTCCTGTAGATACGTAGCAGAATGCTGTATCGATATCCGTAAGGTTAACGTTGTGAAGGCGTGAGAAAGCAATACGGTATACGGCAAGTTGATAGCTAAGGTATGCGAGCTGTTTGGTGTTCGGAACTCGCCCTGTCTTCCAGTCTACTAGCTCCCAGCCTATGCTTCCGTCAGGTTGTTCGTGCCTAAAAATTGCGTCGATTCTACCTCTGATCGAGGTGCCTGCTAAAGGAGTTTCAAAAGGGTACTCTACAGCCCACGGTTTGATATCGGCCCAGGGACTTGCGAGGAAGTTTTGTGTGAACTTCTCAAAATGGATAATTTCGTCGTTCTCTTCTTCCGCGTATTCCTCGTCGAATTCTAAGGTTGCCGGTTTCTCATAATAATTTTCAATCCATGAGTGGAAAAGATTTCCTTGACGTGCTGAAATAGTCGGCCGCTGCGGTATTGGACGCAAAGTATTGTCAAGAACCCTCTGCGGATCGTCAATGAGAGACACAACCGTTGACGTGTTCAGGTGTTGAGGGATGCCAAGAGGGTCTTCTTCCTCTTGACGTTGCAAAAGCGATAAAAGTAGCTTACTTTCTTCGCCCCATTGGCGGATGAGCGGGTTTTCACTATCAGATGCTTCAAACGACGAGTGTTCTTCTATAGAGGTCGTTATTTCTTGGGCAGCATGCTCTACCCGTTGACGGCGTGATGGTTTTGCATGTTGGTGTAGTTCTCGTATTTTTGGTTCGGGAGTTTCTTCGAGCTCTTCTAAAGAATCCCAGCTACATGTCACAGGTCCGTCGATGGGGTCAAACGGCCATAATGCGCTTAAAATTTTCTCTGATTGCGGGTTTGTTTTTTGTTCTTCAGGAACACTACTTGTGGAAAGAACCTCAAAAGCAGGATGTTCTACTCCGTCGGAGTGCTCTTCGGTCAATCTGTACAACTCTTCCCAGAAGGTAGATACCTTATTTTTAGTTTTGTTACTGCCTTTCCATACCGCATGAGTCAGCATGAGTAGTGAGCGAGCGCGTGTTACCCCCACATAGGCGAGGCGACGTTCTTCAGTCGTAGTGTGTTCGAGAGTTTGCTCTTTATAAATCTCTAGTGATTCTTTGAGCTCTTTAGTATCTTCACATGCGCTAATCCACGGTGGCATAAAGTCTTTGTCTCCACGTAGCGGAGTAGGGAGTGAGTCGGAGCATTGTGTCCAGCGTTGGTCTTTTGTGATAGGGAAGTCCCCTTCACATAGTCCTGGAATATATACGTGGTCCCATTCGAGTCCTTTAGAGGCATGGACTGTCAAGAGTTGTACGGCTTCTCGGCTAGGAGGATCAACCATCATCTCTAGTCCAGATTCTTCTTGGGCTGCGGCTTCTAACCATGCTAAAAATCCGCTCACCATGCTGGTGCCGCTGAGCCCAGCATAGAGTGAAATTTTTTGTGCGGTTGATGGTGATTCTTTCTCGGAGTTGTGAGGTTGTTCTTGTGTTGTTCGAAGACTTGCCCAAAGGCGCGGTGCGGTGAGCATATAGTTTGCCGCCGACTCGTAGAAAGCGTCGAGGTTACGCCGTGCATGGTGAGAGCTGATATCTGGTTTGACAGCTAACTCAATGTCTAACAGTATTTTCTGTTCTATCTCGTATAGAAGTGTGGTGAGGTCTTCGTTCATGTATTGACGGAGCTCTGTTAGTTCTTTGGCGCAGCGTTGTAGGCGGTTAAGTCCTTCTGTACTCAGCTGACGGCCTTGAGCAGATACCCATTCTTCTGGAGGCAACGTTTCGATGGCTTCAATTAGTGAAGCGTCATCGGTGTTATCAAGGCATGCTCGAGAAAGTATTGATTCAACAGTGTTGAGGGGGTGTTCGTCTCCTTCACTGCCGGTGGGTGAGGGAGTCTCGTCCGAGGTCAGTTTTTCGCGGATGCCTTCTTTGATGGCGTGTTCACGGCGGCGTGCTAGATGCCGTGCCCAGTCCCCTAACGCTAAGAGGTCGTGGGTGCCTAGACGCCAGCGTGCACCGCTGAGGATGCGCATGAGCGCGTCAGAACGCCCGGGGTCAGAGAGTACCCTCAAGTAGCAGACCATTTCGACGACTTCTGGGGTATCTAGCAGACCGCCAAGACCCACCACCTGATATGGAATAGACAACGCTTCAAGTTCTTTGCGGATGGGTTCCATCATTGCCCGTTTTTTGCACAGAATTGCCATCGTTGGCATGCTGCCGTTGAGCGCAGAATATTCTGGTTTGTGGCGTTCTTCATAGATTTTTTGGGAGATAGCTTGGGCTTCTTCTTCGGTTGAGTTGTAGCCGCCGAGGAGAACTTTTCCCGCTTCTGCGGTTGGACGTGGCTGAAGATGAGGAATAGGTTTGCCCAGAGGTTTTGCTCTCGACCAATCTGCAGGTTTTGATAAAGGTGTTGCGAGGGTATTAGCGCAGGTAAGAATCGAAACATCATTACGCCACGCTATTGTTAAGAATTTTGTGTCTTTGTTGGCTGTTGGAAAGTACTGGTAGAAGTTAAAGAGCTGGCCATCAGAAGCCCCACGGAAACCATAAATGGACTGTTTCGGGTCGCCCACAGCCATCACAGCATGTTCCTGTTGGGGGTCTGCCCTATGCCCAAAAAGATCTGAAAAAAGTTGCATTTGAGCGTGGGAGGTGTCTTGAAACTCGTCTAAGAGAACAACTTTATAACGTTCTTGTTCAGTTTCTGCCACCATTGGAAATTCTTGTGCAATACGCGCAGCTAAAGAGACAAGGTCCCCGTAATCCATCACTTGCATACGTTTTTTAACATTGCGGTATTCTTGGATGATGCCAGCATAAAAACGACGCTGTTGAAGACGTTTTAAAAGATTTCTTTGTTCACTAGAGATTCTGTTTCCGCTGATATTGCGTACTTTTTGTTCTTCGTCCTCACACCATTGTTGTAAATCTTCAGGTGTGACAAGATGTTCAGAACATTCACTCGCAAGAGTCAGCGCATCTTTAATGATGGTGCTTTTAGACATGAGTTCTTCTAAAGCAATCTCTGGTTGGAGGTGCTCCACAATCTGTGCCATCAGCTGCCAACTTTGAGCCTGGCCTAAAAGCTGTGCATCTTGTTCTATGCCAAGGCGTAGACCATAATCAGAGACAAGACTCTTCGCATATGAATGGTAGGTTGAAACAACAGGGTCGGTGATTTCTTCGTCTTGATCTGTTCTTTTGATGATGCCTTGATGACGTAGCTGATTCAGCGCGATACGGATACGTTCACGAAGCTCTCCAGCAGCTTTTCGGGTGAAGGTCACTCCCAAAATTTCTTCTGGCCTCACTTTTTGGTTCGCAACGAGCCAGATAACTCTATCGACCATGGTCGCGGTTTTTCCCGATCCAGCACCTGCAATAACGAGACAGGGGCGTAAATCTGAGCAAATAATTTCAGACTGCTCAGGGGTGGGCGCTGGTTTGCCAAGCAGTTTGGCTATTTCTTCTGGGCTGAAGTCTTCTTGAGTTTTTTCCGTCATGTTTATCGTCTCTTTTCGTTATTGCGTCACTTGTCTACCACGAGCACATAACGGGCAGATTTCGGGAAGTTTGCATTGGATACCGTAGCCACTAGCTTGGGCTGAAGTATGGCGTGCCTGAAAATATTCTTGAGCGATAAGCTCTGCTGCTTGTTGAATGAGCTCTACTGCCCATAAATCTTCTTCTGCGAGAGGCTCTTGTTGCTGTTCACGGTAAGTTTTCGTGTCGGTACCTAACTGTATGAGGAAGGCACCGCCAGAGCGTGATGTAAGCCCGCTAAATCTCGCTTCGGGTGAGTCTTCTCCCTGAGCAAGTTTTTCACCGATACCAGCTTCTAAAGCAACTTGGTAAGCTGCAAGTTGTGGGTGACGAGGTATTTTCTCTTTCTGAGAGGGCGCAGTTCTCCCCGTTTTCAAATCGATGATGGCGTAGCGTCCAGTTTCTTGATTTTTCTCTAAACGGTCAATTCTGCCGACCAGTAACGCGTCACGTGTTTTTCCTGGAACAAAAACTTTAAAACTGCCTTCAACATTACTCAATTCCCGCTGTTGCTGGGATAAATCAGCCACATAGGAGGCAAATTTTCGTACCATCTTTTGTGCTCGTTCATAGATTTTTTGAGTTTCCCAGGTATCAGGAAGATTCATTTTTTGGAAGGTCTGAGCAAGTTGTTCTTCCAAAACATAACCTGGCCCGTGAGGGTACTGTTCTGCAAGTTCGTGTACAACGTTTCCTAAAGAACGTGAAGCATCGGTAGCAGCTTCTGCCCGTGATTCGGAAACGAACCATTCCAGCGGAGAACGGTGCACCGTCTCTAGTCGTGAAGGTGACATCGGAATAGGTGCCTCTTCTCCAAAGGCACTGCCTTGAGAGGAGAGCGGACTCAGCCCCCACCAGCTATCAGGTGAGGCACCGGGCACAATATACCCGCGTGTTTGTCCTAGGTCGTTGAACTTGCGAAGAATCTGTATCGCATGGTGAGCAGGTTCGGGGCTTTGCTCATGTTGTTCTGCCCATTGACGTAACTCTGCCACCAGCGCACGAAGAGTCATCGGACGTCGAACCTCAGTAGTTGTTCGTCCCTCATGAGAGCCTGGAACAACAAGGTCAAAAAACTCACTAGGAAATTCGTCTTCAGACATCACTGCTGTACACCGAACCTGTTTCTTCGCTCGTGATAGAGCAGTGGCAAACATCCGTAGTTCATCGTGACGGGTTTGTCGCACACGATCAGTGGAGGTTATGTGTCGTGCAGCGTCTAACCCGATATCAAGAATATCGGTGAGTTTATGCGTCTCAAGTAGAGAACCGCGCACAGTAGTGTTCGGCCATATACCTTCTTGTAATCCAGCAATGTAAACGTAGTCCCATTCACGTCCTGCAGCTAAAGCTGGAGTCAATATTTCAACGTGCCCTTGTACGCGTGTTGTTCGGGTCAGTGTATCCATCGGAATGTCTTGAGCCATCATGTAGTTCAAGAATTGGAAAGCACTCGCACCAGGCATCTGCTCGGTATAACGTGAGGCAGCCTCGAAAAGACCAAGCATGGCATCTAAATCTCGGTGAGCACGTTGCGCGTTCAACCCCTCACCGTTTAATGATTCTTGACGCCAAATATGGGCAAGTTCTGAAGACTCCCATAACGCCCACAGAACGCTTTCAGCTGTTGCTCCTTCTTGTGAGAGTGCTTTGACACCAGCAGAGAGCACATGGTGAATACGGCGTACAGCAGAGTCTGCTCCCCTAGCAGCAATACGAGGAGGACGGTAAAGCGCCTCAAGGAGCAGCTCATCGCTGGGGCGTGTTCCACCAGATTTTAGTTCTTCAGCGCGTAACTGTTGTCGTAGGCGACGCACGTCCATTGCAGTAGCGCCACCTAGGCGAGACTGTAATAACGACAAGACGATATCCGTAGATAATCCAGACTCACTAACAGAGTGGGCATCACTGTTGAGGTCCTGCTCTTGTTCGTATAGATGTACCGCTATAGCTAATGCGTCAAGGAAGGGGCGTACTGCAGGTTCTTGACTCAGCACGTTAAGGGTGCGAGCACTCGATACAGGGATGCCGTGGCTCATGAGGGTACGCTCAATACGTGCTATTGCGCCGGTGTTGCGCACAATAATGGCGCATTGGTGATAGGGGACGTTCTCATATAGGTGTTTTTCAAGAATCATCTGCGCTAACAGTCGATTTTCTTGTTGAACGTTCTGAACAAGATACCCATCCAGAGCAGGTTCTTGTTGAGAGGTTTCTTCCGCAGTTGCGGCAGGCTCGGCAGCTGGTGCGTATTGTGGTTGACGGTCGTAGCGCATTTGGGCAACCGGCGGAATGCGTTCTGTGACGGTGGAATAGGCACAAACAATATCTTTGGGCATCCTGTGGGAGAGGTTGAGAGATAGGGTCTCATAGTCTCCAAGGATACGAGGAAGCTCTTTTGCTTTATCGGGGCGAGCACCACGGAAACCTTGAACCACAGTATCGGTGCATAAAGCGATAACTGTTTGGGGTGCTGGAGCTGGTGAAGTTTCAGGTGAACAGAGCGTTTCGAGTAGACGATAGATGGAGGGTGTTGCCTCTTGGAAATCGTCGATGAGTAAGAGTTTGAAACGTTCGCGTTCTTCTGCGAGAAAGGTTGGGTTGTGGGTCAGAACCTGTTGAGCTTCATGGATGAGGGTTGCGGGGTCGAAAGCATTGGGCATCCGTAGACGACGAATCTGTTGGTATTCCTTATATAGTTGGGCGATCAGAGCCCATGTATGGATGTTGAGCTGTTGGGCGTAGTTTTCGATGTCTTGTGGGTCGATAGCATATTCTGCGATGCGGTCGAAGAAGTCTCGAATTTCGTGGCGGAATCCTTCAGTGTGTACGGCCTCTTTAAGCTCTTGGGGCCAAATAATTATTTTTCCGTAACCTTGTGTGTGTCCTTGGAGCAGTTCTGAGATGATGACGTCTTGTTCTGGTCCTGAGATAAGTTTGGGTGATAGTTCTACCCCCGGTAGTAGTCCTTGGATTTGGGCGCGTCGTAAGATATCGAAAGCATAAGACTGCCATGCGCGAGTTGGTACGGTTGAGAGGGTTCGTTGAGTGTGGTTGGCGATGAGTTCTCTCATCCTTGTAGCACTGGTACGGGAGGGCGTTAGGAACATCATGCCATCAGCTTCGGCACCAGAGTCAAGGTAGTTTTGGGCGTGTTCAAGGAGTTGGGTGGTTTTGCCCGTTCCTGCTGCACCAAGAATGATCCGTGGTGTGTTGCTCATCGTTTGGGTTCCTTCTTGCGTTGTTTATAGAGGTTTTAGTAATTAGCCTCTCCCCCCATAAGTTTAACGATTTTTGTGTTACCGGGGAAACGATGTATCTCAGAGGTTTAAAAGATGTCGATGCTCTGCGATATGTCTTGGGTGGAAGGAGTGTTATCGCACTTGATAGCGATAAGTCTCTGATACATGGGGTGGGGTTATTAGGCTTATCAAAAAAGCGATATAGTGTGGAGTATGACTTCTTGGCTAGATAATCCTCGGGCAACTTTTGATTTAGAAACGACGGGGGTTGATCCTCGTACGGCACGTATTGTGACGGCTTCTTTGGTTCTGGTGGGGGCAGATGGACAGACTATTCGCGCTGGAGAGTGGTTAGCAAACCCTGGTATTGATATCCCAGCAGAGGCTTCAGCAGTTCACGGTATTAGCACTGAATATGCGCAAGAACATGGACAGGATGCTTCCACCGTTGTGTTTCAAGTGGCGTCTGCTCTGGGTTCTCTCTTTCATGACGGTATCCCCGTTATTGCTTTCAACGCTGCCTATGATTTTTCGGTGTTGCATTATGAGTTACAACGATACGAGTATCCAGAGCTCAAGTGTGAGCCGGTGCTAGATCCTTATGTTTTGAATAAGCATTTTCATCAGTTTAAACGAGGCAAACGTACTCTAGAGGTGCTCAGCGAAGAATATGGTGTGAGTTTAGAGAATGCGCATACATCTAAGGATGATGCGATAGCAGCAGAACGTCTCCTCACCGCGATGGCAGGTTCTTTCCCTGATCTTGCCCAAGATGCGAGGTTCTTACATCAGCAACAGATTCTGTGGGCGCAAGAGCAGGCTGCGGAGTTTCAAGAATATCTCAAGCGTCAAGGTAAGAATCAAATAATTGACGGTTCATGGCCTATACGCCATGGTTAGTGCGTTCTTGTGCGGTGTATTTTCACAAGTATTTTTACTCAATATATTTTTCTAAGGTGTCATGATGTCTGAGAATCTCTCTGCAGAGCCGCCCACTAATAGTATCTATTTAGGTTCTTCACGGCTACAACATCAATATCTTGTATCACAGTCTGCCGTGGTGATGAAGCTTGGACTGCTCATGCTTCAATCAGGTGCTAGCGCTTTTCGTGTGAAAGCCTCAATGGCACGTCTTGCAAGAGCAGTAGGGTTAGAAGAGCATCATTCGCAGGTGACGTTTACGGAGCTGACCACAACTGCTTATGCTGCCGGTAATTTTCGTACTGAAATTGGTGAACAACGGGCGATGGGTATTAGTGCTTATCGTATTGATTTACTCAGCGATTTTGTATCGAACCTTCCTGAAAAGATTTCTCCTTTTGAAGCAGGTCAGGAGATTGATCGTATTGCACGGTTACCGCACCTATACCCTCGATGGTTGCTTTCTCTTGCTGCCGCTTTTGCTTGTGCGGGGTTTGCTTTTCTCAACAATGGTGGGGTTGTTGAGTGTAGTATCGTTTTTTTCTGTTCTGGTCTGGGACAATTATTGCGTTCAGTTTTACTGGGTAAAGAAGTTAATCACCTCGCCATATGGTTCTTATGTGGGGTGTTCTCTGCGGGGTCTTATATTTGTGGGGTCAATACGTTGACTGCTTTAGGGTTAACGTCTTCTGATCATCTTGTAGGTTTCATCTCTGCTATCTTGTTTTTAGTACCAGGTTTTCCGCTGGTGACTGCAATGTTAGATTTAGCTCGCTTCGACTTTTCTGCGGCTATTGGGCGACTTACCTACGTGGGGTTGTTACTTGCGAGCGCTTCTTTTGCAGTGTGGATTCTTGCCTTTACGTTTGAGCTTCCTCTACAGAAAGCTGTTCCACTGGAGTTTTCGCCTATCACGTTATATTCGTTGAGAGTTGCGGCGTCTTTTATTGCAGCGTATGGGTTTGCGATGCTTTTCTCGGCGATGCCCACGAGCTGTTTATGGGCAGGAATTATTGCTGCTGTGGTGAACCCTCTTCGTATCCTTGCTACTGATGTGGGTTTGGCCCCGCAACTAGCGGTATTTACAGGTGCTCTTTTAGCAGCAACTTTTGCTGAAATTATTGCGCCCTTACACCATCGGAAGTATTCGCGTGTTTCGTTGTCTGTCCCTGCGGTTGTCACGATGGTTCCGGGTGTGACGTTCTATCGTTCCATGGCGTATCTTTCTGATGGTGATATTGCAGAAGCTGCAGTTGGCATGGTGGAGGTATGGTTATTATTCTTCGCCATTGGTATGGGGCTTGTATTTGCTCGTTTTCTGATGGATAAGAACTGGTTCTATAACCGAGATTTGCAAAAAGTTCGTCGTTTTAATATTGACTATCATCTACGGTAAGGCGAATACGCTTTTACCTGTATATCATCAAAAAACCTTTGGGGTTGTATCCTCCACATCAGAGGATACAACCCCAAAGGTTTTTTCATTGAAGAGAACACTAAATAGTATTATTTATGCGGGTTGAGCCTGAGCAGCTTCTTCTAAGGCCTCAGGCAGTGCAGAAAGAATACGATCCATCGCCGTATCATTATGTGAGGCAGATAAGAACCATGCTTCGAAAGCACTTGGTGGGAGGTACACCCCAGAGTTCAACATGCTATGGAAAAATGCCTGATAACGGAACGTTTCACTTGCTTTGATATCGTCATAATGATGTACACCGTGCTCAGCTGTACCAAATGATAGAGAGAACAGGTTTCCGGCATGTTGAATCGAGTAGTTCAAACCAAGTTTTTCGCCATAGGAGTGGATAGCTTTTTGAAGTTCTTCACTACGCTGATTAATAGTCTGGTAGACGTCTTCTGTTGCAGCTTTGAGCGTTGCGATGCCTGCAGCAAGAGAGATGGGATTACCAGAGAGCGTACCTGCCTGATAGACGGGCCCTAACGGGGCAAGGTACTCCATCACTTCTCGTTTACCCCCCAGTGCGGCAATGGGCATACCGCCACCAATAACTTTTCCGAAGGTAAAGATATCGGGAGCCCATCCTCCCTCATCTTCTGTGGTGTATCCCCAATAGCCGGCAGAAGATACACGGAAACCGGTTAGGACTTCATCAAAAATGAGCAATGCGCCATTCTCATGGGCAGTATCGTGTAAGAACCGGTTGAACCCAGCCTCAGGTGTTACCACGCCCATATTGCACGGTGCTGCTTCAGTGATAATAGCTGCAATCTGTCCATGGTGCTGCTCAAAAGCACGTTGAACTGCTTGGGTATCGTTATAGGGGAGAACAATCGTTTCAGCTGCTGTTGCAGCTGTGACGCCTGCTGAACCGGGCATTGCTAAGGTTGCTACGCCAGAACCAGCTTCAGAGAGTAAAGCATCAACGTGTCCGTGATAGCAACCAGCAAATTTGATGATTTTATCTCGTCCGGTGTAACCGCGAGCTAGACGGATAGCAGTCATGGTTGCTTCGGTACCAGTGGATACCATACGTATCTGGTCGATACTTCCTGGAATCACAGCGTTGATACGCTCGATAACAAGCTCAGCAAGTTCAACTTCAGCTTCGGTAGAGGCACCAAAAGACAGCCCGTGCTCTACAGCTTTGTGAACGGCCTCAACAACAGAGGAATCTCGGTGGCCCAGAAGTGCAGGTCCCCAACTCATCACAAGATCAACATAATTTCTACCATCAGCATCAGTCAGATAAGGGCCCTGTGCCTCAACCATAAAAGGGGGCACACCGCCAACGGAGTTGAAGGCACGAACCGGTGAGTTCACTCCCCCAGGGATGACAGCACGAGAACGGTTAAATAAGTCTTCGGAGATACTCATATGTGAGAACTTTCTTCATATCTGTTAAGCAATGTTTTCTCTAGTTTATAAAACATTATGAAAGCCAAGCGGCTACTTCTGTTGCATAGTACGTCAGAATAATGTCAGCGCCAGCGCGACGAATGCCTGTCAACGACTCAAGAATAATCTTTTCTCGATCGACCCATCCTGCTGCAGCAGCGGCCTCAATCATGGCGTATTCTCCAGAAACTTGATAGGCAGCTACCGGCACCGGAGAGAAATCAGCGACTTCACGCACAATGTCAAGGTACGCCATCGCCGGTTTCACCATGACGAAATCTGCGCCCTCTTCAATATCTAGCCGTACTTCGTGTAGACCTTCACGACGGTTAGCTGGGTCTTGCTGATAGCTCTTACGGTCGCCTTCTAATGAAGAACCGACAGCATCACGGAAAGGACCAAAGAATGCTGAAGCGTATTTTGCCGAATACGCCATAATAGCAACGTCGTAGAACCCTTCTGCATCAAGCGCCTGACGAATCGCTTGTACTTGTCCGTCCATCATGCCCGATGGGCTCACAATATGTGCACCGGCACGAGCCTGCGCCAACGCCATCTGAGAATAAGCATGAACAGAGGCGTCGTTATCGACAATCGGCTGACCAAACCGGTCTGTCGAAAGTGGCCCACAATGTCCATGGCTGGTGAACTCGTCAAGACAGGTATCCGCCATAATCGTGATGGTATCCCCAAAACGTTGACGAACCTGTGCAATAGCACGGTTCAAAATGCCCTCTGGTAACCATGCGTGAGTTCCATCTGCATCTTTGTCTTCTTCACGAGGAACACCGAAAAGATCAATACATTGAATCCCTGCTGATACGGCTTGTTCTACCTGCTCTAGCAGAGAATCTAACGTGTGCTGATATTGTCCAGGCATAGACGCGATAGGCTGAGGTTCCTCAATTCCATCTCGCACAAAGAGAACCTGAATGAGGTGCTCTGGGCGTAGTTGTGTTTCGGATACCAGTTTACGCAACGCAGGAGTTGCGCGTAGACGCCGTGGACGATACTGAAGGTTGAGTGCCGTCATAGGAGTTCTCCTCTCATAAAACATTTATTTTCTTTGCGTGATAACCAAAAAAATTACAAAAAATAATGATGAACCGCTTCGCATAATCCGTCAGGGGTTGGAGCAGGCGCAATATAAACATCCAAACCTAAACGCTGCGCATGAGATGCGGTTGTTCTTCCCATCGCAATAAGAGGGGGAAAAGATACCGGAAATTCCTCACCGTAAATATGGGTGACGAGTTCTTCTAATAGAGAAGGAGCCGTTGTGATAACACCCGCATATTCTTGCCAACGCTCTCGCACCTGTCCCAGAGCAAAAGATTTTTCGGGTGCTCTCAACGGCGTTAACGGGTTTGTAACGGGGTAAGGTTCCATATCGTAAAGAATCACCGTTTCTGTAGGTATATTCCGTGATGCTAGAACATGGTTGAGAGTCGGCCGTGAAGTCTTTCCCAAAACACACAGAACAGGTTGATCGTCGTCATACGGAAGTTCTTGCCCCAAATGTTGAGCGTCCATCACCGAAGGAATGTAGTCCACCACAACACCGTTATCAGCCAAAACTTGTGCCGTGGAGGCACCAACAGCAGCAACTTTTGTTGTTGCTAGTAATTGAGGCAACGTACGCTGAGATTCAACAGCATATTTTTTCAAAGAAAGCACAGCATTCACGCTACTGATAAGAGCCCAAGAAAATCCGCCATGAGGCAGACGACTCATGAGCTCACTATCTGGTGTATGAGCGACGGCTTGGCGGATAGGGGCACAATCGACCTCTACCGGCGCTAAAGACGTATGAGACAAAAGCTCAACAAACGGTTGTGCTTGTTCAAACGAACGAGTGATGAGCAGCCGAGTAGAGGTCATTGCGTTGGCCATGGACACTAACTATTCAATCCGTTTAAACGTTCAGCGCCCATTTGTAGGAGGTCTTCTGCTACTTGAATACCAAGCTGTTCAGCTGCTTCTTGACTCAAAAGTACGGTTGCTGCATGATGTCTTAGCACCTGAGAACCATCAACAGAAGCCACTACAGCGTCAAGAATCAGCTGGTCTTGTTCATATCTCGCGTATGTTCCAATGGGCGAAGCACAACCTGCTTCTAGACGACGTAGCACAGCACGCTCAGCGATAACCGCGTAGCGTGTTGGTAGGTGGTCTACGGTAGCGACAGCTTGAGCTAGCTCAGTGTTGTTGTGGACGTCTTGTTCACGTATTTCTACAGCCAAGGCACCTTGCCCAGGGGCAGGAAGAACACGAGAAACGTCAAGATATTCAGAAATAGCAGATTCATGACCTAGCCGGTGCAAACCAGCAGCCGCAAGGATAACTGCATCGCAGTCCCCTACCGCTTCTGCGTTGCCATAATGTTCTAGACCGGGGACTCGTGCAAGACGTGTGCCCACGTTACCTCGAATATCAACGATATTGATATCTGGGCGTAACGCCTTAATCTGGGCTGCTCGTCGAGGAGATCCAGTACCAACGTTTGCACCTTCTGGCAGTGTCTCTAAGGTGAGTCCATCGCGAGCACATAGTGCGTCTCGTGGGTCTTCGCGCTCAGGAATTGCCGCAATGTTGAGTCCAGGGCAGGGCTGGGTGGGCAAATCTTTGAGGGAATGAACAGCCATGTCGACACTGCCGTCCAGTACTCGTTGTCTTAACGTTGCAGCGAATACACCGGTACCACCCATCTGTGAAAGCGGACCGGTCAGGATATCGCCTTCAGTTTTGACGGTTACTCGTTCGATGTTTTGGTTGCAGATACGTCCGATGGCGTCAGCAACCATACCTGTTTGAGTGAGTGCTAGCGCCGAGCCTCGGGTGCCAACGGTGTAGCCCATAGGTTTTAGTCCTCCGTAGTATTCATATGGTAGGTTGCAATCGTTGCTCGATGTTGTTGAGCACGTGCTGGTTTACAGCATTGAGGGTCGCATTCGTCGAACCATCCGCGGTTAGAGCAACCACCGAAAAGTGGTTCTTTGGGGGCGGTAAACGGTGTTGCATTCGTTTCTTGTACACGTTCTTGGATGAGCTGACGCAAAGACTCAACGTATGCCGGATGAGTTCCGGGTGTTGGTGTGCGTACCGCTTCAAAGCCAAGGTTTTTACAAGTGTCTAGGGCTTCAGTGTCTAAGTCCCATTTGACTTCCATATGGTCAGAGACAAAGCCCAGAGGTACGAGGACGATGCCATCAACTTTGCCTTCAAGGGCTTCTAGGGCGTCATTGACGTCTGGTTCTAGCCATGGCATAGATGGGGGGCCTGAACGAGATTGGTAGACCAGTTCCCAATCAACGTTTTCGAGGAGTTTTGAGTCGATGTCGGAGACTTTTTCAAGAACTCGTCGAGCAACTTGAAGATGCTTTTCGACGTAGGCGGAGCCGCCTTCGTAGTCGACATCTCGTGGTCCGGCCTCGTTCGCTGCGCTGGTTGGTACGGAGTGGGTGCAGAACATGATGCGGATAGCGCCGTTTCCAGCAGCGGGGTTGGTGTTCTGCGCAATTTTTTGGTGGACTTCTCGTAGCCCGTCTACGAGTCCGTCGACGAAGGCTTGTACGAAGCCTGGTGCATCATAGAACTGACGAATTTTATCAATTTGAAGTTTGCCTTCTAGTTCAAGTTTTTCTAGTGCCATACCGTAGTCTTCACGGTATTGTCGGCAGGAAGAATAACCGGGGTAGGCGCTTGTAGCAAGTACCAAAATTTTTCGTGCGCCGTTGTCGTAGGCTTCTTGTACTACGTCGTTGACGTAAGGTTTCCAGTTGCGGTTCGCCCATGTGATGGGGATGCGTGGTCCTTTTTCTTGGAGAGCCTTTTCGAGGGCGTTGAGGAGTGCACGGTTTTGTTCGTTGATAGGTGAGATACCTCCGTTGGCACGGTAGTGTGTTGCGACTTCTTCGAGTCGTTCGTCGGGGATACCTCGTCCTGCCGTGACGTTTCTAAGAAATGGGATGACATCTTCTTGCCCTTCAGGGCCACCAAACGATGAAAGAATCACCATATCGTAGGGTTGTGGCGCTTTGTTACGAGGGCGTGAGATGTTTTCTTCACCGTGGAATTGTTCGATAGTTGTTGTATCGAGTACGGCGGGGCCATTACTGGCGGTGTTGTTGGGGTCGGTGACGTTGGGGGCTACGTCATGTGGTAGTCGGGTGTTCATGCAAGAACTCCTGCGATGTCGTGGGAGGGAATACGGCGTCCGGTGTAGAAGGGGGTTTCTTCACGGACGTGTAGGCGGGCTTCAGTGTTTCGGAAATGACGCATGAGGTCTACAAGGTCTACAAGTTCTGGCGCTTCGAGGGCAAGGACCCATTCGTAGTCGTTGAGTCCAAACGTTGCGATGGTGTTAGCTAGCACCTGAGGGAAATCGTAGCCTTTCATACCATGGTTTTTGAGCATTTCAGCACGCTTTTCGGGGTTCATGTAGTACCACTCATAGGAGCGAACGAAGGGGTATACACAGACCCAGTCTTGTGCTTCTTTGCCAAGGGCAAAGGCTGGAGCATGACGGCGTGTAAATTCTGCGTCGCGGTGTACGCCCATAGTGGACCATACAATCTTTGTTTCGGAGAAGACGCTGGTACGGCGAAGTTTGCGGATAGCTTCTTGGAGGTCTTCAGGGACTTCGCAGTGAGCCCATACGAGAATATCTGCGTTATCGCGCATGGCTGATACGTCGTAGAATCCGCGAATGGTTACGCCTTGTTCTTCGAGTGCTGAGATTACTTGGTTGAGTTCTTCTTCAGCTTCAGGGGTCTGTGCTTTGGTGTTTGTTACTCCAGTACGTGCAAATACAGTGTATAGCGCGTAGTAGAGTTTGTCGTCGCCGTCAGCTGGAGCACCCGGAACTTGACCTTGAATTTTTGATGAGGTTGCATCCCCACGGTGTGTGTGGGAGTAGTTTCCATGTGAGCCATGTTGGTGTGACATGTTTTCCTTCCTCAGAGGTTTCTCTCTATCGGGTGTGATGGAGAGTCACCTGTTGTTGTGTGTTGTACGGGAGCCTCTTGGGTTTACGTAGTTGTAGTGTTGAGGTTCTATCCGATGTTGTTTTGTTCAATAAAGTTTTTGAGGGTTTTGCGAGTGTCTGCGGTGACAGCAGCTAGCCCGTTTCCGCTCAGCCACGCGCCAACAGCGGTGACGTTCTCTAATTCGGTGAGTGCGTTGCGGAAGCTTTGCACTGTTTTGCGGTGTTCGGGACTTGCTGTAGGTAATGCGCCTTTCCATCGAACAACGTCTGCTGCGAGGAGCTGATTTCGTGAGATGGAAACGTCGAGAAGTTTTTGTGCATCGTGGATGGCTAAGGTAATGAGTTGGTCATCGTAGAGTTTGACTTCTTGTAGGGGGCTAGCGTCTTGTCCTCTCCCGTAGGACAGGCGTAATACGTGTCGATGTTGCCCTAGTTTGTCGCTCATCCACTCCCATTTAGCGCTGGCGTGGGTAAGTGCTTTGGCTCGTACTGAGGTCACTTCTTCGCTGACAAGTACTCCGGTTCCGCGTGGTCGGGAGTCGAGCTCTGATTGTTCGATGATGAGTGTTACGAGGGCAACTTCTGGTCCTGCTGAGATTTGGGGTAGGTCTGCGCTACTCAGGTGTGATCCAAGCATTCGAAGAGTTGAGGGACCGTCTGAGGCCATGACGAGGTATTTTCCGTGGATGGCAGCAGCTTTTTCGCCGATTTCGGGTTGGCGTTGGATGAGTGTCCAGAGGTTATGGCAACGGTCGCGGTCGATGGCGATGGCATCATAGCCGGTAAGGATACGTACTTTGCGACGAAGAATATCGTCAACGAGTGCTTCAGATAGCTGGTGCATACCGCCGATGAGTCCTGCGACTTGTGCTCCTGCTGGAGAATTTTTACGTAGTGATGCGGCAGCGGTAGCAAGGGAGCCATAGGTATTTAACGCTTTTTTGAGTCCTGGTGCAACAGAATCTACGTCAAGGTAATCGGGGTGCGTGGAATGGACTCCAGATACGATGGGCGAGACGAGTCTATCGAGTACTTGTTGTCCCATACGGACACGTACGAGGTCGCCAAGGGTACGTGCATTTTCTCCTGCGGAGGCGGGTAAGAAACGGTCAAGTTTAGCGCGTCGTAGACCACTTCTACTCATAATTTTTTTGAAGTCTGGGTCGTTGAGGTCTCCGGGGATGCCGAGGATTCCTGTTCGTGGTGCTTTGTGAACCCCGTTTGGTAGGCAAAGCCAGGATCCATCTTGCCGTGGAGTGACGATTTTTTCGGAAATATTGAGCTCTTCGAGTAGCTCGCTGACGGCGGTGGTTCTTGTTGCATAGGATTCTGCACCCGAGTCGAGGACAAGTCCGTCGATTTGGTGTGCGCCTACTGCACCACCGAGATGATCTTCTTTTTCGACGAGGGTTACTTTGAGCCCTTGTTGAGCAAGTTCTCGAGTGGCAAGTAATCCGGAGATTCCACCGCCTACAACGATTGCGGTTTCTTTAGGGGAACGAGTATCGACAGGTGACATTGTTCTTAGGCCACTTCCCGAGCAGTTTGAGTGTGAATGTATTCCACCAGGCGGGTAAGTATTTCGGGGTCTGTTTCTGGTGGCACACCGTGTCCAAGATTGACGATATGGGAGGGAGCACATGCACCATCAGCTAGGACGTGGTCTACGTGTTCTTTGAGGACATCCCATCCTGCGCTTAGTAGTGCAGGGTCAATATTTCCTTGTAGGGGCACTCCCCCGCCAAGACGATGCTGAGCTTCTGCGAGGTCGAGACGGTAGTCTACACCGACGACATCTGCTCCAGCTTCGTGCATAGCTTTAAGTAGCTGCGCGGTTCCGGTACCAAAGTGGATTCTAGGAACACCGTAATGTGCCACGCTCTGAAGAACTTGGGCGGAGTGGGGTTGGATGTAGGTGCGGTAGTCGCTTTCGGAGAGGGATCCTGCCCAAGAGTCGAAGAGTTGGATGGCGCTGGCGCCTGCTTCGATTTGTGCTTGAAGGAATTGTCCTGCGGTTCGGGCGGCCCATTGTCCGAGTGCATGCCAGGTGTCGGGGTCTGAGTGCATCATGGTGCGTGGTCGTAGGTGGTCTCGGGAGGGTCCGCCTTCAACCATATAAGCGGCGACCGTAAATGGTGCTCCGGCGAAACCGATGAGCGGTGTGTCGCCGAGTTCTTTGACGGTTAGGCTGACTGCTTCTCGGATGGGGTCGAGTGCTGAGTCTTCGAGTTCGGGGAGGTTTTTGACGTCTTCAGCGGTGCGTACTGGTTGGGATAGTACGGGGCCTTTGCCGGGGACGATGTCTACGTCTACGCCGGCTAGCTTCATGGGGACGACGATGTCGGAGAAGAAGATTGCGGCGTCTACGTTGTGGCGTCGTACGGGTTGCAATGTAATTTCGCAGGCAAGTTCTGGGGTTAAACATGCCTCTAGCATGGGAATACCTTCACGTACTTTTCGGTATTCGGGTAGGGAGCGTCCGGCTTGCCTCATGAACCATACGGGGTGGTGTGAGCCTTTTTGTCCGGTGAGGGCTTTGAGCATTGGTGACTCTGCCACGCCTGTAGTTTTGAGTGGGTGAGTGGTGGGAAGAGAATCTAGCTGGTGTGTGTTCAGTAGTTCTCGTTGATTCAAAGTGCTACTCATGTTTCCCATTGTGCCAAATTATTGCGCATTGTTTGCCGACACCATGTCATTCTTTGCCGGTATCTGCCGGTTGAGAGGGGAATCTACGAGGAAAAATAGTGATATTTCCCGTTTTTATTCGCGTCTGAGGGGCAAACATGTTTATGATAAGTCAGTCGTGACTATATTTACGCTCGTTGCATCACACAAGACTGTAGATTTGAACACCGTGGCATTATTGGCCAACGGTGCTAGTGTTGCGCTCAAAAATGTTTCGGCGCAGCGGGTTCGAGGAAGCGTTGTTCTTTCGACGTGTAACCGTTTAGAGATTTATGGGGAGCTTGCTGTATCCCCCGGCGCAACGTCTCAGCAAATACAGCTGATATTAGAAGAAACTTCACAGGAAATATATCGTGGCATTGCCGGCCAGTCTTCTTTAGCGTACGAACTTGTTGCAAGTAGTTTTGAAGTGTTCACTCAGCATGAGGCCGTCAAACACTTATTTACGGTAGCGGTTGGTTTAGAGTCGGCAGTGGTTGGAGAGCGAGAGATTACCGGACAGGTACGTCGAGCTATTGCTACTGCACGCGAAGAAGGTACAGCCACCGGTAATTTAGTGCGGCTTTTTGATCGTGCTGCTCGCACTGCTCGAGAAGTGGGTCAGCAGACTCTGCTTGGTTCTCAAGGGCGTTCAGTTGTTTCGGTCGCTCTCGATTTAGCGTATGAGCTATCAGAGTTAGCGTGGGATGCACGCCGCGCACTCATTATTGGTACTGGCGCTTACGCTGGTGCTACGGTTGCGGCGCTGAGAGAGCGCGGCTGCCAAAATATTAGCGTGTATTCTTCCTCTGGTCGTGCAGCTACTTTTGCCGACAAGCGCTCCATACGAGCTGTTCCTGAGGGTGCTCTTCACGAAGCTCTCAAAGAAGCAGATATTCTCATTGGGTGTTCTGGTTCTACCGCTCCGTTGAGCGCTGATGAGGTTCCTGCAGGAAAACGCATTATTCTCGATTTGGCGTTGAGTAGAGATTTCGCTCCAGATGTTGCAGACATGCCAGATGTTGAGTTGATTACGTTGGAGACTGTTCGTCTGGCTGCCCCCAACGAAACTCAAGATTCTATTGAACTTGCCCACGCAATTGTGGACAATGAAGCTGCTCATTTTGCGGTACAAGAGAAGGCTCGCAACGTAGATGCTGCTATTGTAGCTCTCAGGGAACATACGATGTCTATTTTGGACAATGAACTGCAGAAGGTTCGCAACCAGTATGGGTGTGGCGCTGCCGTAGACCAGTTAGAGCTTACGATGCGGCGTATGGTGAAATCGCTACTTCACACCCCTACGGTCCGTGCACGTTCTTTAGCCAAAGACGGTCGTGAAGCTGATTACGTTGCAGCTCTTGAAGCGCTCTACGGTATTGAGGTAAACACCGTAGAGCCCTCTCATCTTCAGATGGAGCAAAAACATAAGGACGCCTCCTAACTGTCATGGACGATACCTCTCATACAGAAGTTTCAGCCATTTACGGTAGATGTCTATGCCCTTATCACTCGTCCGTTATTTAGATAGATTCAGGAACAAGCGTTGAGTTCTGTGACCGTTGAGCCACTCCAAGAACCAGATTCACACGATCGACATTATTCCTCAGGGGACAAGCGTCTGCCGAAGGAACTACGACGACAACATCTGGTATTAAGTGCACTACGTATTTTTTCTTCTCAGGGATACCATACGACGACAATGAATCAGGTTGCTTCAGCTGCCGATGTCACGAAGCCGGTACTTTACCAGCATTTCAAATCAAAACGAGAACTATATCTTGCTGTACTAGACGAACAGATTAAAGAGCTCACAGAACGCCTAGTTCGCCCCTTATACGACACCCAAGATAACCGTGAGCGAACAGAACGTGTTATTGGTGCTTTCTTCGAGTTCACGCGCACTAATCTTCAGGGTTATCGGCTGATTTTTGAATCTGATATTCACAGTGATTTAGCTGTTCAACAGCGTATTGATGACCTTCATCTATATATCGCTAATCATATTGCGCAAGTGTTAGAGCCTAATTCTGGTCTAGCCGCAAAAGAAGCAGTACTCATCTCACGCACGCTCACGGGAATGGCGTTATCGGCGGTGCAACATGCTTTACAGCAAGGTGCTCAGGACCAAGAGCTTGCTCGTGCACAAAATCTCGTTTTTCGTTTAGCGTGGGGAGGGCTACTCTGCATTGATGACGATTCTGTCTATGACGGTTAGTCCTCTGCCTTTTTCACTTCTATAAGGTTTTTGTTCAGAAGATTCAAGAAGGATTCTTCTACGTGATTTATTGTAGGGGTGGTACGCTGAGGGTGATATTTCTAGGTGTTTTTGTCTTCACCTTTTAGAATGTCTAGAGACATGACCGGTAATTTCCGTTGTTTAAGGAGCAGTTATGGACGTTAAATTTGGTATTAGAAATATGCCTCGCGAAGTAGTTATTGAGTCCGATAAAGACCCTGTTGAATTGCGTCAGCTCATTGCACGCGCCATGGATAAAGGTGAGGTTCTAGAGCTAGAAGACGACAAGGGTAACGTCGTATTGATTCCTGGAGATAAAATCGGTTTCGTTGAAATTGGTTCAGAGACAAAGCGTCGCGTCGGCTTTAATTTCTCAGCATAATATGCCGTTGATATAGACGGTGTAGACGATAGTGGAGGGCCTATATTTTTAGGCTCTCCACTTTTTTCTTGTCAGCTTTGTTAGAATGGCTAAGATAAGACGGTTGTCCGGTCGTTATCCACCAGTAATGTTTAGTAGTGTCACCTGCTGAGATAGGGTGACTTGTTTTTTCACGATCGGCGTACCTCCATAGTTGCGCTTTTGCGCCTTTTCTACAGGAAACACATACGTGAACCAAGACCCCAAGACTTTTGCCGATTACGGACTACGCGAAGATATTTGCCAAGCTTTAGCTGAACGTTCCATCATTCATCCGTTCCCTATTCAGTCTCTCACGTTGCCTGTTGCTCTCGCCGGCAATGACATCATCGGGCAGGCGCAAACAGGTACCGGCAAAACTCTAGGTTTTGGTCTGCCCGCAATTCAACGAGTAATCGGCCCCGAAGATCCCCGTTGGGATTCGTTACGCTCCCCTGGCTCCCCTCAAGCGCTAATTATTGTTCCGACTCGTGAGCTTGCTGTTCAAGTAGGCGAAGATCTCTCTGCTGCGGCAGCAGGTGCGGGAGTTCGTGTTGTGACGTTATACGGTGGTGTTCCGTATGAACAGCAGGTTAAACTTCTTGACCGCGGAGTTGAGATTATTGTTGGCACGCCCGGCCGACTCATTGATTTACAACGCCAGCAGAAGATGAATCTTTCGCAGGTAAAAATTGTGGTTCTTGATGAAGCCGATGAGATGCTTGATTTAGGGTTCTTACCCGATGTTGAAAAAATTCTTGCAAGTTTGCCCGAGATTCGCCAGAGCATGCTTTTCTCGGCAACCATGCCTGGGCCTGTGCTGACAATGGCACGCCGTTATATGCGTAAACCAATGCATATTCAAGCACAGTCTTCCGAAGATGAGTCGTTGACAAAGGCGTCTATCCGTCAAGTTATTTATCGTGCTCATCCTCTCGACAAAGATGAGTTAGTGGGTCGAGTTCTGCGCGCCAATGGGCGAGGACGTACCATTATCTTCACCAAGACAAAACGCTCTGCAGCAAAACTTTCTGATGAGTTACAGAATCGTGGTTTCCGTGCGGGTGCTCTTCACGGCGATTTGCCTCAGGTCGCACGCGAAAAAGCATTACAAGCGTTTCGTGATAATGCCGTTGATGTCCTTGTCGCTACAGATGTAGCAGCCCGAGGTATTGATGTTGATGACGTCACTCACGTGATTAATTTTCAGTGCCCCGACGACGAGAAAACCTATGTACACCGTGTGGGTCGTACAGGCCGTGCCGGTCATACTGGTACCGCAATTACTCTTGTTGATTGGGAAGATATCCCTCGTTGGTCTCTCATTAACAAGGCCTTAGAATTGGGTGTTCCAGAGCCTGTAGAAACGTATTCTTCTTCTGAGCATCTTTTCCGTGACCTTGATATTCCTGAAGGCACTCGAGGTAAGATGCCTCATGCTCAGCCTAAGGATTCTGATGCTTCTGCTCAACGTTCACCGCGCAGAGGCGAGCGCCGCTCAGAACGTTCTTCCTCTTCTCGTCGCTCGCAGAATAATGGGCAAAGGCAGCGTCGCCCTCGCCGTCAAGAACATGACAATACGCGTTCAGACTCCCCCGTTGTGGAGAAAGATGCTTCTGGTCGTTCACGACGTCGTACCCGGGTAGAGGGCGAGCAGGCTCCGCGTCGTCGTCGGCGCAAACGCATCGTTAATGATGGTGATTCACAAGACTAGCCTGTGTTGGTTGGTTGTTTGGGGCGGTGTTCTTAACCCAAGGGGTTATGGGCACCGCCTTTTATATTGTTTGGGTGTGTTGAGGTGTGGTGTTCTTCTGGTGGTTCTGCCGGATGATTTCTTTGATACGTTCGACGATTTGGGTTGGCGTGGTGTTTTCTGCTAGTCGGTTAGGCTTTCCGGCGCCGTGGTAATCGCTAGAGCCAGTTATGATGAGGTCATATTTTTGGGCAAGTTTTTTGAGCCAGTTGCGGTCTTCTTCGTTGTTGTCTCGATGATAGATTTCAAGTCCGTTTAGTCCGGCCTCAATCATCTGTTCTATGAGCTCTGCAGAGGCAACTTGTCCGCGGATACGAGCACGGGGGTGCGCCATGATGGGTACTCCTCCGGCAGCTTTAACCATGGTGACGGCTTCAACGGGGTGTACGGCACGGTACGGAACATAATATGCTGAGCGCTCTGCCAGTAATCCGGAGAAGGCTTCGCTGCGGGTTCTGATAATGTTTGCGTTCACGAGGGCGTCTGCAATGTGGGGTCTGCCGATAGTTGCTCCTGGTGATGCTTGAGCTAAGACGTCTTCCCATGTGATGGGGTATGTTTCAGAGAGTTTTTGAACGATTCTTTGAGCTCGTGTCCGGCGAGAGCTGCGAGCCTGCGTAATGTGTTCGTTCAGGACGCTATCGTTTTGTTGATGTCCGTAGCTTAGTAGGTGTACGCTAAGCGGGCCGATAGCGCACGATATTTCCATTCCGGGCAAAAAGTCTAGCCCCCATTGTTCGGCATGTTTTTGTGCGCTTTGCCATCCGGCGGTCGTGTCGTGATCTGTCAGGGAAAATCCGGTGAGTCCGCAGCCGGCGATTTCGGCGACGAGTTCTTCTACGCTCTGTGTACCGTCTGATAGTACCGAATGAGTATGCAAATCATATGACATATTTCTATCTTAGGTTGCTTGTCTATGACAAAGATAGGTGTATAGATACCTCTGAACGTATTAGAGTTGTATCTATGGTTACTGATGAACATAAATCTTCTGATATGACAGATGAACAGCCCCTTGAGCAAAGAGTGAACAATCGCTCTCAGCCTCCCCAGTCTGAAGCTTTTATTGAGTTTATGGCATCGAATTGGGCACCGGATGAGACGCCATTGCCTCAGCGTGCGCAAGTAGCAGATTATGCGGCTGAACGTCGCGCCCGTATTTCGCGCCTTTTCCCTGGTGAGCGTCTTGTGATTCCTGCTGGTGCTTTTAAAGTGCGTTCTAATGATACCGATTACCGGTTCCGTCCTCATTCTGCCTTTGCGCACCAAACGGGTCTTGGGCTAGACCAAGAGCCTGATGCTGTACTCGTTTTTGAACCAGTTGAGCAAAACCACGGAGATAATGGTTCGCATCACGAGGTGACGCTTTATTTCAGGCCTCTTGCTGGACGAGATAGCGCGCAGTTCTATGCTGATCCTCGCTATGGTGAATTCTGGGTTGGTCCTCGCCCTACCCTCGCAGCGGTGGAAGCAGAGTACGGTATCCGTACCGCGGACCTTTCGGAGTTAGAAGTCGCTATCACGAAGAATGCTGGTAGTCAGGCTCTTGGTGGTATTAATATCCGTCTTGTGCGTAACGTCGATCTGAATATTGATGCGCTCGTTGATACGTCCCGTTATAACACTGGGGTGGATTTAGAGAAAGCTGACCAGACCGATGCTCTTTTGACAGAGGCTCTTTCTGAGGCGCGTCTTGTTAAAGATGAGGTGGAGGTCAAGAATCTTCGTCGTTCTGTACAGCACACTATTGAGGGCTTTGAGAATGTGGTTCGTGCTCTGCCTCGGGCGGTAGGCCATCATCGTGGTGAGCGTGTGGTTGAGGGGGCGTTCTTCGCAAAAGCACGTGAAGAAGGCAACGATCTCGGCTATGACACTATTGCGGCGTGTGGAAATAATGCCACTATTTTGCATTGGATTCGTAATAATGGTTCGGTTGATGAGGGAAAGCTGATTCTTGTTGATGCTGGTGTAGAAGATGACACTCTATATACTGCTGACATCACTCGAACGCTACCGGTGAGCGGGCGTTTTACTGAAGTGCAAGCAAAGATTTATCAGGCGGTTCTTGACGCTGCTGACGCGGCTTTTGAAGTAGCTGTTCCTGGTCGCCGGTTCCGTGAGGTTCATGAGGCGGCTACTGCTGTCTTAGCAGAGCGTCTTGAACAGTGGGGTTTGCTTCCTGTATCGGCAGAGGTTGCTTTGTCAGAGCAGGGAGGTCAGCATCGTCGTTGGATGCCTCATGGGACAAGCCACCATTTAGGTCTTGACGTTCACGATTGCGCTCAGGCCAAACGTGAGCTGTATCTTGATGGTGTCATTGAGCCGGGTATGGTGTTCACGATTGAGCCAGGGTTGTATTTCAAGGAAGAGGACTTAGCTATTAGTGAAGAATACCGTGGTATTGGTATTCGTTTAGAAGACGATATTCTTATCACTGAAGATGGTCCGGTGAATCTTTCAGCAGATCTTCCACGTACTGTTGCTGAGATTGAACAGTGGATGGATTCTTTGCGTTCATAGCAGAGGATTATGCCAACGGGGTGTGGGGTGTTCACCAGACATGGTGAACACCCCACACCCCGTTTTATGGTGATGGACAGTTGTTCCTCAGCTTTTCAACTCACCAGTTCAGATGATTCTGGTAGTTATTCTTGAGTACCAGCACTGTTGTTGTGAGGTTTGGTGTTAGAAGGTTGCGGTTGAGGTGGCGTTGATTGCCCCGGCTGACGGATTGCTTCTTGAAATTGTTCGGGGTTTTCGATGCGGATTCCGTAGCGTCCAGTTCGTTGTTGGGAACGAATTTGTTCAATGCGTTCGTTAGGTTCTGGTGCTGGTGGTTCTTGCCGAATCGTTTGTGCGTATTCCTCGGGGTCTTCTATTCTCAAACCAAATTTTGATGAAGATTCTTTTTGAGGGCTGTTAACGGTGGGGGAAGGAATCGGTTCAGCCGTTTTTTGTGGAGGAGGGGTGTTTCCGTCAAAGCTCTGTGGTGGTGTGGGCGGGGTAAAAGGTACGGGGCCTTCTGGCGCCATTGGTGTAGGTTGAGTGCCTCCGAGGATATGTTGAGCTTGTCCTGCGGTGCTGGGGTGAGCCATCAGAATATATTTTTGAGGAACTAATTGTGCTCGGGTTTGGAAGTTTCCTTGTTTATTGCTTCGAGAATAAGACAGAACACCAAAAATCATCCATACAGCGATACCTAATGGGATGGAAGATAGTAGGTTAGCTGCGAAGTTTCCGTTACTCAATAATGCGGTAGCAAGACCGATGAAGGCACCGAAGAAAGCACCTTGAGCGGCAGAAGCTAAAGCAACTTTCGGATAAGAGAGTTTGTTACCAAGAAACTCGATTTGTTTCAGGCCTTCTCCTTGAATGAATAAGGTTCGTAGCGGGAAGTTGGCGTTGTTGAGGGTGTTGAGTGCTTGGTTGAGTTGTTGTCGGTTGTTGTATTCTCCAACGGGGATTCCTTCGGGAAGGTTATCTGTGTTCGAGAGAATTGCTGATATGTTTTGTTCGTCCATGCTCTATATTTTCGCGAAGTCACCTTAGTATTTCCTGAAAAAACGGCGAGTATCGCAAGTGGCGAAAATTTTTCCCTACGTTGTGTCGTATTCAGAGGTGTTTTGAACTAAAGATTATCCGTTTCTTGTCACAGATAGGCTATAGTCTCTTCAAAAATTGGTGAGAACGCGTAGTCTATTAAGGGTGAGTACAACACCAAATAAAATTTTTATTGCCCGCCTACTTGGTATGGACGTTTTTGACCCTATGGGTGACCGTCTTGGTCGTCTGCGCGATGTTGTTGTGCTCAAACGAAGTTTTGGGCCTTTAGCTGTCGCCACAGGAAACATCTCGCAACGTGGTAAAGAACCTATTGTTGTGGGTATTGTGATTGAAGTACTCGGCAAAAAACGTATTTTTGTGCCGATGACTCGTATCACCTCTATCGATTCTGCTCAGATTATTTGTACGGGGCTTGTCAACCTTCGACGTTTCGAACAGCGCGGTTCTGAAGCGCTTGTGGTTGCAGAAATTTTTGACCGTAAAGTTCGTTTGGCAGATGGTTCTGGAGAAGCAACGGTTGAAGACGTTGCAATGGAACAGCGACGTAACGGTGATTGGTTCATCTCAGAGCTGTTTATCTCACGTATCCCAGAAAATGGTGGGCTACTACGTCGCCGAAAAGCTACCCTTGTTGTTGATTGGGATGAGGCAATTCTTTCAACTGATTTAGAACCTCAAGCAGCGACAACATTCGTTGCTAATCATGAGCACGCTAATGCTGCAGACTTGGCAGACGCCATCCATGAGATGAACGATAAACGTATGGTTGAAGTCGCTCATGAGCTACATGATGAGCGCCTTGCAGACGTTTTACAAGAGCTACCTGAAGATGATCAGGTTGAAATTCTTTCGCATCTGGATGTTGAGCGCGCGGCTCAAGTTCTTGATGAGATGGAGCCAGACGATGCAGCTGACTTGCTCAATGAACTATCTGACGCTCAACGTGAACAGCTATTAGTTCTGATGGAACCAGAAGAAGCAGAAGACGTACGTCGTCTACTTGAGTATGAAGAGGGAACCGCCGGTTCATTGATGAATCCGGTGCCTATTATTCTCTCCCCTGAGGCTTCTGTGGCTGAGGCTTTAGCGCATATCCGTCAAGAGGAGATTCCTCCTGCGATGGCGGCAGCAGTTTTAGTTGCTAGGCCTCCTCTAGAGACTCCTACCGGTAAGTATTTGGGTATGGTGCATATGCAACAGCTGTTGAGGTACCCGCCCAGCGAGCAGGTCGGCAATCTTTTAGACTCTTCCATTGAGCCAGTCTCAGATATGACCAGTCTTGAAGAAATCTCTCGTGTATTAGCAACCTATGATTTGACTATTTTGCCAGTCGTTAATGAGTCACAGCGTCTTGTTGGGGCGGTGACTATTGATGACGTTCTAGATGCGCTCTTACCTGAGGACTGGAGAACATACGATGATGGCACACCCATTCGAAAGGTAGGTCGCCGCTTTGAGTGAGAAAAACCGCGAACGTCATAATGACCGTCTAGCAACTCCCCAAGCTGCTCGTCATCGTATCGTTACCGGGGGGAAACCGAATCCTGATCGTTTTGGGCGTGCTACCGAAGCTATTGCTCGTTTTATGGGAACTCCACAATTTATTTTGTGGATGACCGTTTTTTGTACACTCTGGATTGGTTGGAACACACTGGCGCCAGATAATCTACAGTTTGACCCTCGAGCCTTGAACTTTACTCTTTTGACGTTGGCGTTATCTTTACAGGCTTCTTATGCTGCTCCGTTGCTTCTGTTAGCGCAGAACCGTCAAGATGACCGTGACCGTGTGATTGCTGCTCAAGATCGTCAGCGAGATCAGCAAAATCTTGAAGAAACGCAGTACCTTACTCGTGAAATTGCGTCTTTGCGTATTGCTCTTCGTGAGGTGGCAACTCGTGATTATGTACGTAGTGAGTTGCGTGATGTGATGGAAGAACTTCAAAAATTGCAGCAGGTTCTAGATCGTTCAGAATCTCAGGGGTTAGAGAATACTCCTGAAACGCAGTCTATGAAGATAGTGACGGAAGATATAAGTACTCCTAAACGGCGTTTGTCGCAGATTAAAGTCAAAGATGTTGATGAGCTCTCGCAAGAACATGGCGAGTAGTCTTCTGTTGTTTTCTGTATTTTTCTAAGGATATTGATGTCTTCTATCGACGAAACACTGTATGAGGCGTTGTGCACGGTCCATGACCCAGAACTTCGTCGCCCGATTACCGAGCTTGGGATGGTCGAGAAGGCGTACTTTGAGCAGGGAGTTGCTCATATTCACGTTTTATTGACGATTGAGGGTTGTCCACTTAAGACAACGATTGAGCATGATATTACGCAGGCGTTATCTGGTATCGAGGGTGTCCAGCAGGTTCAGGTTCATATTGGGTATATGAACCCTCAACAGCGGCAAAAGTTACGGAGTACGTTGGGTCATAAGTCTAAGAATCCGTTTAGTGCTGAGGATTCTTTGACTCGTGTCTATGCGGTGGTCTCAGGTAAGGGCGGTGTGGGAAAGTCGTCGATGACGGCTAACCTTGCCGCATCTTTTGCCGCTGATGGGCTGTCGGTGGGGGTTGTTGATGCTGATGTTCATGGTTTCTCTATTCCCGGTCTTTTTGGTATTGAACAAGCCCCGACACGTTTTGAAGATATGATTCTTCCGCCGGTGGTCTCTGTTCCAGAGAATGTTTCGGGGCAGGGCTCTGGCTGTGTCAAAGTCATTTCTATGGGCATGTTTGTTGCTGGTAATAAGCCGGTGGCGTGGCGTGGCCCGATGCTTCATCGTGCTTTAGAGCAGTTTTTGACTGATGTTCATTTTGGCGCTATTGATATTCTTCTTCTTGATTTACCGCCGGGTACGGGTGATATTGCTATTTCGATGGCTCAGCTTTTACCGACAGCAGAGTTGGTGTTGATTTCTACTCCGCAAAGTGCTGCCGTTGATGTTGCAGAGCGTGCTGGCACGATGAGTGTGCAGACTCAGCAGAAGGTTGCTGGTGTTATCGAGAATATGGCAGCGATGCGTATGCCGGATGGATCGATGCTTGATATTTTTGGTACAGGAGGCGGCGTGAAGCTTTCTGAGCGTCTTTCTGCGACATTAGGGTATGATGTTCCGCTTCTTGGTTCTGTGCCTTTAGATGTCTCTCTACGGACGGGAGGAGACGCTGGTGTGCCTCTGGTCTGGGCTGATACAAGCTCAGAAACGGCTCAGTCTATTAACCGTATTGCTCGTCAGCTATCGCATCGTGCGCGGAATTTGAATGGTAAACCGTTACCGTTCAACGTCTAAGGAGATTCTTCTCTACAAGCAGTAAGGTTTTCGCCAATGATGATGGATTTTTGCCTAGCTAGAGGATAAAAGCGAATACAGTATTGAGAAAAGGTATCGGTTTAAGTAGCTTCAATATCGAAAGGTGCGTATGCGCCTTGAGGTAAACGCTGAGTATTTTGTGCTGGTGGCTTGTTCTCAGCTTCTCGTTCTGCTGCCAGACGTGCGCGTTCTTCATCGTCTTCAGCGAGAGCTTCACGGACAATAGTTCGGGGATCGTATTGGCGTGGATCATATTGTTTCCAGTCAAAGTCGCCTAGCGGGTTATCCCCCATGACTTCTTTGAGGTCGTCTTTTGCCTCAAAGGCCACGGCGCGAACCCATTTAACGCCTTCTTTGAGTTTTTGGGCGTACTCAGGCATGCGTTCTGGCCCGATGACCACGAACGCTAGGATTACAAGGACGATAAATTCCATTCCGTTAATACCGAACACAATATGGAAGATTACCAGTTATTTCGGAAGAAAACCGTCAAGCGTCGCACAGTTCATCATCTTTGCCAGAAAAATATGAGCGATACGCTCCGCTATTGAGCAATAGTTAGCCAGAACAGCTCAATAGCTATTGTGTTCACCCAAAGTGTTCAGGCAACAAAACTGCCGTGAAAACCGGAGAAGTTTTCACGGCAGTTTGGCGTTATATGATGCTTTTATGACACAGTTTTGTCAATTGATGGCATGATATACAGGGAACAAGAAGTTCTGGAGGTTAGCTACCTCATGGTTGAGCACCTGATAGTGCTATAAGAACTTTTATGAGCTACTAGACTGGTCAAAATCTTTGAGACAGTTTTTGAGGTCTTCAATTTCTTGATCTGATACTTCAAGTACGAGTCGACCGCCTCCTTCAAGAGGTATTTTGACAATAATGCTCCGGTTTTCTTTGAGGATTTCTAAAGGTCCGTCACCGGTGCGTGGTTTCTGGGCAGCCATCTTTTTACTCCTTAATAATGAGCCCCATGGTCATGGTTCAAACTCATGTGACAGCAACCATAATAAACTAGCTGAGGTTTATTGTCTCGCTGTGTTGGTCAGTTATCGTAGTATTCCTCAGAGTTTATGACGTTTAAGGTGGATAATCTCCCCCGCCAGGTAGCTCTTTCCAATGCCAGAGCCAGCCAACCCACACACTTTGAAAGATAGCTGAAGCGACGATCCAAAGAACTCTATATGCTCGTGAACCGCTCATCCCAATAAATACTACGAGTAGCGGGAATAGGGGCAATAAAAGACGGAATGTGGAGCTTTGAGGATAAAGAAAAAGCAGAAGATACGTTAGGTAGCTATAACACCAGAGGTTGAGCACCGGATGTAATACACGACGAGCACATCGCGAGGCCATCAAAAAAGTAAAGCCGAGAATGCTCATGATGAGCACAGGAACACCTGCTGGCCCAAAATATTCTTGGCTTTGAGCTATCCATGGTTGGAATAGGACAAGATGGCTCTGACGCCATGCAGTTTCTGTTGCGGTGTAAGCATCCATCCGTCCGGTATAGGCCCATGCAATAAGAGGCCAAGAGATAGCAGCCGCACATATGCTGATTGCACTAACACCTTGTCCGAGATGTTTTATAAGAACTCCACGTAACGTACTGACGGTGGGATGTGCCTGTGGTGTTTGGTGATAGCTACGGTACATGCAGATAAGCCACCAGATTCCCGCTAAAGCCCCTAATGGTACCCCTACTGGGCGAGAAAAAGCGGCGAGGATTCCAGCTATTGCCCCTAGTGCCCATCGTTGGGTCATCATGAGGTAGAGAGTCAACCCAAGAAACACCATATTTAGCGCTTCAGCATAAGGCACTTGAAGGATAGGTGCTACTGGCGCCCACGCAAAAGCAGCGGTAGCCCATAACGCTAAATGGTGTGGAGACTCTACAGCACGACTAGAACGGTTATTCAGGTGTAGGCGGTGCTGTCTGCACCAGCTGATAGAACGGTTAAAGAGGAGATACACCACAAGGGAGGCAATAAATCCCGATACGGTAGCCAGTGCTATAGCTGTTGGATAGTATGCGCTACCAGTAAGTTCTTGGATGAATTTTACGCTCATCGGGTAGAGCGGATAGAACGCCCAAGTATTTTGGGCAACGATGCCCTCACTATTGGTAGGCAGTATGCGAGGGTACCCGTCGAGGGCTATTTTTTCGTACCATCCAGAATCCCAAATACTGATGAACTCAGCATAGGACATGGGCCCCGTTTTCCATGGCGTGTATTTATCTTGGGCACCAATAACGCTAAAAATTACCCAACCCCAAAGACGGCTCAGCGCAAAAATACTTAGGACTTGGGCGCTCCAATGCAGGTGCTGCCAATAAGTGAAGAATCTATAGCACAGAAGATACAGATATGCGTTAAAAGCCTGTAGATAGGTGTTCATTCGATGAGTAAGCTGATGCATAGCGAGGTGAAGTCCCTCATTTTTCGTACATGATGTTGCGGTGTTTAACGTTAGAAAATTCTCGGCATATAGCGCTAATTATTGGGTGGAGGAGGTTTCTTTCTCAGCCAATGCGTCTCGCAATGCGAGATTATCATGTTCTGTTTTAATAAGTGCGGTGATTAATTCTTCACGAGAGAACTCTTGATATTCAGCAAAGTTTTTTGAAGGTTCAGAAGCTGACGAAGAGACTTTCTGTGGCAAATCGATTCCATCTTCTCCCATATGAATAAGGGTTTTACGAAAAGGATAGAGCCGGTCACTACCTAATACGGCAACACCCATCATTGTCACAGCAAGAACAAGAAAAGTCACGCCGACTAGAAGATAATTCATCTTTTTCCTCTCGTTTTTCTCCCCCATTGAGAAAAAAATTTATGTGTTTTACTCTAAGCTATCTTAAGCGCGCTTCTCATGATGAGACAGACCGCTCTAAGCTTGTATTCCGTGACTGTTTTCCAGTCTCAAGATTTTTGGCTTAATAAAACTCTGCCGTAACGATAAGCGTTATCTGTAACATGCAAGTTACATAAGCCTGTGTACGGTAGAACTATATATTTCAGGTGTCTGCACTCTCAACGACTGTTCCTTTTTATCACATAGGGACTTTTCTCTGCAGACATATCTACTTTCGTCAGGAGGAACCTAGTGAACGATTCACTTGTTCAGCTCACATCGGTCAATAAGCACTATGGCGATTTGCACGTTCTCAAAAATATCAATCTTGAGGTGGGCAAAGGAGAGGTCATTATTCTGCTAGGACCCTCTGGTTCTGGTAAATCTACGCTATGCCGTACCATCAACCGTCTTGAAACTATTGACTCCGGTGAAATTCGTATCGACGGAAAGCTCCTTCCCGAAGAAGGCAAAGAACTCGCAAAGCTACGTGCAGAAGTAGGAATGGTCTTCCAATCCTTTAACCTTTTTGCACATAAAACAATCCTCGAAAATGTCACTCTTGGCCCACGCAAAGTCCGTGGCATGAGCAAAACAGATGCAGACAAACTAGCCATGGAATTACTCACCAAAGTGGGTGTTGAGTCCCAAGCTCATAAAATTCCAGCTCAACTCTCTGGTGGACAGCAGCAGCGTGTTGCCATCGCCCGTGCTCTAGCAATGCAGCCTAAAGTGATGCTTTTTGATGAGCCAACTAGTGCTCTCGACCCAGAGATGGTCAACGAAGTTCTCGACACCATGGTCTCCCTTGCACGTGAAGGTATGACCATGATTGTTGTAACTCACGAAATGGGATTTGCGCGTAAAGCAGCAGACCGTATCGTCTTCCTTGCAGATGGAGAAATCCTTGAGCAAGCAACCCCAGACGAGTTCTTCACCAATCCAAAGTCTGAGCGTGCAAAAGATTTCCTTTCCAAAATTCTCAACCACTAGTTAGGAGGTAGTATGAGCGTCATCCACCGCCTCAAAAGTAACACTGTGAAGACTCTTGCGCTTATAGCAAGTGCTACTCTCGTTCTTTCTGGATGTTCAGCAAACTCATCAGAAGGCGATAAGCTACGCATCGGCATCAAATATGACCAACCTGGCCTAGGCTACCAAGATGGCAAGAACTACACGGGATTCGATACCGATGTAGCCCGCTACGTAGCGCAAGAACTCGGTTACCCAGAAGACCGTATCGAGTGGGTTGAGTCGCCCTCAGCAAACCGTGAAAACATGCTGACGAACGGTCAGGTAGACATGATTTTTGCGACCTACTCCATCTCAAAATCTCGTCTTAAAACTATCGACTTTGCAGGGCCCTACTTTGTTGCAGGTCAAGATCTTCTCGTTCAAGCAGATAACAACGATATTAAGGGTCCTGATTCCCTCAACGGAAAAAACCTCTGCTCTGTCACGGGTTCAACCTCAGCAAAGAAAATTCAAGACAAATTTGCTTCAAGTGTTCAGCTTGTTCAGCAAGGCTCCTACTCAGACTGCGTTGTGGCACTCAACGCAGGAATGGTTGATGCGGTAACCACCGATGACATCATTCTTGCTGGACTTGGCTCCACTAAAGCAAATAAAGGACATCTCAAACTCGTCGGCAACACTTTCACCGATGAACGATATGGAGTTGGTCTGCCCAAAGGCAGCGATAAATGCGAAGCTATTAATAAAGCTATTAACAAAATGGTAGAAACTGGCGAATGGGAAAAGGCGCTGGCCAAGAACGTCGGTGGTTCAGGTTTCGTCTATAACAAGGAGCTTAATCCTCCTCACCTTGGCACATCATGCGCCACATCCTAACCATTCATTCTTAGATTTACGGAGACTAACGTGACTTTTAGCGAACAGCTCTCCACGCTCTTTAGCACCTATGATGTGCTTGGTGCGTTTTGGGTTAATATACAGCTCACTTTTTGGGCAGCTATTGGATCATTTGTTATCGGCTCCATTCTCGCTCTCATGAGAATTTCGCCGGTACCTTCACTCCAACTAGTAGGAACAGCGTATGTTCATATCTTCAGAAATACGCCGTTGACTATTCTGATGACCCTCGCTATTTTGGGCGTGTGGACACAATTCCAGCTACAGCTGGTTTCAGATTTTCAGATGAACTTCTTCCTCTACGCAGTAATTGTCTTGGCGCTATACCATGCGGCTTTTGTGTGTGAAGCAATTCGTTCTGGCGTCAATACCGTTCCTATCGGACAAGCAGAAGCGGCACGAGCCATTGGGTTAGGATTCTTCCCCGCTGCTCGTCATATCATTTTCCCTCAGGCATTACGCGGTTCCATCACTCCTTTGGGCAACACGTTGATTGCACTTGCAAAGAACTCTACAGTGGCAACAGTTGCTTCAGTAGCAGAGGCATCGGGCATGATGAAATCCATGATTGAATTCAACTCAGACATGATTTTTGTGATTTTCATGGTTTTTGCAGCAGGATTCGTCATCATCGTTGTTCCCATCGGTTTATTGACTACATGGTCCTCACGTAAATTGGCGGTGAAACGATGAAAACTCAACAAACGACTTCGGTCCTCTTTGATACTCCAGGCCCTCGCGGTCGAGCGCTCACACGAGCTTTCAATATCATTGCGATTATCGCGTTGCTTGCGTTCTTCGGTTATGTTCTTATGGTCATGAACCGTCAAGGGCAGCTTGAAGCCGAAAAGTGGACAGAACTTTTCACCTACCGTGCGTGGGAATCATATTTTATCCCCGGCATTATCTCAACCCTTAAAGCGGCCTTTATCGCTGTGATTACCTCAGTGATTTTTGGGATGATTTTTGGGTATATGCGTCTGGCTCAAAACGCTTTTGTACGCGCTATCGGCACAGTAGTTGTTGAGTTCTTCCGGGCAGTTCCCGTACTCATCATGATGATTTTCTTCTGGCTCTTCTTGGGACGTTTCTCCGTGTTCTCTCCCTCAGAGCTTCCTTTTATTGCGGTAGTTCTCGGATTGACACTGTATAACGGTTCAGTCATCGCTGAATTACTTCGTTCAGGCGTCAAACAGCTCCCTAAAGGCCAAGGAGAAGCAGGCGTAGCAATTGGCTTGACTCCTGGTCAGGTTCTTCGCAATATTTTGATGCCTCAGGCGATGCTCACGATGATGCCTTCCTTGCTTTCACAGTTTGTGGTCATTCTCAAAGATACTGCGTTAGGTTATATCATCTCTTACCCAGAGCTTCTTGCCGCAGCACGTCGATTTGGTTCGGGTGAAGGCAATATTCTTCAGAGCCTACTCCTAGCAGCCGTACTCTTTATCATCATCAATTTTGCTTTGACGATGTTCGCAAGCTGGCTATCTGGTTTCTTGAGCTCACGTTCGTCCTCAGGTATTAAGAAATCTGATGGTGTTCCAGGTGAGGTTGATAATCCGAACCCCGACACAATTCAGATGTTTAAGATGCCTAAAGCCTAGAAGTTTTTTAGCTTCTTATGCATAAAGCTTTGGTGTTGTCGACGATAACTTCGTCGACAACACCAAAGCTTTTTCTATGTCCAAATAGAAGAAGCTATTTCTGTGATAGCCACTCTTTGAGGCTCGTAAAGCAATGATAGATTTCTTCAACGTCAACATGTTCATCATCAGTATGAGCAAGTAAGGCATCACCGGGCCCAAAGTTCACCGCAGGAATACCCATCTGAGAAAAACGTGCAACATCGGTCCAACCGTATTTAGGTTTTGGTTCTTCTCCGACGGCAGTTATCAGTTCTTGCGCCAGAGGAGCGTCAAGTCCTGGGCGGGCAGCTGCAGATTGGTCAACAAAGTCAAGTTCGTATCCGGCAAAGACCTCGCGCATATGAGCGGTAGCTTCTTCAAGAGTGTGTTTTGGTGAGAAACGATAATTGATGTGTACTGAACATTTGTCAGGAATAACGTTGCCTGCTACTCCCCCAGAAATTTGAACAGCATTTAGCCCTTCTCGGTAGGCAAGGCCTTCAACCTCATAGGTTTGAGCTTCGTAAGAGCAAAGGCGATTCAGCACATCATTCATTGCATGAATTGCGTTTTTTCCGACCCATGACCGTCCAGAATGTGCGGCGACACCTTGACAATGAACCCAAAAACGCATGGTTCCGTTACAGCCACCTTCAATGGTTCCGTGGGTAGGTTCAAGAAGAACTGCGAAATCTGCGTCGTTGAGAAGATGAGGATGATGCCGCATTAATCGTGCTAAACCGGATAGTTCACTGGCAACTTCTTCGTGATCGTAAAAAACATAGGTGATATCGTATTGGGCGTGTTGTAGGGTTGCCGCTAAAGCCAGTTGTACGGCAACACCTGATTTCATGTCGGTAGCGCCACGTCCATAAAGTTTCTTCGCCCCGTTCTCTTCACACCATTGGGAGGGCACAGTTCCTTTGGATCCGGGGTGGTGAGGCAGTGGAACAGTATCAAGGTGACCGGCAAGAATAACTCGCTGTTTCTTTCCCCATTCAGTTCTGGCGATGATGGAATCTCCGTCGCGAGTAACAGACAAATATTTTCGTGAGTTTAAGGACGCTTCAACGGCATCGGCAAGTTCAGTTTCGTGGCCGGAGACTGAGAAAATATCGATTATCTGAGCGCATAGCTCTGCTACGTCGCCGGAGAGATTTAGGGTAGTGGGCTGTGGGGTATGTTCTGTTCGATAATCTTCACTCATAGGTTTTATCTTACTCAGTTGCGTATCTTTGAGGTGATTCTCTGTGAGCTTTTCTCAGTCGGTGATACTGGCTTTAACGCACAGCAAGAACAAACTACACTAGAGGGTATGAGTGATAATAATGTACGTTTAGCTTCTGGAATCGGTATTGCAACAGTTGTTCTTCGTGGCGACAATGCTGGAACTGTTCTTGATACGTGGTTCCCTCGTCCAACGTTGGGAGATACTCCTGTTGACCTTCGTTCAGAATTAGAACCGTTAGTTGGCTCTGATGAGTCTCGTAATGTGCGCACCGAAATTGTTTCTGTGCGTATCGATATAGATCAGCCACCGGCTGATGCTTCTGACGCTTATCTTCGGTTACATTTGCTATCGCATACGCTGGTAGCCCCTAATAACATTAATCTTGATGGTCTATTTGGGCAGTTAGCTAATGTTGCTTGGACAAATTTTGGTCCGGTTCTTGCCAGCGAACTCCAAGACCTTCAGGTTGGTCTTCGTGCTCGTGGACATCTTATAATTTCTCACGTGGATAAGTTCCCCCGCATGATTGATTATGTTGTTCCGGCCGGTGTACGTATTGGTGATGCAGATAGGGTACGTCTTGGCGCTCATCTATCTGCAGGTACTACGGTGATGCACGAAGGATTCGTCAACTTCAATGCTGGTACGTTAGGTGTTTCTATGGTTGAGGGGCGCATCTCTCAAGGTGTTGTTGTTGGTGATGGTTCTGACATCGGCGGGGGTGCTTCTACGATGGGTACTCTCTCTGGTGGTGGCACCGAACGTGTCAGCATTGGTGAGCGTTCTTTGCTTGGTGCTGAGGCAGGTGTTGGTATCGCTCTTGGCGATGATTGTGTCGTTGAAGCTGGTTTATATGTAACAGCTGGTTCTCGAGTGACCTTATTACAGCCTGGTCAAGATCCTGTGACGGTGAAGGCTGCCGAATTATCGGGAGTGTCGAATATCCTCTTCCGCCGAAATTCGGTTTCTGGTGCGATTGAGGTATTACCTCGTGCGAATAATACGGTTCAGCTCAATGCGGACTTACATTCAAACTAATCATTAGCTAATCTAAGGCGTAGTATTTATCTGATACTACGCCTTAGGTGGTGCTTGGGGTGTTTCGTCCTTTGTTGTGGCTACAGATGTAGTACAAAGTCTTCTAGAGTTTCTGAGAATAAAATTGCAGAGAAACAGTAGAGTTATAAGAAGAGTTTGGTCTTGATCGGATTCGTTGACTGTTGTTGAAGACTATTATTGAGGGAGAAAAATGAAAATTCTAGTTACTGGTGGTGCCGGATACATTGGCTCACACACTGTTTTAGAGTTGCTAAATGCTGGTCATGAGGTTGTTGTGATGGATAACCTCGCTAACTCTTCTGAGGAGTCTTTACGTAGAGTCAGTGAGCTCAGCGGCAAAGAGGTTGCATTCCATCAAGTTGATCTTCTTGATATGCCGGCGATGAGGAAACTCTTTTTAGAGCAGAAACCTGAAGCTGTCATTCATTTTGCAGGTCTTAAAGCTGTAGGTGAGTCTGCTGAGAAACCGTTGTGGTATTACCAAACGAATGTGGCAGGTACTCTGAATCTTCTCTACGCAATGGAAGAATCGGGTTGCCGTTCTATCGTATTTTCTTCTTCTGCTACGGTGTACGGTGAACCTGAAGAGATGCCTCTAACCGAAAAAATTAATATGGACGCCCAGTCTTGTTATGGTCGCACTAAAGAACATATTGAAGATATGCTCCGTGATTTAGGTGCTTCTGATGAGTCTTGGAATATTGCTCTTTTGCGCTATTTTAATCCTGTCGGTGCACATGAGTCTGGCAGAATCGGTGAGGACCCTTCCGGTATCCCGAATAATCTGGTGCCTTTTATCGCACAGGTTGCGGTGGGCCGTCGTGAATTCTTAAGTGTTTTCGGCAATGATTATCCCACCGTCGATGGTACTGGCGTTCGGGACTATATCCACGTTGTTGATTTGGCTGACGGCCATTTGAAAGCTCTTGACTACATCACTACTCATGGCGGGGTACACACCTGGAATTTAGGCACTGGTAATGGTTATTCGGTACTTGAAGTTCTTCACGCCTTTGAGAAAGCGTGTGGCAAGGAGCTCCCCTATCGTATAGTTGCACGTCGTCCGGGCGATGTGGCAGTATCTTTTGCTGATCCATCGTCTGCTCTTGCTGATTTGGGTTGGTCTGCTCGTCGTGATATTGACACGATGGTACGTGACCACTGGAACTGGCAGAAGAATAATCCTCAAGGTTATGGGCAATAGGATGGGGTTATAGAATCTGTTTTCTCTGATTTTGTTCAGAGGTTGGGGGTCGATAGCGTTGACGCTATCGACCCCCAACCTTTTATTTTTATGGATATCTAGAACGATTAGACCCGTTTAGGAGTGGTTCTCTTGACTTCCGGGGTAATGTCGTAAAGGTTCTCCAACGTACACTTGACGTGGGCGCCCGATTCTAATTTCAGGGTCGTGAATAAGTTCACGCCATTGAGCAATCCAACCTGGCATACGGCCAAGGGCGAAGAGAACGGTAAACATTTCTTCGGGGAATCCCATTGCTTTATAGATAAGTCCGGTGTAGAAGTCTACGTTGGGGTAGAGTTTCCGTTCGATAAAGTAATCGTCGGCTAGCGCTTTTTCTTCTAGTTTTCGGGCGATGTCGAGGAGTTCGTCGTTACCGCCTAGTTTGTTGAGCACTTCGTCAGCAGTTTTTTTGATGATGCGAGCGCGCGGGTCGTAATTTTTGTATACGCGATGCCCAAATCCCATCAGTCGTACGCCGTCTTCTTTACGTTTGACTTTTTCCATGAAGGCTTCGGGGCTGATACCTTCTGATTGGATGCTACGTAGCATATTGAGTACAGCTTCGTTTGCGCCTCCGTGCAGTGGCCCGTGGAGGGCGTTGATGCCCGCTGAGATGGAGGCGAAAATATTGGCTTGTGCCGATCCGACCATACGTACGGTAGATGTTGAACAGTTTTGTTCGTGATCTGCGTGCAATAAGAGCAAGGTGTCTAGGGCTTTAGCTTTGACGGGGTCTACTTCATATTCTTCGGTGGGGAATCCGAAGCACATCCTCAAGAAGTTCTCAGCGTAGTTGAGGTTGTTTTGTGGGTACATGAAGGGTTCGCCTTTAGATTTTTTATAGGCGTACGCTGCAAGTGTTGGGACTTTAGAGAGAAGTCTGAATGTTGATATTTCTACTTGACGTTTATCAAAGGGGTCTAGGGAATCTGCGTAGAAGGTGGACATCGTTGAGACGGAGGACGCTAAGACAGCCATAGGGTGTGCGTCGCGGGGGAATCCGGCGTAGAACATTTTGAAGTCTTCATGCACCATCGTATGGCGGCGAACCATGGTGTCGAAGTCTTCGTATTCTTTGACGGTGGGTAGTTCACCGTAGATGAGAAGGTAGGCGACTTCTAGAAAGCTGGCATTTTCGGCGAGTTCTTCGATGGGGTATCCGCGGTATCGTAAGATACCGGCGTCGCCGTCGATGTAGGTGATGGCAGATTTGGTAGTTGCGGTGTTCATGAATCCGGGATCGTAGGCAACCTGTCCGGTATTTTTCATCAAACCCGCGATGTTAAATGCGCCGTTGCCTTCGGTGGGAGTGACGTAGCTTAGTTCTTGTGCGGTGTCGTGATAATGCAACACAGCGGTATTATTTTCAGACATTCTTTCCTCCGTGTATCGAGAAATGTGGTGTCTCGGTAGTAGCTATTTGTGTGGGACGCTATGTATGCCATGGTGGTGGCTTTTTCTACCGAGAACACTAAAGTAATCTCTATTACACCCTACAGGTAAGAATGTTATAAGTCACATCCATGTGGGCTTGTTGCGTATTTTTCTAGTCAAATTGACATTTATCGGCGCAACCGCTCTACTGCACGGTCAATGTCTTCATCGCTTCCGGTTAGAGCGATACGCACGTATCCTTCCCCTTCAGAACCATAAAACACGCCTGGCCCAACCAAAATACCCAAACGAGCAAAACGCTCAACGGTACTCCACGTATCTTCGCCGGCGCTACCCCACAGGTAGAGCCCCGCTTCAGATTCTTCGACTTGAATACCGAAGTTTTGAACAGCGGGCAAAAGCCTCTCACGACGAGCACGGTATACATCTTTTTGCATTTGCACGTGCTGGTCATCATCCAGTGCTGCAATCATTGCAGATTGCACGGGCGCAGGAACAATCATTCCGGCATGTTTACGAGAGTTAACGAGATTGAGAATGAGCTGCTCATCGCCGGCAACAAAAGCGGATCGATAACCAGCCATATTAGATTGTTTAGATAAAGAATATACGCTCAGTAGATGATCAAAACGACCTTGCGTAACATACGAATCAAGTAGAGAAGGAACAGCCGTTCCTCCTCGTTGAGCATCCCACTGTCCCCAACCAAGTTCGGCATAGCATTCGTCGGAAGCTACGATTGCCCCGAGATCGCGCGCCTGTTCGACCAGCGCTCGCATCTGTTCGAGAGAGGTTACTGCACCGGTAGGGTTTGAAGGAGAGTTGACCCAGATGAGTTTGACACGTGAGCGCGTATCTTCGTCGAGTTCTTCTAGGCTGTCTGCCGCAATGTGTTGGGCTCCTGCTAGTTGTGCCCCGATGTCGTAGGTTGGGTACGCGATGCGCGGGCGCACAACGATGTCGTGGGCCCCTAGTCCTAAGAGGAAAGGTAGCCACGCAATCAATTCTTTTGAGCCTACTGTTGGCATAATTTGTTGGGGGTTCAGCCCTGTTACTGAACGACGGCGTTCGTACCAGCCGGCAATAGATTCTCGAAGTTGTAAGGTGCCGTGTGTGGTGGGGTATCCGTGCGCGTCCGACGTGTTCGCCAAGGCGTCTCGAACAATAGAGGGTGTGCTGTCGATGGGTGTACCGATAGAGAGGTTGACCAGAGGACCTTGATATTGTTCTGCAATTTCTCGGTAGGGTGCGAGTTGTTCCCAAGGGTACTCTGGCAGGTTAAGACCGAATGTAGGCATGAACGTTTTCCTCAATAGTTAGGTCGGTAAATGAGATGTTCTCATATCTTATCGTTGTATAGGTGCCCTGCCGAAAAGATATTTCACATCAAGAAATTTTTTAGGCAAAAAAGAACTTCTATGCGCTATGAGGTGGCACATAGAAGTTCTTCATCAAAAATATGTTTAGTCCTGGTTTTGTGGCGGTAGTCCGGCAATCCACGCGACGTCGCTGCCTGTTGGGCCTAAACGTGCAGCTCCACCGGGAGAGCCAAGTTCGTCGAAGAAGTCTGCGTTAGCAGCGGTATATTCTGACCATTCTTCGGGAACGTCGTCTTCGTAGTAGATTGCTTCTACAGGGCATACGGGCTCACACGCGCCACAGTCTACACATTCGTCAGGATGAATGTATAGCGTGCGTTCGCCCTCGTAGATGCAGTCCACGGGGCACTCTTCAACACATGCGCGATCTTTAACATCGACGCAAGGCTGGGCGATAACGTAAGTCATGCAATAGCCTTTCTGAGCCGGTACGGCGGATTCTTAGACGCACTTTGTAGTGCAAAACCTCTACCTATGGTAGTCCGATTGAGTCGAAACTGAAGACTTTAGTGGTGGAACTGACACAGTTTTTACCCTGAAGTTATTTTCTTTATCAAATAACTTAGCTTAGCCTTAGCTTAGTTTTAGCTGAAAAAATTATGACAAGGAGCGCGCCACGCGCTGAGCAACAAGAGCCGCCCCCAAAGCACCAAAAGCCCACACCACGCCGGCAATTCCCACTGGAATTTGAGGATTCAACAACACTAATAATGAGCCTTCTTTACCAAACCCAAACAATCCGATAAGAACAAAAGCCACAATACCAACCAGTACCCCGCCCCAAGAGGTTCCAGAACGCAAAGCGCTCCACAGGCTTGCACAAAATACCATCACAATAGCCAAACAACTCCCCCACGGCACAAACCATGAACCAGTTGAGGCATACCAAATTGAGGCATGATACATCGTCCCTATAAACCCAGTGATAATGCCCAAAGAAACTGCTATAACCACAGAGTTCAACGTTGTCGGATACGAATCAGCATCTTGGGCAAACTCACCCTCATACGAGGACGAACCCGACGGAATCTTAGATTGTTTCACCTTTTCTTCTCCTGTGATGCGGAAACCACTGTTGCTGTTGGAGCAGACCATATCAGACGATATGTTTCTCGAGCAGATATTTTTTGAACCACCAAATTCGAGAATTGATAGCTATCTTCACTAGCAATAATCACCTGAGTGCGATGAGCTGCCATAGCCTCACGTTTACGAGCGACAGAGCCATCAATCACAGCCTGCACTCGATTGTCTTCAGAAGAATAGTCTCCTTCTAAACCCCACAAGAGACAAGGAGCATCGGCCGTGCCCCCTAAATTCTTGACCGCTTCTAAGCTCACTTCATGAGTTCTCACATGATCAGGGTGACCATATCCTCCCCCCGCATCATACGTCACCACAACATGCGGACGATAATGTTTAATCACACGCATCAGAGCCTGAACTTGAATATCTAAAGAAGTTCTCGTCAAGCACTCTTGGGAAGCCTGCGGATTTGCTTCAGGACGCCCATCAGCACCCCATACCATCCCAGAATCATAAAAAATTGCTGGCGTCTCCTTCCCCGCAGAAACACCTTCACCTAGAAAAAGGTGCTCATGAACACCCAGAGACTGTATTGCCTCACTCAATTCACCAGAACGATACTCTCCCAGAGCCTGACCACCATCAGTGCACTGTGGCTGTCCAACTTCAAGATGTTTAAGCTCGCGCGGAATCACTTCACCCAGCTCACCACGCGTCATCGTCACTAAATCTACTTGAGCACCAGAATCTGCCAAAAGCCCCATTGTTGCACCAGTAAAGGTAGATTCATCATCAGGGTGAGCATGAACGAAAAGAACACGCGCATCGCAAGGTTCCAAGCCCTCAGGCAGCAGAGAATACACGGCGTCTTCACAGATATTGTGTCCCTGTTCTGGATAATACGGTGTGGGTTCTTTTTCCTGAGAAAGCATCTATTCATTCCTCCTACATATCGAGATTTCGCATATACAAATATATGGTGAAGGGGCTACCATCACCGATGGTAACCCCTTCACTTATGAAGTGTTAGAGCTTTGCTTTATTCACAGAAGCTCCATCCTCGACACTGTACCGATTAGTCGCGGTGACGACGACGATATTCACGAATACGTTCGTTGGAGTCAAGAATCACTTTACGAATGCGAATAGCTTCAGGAGTAACTTCCACACACTCATCTTCACGTGCCCATTCAAGAGACTCTTCGAGGGTGAGTTTCTTAGGCGGAGTCATGTTCTCGAAGTTATCCGCAGTAGAAGAACGCATGTTCGTTAGCTTCTTCTCCTTGGTGATGTTCACTTCCATATCGTCGGCACGTGAATTCTCACCGATAATCATGCCTTCATAGACTTCGGAGGTTGGCTCAACGAAAATCGTGCCTCGTTCTTGAAGGTTGATAATGGCATAAGGTGTTACGACACCGGCACGGTCAGAAATCATCGAGCCGTTGGTACGGTATTCGATGTCTCCAGCCCAAGGCTCATAGCCAGTTGCGTAGGAGGAAGAAATGCCTGCGCCGCGGGTTTCAGTCAAGAACTGGGTACGGAAACCGATCAATCCACGAGCGGGAACAGAGAATTCCATACGAACCCAGCCGGTGCCGTTATTCGCCATGTTCTCCATACGGCCTTTACGTGCTGCCATCAGCTGAGTTACTGCGCCAAGGAATTCTTCTGGAACGTCAATAATCATGTGTTCCATTGGTTCATGCAATTTTCCGTCAATGGTCTTGGTAACAACCTGAGGTTTACCGACGGTCAATTCGAAGCCTTCACGTCGCATCTGCTCCACCAAAATAGCAAGCGCGAGTTCACCACGACCTTGTACTTCCCAGGCGTCAGGACGCTGAGTAGGAAGAACCTTCAAAGAAACGTTACCGATAAGCTCTTTGTCGAGACGGTCTTTAACTTGACGTGCGGTGACTTTAGCACCTTTGACTTTACCGGCAAGAGGAGAGGTGTTAATACCGATAGTCATCGAGATTGCTGGGTCGTCAACAGTGATGAGCGGGAGTGCTTTAGGGTTATCAGGGTCGGTGAGGGTTTCACCGATGGTGATGTCTTCGATACCGGCAACTGCCACAATTTCGCCAGGTCCAGCTTCTTCTGCCGGTACGCGCTCGAGTGCTTTAGTGACCAGAAGTTCAGAAATGCGAACGTTCTTGAGCTGTCCGTCCTGACGTGCCCATGCAACGGTCTGTCCTTTTTTGATACGTCCGTTGAAGATACGCAACAATGCTAGACGCCCCAAGAAGGGTGATGAGTCAAGGTTGGTTACGTGTGCCTGAAGAACTTCGTTGGGGTCGTACGTTGGTGCTGGAACGTGATTGATGATGGTCTCAAAAAGAGGCTCAAGATCATCGTTATCAGGAAGAGCGCCGTCTGCTGGCTGGTTCATTGACGCAGCGCCAGCTTTACCGGAAGCGTAGACGATGGGTACATCAAGCAAAGAATCTGCGTCGAGGTCGGGAACTTCGTCAGCGAGGTCGGAGGCAAGGCCAAGAAGCAAGTCCATTGATTCGGAGACGACTTCGTCGATGCGCGCATCAGGACGGTCTACTTTGTTGACCACCAGAATAACAGGTAGTTTTGCTGCTAGTGCTTTACGTAGCACGAAGCGAGTCTGAGGAAGAGGTCCTTCAGAAGCGTCGACCAAGAGAACGACACCGTCGACCATGGAGAGTCCGCGTTCGACTTCGCCGCCAAAGTCAGCGTGGCCGGGGGTGTCAATAACGTTAATGGTAATTTTTTCGCCCTGTGCAGAAGGGCCGTCGTAGAACACGGTGGTGTTCTTTGCCAAAATGGTGATGCCTTTTTCTTTTTCGAGGTCACCAGAGTCCATCACTCGGTCTTCAACGTCAGCGTGTGCAGAGAATGCGTTGGTCTGCTTCAGCATTGCATCAACGATAGTAGTTTTGCCGTGGTCAACGTGCGCCACAATTGCTACGTTGCGCAGGTCGCTGCGCGAAGCGGTGTTTTCAGACATGCGTATAAGTCTCGCTTAAATCTAGGGAATAAAAGATGCCCACTCAAGAACAAGTTATTTAGTAGTACCCACACAAAAAATGAGCACTCTGCAAAGAGGGCTTAGTGACATCATACCCGTCTTCATACTCAGATACCCTCTACGGTGATAAAACTCCCTAAAAGATTTAGCTCATAGTTTTGTTTAAAATTATGAGGCGGGTGTCCATAAGTCATCTTATGGACACCCGCCTCACATCAAAGAGCACCGTGTATGGAGTGCTACATCTTATTTTTTACGTGAGTTCCACGGCATCTTTCGAGAAGTTTTAGCAGAGCGGTCTGCTTCGACTTCTTCAGCCGTGACCATGCGAAGAGCCTGCGTATCAGTAATCTTCTTGATAGCTGCAGTATTTGCTTCGACCTGTAACGTCACATCATCAACGACAGAAGCAACGGCTTCTTCAACTGCTTCTTCGACAGCTGCTTCAACCTTCGCGTCAACAGCTTGTCCAACAGCTTGGTCAAGAGCCTGGTCCACAGCATTTTCAATAGCTTGTTCCATATGTGCTTCAACGTGTGCTTCAACTTGCGCTTCAACGCCTTCAGCAACCATTTCATCGACGGTTTCGCCAATACGTTCGTGAAGTTCTGCTGCGATTTCTTCTCGAGCGCTACGACGCTGAGCACGGACGAAGAGTCGATGTTCGTAACTCAACGCTTTGTAAAGCGAGATACACATCATGATAATCACAAAAGAGAACGGTAATGCCGTCAAGATTGCGATGGTTTGAATTGCTGTTAGCGAGTCTGTACCACCGACCAGAATCAAGACGATTGCGGTAGCAGCTGCTACAAGAACCCAGAAGACGCGAATCCACGTTTTAGGTTCAGGTGAACCGTTGGTAGAGAGCATACCTAAGACAAGTGCGCCAGAATCTGCTGAGGTTACGAAGAAAATCGTAATCAAGAGGACCGCACCAACGGTTAAGGCAGTACCAGCTGGCAAGTTCTCAAACATCTTAAATAGCGCGTTCTGAGCAGATACACTTCCGTCTGCTTCAAGGAGGCTCTTATTTTCAAAGAGTTCCTGATGCAGAGCGGTTCCACCAAGGACGGAGAACCAGAAGAAGGAGGTGAGTGCTGGAACGATGAGCACGCCCATGACGAATTCGCGAACGGAACGTCCTTTAGACACACGTGCGATGAACATTCCCACGAAAGGTGACCATGAAATCCACCAGCCCCAATAGAAGGTGGTCCATGCAGCTTGGAACTTCTCCCCTTCGTCGCCATAAAGGGCGAGGGTGTCGAAGGTCATGGACACCATGTTTTGGAGGTAGTTACCAATGGATCCAACAAACTCGCGAAGCAAGAAAATTGTTGGCCCAACCACCAAAACGAAGATACATACGATAGCTGCAAGCAGAAGGTTTCCGTTGGAGAGGAGCTTCATACCTTTTTCGAGTCCAGTCACTACGGAGAAAAGAGTGATACCCATCAATACGACAATGATTCCGACAAGCCATAGCTCGTTATCGGCAGGAATGTTGAGGTAGCCAAGGCCAGCAGCTATCTGCATGACGCCGAGACCTAAAGAGGTTGCGACACCGAAGAGAGTTCCTACGAGTGCAACGATGTCAATGACGTCGCCCCATCCACCTTTGACTCGATCTCCGAGTAGAGGTTTGAGCGAGTAGCGGATAGATAGCGGTAGTTTGAGACGGTGTGCAGAGTATGCAATAGCCAAACCTACGATGACGTAGATAGCCCAAGGGTGGAATCCCCAATGCAGGAAGGATTGACTCATTGCTGCTTGAGCTACTTGCTGCTCGTTACCGCTCACGCCAGGACGTGGAGTGACGTAGTGCATCAGAGGTTCTGTTGCCCCGTAGAATACGAGGCCGATACCCATGCCTGCGGCGAAGAGGAATGCAAACCAGGTGGTAAAGGAATATTCAGGTTCGTCATCGTCGTCTCCGAGTTTGACGTCGCCCATACGGGAGAATCCGAGGTAGAGCGCAAAAATCACGAAGAACGCAATGATTGCGACGTAGTACCAGCCGAAGTAGTTAATAACGTCGCTTTGTAGTGCGTTAAAAATTCCTTTAGCTTTTTGAGGAAAGAGGAGGGTGAACCCGATAAAAACCGCCATAATAACGGCAGCGGGCCAGAATACTTTACCGGAGAGGTTTCCGGCGCGCATATTGGCGCGGGTTTCCTGACTTACATCTGCTTTACGTAAGTCTGGAGCCCCCTCAGGTAGTGAAGTTTCAGTTTTAGCCATATGTGTTATTGCCTTATATCTCTGGTTACGAACTGTGTATGTTTTCGTCAATAAAAAACCCTGTATGGACAGGGTTAGCTTGTCCAGCATATCGAAAATATTGAACAATATCCACTAAATCATCAGATTGCTTATGATTTATTAAGTAGGCTCATTATTTTTTCTCGAAGCACCCGTCAAATTTATGTCCCCTATCACTAAATGAGTTTTTCTTCCTTGAAAACTAGGCAGAGCACCCACAAGAGAGGAAAATAAGAATTATGACTAATAACATCGTAAATCCCACTCAAACCGCAGCGTGGGAAGCCCTCACGCGTCACTGCCAAGAGCTCACGCCTAACCTCCGCGGATGGTTTGAACAAGACCCACAACGAGCAGAGAAACTCAGCTTCACGGTGGCAGACCTTCACGTAGACCTCTCCAAAAACCTCATCAACGAACAGACTCTCGAACTGCTTACAGAACTAGCCCAGCAAGTACAGCTAGAGCGACGCCGCGACGCGATGTTTGCAGGCGAGCACATCAATATCACCGAAGACCGCGCCGTATTACACACCGCTCTACGTCGCCCACAAGGAACAACACCAGAACTCATCGTCGATGAACAGAACATTGACCAAGACGTACACGACGTTCTCGCTAAAGTTTATGCTTTCGCAGAGCGCGTACGCTCTGGAGAATGGGTTGGCATCACAGGGAAACCTATTAAAACTATCGTCAACATCGGTATTGGCGGTTCAGATCTTGGCCCCGTCATGGTCTATGAGGCCCTCAAGTCTTATGCGCAAAAGGGTCTAGAAGCACGTTTCATCTCAAACATTGACCCCACCGATGCCGCAGAGACCGTCAGCGACCTCGACCCTGAAACCACGTTGTTCATTGTCGCTTCCAAAACTTTTGGAACACTCGAGACGCTCACCAACGCACGCGTATGCCGTGAATGGTTACTTGAAAAACTAGCAGCAACCGGAGCGCTAGATGGAAAAGAAAACCGCGAAGCCGTAGCACGCCACTTCGTAGCAGTTTCCACCGCTCTCGACAAGGTGGAAGCCTTCGGCATCGATCCCGAAAATGCCTTTGGATTCTGGAGCTGGGTGGGAGGACGTTACTCCGTAGATTCTGCTATTGGAACGTGTCTTGCCATCGTCCTTGGACCGCAGGTCTTTGAAGAATTTCTTGCCGGTTTCCATGCTGTTGATGAGCATTTCCGCACCGCTGAACTATCTCAGAACGTTCCTGCACTTATGGGATTGCTCAACATCTGGAACGTTAACTTCTTGGGAGCAGAAACCCACGCAGTACTCCCCTATGACCAGTACTTGCACCGTTTTCCTGCATACCTACAACAGCTCACCATGGAATCTAACGGTAAAGGTGTCACAGCAGATGGCCAGCCAGTTATCTACAACACCGGCGAGGTTTTCTGGGGAGAACCAGGCACTAATGGGCAACACGCCTTCTACCAGCTCATCCACCAGGGCACTCGAATTATCCCCGCAGATTTTATTGCTTTTGCAAACCCCATTCACCCAACCCGTGACGGTGAGCAAGACGTTCACGAACTGTTCCTTGCAAACTTCTTCGCACAGACTAAAGCGCTGGCATTTGGTAAAACGGCAGAAGAGGTTCGCGCAGAAGGAACGGCAGAAGAAATTGTTCCTGCCCGCGTCTTTACAGGCAACCGCCCGACGACCTCTATCATGGCTTCACGTCTAACCCCTTCTGTCCTTGGACAGCTCATCGCTCTCTATGAGCACATCACCTTTGTTCAAGGCGTTGTATGGGGTATTGACTCCTTCGACCAGTGGGGTGTTGAGCTAGGTAAAGAACTTGCGTTACAACTTGCTCCAGCTGTTGGTGGAGATAGCGACGTTCTTGCACAACAGGATTCTTCAACTCAAGGTCTCATTCAGTTCTATCTCAAGAATCGTACAGCCTAAGTAAAGGGCAAGATATTCCTTATAGAGGGGTGGGGTGAACACACCGCACAGTGTGTTCACCCCACCCCTCTATTTTATTGCTCAGCTAACAGCCGATCATCTTTTCGCCATTGAATCAGCTGACGGATTTTAGCGTTTCTGATATTGCACCAGCTCATCAAGTATCGTTTCAAGAGTGTCTACCACCAGTGTTTTATCAAGGGTTGGAAGGGTCGTTGTTCCTTCTACTCCCCCAGTTTCTGCTGAAGCGCTGAATTCTTGAGAGCTTATATCCGTCAATGCTGGTATATGAATAAAACCAGCATAAATATCTGGAGTATGGGCATAATGGTGCAATAGTTCGTACATCACGTGGTTACACACGTATGTGCCGGCACTATACGATACTTCAACAGGCAATGACAGTTCTTGCATTCTAGCAATCAGAGAAGGTACGGGAAGTCTTGCGAAATAAGCGGTATCGCCTTCAGGTCGAATATGTTGATGTCGGCGCTGGTCTCCGTCATTATCGGGAATACGAGCCTCATCATAGTTAATAGCCACGTGCTCAATACTGATACGAGAACGACCAACAGCAACCCCTAAGCTGATAATGATGTCGGGATTTTCTTCATCGAGTATTTGTATCAGTTGCTGAGAGCTCCTCGCAAAGCTTACCGGTAACTCACGAATAACGCACTGTATCTGTTCACCATAGGACCGGTGTTTGTAGCGTCGTTGGAGATTCTGTGCGACTAGTTCGGTGGGGTTGACAAGAACTCCGGGGAATGCCCCAAAGTATGTTACAAGTATTTTCATGGTTTCCTCCCTTGGCAAAGGTCTTATCAAAGCCCCTATCCCCTAGACTGTCTATATGCGCAAACATCATTCTTCCCGCACAGACCATCACCTCATACATCATCAAACGCTAGAACAAGATACTCCTGAAGCGCTTTTACTTGATGGCAACGCATATGAAGAAGAACAGCATAGCGAACAACGAACCCCAGCACAGCCTTTAACTCATTGTTCTGCAGTACAAGCAGTCACTCGATTTTATCGTTTCTTTAGTCTGAGGGAGGGGCAAGCAAGTACCTCTGAGTTCGTGTGGGGCATGGCGTGGTCTTGTTGTACGACGCTAGGAATTTTTATGTTAACCGCGTGGATGCATACTCAGGTAATGGCAGATGTTGTCAGCTCATTTTTTCGGGTGCTCTACATGCTGATGATTTATTGTGCGCCAGCGTGGTTTATCATCCACATTATGCCAACGTTTTCTTTACTCAGACGGTTTTTCAATGGCAGAGTGTAGCTCTTGAGCAACCAGAGCCGGAAAGATATGAGCGGTATTTAGGGGTGCTTGATGTTCTAAGTGTGTGTCTGCAGGGTTCACCCATTGAGCTTGGACAATTTCTGCTCTCAATAAGAAAGATGACTCTGGGACACTCGACATAATTGGCAGGTATCGAAAAACTTTTGCTCTTACGGTACGTCCAGGTTCGTTCAGAGCCTCAGCTTCGAAGGTTCCACAATAGGTGAGGTCTTCTTCTGCGCAGTTGATACCTAGCTCTTCAAAGACTTCTCGGCGAGCAGTTTGTGCCGGGCTCTCGTGAGGTTCAGGTTTTCCTCCAGGGAGCATAAAACCGGTGGTTCCGTTTTTGCGGACTGTTAACACTTCGCCGTTCTGGTTCATCAAGATGACGGCACTCACGTAAATAGGTGGAGGAAAAGTCATAAGTCTTAGCATATCTCGTAACGATTGGGTAGCTGATATGGCTTTTTCTCAAGAGATAAAGTCATATACACGCTTAGTTCTCTGTGCTAGAGGACACATTAGAGTATTGTTGTATACAGCACAACCGTATACAACACACACGGGAGACGAAACCCATGTCCAAAATTATCTACACCCACACCGACGAAGCACCGCTTCTAGCGACCTACTCCTTCAAGCCCATTGTTGAAGCCTATACTCGTCAAGCAGGTATCAACATCGAAACGCGAGACATCTCGTTGTCTGGACGCATCCTTGCACAATTCCCAGAACGGCTCACCCCAGAGCAGCGCGTCGATGATGCGCTCACCGAGTTAGGTGAACTCGCACAAACCCCTGAAGCAAATATCATCAAGCTCCCTAATATCTCAGCATCATTGCCTCAGCTCAAAGCAGCTATCCAAGAGCTTCAATCTCAGGGATACGATATTCCCGATTATCCCGAAGAAGTACAGACCCCAGAAGACGCCGACATACGAGCACGGTATGACAAGGTCAAAGGATCAGCAGTAAACCCTGTTCTCCGTGAAGGAAATTCTGACCGCCGTGCACCACTATCGGTCAAAAACTATGCACGAAAAAATCCGCATCGTATGGGAGCATGGTCTCAAGATTCAGCAACTTCAGTTGCCACAATGAGCGCTGGAGATTTCCGAGACCATGAGCAGTCTATCGTTATGGAAGCAGAAGACACACTGCGTATCGAACACGTCGATACTGAAGGTCAAGTGACTGTTCTCAAAGAATCTCTTCCTGTGCGTGCAGGAGAAATTATCGATGGAACGTACATGGACGTCACAGCACTTCGAAAGTTCCTTGCAGAAAGTATTGAACAAGCTCAAAAAGATCATGTTCTTTTCTCTGTACATCTCAAAGCGACGATGATGAAGGTCTCTGACCCCATTATTTTCGGATACGTTGTTCGAGCATTCTTTGCTGAACTTTTTGAAAAGTATGGAGAAGAACTCAAAGGCCTTGGACTCAACGGAAATAATGGCTTAGGCGCTATTTTTGACGGTGTCGGACAATTACCTGAACAAACCCGCGAAGACATCATGCGTATGATTACTCGCCGATTGGCTGAAGGCCCCGACCTAGCGATGGTCAATTCTGATCGAGGAATTACCAACCTGCATGTTCCTTCAGACGTTATTGTTGACGCTTCAATGCCTGCGATGATTCGTTCATCTGGGCACATGTGGAACGCCCGAGGAGAAGAGCAAGACACTCTTGCTGTTCTACCAGATTCTTCTTACGCGGGTGTATATCAAGTCGTTATCGATGATTGCAAGAAAAACGGCGCACTTGACCCCACAACTATGGGAACCGTACCTAACGTTGGGCTCATGGCGCAAAAAGCCGAAGAATACGGTTCGCACGATAAAACCTTTGAAATTGGGTCAGAGGGTACTGTGCGTATCGTCAATTCTGCGGGCGAAACGCTCATGGAACATCATGTTCATGCTGGTGATATTTGGCGCGGATGCCAAACCAAAGACATCCCTGTTCAAGACTGGGTCAAGTTAGCGGTTACTCGTGCACGTGGTTCTCAGACCCCTGCAGTATTCTGGCTCGACGATTCTCGCTCCCATGACCGTGCACTAGCCCAAAAAGTACGTCACTATCTCAAAGAGCACGATACTGAAGGTCTTGAGATTCACATTCTGTCTCCTCAAGAGGCAACACAATTTTCTCTGGATCGTATTCGTCAAGGGAAAGACACCATATCCGTCACAGGAAACGTTCTACGTGACTATTTAACGGACCTCTTCCCTATCCTTGAGCTAGGTACCAGCGCAAAAATGCTCTCCATTGTCCCACTCATTAATGGCGGTGGGCTCTTTGAGACAGGTGCCGGTGGTTCCGCTCCCAAGCATGTTCAGCAGGTCATAGAAGAGAACCATCTACGGTGGGATTCTCTCGGTGAGTTCTTGGCGTTGGCAGCATCTTTAGAACACCTGGCAAAAACAACCGGTAACGCTCAAGCTCAGGTGCTTGCCGATACTTTGGATCGTGCAACAGGAACGTTCCTGACCGAGAATAAGTCTCCATCACGTCGTGTAGGAGAACTTGATAACCGTGGTTCTCACTTCTATCTGGCGTTGTTCTGGGCTCAAGAACTTGCCCAGCAACAGCAAGATACACAGTTGGCAGAAATTTTTGCCCCTGTTGCTCAACAACTAGAACAGCATGAAGACACCATTGTTGAGGAACTTCTCCAAGTACAAGGTCATTCTGTTGAGCTAGGTGGGTATTATCGTCCACGTTCGTCGCAGGCAGAGACTATCATGCGTCCTTCGACGACGTTCAATCAGGTTCTTGAGACCCTGATGTAAAAGCTCTTTGTTGATACAAGAAACCGTTGCTACCACCATATATGCGAGGTAGCAACGGTTTCTTCTTTATTCTGGCAATAAAACGTTCTGGGATTCTTCTAAATAGCATTTTGCACATAAGGATTCATACCCGACGTGCACACCATCAATAGCGACTTGAGATCCAGAAAAAATAAACTTTCCATCAACGGTACGGCCGTTGAAGAGTGCTTTGCGTCCGCAACGACAAATAGTCTTAAGCTCTTCAAGAGTATGCGCTATCTCTAATAATCGTGCTGAGCCAGAAAATGCTTTTGTTTGAAAATCTGTACGGATTCCGTAGCACATGACCGGAATATCATCGAGCACAGCAATCCGCATTAAATCGTCAACTTGTGTGCTGGTCAGAAATTGCGCTTCGTCTACTAAGAGACAAGAGATAGGAAGCGACACTCCGTTATCTGCTGTTTTTAAACATGTTTGTGTAAAGAGTTCTCGTACGTTTGCTTCCATTCCGATAAGAAAATCTACTTCACGGCTAACACCTAAACGAGAGAGAATTTTTTGGTCGCCTTTAGTATCAACTTGTGGTTTGGCTAGGAGAACTTTCTGTCCTCGTTCTTCGTAGTTATAGGCAGCTTGCAATAGTGCAGTAGATTTTCCAGAGTTCATTGCACCGTAGCGAAAATATAGCTTTGCCATCTCATCTCTCGTTCTTTTAGAATTATGCCTCACTTATTCTAACGGGTATTTGAACGCATCAAAGCCCCAGCCTCTTAGACCGTTGGTATATAAGCTCAATGCTGTTCTTCGCCGGAGACTATACAGCAAGCACCTACGACACCACACCAAGATGAGCCGAGGGCAACTATACTTATATGTGAGCTGTCCGTAATCCCGAGCTAAAAGAACAGACTAGAGGTGTTCAGATGATTTCTACTAGCGACGTTGAAGCGTTGTTGGCACCCCCTGCTAGAGAGACTGACCCTCTAGACATTATTATGGAGCAGAACAAGTCCCGTTTACCAGAGCTTGTTCCGGTACGCATTGGACGTATGTCGGAGTCTCCTTTTGCGTATTATCGTGGCACGGCAGGACCTATGGCGGCAGATTTGGCAACCCGCCCCAATTCGGGGGTTTTCCCCTTAATCTGTGGAGACGCACATATTGGAAATTTCGGGTATTTCGCTTCTCCCGAACGTAATTTGCTCTTTGACCTCAACGATTTTGATGAAGCAGGTCGAGGCCCCTTCGAATGGGACCTCAAAAGATTAGCAACATCAGTGTACCTAGCAGCTATAGACAACGGCGAAAACGAACAAACAGCAACAACTCTCGCTGAAAAAACTTCTAAATATTATCGACGAACCATTTTGCGGATGAATCAGCAAAGCGCATTAGACCGATACTATGAGCGTGTTAACACCGATAATCTTGAAGAACTGATTAAAGAAGAATATCAACCAATCTTTAATAAATTTGAGCGCAAAGCACGTAACCGTAATTCAGAGCAGGCGCTTCATAAATTCACTGTCACAGATGACCACGGCAATATCCGCATTGTTGATCAGCCACCACTCACCTTACACACCGATGAGATGAGCCTTGAGTCCATGCGCGAGTTATGGCAACAGTACCTTTATTCTGCTCGCCCAGATATCCGTTATCTGCTCAGAAACTTCCGTATGAAAGACCACGTTCTTCGCGTTGTAGGTGTTGGTTCTGTTGGAACACGTTGCTTCATCACACTTCTTCAAGACCAGCTTGGTAATCCCCTCTTCATTCAAGTGAAAGAAGCACAAGATACGGTGTTGCACACTTACGGAAAAATTGAGCAGACTTCGGAATCTCTAGGCTTTCCTGACCGCCCTATGGGTAATGGCTTCCGTGTTGTCGCCGGACAGCGAGTAATGCAATCACAGTCAGATGCGTTCCTCGGGTGGATTACTGATGTTCCGACTCGACAAGGAACAACCACCGATTATTATGTGCGTCAGTTCAGAGATATGAAGGGCTCTATCAATATTTCTGCATTAGACGCTGAAGGTCTTAAACAGACAGCGAAGGTGTGCGCATCGCTTCTGGCGCGAGCACATGCGCAGTCACGCCATATTGACGATATCGCGGTATATTGTGAGGCCGATAAAATATTTGATGTGCATATGGGGCGTTTCGCCCATTCCTATGCACAGATTTGCACCCAAGATTTTCACCGTTTGCACAGCGCAGTTGAGGACGGAAAATTACCTATTCAATATGCACTCTAACCCCTAATATAAGGAGCCGCCCATGAGCGATTTTGTTCCCTACCTTGTTCTTCCTGTCCTTTGTGGAGTAGGAGCTAAATTCCTAAGACTTCCCCCGATGCTCGGTTTTTTATTGAGCGGAATTATTCTGAACATTCTAGGGTACGAACCAGTAGAGGCCATCTCGAAACTTGGTGATCTGGGTGTGACTCTCATGCTCTTCACGATTGGTTTGAAGCTAGACCCTCGTTTACTTTTTAGAACTGAAGTTTGGCTCACTAGCGCTGTTCATCTTGTCATTACCACGGTGTGTGGGGCATCTTTTATTCTTTTTCTGACCGCTCTAGGGTTAGGTGTTCATGAAGTAATCCCTCTAGAGCAAGCAGCTATTTTAGGTTTTGCGCTCTCTTTTAGCTCTACAGTCCTTGTTGCAAAGACTCTTGAAGAACGTTCTGAAACGCGTTCTTTATATGGGCGCACGGCATTAGGTATCCTCGTTGTTCAGGATCTTTTTGCAGTATTATTTGTGGCTGTTTCTGGTGAGCATTCACCGACGTGGTGGGCTTTAGGACTAGTTTTCTTAGTTCCTGCTTCGTGGCTTTTCAAAAAAGGTCTTGCGCAGATGGGGCATGGTGAGTTGCTCGTTCTGTATGGCATTGTTCTTGCTTTTGTTCCAGGTTATTGGCTTTTTGACATGGTTGGTGTCAAAGGTGATTTAGGTGCTCTTGTGATGGGTATGCTGGTTGCCTCTCACCCGAAGTCTAATGAGCTTTCACGTATTCTGTTCTCGTTGAAAGAGCTCATGCTTGTTGGTTTCTTTGTCTCCACCGGACTTGCCGGTGTACCGTCGTTGAGCCAGTCATTATTTGCGTTCTTGCTGTTATTCTTGCTCCCTATCAACACCGTGGCATATACAGCAATTTTGCGGTGGGCGGGTCTTTCTCCTCGTACTTCGGTGTTGACGTCGTTGACGCTGACTAATTTTAGTGAGTTCTGCATTATTGTGATTGCGATGAGCACTAGTGCTGGTTTGCTTGATTCTTCCTGGACCGTCACTTTCTCGTTAGCAGTATCGTTGAGTTTTGTTCTCGGAACTATATTAAATATGCGTGGTTCTTCGTTGCCGTCTCGTCTTGCGGCATTGGTTCCGCCGGTGCCTGTTCATCGACGCCATCCTGAAGAGCGCCCCGTTGAGTTGGGTGATGTTCAAGCTGTTATTTTTGGTATGGGCAAGATTGGTCGTGCGACCTACGATGATTTAGTTCAGAACTATCAATTGCCAGTTGCTGGGGTTGATACATCGGAGCCTCGAGTGAGTGCCCTTGCAGAGCAGGGCTATAACGTGATTGAGGCTGATGCAACCGATGAGAAGTTTTGGGAACGCGTTACGGATAACCCACAGGTACATCTTGTGATTCTTGCGATGCCGGTTCATGGTACGAACGTTGATGCGATGCGTCATGCGATTGAGGCTCACTCTCATTGTGCTTTTGTGGCGGTGTCTCAATATGCTGATGAGATTAAAGAGCTTAAAGAGTTGGGGGCTGATACTGTGGTGAATCTTTATGACGGTGCAGGTTCTACTCTTGCAGAAGCTGGTTATAAGTCTTTTATTGAGAAGTTCCACCCGCGTACGGGTTCTATCACAACAGCATCTTCAGAGAGCTAGTTTGAGATAATAGAAAAGTCCTGGTCAGCAAATGCTGTCCAGGACTTTTCTCTATTTTAGAGGGTATTAGTGTTTTCTTTTGTCTACGCGTAGGCCGGATACGTCGACATCTTCTAGCGGAATCATGGTAGATTTAGTGACCATTTTGTGGATGAGCCAGACGGCAATAAAGATTGGCAAACCGATATATGCGCTGGTTACTTCAAGGAGCTGTCCGTTAAATACTGCTTGGTAGTTTTGTCCGAGGATAACGATAACGCACATGACGAAAGCGACGATAGGACCTAGCGGGAACAGCGGGGCGGTGTAGGGAAGGTCGGCGAGGTCTTTTCCTTGTGCAATGTAGGCACGGCGGAAACGGTAGTGGCTGATAGCAATACCGACCCAGCAAATGAATCCGGAGAGGCCTGAGATGTTAATAAGCCAGGTGTAGGCGGAGCCTTCACCGATAATAGCGGTGAGAAAACCGAAGATTCCAACGGCGGCGGTGGCTAGCAGAGCGGGCATTGGTACGCCGCGGCTGTTGACCTTTGCGAAGATTTGAGGGGCTTTTTTCTCGATGGCAAGTGCGTAGAGCATGCGTGAGGAGACGTAGAGTCCTGAATTGCCGGCGGAGAGAACAGCGGTGAGGATTACAGCGTTCATGAGTCCTGCAGCAAAGGCAATGCCGGTACGTTCGAAGACGAGGGTGAATGGTGAGTATGCGATGTCTGTTGCGTCAGTACGTAGGAGGTTTGGGTCGGTGTAGGAGATGAGGAATCCGATGACGATAATCGCGCCGATGTAGAACAGCATGATACGCCAAAAAACAGATTTAATGGCTTTGGGAACGTCTCGGCTGGGGTTCTCTGCTTCTCCTGCTGCGACGCCAACCATCTCGGTGCCTTGGAAGGAGAATCCTGCGACCATGAAGATGGAGATGATGGAGAGCCATCCGCCGACGAAGGGTGCTTCTCCGTTTGTCCAGTTATGGAATCCTGGGGAGGTCCCTCCGATAATTCCGAAAATCATGGCAACGCCGGCAATGAGGAAGACGATGACGGTAATGACTTTGATGGTTGCTAACCAGAATTCCCCTTCTCCGTAAGCTCGGGAGGAGAGTGCGTTAAGGGCGGTTAGTAGGATGAGGAAGGTTGCTGCCCAGACCCATCCTGGTACTCCTGGTAGCCAGAAGTTCATGACGATACCGGCTGCGACGAGTTCTGCTGCGACGGTGATGGCCCAGTTGAACCAGTAGTTCCATCCCATTGCGAAGCCGAAAGATGGTGAGACGAAGCGTGCGGCGTAGGTTTGGAAAGAGCCTGGTACTGGTAGGTGTGCGGACATTTCGCCGAGAGATTGCATGAGGAGCAATACCATGAGTCCGATAAGTGAGTAGGCGACGATAGCGCCGCCGGGGCCTGCGGTGGCGATGGTTTCGCCGGAGGCTACGAATAGTCCGGTTCCGATAGCGCCGCCGATGGCGATCATTTGCATGTGGCGGCTTTGTAGGCCACGTTTGAGTTGTTTTTCTGAGGTGGGCAACTCGTGTTTGGTTTCGGACATAGTTTTGCCTTTAACGTTGTGAGGGGAAATGTACATCAAAGGTACATAAGAAAATCTTATGTACCTTAAGTTATTTTTCAGATTACCAGTTATGGTCTTTAAAAACAGGGGTATATTTGCGTAATCCTCAGCACGAAACCCATAGAAAACCATAAAAAAGCTTTCACACACCACAAAAAAGAACCGGCAATGTGTACACATTGCCGGTTCTTCACCCAACCGCTAAAGGCTAAGACACCACTTATAATTGAGTATCTGTGCGCAGAAATTTCACCGAAGTCTCATGTTCAATGGTACGAGACACCGTACAATCTTTCTCATGAGATAACTGCAAAAGTCGTTCAACCAAGGAAGCAGCTTTCTTACCACCTTGGTCTTCGGGAAAAGCAAGGTCAAAAGCTACCTGAACATCGCCAAGACGAACCGCACCATTCTCTTCAATACGCACAGCAGAAGGAGTAACTTTAAAAACCTCTGGTTCGGTGTGTCGAGAAGTCACCACATCAACATCAATGGACGCACATCCGGCAATAGCAGCTAATAGCAAGTCCACGGGGCTAAGTAGCCCCTCCCCTCGTCCGAACTCAAGTGTTGCACCCTGCGCATTGATTGCACGGTAGTGAGAAACCCCTAAGCGTTCAACCTGCACACTACGATAGTTTGGGTCCATCTCACGAGTAGGAATATCAGTTTTAGTATTTTCTTGTTCACTCATTTTTATCCCCTCACTGGGAAAGATATATAGTTTAGAATGTCCTAACGAATACAACATTAGCTTGTCGTATTCTATTCCAGTTTCGTGAGAACTTTTCTAAGATATCTATATGTCCGATAGCACAACGCCATCTCAAACACCGAAGGATGACGCCCCACCAATCCATGGAACGTATCAGCAAACATTCCCTCACGAAAGCGGATTTCATGAAGCGTTTAGGCTCACCGGCGTTATATGGGGTGGTTTTGTCTTTATGGGTATGGGGCTAGGAATCCTCCTCACCTCTTTACATCTTCCATGGTGGCTTGCTCCCGTTATTTCTTTCTTTGTGTTTGCAGGTTCTGTTGAATTCTTGTTAGTAGGAATGATTGCCTCGCACACACCACTACTTTCTATTGCAGCCAACACTTTTCTCGTCAACGCACGACATCTTATCTATGGTCTATCTTTTCCGCTGCATCAGGTCAAAGGAAAACTTGCAAAAACATACTCTATCTATGCTCTCACCGACGAAATCTTTGCACTGACAGCAGGAAAAGATGCGACAAAACTACGTTCATCTAGCATTTTATGGATGCAAGCAATGCTTCATGTGTGTTGGACGGCAGGCAGCGCTATGGGTGCTGTTATCGGGGCGAGTTTCCTCTCCCACATTAAAGGTGTTGATTTTGTGATGACGGCGCTCTTTATTATTTTGGCGTTAGATTCTTATCGGGCTACACACGATAATATCTGTGCCGTGCTAGCAGTATTCTCTGGGGTGGTTGCGATGGTGTTTTTCCCACAGTCCATGCTCACAGTTGCTCTTTTGTTGTATGTTTTCTTACTAATTTTGCGATATTTTGCTCTCGAATTTGCAGAGAAGAAGGCTCAACATCATGCCTAACGTCGAATATATGCTTCTTGCTGTAGCAGTTGCCAGCGCCGTCACTTTTGTTCTACGAGCAGTTCCTTTTGCCGTTAAAAATGCGTTAGAAGATTCTCCCCTGATTGAAAACTTAAGCCGTTGGATTCCCTCAGGTGCAATGATTCTTTTAGCAATTTATGCGCTTTATCATCTTGATTATTCTTCTCCTGAGAACGTTATCCCCTATCTTTTAGGTGCTGTTGTCACAATCGTGGTGCATCTGAGCACTCAACACATGGTGGCTTCTCTCGTCAGCGGAACGGTCGTATGCGTCTTGCTCGCAAACATTGTTTTCGTCTAAAGGTTCAAGAACTAAGAGGTTAAACACCATGGGGTGGTTGTACAGAGCATCTGTACAACCACCCCATACGTGTTAAAAACGAGGTGATTTATTCTTATGCTTTGAGGACAGCAAGCGCTGCTTCATAGTTAGGTTCGTCGTGGATTTCTTCCACAAGCTGAGAGTGCAAGACCACGCCCTGCGCGTCTAATACGACAACAGAACGAGCGAGTAAGCCAGCTAGTGGTCCGTCTTCAAGAAGAACACCGTAATCTTGCCCGAAGGTGGAGCGGAAGTCTGAAGCAGTGACAACGTTCTCGATACCTTCAGCGCCGCAGAAGCGACCTAGTGCGAAAGGGAGGTCCTTAGAAACACACACAACAACGGTGTTTTCTAAGGACGCAACTTCTTTGTTGAATGTGCGTACAGACTGAGCGCATACGCCAGTATCAACGGAAGGGAAAATATTCAGAACGATGTTCTTACCTTCAAAGTCTGCGTTGGTTACCTCAGAAAGATCTGCACCAACAACAGAGAATGCTGGCGCGTGTGCACCAGCTGCGGGAAGTTCACCAACGGTGTGGACGGTATTACCTTTTAGTTTTGTTTCTGCCATGACTCTATTCTTTATCACTTGCCTGAGAAACAGCAAGGAAAATGGCGAAAGTATCTCTCAAAGCGTCATATTTTTCTGAAGAGGTGTACCTCTAACGGATGTTGTTCTTCTTGCCAGAAGACTATAAGAGTTGTACAGCTTATCTAGAGGAGTACGTCTTAAATTAACTTAGGTCTACCTAAGAGAGTCAAAGCTCTCTAAGCTAGAAGTATGAGCAAAACTTATCACTATGAACATAAAGTACCTGGTGGAAAACTCGTCGTTGCAGACCTTTGCGCTGACGGTGCAGAAGTAACTGAAGCACAAATATCAGGAGATTTCTTTGTTGAACCAGATGAAGCGTTCCTTGCTCTCTCCCCTGCTCTTGTAGGAATGCCTGTACGGGCAGGCGTTGAAGATATTGTTCGACGTCTTGAAAAAGCGCTTGAGTCACACCCAACGACTCAGATGCATGGGGTGAGCTGTCAGGACATTGCCTTTGCGGTGCGTCGAGCTTTAGCAGAAGCAAAGATTTTTTCTGACTTTGAATGGGAAATAATTGACCCAGGTGTTCTTCCCACTCCGCTTAACGTTGCTTTAGACGAGTATCTTCTCGAAGAAGTTCGACAAGGGCGACGCAAACCGACCCTACGTTTTTGGCATTGGGATGATTGCGCAACCGTCATTGGTGCATTTCAGTCATATCAGAATGAGTTGCACCCCGAAGGCATCAAAGAACATCATGTGCAGGTAGTACGTCGTGCAACCGGTGGCGGTGCCATGTTTATGGAAGGTGGAAACTGCATCACCTACTCCATTTACGCACCAGAATCTCTTGTAGCAGGTCTTTCATATGAAGAGTCGTATGAGTTTCTTGATCAGTGGGTGCTTCAGGCGTTAGCGGAGCATGGCGTAAACGCTTGGTATCAGCCTATTAATGACATCACCTCTGATGCCGGAAAGATTGGTGGAGCAGCCCAGAAACGAAGCTACGGTATCGTTCTTCACCATGTCACGATGAGCTACGATATTGACGCCGATAAAATGCTTGAGGTCTTGCGTATCGGTAAAGCAAAAATCTCTGATAAGGGTGTACGTTCGGCAAAGAAACGTGTAGACCCACTACGCCGGCAGACAGGCGCTACTCGTGAAGAAATCATTCAGACGATGAAGGCAGTCTTTTCAGCTCGTTATGGCGCTACGGTAAGTGAGCTAACTCCCCAAGAACTCGAACAGGCGCAAAAACTTGTTGATGAAAAATACGGTACGCACGAGTGGACATATCGAGTGCCCTAAAAGTGTCCAAGCACTGCCCTGTCATAGGGGTAAAGGCTCTGGGGCGGCAACCTTGTAAAGAAGGTTACCGCCCCAGAGAAGTGTGTTAAAAGAAAGTCTTAAGGTTAGTGTGCAAGCCCTGGGAAAGCGCCAAGCATGCCAGCAATGAGCATCTGCATTCCGATAACGCCTAGTAGGAGACCCATTAAACGGGTCATAATATTCAGGCCATTTTGACCTAAAAATTTTACGATACCGCTACCGTAGCGGAAGCAAAGATACGTCACCACGCACAAGACCCCAAAAGCAGCCAAGGTGATGGGGATATCGGATGAATTGCCTTGAGCAGAATAGTTCATTGCAGTGGCAATAGTTCCAGGTCCAGCAAGTAGCGGCATACCAAGGGGCGATATTGCAACAGATAGTAGCTGCTCTTTGCTCGCTTCCTGATCAGATTGGCTTGGGTGAGCAAAAGAAGAATGGTTCCCTTGTAGCATATGGTAGCCGATCAGGAAGACGAGTATGCCTCCAACAATCCGTAGAGCGGGCAACCCGATACCGAATTCTTCAAAGATGAGTTTTCCAGAAAGTGAAAACACCACGACAATAGAGAAAGCAAAAAGTAGTGAACGGGCCGCCACCGAATTACGTGTTTTAGTGTCGTCTCCTTGAACGAGGCTAATGAACACTGGCAAATTTGACAGTGGGTTCATGATGGCAAAAAATGCCATAAAGATGGTCATGAATTGAGCAAGCATAGTGTTTTTCTGTCGATTAAATCTTCTTTAGCACCGCTTATTATACCGTTCATGAGCTACCGTCAAGAAGTAACTCTACGCACCTCATTTGAGCATGAGTATTCCGTTTCCGGAGCTTTTCTTTTATCCTAGAGGGTAGGGAATATAACAGAATACTCATCCATATTTTTAGGGGAATATGATGAACGCTCAGAAAAGGACGTTAGGGATTATTGTTCTTTTCCTAACATTGTTCGCAACATTTTTGACACCATCTCAGGCAGCTGAAGTAACTACCCAGACAGTAGATTATTCTATCGTGCAAGCTCTCAACGAGGGTTTTGTTGCACAGCAGACTGAAGCTCATACGACAGTGAGCATCTTTAATACGATGGGAATCGTTTTTATATTGGCTCTTCTGACACCATGGCTAGGGGTTGCTCTCTATCGCCGTTTTCAGGAAAACTGCATTCCTTAAACACTGAAGATATAAAGATGACGGTAGTAAAGCGCCCCTTTTTATTGTGGGGTTGCTTCACTACCGTCATTTTTATCGGAGTTCTAGAAAAATTCTAGTTTGATTTTTTGACGAACTGAGATTTGAGGTACATCTGCCCTGCGCCTGGAACTTTTGCCTCAATATCGTGACCGTTCACAGGGCTTTCAAGAAGACGGATACTCTTGACTTTCGTGCCGCTTTTAATATCGGCACCACCTTTGACTTTGAGACCTTTAACAATGGTCACAGCGTCACCATCTGAAAGTTCGTTACCAACAGCGTCAAGAATTTTAGCAGCCTGTTCGGCGGTATCTTCGGTGCTTTCTTCGGCAGACCACTCGTGTCCACACATGGGGCAGACCCATAGGGTGCCTTGCTCGTAGCTATATTCTTCGGTGCACTCTGGGCATGCGGGTGCAGCGGACATGACTGTCTCCTGTCATTCGTTAATCTGTGTTCGCCCCATTATCCCATAGATTCCAAAACAGTACGTTATAACGCATGTGGGGGCTTCGACCAGTTCGGTCAAAGCCCCCACATAGTATCTCCACACTAGAAGTTTTCTATTTTATTGCCTAGCCTTTAGACACTATCCCCCCCCCCGCCTCTTCTACGTTTTCTAGCAGGATTTCACAGGTCAGCTTTAATAGCTTCGTTGAATTTCTCAAATTCTTCAGCACGGCCACTATTCACAAAATAAATGCCGTCCTGTTTACAATCTTCAGAAGCAGTTTTCGTAAATGACAGCCATGCTTCACACCATTCAGCTGTTTTCTCCCCTGAATTGTAGATTTTTCGAGCTGATGTACACGATTGGCGGGTTCCAAGTATCTGGTTTCCGTGAGTATCTTCTTCTCTTTTAACTGCTTCTTCAAGCTTTTTAACATCTTCTACCTTAAAACGATTACCAAACTCTTCCAAGGACTTCCATATTATCCCAGCATCATCGTAATTATTAACATCTTTAAAAGATTTCAATAATCTAGATAAAGCATCATGTTTGATACAGTCAGAGACTTTCTCCATACCCACGATCCCTTGAATAAATCGAATCATACTATCTAAATCTAGATTATCTGTAGAAGCTTCTTCATCAAAAATCTTGAACATAAATATCACCAAGTTATCACTAATACACTTTTTGTCATTATCGATAACATATTTTTTAATATCTTGGCGTACATTTTCACACTCTTCTAGATATCTTTTGACAACACTCAAAAGAGAATTTTCCTCTTCAACACTTTCTAAATAAAGACAATCAAAAAAATAACGACAATCAACATTAGAAGAATTATTCAAAGGATCTCTAAAGCGCTCTCTTATTACGGAAGAGATACGATTAACGAGCAGACCTTTATCATTATAATCTAAAGTCTTCCACAATGATTTACACCCACTGAATAAACTAACAAAATCTAACAAGTTAGTATTACTAAGCGCATTTAGCGAATTATCTTCATCGGAAAAAAGGTGCTCCCATAATTTTTCTTGACTTATTTCACCTTCCTCCGTTATACAGAATTTAAGCTTTTTGTGCATACCATTAGAAGATGTTTCCTCTGGAGAAGTGTCGATAATTTTTTGACACAGCTTCCTAATTATCTGATATTTAAGTGAATCAGGTTTACCCTCAAAATACTCGCTATAAAATTCCCTATCAGAGTATTTATCAAGCCCACCTGAGTCTAGCTGTTTACCAAAACTATACAAAACAATACGCCCACTTAGAGGGGGCTGAGAGAACAATATGCGATCTGCGGCGACCAAATGAGCTCGAACTTTTTCCTGCTCCGGAACAAATAACGACGCACTATATTCATCAGTAATTCCAAGATGAGCACAAAAATTTCTATCATTCTTGATTCGCTGCAATTCAGCACATTCATATTTTGAGATTATTTTATTTTCGAGAGCTAGTTCAACAAGTTTGTCCTCTTTATCAGGAGGATTTCCAGGTTCACTCTTCGAACTTTCTTGAAATTTTAACTCATTAAGCTTATTTTTTATATCAAGTATCACTGCAACCCACAGAGAAACCAAGCTAGCTCGATAAGCACCAACCTGATAACACTCAACAACTTCACGCACCAATTTTCGAGTTTCCTCATTATGAGTTCCATAAATTATAGATTCTAAGTCTTTCAAAACTTACTCCTATCTAAAACACATATAAAATTTATAAAATAATTAAATGTCTTCTTTAGGCGAATTATAATATTTTTGCTCCAGATAATCTAAACTTTTCCTAATTCTCTCTTTTTTAGACTCCTTAGATGTACTCTCCAATACTTTATTGCACTTTTCGATCAACAAAGAAGGACCATAGATATTTGATATATGATCCAACACTTTCTCATCATGAAAATACCCATCTATACAACCTTTTTCTGGGTCCGAAACATTTATCCAGCCTGAAACAGCGCGTTCAAATTCCTGTAGATACATTTTCTCGTATCCTTTGCTTTTTAAATATTTAATGATTTCTGTCGACCGGATAAAAATATTTTTCTTAGTTTGTTCTTGATTTGATTTAAAATCATTAGTAAGATCATGTCTAACAAGAGATCCAGAGGCACTGGAAGAAACCACATAATAAACTATGTCTTTTTGGTAACAATACCTACAATCAGGAGATTTATTCAATAGCGATTCAAGTTCTTGACCAAACACCTCAGCCCCCGGCCAATCTTTACCATCAACAGACTTCACAATACTTTTTCGAAAATCTTCTTCAAGCAAATTATAAGAAAATAATATTTTTACACTATCTGATAATAATTTTACAAAGATACATTTTATAGAATCATCACTATTTAAGTGTATTTCAATATTTTTAAGAATCTTTTGTATTTTATTTTTACACCCACTTTCACATACTTTAGAAAATATACTGGGGTATGTGAAAGTAGGTTTAAAATCTATAATTGATGATTTACTAAAAGGATAATCAACGACACTTTTAGATTTACCCATAATAAGATCTTTTTCATTAGACAATGGGTCTGTAACGTTCTCTTTTCCTTTTTTATTTGGATCCTCTTCTTCTTTTTTGCTTAAATACTGATATAAAAGATTTTCATAAGGCATCTTTTTGTCATCGCGAGACTGTTCTACTCTCCAGAGTACTAACTGTTTATTCATAATATCGGTCAGGATTGCTACCCGCAGTAACTCTAAACCTGCAGTATAAGCCTCAATCTCGTAACATTGAATAATCTCTCTCACCAAAGAACGAGTATGAGGATCCACAACTTCCCTGCACATACTCTTTAGCTCCTGTAAAAGCATATTTCTACTCCTCAAATGACTATCAAACAGAAAGCTCTCTTCATTACAAGGATACAAAGAAAACTGTAATATGAAAGATTTAGAACAGAACTACATCATAAAAATACATAAGATTACGCAGGCAAAAACAACAGAAGCAGGAACGCTCTTTAGTGATAACAAGTTGACGCCAAACAAAAATTGGGGCTTTGACCAATTCTGATCAAAGCCCAGCCCACCATCGATATGGTAGAGAAAACTCTTCTAAGATGATACGAACACCCTAGCTAATAGCTTCAAGCACGCGGCCTTCTTCGTGTGCTTTACGTTTAAGCTCACGTACACGAGCGCGCTCACGCTTATTTCTATCCGTACGAATACGTAGCACCGTATATGTCACAAAGAGGGCAGTGTAAATGACGAGAGAAACATACGTGTCAATCAGCCACGGCAAGTTTTCCGGCTCATACAACCGGTCAGAGAACACAAGGAATCGTCGAATAAACACAAAAATCACATTTGCGTACAACAAGAAGTAGAAGAAATACGATGCCTTATGGAGCTTCTGCCAGTTAGCAGCCTTCATTGAAAAACGAATCTTCTTGAAAGAAGTGATGAATAGTGGAATACCAACAATAAGCAGGAGGAGTGATGTCCAGAAGAGAATGTCATACGGAACTTCGGCATCGCCGTGATCAATGATCCAGCTCAAACCGTAGAGTAGAAGATGGCAGAACGACGTAATACACGCAAAAATGGAAATTTCTCCACGAATCGCGTATAGCTCTCTCGTAACTTTATTCCACGGCTTAATAACACCCTGGAACATCACGATAGTGAAGAACACGAAGCCAACCGAGCCACGCTTCATCTGATTCATAAAAGGCCACCACCACTCATCTACGGGGTAGCTATCGGTTAGTGACCAATGAATCCACAAACCAGAAACAATAAACGTGAACACTGTAATTACCAGGTAATACAGAACAGCGTGAGCGCGGATAGAACGGCGTAATAAGACAACAAGGGGAACAAGCACAGCAAAGGCTAAAATCACCATGTTTTCATGGACTAAAAAGTCTAAAACAGAAAGCATTGAGGCTCTTCTCAACTCATTTTACAGAACTTAGGAAAGCCTAACATAAGTTATAAAATTTTCAGTGTTTTACTAAATACTACGTGGGAAAGCAGAAGGTATACGACGTATACTCACCCACAGCGCATCAGCAATACCCCAACGACTAAAAGCTATCGTACTGTTTTCATCTGAACAATATTGTCAGCTAAAGTTTCAGCATCGTCATAATCATGAGTTACCAACACCGAAGTCACTTTCGCAGCCTGCAAAAGCAATTTAATCTCTTCTCTCACGTTCTGCCTCAAATGAGTATCTAGATGAGAAAACGGCTCATCCAACAAAAGCACCTCAGGTTTCGGCGCTAATGCCCTGGCCACAGCAACACGTTGCTGCTGCCCGCCAGATAACTGATAAGGATAACGATTCTGGTAGCCGCCTATACCAACTAACTGCAACACCTCATCAACACGCTCTTTACGCTCTGAACGAGGGACACCTATCAAACCATAAGCAATATTTTTCTCAACCGTCATATGAGGAAACAACGCATAATCCTGAAAAATCATGCCAATATTACGATGCTCAGCCTCCACAAAACACCTCGTATCAGAGAGCACCCTACCCCTCCATCCTGATAACCCCAGAATCTGGTTTTTCAAGTCCTGCAATCAGACGCAACACCGTTGTTTTCGCACAACCACTAGGACCCAAAAAGAGCAATACACTCACAAGAAGGAACCTCTACACCAAAACCCATCTAACTGACGGACATGAGAACTAGGATACGAAAAAACAATATTAGTGAGTTTGATGGTTGTCATCGTAAAGTCTTATCTTTCTTGTCCGTAGATGATCCACCTGCCACCAGTAAAAGAACCGGAATAAACGCCAACCCAACAATGAGAAGACTCGCCAACGCTGATTCTGGAATCTGCTCATCATTAGCATATGGAAACACCGTCGTTGAGAGCGTCGAAAAATTATACGGTCGAAGAATTAACACGATAGGAAGCTCTTTAACCATGTCAATAAATGCTAAAAGAAAAGCACCATATAAAGCAGTTTTCATCATCGGAAGATCAACACGAACCAATGTTTTGGTTGGTCCGTGCCCCAAACATCGAGACGCTTCAGTAAAACGTGTACCAATGCGTTTAAAACCAGATTCTATCGGTTGCATCGACACCGCAAGATAGCGAATCAGATAAGCTAACACAATCATTGCTGGGCTTAACGTCAGAGGAAGTCCCCACGCATTTGCGACCCAAAAAATGAGAGACAAAACAGATAAGGCGATAACCGTTGAGGGAATAGAATACCCAACGACAGTAATGCGAGCCATCAACTTTGAAAACCGTGTAGGCGATATACGTTGATGTTCAGCCACAATCACCGCGCATAAGGTGGTCAGCAGTGCACCCACAAAAGCAACACTCAAGGTGGTGCTAAAAGCTTCGACAATTCCGCTACGACGATATTATCCCACGATAAAACAGCCCAATACACTATCTGTCCGACGGGAATCACTAAGGCAACAATAAAAGTTCCCCAGCACAGTGTAGGAACAACAATTTTACGCCACCGGTCAAGAGCAACAGCCTGAATAGGTGTGACCTGAGCAGAAGCATACGCATAAGAACGCCGCCCACGAAGAGCCTTCTCCCCCATGCTCACAGAGGTCACCACAATCAGAAGAATAGCAGCAAGTTTAAGACCCGGAGCAACATCATTAAAACCAAGCCAAGCCTTTAAAATTGCGGTCGTAAAAACATTCAACCCAAAATGAGACACCACACCATAATCGCTCAGCACTTCAAACGCCATCAGCGTCGCGCCGGCAACAACAGCGTTACGAGTCAACGGCAAAATGACCCGAAAATACGTGTACGTTCTTGAAGCACCCAACATACGAGATGCTTCGAGTAGCTGACCGGCTTGACGGTCAAGAAAACTTCTGACCACCAAATAAATGTATGGGTACAGAAAAAGTGTAAAAACAAAAATTGCGCCATAGATATTTTGGATATCCAAAAAGCCCGGTGGAGGGGTCCATCCTAAATGTTCTCGGAAGAAGATATGTATCGGACCGGTGTACCCCGTCAGTGATACATAAGTGTACCCTCCAATATAAGGCGGGATAGCTAACGGCATCACCAATGCTACCGATAAGAACTTACGCCCTGGGAATTGGTAGGCTGTCACAAACCACGCCAAAGTACTAGCCAGAATAATCCCACATAAAACACTGCTGATAGTTAAAAGAGCAGTTTCGACCAGGTAATCAGCAAGTAGATACTGTTGAATATGCCGCCAAGTATCGTTAACAGGTGAGAAAAGCCCCATGAGTACACCAAGAATCGGCAGCGCCATCACACATACGATGAGGCTACTTCCGGTGAGCCATCCGATACGGGCTTTCACAGTTAGCTGTCCTTTCAACAAGGTTCAAGACAATAACAGATGTGCCGGGCACCGTTTAAGGTACCCGGCACATCACAGTGAATGGTGTTTATTTCCAGCCAACCTGATCAAAGATGCGGGTTGCTTCAGGCTTATCCTTACCAAAGGTTGAGAAGTCTAAGTCTTGAGTGGTGAACTCGCCCCAAGGTTTCTGTGGCTCAGGAAGAGCAGTCTTAGGGTTCAATGGAAACTCACCGTTCTCTTGTGCAATAAACTCTTGAGTCTTTTCGGAGGATAGGAATTCAAGGAACTTAATAGCATTGTCCTTATTCGTAGCTCCCTTAAGTACGGAAGCATAAGAAAGGTTGAGGTGAGTCTTCTCAGGGAAGATCATGCCTACTTTTTCGGTCACTTTAGCAACCTCGGGGTCAGATGAACGGTTCATCAGCGCCCAATAATAAGAGTTCATGATAGCAAGATCGCCTTCACCTGCGGCAACTGCTTTAGCTTGGTCACGGTCGTTACCTTTAGGTTCGCGTGCGAAGTTATCGACAACGCCTTGCGCCCATTCAGTAGCCTTTTCCTGACCATCAAGAGCAACGAAGCTTGCTAGAAGAGCTTAGTTATATGAGGAGGATGAGGAACGGGCCAGAACTTTACCCTTCCACCCTGGTTTAGTCATGTCCTCATAGGTTTTGATGATTGAAGGGTCAACGGTGTCTTTGTTATAGGCAATGACACGTGCACGGGAGACAATGCCCATCCAGTTTTCCCCACGATATTTTTCGGAGATGTTGTTTGCAATGGTCTCAGAGGTGGAGTCTGCAATAAATCCTGCGTCGTTGAGCTGCGAGATAGATTATGCACCAACGGTCAAGAAGACATCAGCTTCAGGGTTGTTAGCTTCTCGAATGACTCGTTCGATGAGTTCACCAGATTTTCCTTCAACGACGTTGAGTTTAATTCCGGTCCCTTCCTCAAGCATTTTGTAGACTTCTTTATCTGCATCATAGTGACGTGAGGAATAGAGGTTGAGGACTTTGGTATCGCTCTTAACTGGGAGCAGCCGTAGTGGTGTCAGCGTCCCCAGAATAACCGACTACTCCAGTTGCGAAAAGGGCAGTTGCAAAGGTTGTAGCCAGAAAGCGACGCATAGAAACTCCTTAGTTTTGTTAGGCGTCAAAGCAAGATGGCCCCATATTATCAACTGTTTTTCAGGTTTGCCTAACCTCACTTGTTAGGGCGTATTAAATATCACCAGCGATAGACAATATGACTGTGACATGCTAATTCTCTATTTTTTTACGCTAATACCACCAGCACTATTTACTTGCACCAAAAAGTAATAAGCTTTCTTTAACAACAACAGAAGCAAAGCGCAACACTTTTAGCATCACACCCCACGTATAGAGGAAACAACCACTACTATTTACGGGCTACTGTTCCTGTCATCAATTAAACATGAGGGTTTACATAGGAGGATCGATGAACAGTTCTGTGTCGATTGTCAGGTGCGGATCAAACCAGTCATCATCGTTAGTTCGTGTGATATTAAAAGCTTCAGAAAATCTCACCTAAATTCCTCATTAATTAGGGATTCACATACGACGGCTCCCACGGTTCGATTCTAAAACGATCATGAGGTACAAGTTTCTTCCCCTTTGGTACGATCAAGGCCACCGAGTAACGGGCTCGAGTAACCCCCACATAGAACTTGCATGCTGTTTGCGGTTTCAGATAAGTATCTTCGGCCCCCAGTAGTTCTAGCATCGTGCCGGTCATATATATCGCGACCCGATCCCATTCCAGCCCCTTGGCTTTCCCGAAAGTCATGAACGGGAGGTGTTTTAGACTGTCTGCTGATTTCGTGTCCCATCGAATATAGGTTGGGTGGTATTCGCGCTCGTATGTGTCGATATCCTCTTCTTTAACGAGAAAGACCCCATCATGGCCAGTCACTTGGGTCATGGCTGAATATGTAGGCGCGAACCCAAATCCAGGGTCCATGATGGTGTTTGAGAAGCTCACAATTTCTGTATTTGAACGGTATGTGAGACTCATCTCCTCAATAGTAAGAAGATGTGGATGATTCGCCTGGAAAGTGGTGTACCAGTTGATTCGGGCAACGCTAGCCACGTTTTTATTCTTGTTTAAGCTCGTATTGGAGTTGAGTATGGTTTGCATCGTATCTCCGACCATAAAAAGTTGCAAATATTCTTGCTCGAGGAATGCTCTGATGACATCGAGGCCGTATTCGCTGATGTCTTGAACTTCGTCAATGATGAGCTGACAGTAAATTCTAGCAAGGCGCTCTTGGACTTTTCCTTGCATGGCTAGGATGATCAGAGACGCGAGTTCCTCGATGTGGCATTTGTTGAGTTGGTCATTTGAGGTGAAAAAACGTCTTGAATTTTCACGTTTGGTGTATCGTGCGAGTTTAGCGTGAAAGTCAAATCCGCAGATCCGCTGGTTCGGGAACAAGACTGGTAGATAAGGCTTAATGACGTGCTGGATTAAGAAGGCATACCATCCCATGACGTGAGGCAGTTGGCCTGGAGGGCACTGTGCTGCAAGTCGTGACTTCAGCTCAGCTTGGCCGTTTTCTGTGAAGGCTAAGACGATGGGACGTTTGCTGCCTTGTTGGTTGTTTACACAGCGTTCTACGATTCGGCGGGTCTTGCCTGCACCGGTAGCCATATGGAACAACAGGTGCGTTTGCTTATCCTTATGGAACTCTGGTGTGGCCTCATAATGTAGAAAATTTGAAAACGCATCCTTCTGGTACGGACGTAACTTAATGTGGTCGCTCAGATTCTGTGTGACGGAGGATGGCAACTCATGGAACTGCCCAAAACTACGGAACAAGTCCAACTGATCATGCAACGCCAACTTTTTATCACCCACGCCGCTCACGCTTCCTCAGCTCCATAGAAGGACTTCATAAACACACGATCAGCTTCCGTCAAACCGTTAGACTCATCATCCACATCAGCAGCGTTCACATACAAACGGTTCTTGTCAATCAGTTCAGCGACCACACGCTTCTGCTCCTTAAGCGACAGCATACTGAACTCCTCAGCCTCCCCCCCCCTTCAAAGCAGTAGGCAACACCGATGGACGCAAAATACCCTCATCGGTAATGGCCGAGAGAATGCTCTGGACATCATCACCAGTCACCGCATCCTGAAGCATCTCCAGATAGCGCTCACCATTCTGCGCCAACTCGCAGTACACGAACGAGCCGCCGCCCTGCCAGCCCAACGGGGTTCGGAAATGCCACCCTGTTCTCCGCCAATAACCATCTTCAAGCGCTCGACTGCGATATCTTCAACGTAGTCCATTTGTTCTACGCAATGTATTGGCGACCCATTTTATGGGCTACTGACGCGGTTGTTCCAGACCCAAGGTGGAAATCCAGAACTAAATCTCCAGGTTTAGTGCACAAATGTAGCAAGTAGTGGATGAATAACTCTGGCTTCGGGTAAGAAAATACATTTTCGCCGAAAAGTTTTGCAGATTCAGAGGACCCAGTTTCAGTCGTACCCACTCTTATTCCACGCGCCTTGGCACATGCAGGATTCCCTGTATTGGTGAAAATGATACTCTTTGGGGAAACGTTAGACTTCTTCCCGGCACCGTAAATAAACCTAACCGCAAATTTTCTTGTTTTACCCCATCCCATTCCACCTTTTGCGATTTCTTCCTCAAGGCGCTGGTTGTTCCATCGGCTTTTGAAACGTAGCTTCAATTCCGTCTGATTAACACCGTTTTTAATAGTAACTGGAGCGCACAATTCAAATTTCTTGTCTTCCGTTGAATCGTAAACCCCATCTTGAATATTAAATTTTACTGCGCCTGGGGGAAACTAACAGATTCTCAGGATTGCTCTTGTTGTATAGCGGAGCATCCTCAAACTCTTCTGTGCTGATTCAATCAGAAATTTGCTCAACGCTCCATCTGGGTAGAGATCTTTTGCATAGGCCAGGACATATTCCTTATTTGAATAGAAGTTCTTTTTCTGTCTACCAAAGTGCTGCGTTTTTTCCAAATGAAGTTATTGATGAAATTTTCTCTTCCAAAAATCTCATCCATTAATATTTTCAGGTATGCCTGCTCATTATCGTCACACTGCACAAAAATGACACCATCTTGCTTCAGCAAGCTCTTCGCAAGAACGAGCCTACTCCTCATAAAAACAAGCCATGTGGAATGATTAAAGCGGTCATTATAGCCAAACCCATCATTCCCGGTGTTATAAGGCGGATCACAGAACGTCATGAGTTGGATACAAGTGGGCCTGTTGGTTGCCCTGGCCTGTCCACCCAGGTTTTCGCTTGCTATCGGGCGAAAAGAGCCTGCCGAGAGGATCAACCGTGGGTGCGCGGGAATAGCGACCCATTCGCTCTGCCGGAATGGGGCATGCGCGCCGTGGTTAGGAAAGTGATTCGGGGTATGTCTCAAGGAGAGGACTCTTGAGTAGTCGCCCGTACTCGGTGCATTCCTTCATCCACTTACTCAACGTCGAGGGATGCACACCCAAGTGCCTGGCCATTTCGGCTTTCGTTTTACCACCGAAGTTCACCAGCAGGATTGCCCATTCGGCATGGAACCATGGGTATGAGGTGCCGAAAGACTGGCGCTTCAACCTGGGCATGAGCGGGAAGTCGTGCAGGTCCAAGCCGCGTTCGTAGATGTCTCTGACCCACATGAGTTGCTCGTGCGGGGTGAAACGCTGCCACTGCTCCTCTGGGTAGGCCAGTAGTTCAGCCGTCACTGAGGGTGCGTGCGAGTTGCATGCAGTGCCAGCTCAGCCATCCTTTGAGGGTCTGGTCTGCGCAGCCGATACGGGCAGCAGCTTCCTTCCTGGGAACGCCAGCCTCAACAAGACTGATGTCCTCGGCCTTCTGCTCATCAGTAAACGACTTCGGTGGTGTGGGCACAGCAGCTCTTATGCTCTTTTGAAAGCGATAGCCGCCAAGGTCTCAAGGTCTTTGTTGTCGCTTGGTTTGACCAGGCCGGTATCGACTGAGGAGAACAGGGAATTGAGGATCAGCGCACGTTCTTCGTCGCTGACAGCCTTCTCTTTTTCCATCAAGGACAGGTAGAAGTAGGTCATCGCAGCTTTCTGTCTGTAGGCGGCAGCGAGATGACTGTTGCTCATCGCGATTTTGACGAAGATACGGATTGTGTAAACGCAGAAGGTGATGATCGCGATGGCCAGGAAGGAGCTCGAGAGTAGTGGTATCTCGGGCAGGTTCGCGGTGAAAAGCCAGTAGATAGCGAAGGAGCCACCCAAAAGGGTCAGGGCTGCTACCCCCAGAGCGCCTAGGGACCACCAAAGTGCATGGCAGTCGTGTTTCTTCGCTGCAGCCTCCCAGACTTCTTTCGGCTCTTCGAGGGCCAGCTTTTCCCGGTAAAGCCTTTCGAGATTGTGGATCTCGGCTTCCTGCTTAGCCCTCCACTCTTCGACCTCTTGTTTCTGAGATTCCTTCCAGGCAATGACCTCATCACGGAACTCGCCCATCTCTGCGGTGAGAGAGCTGAAGGTGGTGACGAAATCTTTCCCAGCGGTGTCAAGGGTTTCTTGGACGTGCCCGAGTTGGGCTGCTGATAGATCAAGCAGTGTCGAGGCGGATTCTTCCGCCTTTTCTCCTTGGGAAAGCTCCTTCTTCAAGGCCCACAGATCCGCTAGTTTTTCTGCGGCTGAGCTGCTATCGAGGTGGTAGTAGAGCCGCGATGGTTCTTTGACTATCAGGGTGAAAGCCCTGAGCGCGAGCGCAGAACCGCAGCGGTCTCGATTCTGTGCGCAGCGATCTGATGCCCACGTCATGAAGGCTTCGATCTCAGGGAAGCGCTTATCTGAGGTACACACTGATCTGAGGTGAAAAAGAATCTCAGTATGCGTCTCTTGTTCATCGACGCTGCGAGACAGAATGTTGAAACTGTCCAGGACGCGTTGGTTGAGACGTTGAGCATCCTCATCAGCCTTCAGCTCTTTTGCTGATTCTGTCAGTCGTTGGATTGCGTCATCGAGCTCCTGCCAGTCAGAGACTAGGTCGGTAGTCCAGTAGTCGTTGACGAATGGCTCTAGGACCTTGATGTTCGCTGCTACAAGTTTCTTGAACTGAGTCCACGACAATGGCGATGGACTGTAGTCCAGGTTGTACGAATCTTCTACTGCGATGATGAAGCGGAAACGCTTGTTGATTGCTGACGTCAGGGACCTGATGTTCACTAGTCCGCCTCCGCAAGGGGGTCAGTGAAGCCTTGGTCAGTAAGCACATTAGTGTTCATCAGGTGACTGCCGGCGTACATGATGTACTCGATGTTGGAGGCGGTAGCTATTTCGGTGGCCGCTTCGGCTTTGGCTTTGACGATGCGGTCGTCGATCTTGTTGTCGCCTTTGACCTCGATGAGCTGGTAGGTGCCGTCTGTCATCTTGGCCAGGAAGTCCGGGTAATACGAGCGGATTCGCTGGGAGTCGGGGTCGTAGTACTGAACTGAGAGTTCGCCTTGGCCGGAGGTGAACATACCGGTGAAATAGACTTCCTCGACCTTGTCGCTGGCCACGTACTGCAAGAAGCATTCGCGCTCGGGCTTGGAGTCGAAGCAGTAGGTGTCCGCGTGGAAACTCTTCTCCTTCTCCTCGTCCTTGAGTCTCTTGTCTTTGTTGGTGATGACGAGTTCGGGCTTAGCACGGAACGTGTAGCAGTCAGCATCCTTGGGTTCTTTGAGTAGTACAACCTCGCGATCATGGACTTCTTGGGTGGAACGCACTTCCCGCAGGTGGTTAAACAGGCCAGGGATGATGACGTCGTAGAGAACCTCGTTGTAGGTCGAGATTGTCTCGACAACCTTTCCCATTCCATCAGCCGACGCATCGAGATAGCGTTTGACGTCTAGGGCTTTCATGTTGAGGTACCTTGCTACCTCAGCCACCAGTGTCAGTTCACTGAACGGTCGTGAATCATTGAGGGATGAATCCGTACGTGACTTAGCCGCCTGCTCACGCCGCAGTGTGGCGATCTCGTGAACCTTGACCAGGTACTTCTCACGATCCAGGTGTTCGAGGTCGAAGTTGACCGGTTCGGAAGGGTCTTTTTCGATCAGCTCGTAGTGGTGCGTAATCTCTTTAATTGCGAGCGTGCGCGGTGGCGGAACAACCCTGACCTCGTAGGCCACGCTCTTAGATTCGCCTTTACCCTTGAGACTGTTGATGGTCATGTTGAAGTTGGACTGCAGTTCCGCATCCAACGTCTCAAGGTTCTCGTTAGAGAGGAAAACGCGGGCGCGATGTTGGGTCTCGGTGATCTGGCGTAGGCAACGCATCGTGGCCTGTAGTACAAAGACCTTGGACTTTGGGGAACGGAACATCGCTACCCCAAATAGGGAGCGGCAATTCCAGCCCTCGCGCCCCTTACCCACCAAGATAAGGAACTGCTTCTCGTTACCAGTAGAGCCAGGCACGTCGAGTTCGTTGAAGTTCCTGATGTCTTCATCCTTGGTGATCTTCGCATCCCCAATGTTGACCAGAATTTTCGAAGATGGCAGCCCAAGATCTGCTAAGGCTGCCTCAACCATTGGACGTAGTTCCTGGGTGGCTTCGTCAATAGTTGTGGCAAAGAAACAAAGCTTCGGGTTGAGCCCCTCGAAGGTCTGGCCTCCATAATCTTCCCAGAACTCCTTGATGGCGTTACGCACGAAGACTTCACCCTTGATGTCCTCAAAGCCCTGTGGGAAAGCATCCTTGAGGTACTCGTTCTGGATAGCGTCGCGTAGCCCGTAGGCGTAGACCACCTCAGGAAGCGGCTGAGTCTTCACGTAGGGGGTGCCGGTGAAGTTGTAGCAGGCAACGACACTGGTGCGCTCAGCAAGCAAGTTGATGGTGTCACGCAGCGAAGTCTTCGCACTAGACCCCTTACGTATTTCCTTTTCCAAGTCCGCACCGAAGAGATGGTGTGCTTCATCCACGTATACGCCCAGGCGCTTGAGGCGGGTGAGTTTCTTGAACCGCTGGTTCTCAATCAGGCTCTTCTCGTCCTGAACCAGGTCAGGTGAGTCAGGAGCCTCAAACTCGGTTGGCCCGTAGAGGTCACCGAGCACAGGGTCTTTCGCAATGTCCTGGAAGAACAAGTCTGCCGGCTTGTCTTCCTTGCGTTTGCGCTTAGTGATGATCTTCTGGGTATTAGAGATGACGATGTTGAAGTCCGAATCATCCAACACGTTCAGCGTCACCCCAGAGTCGTCCAGGAAGTGAACCTTGATCAACGGCTCTACGGCCTTGACGTACTCGGGCGGAACAACCTTCGATTTGTCGAAGGTGATGATTTCCCGTAGGGATTCCAGCACCGTCTTGTCAGGTGCGAACACCAGGGCGTTGTGACAGTACAGGTCACTCTTGGGGTACTTCTTGGCCAGCAAGAACTCATAGAAGATGCACGTGGCCACGAGGATGGTCTTCCCCAAGCCCATGGTCAGTGCGTAGATATAGTTCGGGTAGGCCTCCCGGTACTTACGCATCTGCTTAAACAGAGCCTCGGTCTGTTCCTTGGTGATTTCTACGCCGAGGGTTTGCTGCCCGTACTTATCGACCCCGTAGTAGGAGGCATCCGAGAAGTTGTTTTCCCGGTTGCGCCACTGATCGAAAATCTCCACGACATGGGCGTTGTTCAGGAACTCTTTGAGGAAGACATACATCTCCAGAGCCTCGAACTGAGGGCGACGCAAGAACGCATCAGGGTTCTCATCAGGATCGTTATAGGCCAAGAACTTCTTGGTCAACGAGTTGTAGCGAAAGCGAATCTTCCCACGGTTAAGGGTGTAGTAGTACCACAGTTGAGAAAAGAAGGGTGTCTCAAGACCTGTCCCTGCCATTAGTCAACCTCGACTTCCACTTCAAGGGATTCAGAGAGCACGTCCGTGATCTTGACCTTGACAGTTCCCGCGTCAGCCGGGATGTCGTAGTAGCCCTTAACCAGCTCGTTCTTCTCTGGGATGTCTTGGAGGGCTGGTTGCATGACAACACCGTCGTAGTTCCAGTCGATACTGATCATGTCCACGAGCTGACGCCAGTCTTCAACGTTCTCGCGCTGCAGCGACAACTTTTGAAGCAGGTTGAGTGGGAAGAAGTTCCTGATGACCAGTTTGTCTCCCTCGCGGACGATCTCGGCCTCCGCCTCACGCTTGAGCTGTAGCTCGCTCTTGTCACGCAAGATATCCACGACCTGGATGTCGAGCTTGTACTCAGGCAGGTCAGCTTCCAGCGACGCCTTAAGGTCAGGCTCGTGACCCATACACACCAGCGTAATCTTCTCAACCACACTTGAGGGGTTCTCGGCCTTACGCTGCTCATAAGTCTTGTAGGGCAGGTTCGCCTTGAGTTCCTCCAAATCAGCCTTCGTAGCAATCCGGTTGACTGGGAGAATCTTCACCATTCGGCCATCGAGCTCACCATCCCACACCTGCGAGGCCGGGAACGGCTGAATTTCTAGAGCCTCGATGAGCAGCTGTCGTGCCTCGACTGGGTTTCGGAAGAAGTCGTAGTTGTTGACGTTATAGACCTCGAAGCCGGTGTAATGCTTTACTCGCTCCTCTCCATCAACAGATAGCTGGGAGGCTGCCTTCTCATCACGCTCCCGCAGCTCTGAAGCGATCTTCGACAGGCGCTTCGTCGTCGTCGAAATCGAGCCTAGGTTGATGTCAGCACCAATGAACCTACGACCAATCTTCATCGCCACCGCCTGAGTCGTACCAGAACCCATAAAACAGTCAAACACTAGGCCTCCAACAGGAGATGAAGCTGCGATGATGCGCTCTAATAAACGTTCAGGTTTCTGGGTAGGATAGCCTTCACGTTGCCTATCTTCTCGATTGAGTTGTTCAATATCTACCCAGTAGTCTTCAGGAATTTTTCCTTCATCTGCGTAATACCGATAGACTTTTCCAGATTTTTTGTCTCTTTTTTCCTGATAGGGCCTTCCATTCGCATCGTATGATACTTTCATGTGGGAATTGGGTTTGCGTTCTGTAACAACCAACTTATTCGTACCATCAAAGTAGTAAGTACCCCCTTTTTTATAGAGAAAAATCGTGTCATGTTTTCGCCCAAACGTTTCTCTACCCTTGCCTCCAATCGAGTAACACCAAATAATCTCATTTATAAAGTTATTCGCACCAAACACCTCGTCTAGCAGCATCCTCAAAAGATGACTTTTGTGCCAGTCGCAGTGGAGGTAGATGCTGCCGGTGTCCGAGAGGAGTTCGCGGCAGAGGATGAGACGCTCGTACATGAACTGGAGGTACTCGTCGTTGGTCCAAATGTCGCCGTATTGTTTTTCCTCGAAGCTGGTGGCGTCCGAGGTGGCGGTCTTGCCTCGCAGGCTGATTTTCTTCTTGTAGTCAGCTTTGGAGTCGAATGGCGGGTCAATGTAGATGAGGTCGACCTGGCCACGGTACTCGCGCAGCAGGTGGCTCATGACTTGGAGGTTGTCACCCCAGAAGATTTTGTTCATCCAGTCTTTGCCCTCGGCGTCTGGTGTGGGTTCGCCGTAGGACTCGCGCAGTTGTGCTGGGTAGTACTGGGTTGAGGTGTAGGGGTGCTTGCCGGTCCACCGCAGTTCAGGAAAGCCTTTGATGGGCTCGCGGGTATCGAACTCGAAGAGTGTCTCATCTGCCATTGTCGTTTAATTCCTTTTTCCCTTAGTTCCTTGGCTTTCCTGGCTGCGTTGAACAATACGCGTTAAAGTCGCAAGTGCCACATGCTTTCTCGCTCCGAGCACATCCGGAGTACTCCCTTGCCCTGATTTTGTGGACGGTCTCATCAAAGACCTCCATGGTGGCTTCCACAGCGGTTGGTGAGTAGTCCCAACTGAGTTGCGGGTTGGAGTCTTCTTCGCCGGTGTAGTACACGTGCATCTTGGAGACGGTTTCACCGGTACGCTCGTGGACGAGATGGGCATAGAGGTGGAGCTGGCGTCGGTAACGTTCGATGCGGTCTCGATGCCATTTGGAAGTTGAGTAGAGGTCGGGTTTCTTTTCGGATTTGAAGTCCACGATCTCTACAGTTCCACCTTCACCCCGGATGAGGTCGATAGTGCCACCGACGATGTATTCAGGCTTGACCAGGCTGACGTCGACCTCGGCTTGTTTAATCCTCTCCCACTTGCCGTCCTGACGTGCGACGTAACGTTGGACTTGTCCGAGTGCGGATTTTTGCTGGGCGGGCGCGAGGTAGGTACGTTCGACTCGTGAGAGGTAGGTGTAATTCACATCGAACCACTTGGTCACGTTCTCAGCTGTGATGAGGTGTTCTTCTCCGCGAAGAGCAGCACGGTGGACGTCTTCGATGGTCTGGTGAACCAAGGTACCGAATAGTCTGGCGGAGACTCTCACTGGTGAAAATTCGAGGTCGCGGTAGAACTTGTACTGGCGTGGGCAAGTCTCGTAGACCGAGATGTGCGAGGTGAAGGAGTACTTCGCCTTGATATTGACGTCCTTGACCGTCTCGAAGGTAAACTCAGACAAATCGACTGCTTCGCTGCTGGCCTCGGGCAGGTCGTTGTAGATGTGTCGGAAGTACTTAGACGGGGTGCGTTTGCCGTCCCTTGCGCAGGTGAGGACGAGAAGGTTTTGGGCGCGTGAGAACGCGGTGTAGTACACGCGCCAAAAGTCGTAGAACTTGATCTGGTCCTCAGGTTCGAACGCCTCGCGGTGGGAGTACTTCGCGATGACTTGGTCGATGATGGTCTCTTTGTCCTTGCGCGGCACGGTGTGCAAGGAGTCGGTGAAGACGATCGGGAACTCCATACCTTTGGATTGGTGAATGGTCAGGAAGGAGACGTATCCTGAGGGGGCGTATTCCGAGTCATCCTCGTATTCGCCGATGCCGCCTTCCATGAGCAGGCGTAGGTAGAGGGTGAAGAACTGGTCGATAGTGCGGTCGATGTGACGCTGGCTCTGGCCCTTTCCTTTGCGTCCGGAGAGAATCGAGACGTTGTGGAGGTACTCAAACTTCCCGATGATCTGGGTGAGGAGCGCCAGGTTTCTTGTTGGCCGCAGGTCGACCATCCCGGTGTCCATCGGCGTAGCCAGGAAAGAAACAAAGGGTTCGAAGGCGAGCATCTGGTAGAACAGTCCCGCAATCGCATAGTCGGTTTGCCCGGTTAGTGCCATGTGCTCACGACCGTGCTCCACTAACCATTCACGTAGCTCTTGCCCTTCAGCCGTGGCCAGGTGGGTTTTTACCTGGTTGATGCACTCGAAGTAATACGTTCGCTGTTCGGGTTTGAGGAACTTTGCGGCTGGGCTGTCTTTGTGGCTCAATGACTGCACGTATGCAGGGAAGACCAGCAGTAGCAGGCCGATCGATAGTTTGATTTCGTCGCGTTCAAAGAACATCTCTGATCGCGGCGAGTAGACGTTGATGCCGTGCTGTTCCAGGTGCTTGGCGAGTGCTTTGACTTTGGAGTGCTTCACCGAGCGGAACAGGAAGGCCAACTGGTTGTAGTCGGTGAGTTTTCCTGAAGCCTTGAGCTGCTCAATGAAGCGCAGAACTTGGGCCTGCCAGTCTTCTTCGTCTTGTCCTTCTAGGCGAATTACTGACGGGGATGGTAAGGGTGTGGGACTGGCTGGCTTGATGGTCTTGTCGTAGCGGAAACCGGCCCAGTCAAAGCGGAATTCTGAACTGGATGTGGTGGACATCCACTCGTTGTAGAACTCGACGATCTGCGCATCGGAACGGTAGTTGGTCACCAGCGGGATAATCTTGCACTCACCGTCTGAGAACTTGGAGGGGAACTCCAGGATGTTCCGAATCGTCGCGCCACGGAAGCGATACAAACCTTGATCATCGTCACCAACCACACAGATGTTGCCATGCCGAGCGGCTAGGAGGAAAACGAGTTGTTCCTGGACGTAGTTGGTGTCCTGGTACTCGTCAATCATCAGATAACGCAACTGCGAAGAAAGCTTGTCAGCAACCTCAGGATGCTCGGTGAGGAGGCGGTGGGTTTCAACCTGGATCGAGGCAAAGTCCAACAAGTTCTCTTCTGCCAGCAACTCCCTGTACTTCATCGCCAGCTGGCCAATTGCCACGGCATCCGGGTCGCTGTCGCTAAGTAGCGCAGCGGGCTCGACCAACTCTTCGCACAGGTTGTTGACCAATGAGCACAACATTGTTGATCGTCGCCAAGTCCCGGTCTGTGGTACACCGAGAACTTGTTCCCAGCCGTTGATGGTTTTGAAGTGGTGAAAGTTCTGGAAGATTGTGTAGGACTGGTCAAACTCGTCAAGGACTCTGAATCCTTGCTTGAGACGAGTGTACTCGAGGTTTTCTTTCAAGATCCGCAAGCACAGCGAGTGGAAGGTGCCCACATGCATCTCGGTGAGATTCACACTGATTCCACGGGCATCAAGTTCATTGGTGATACGAGTGACGAGTTCTTTGGCTGCCTTCTCGGTGAAGGTGGCCACCATGATCTCCTCGGGAGCAACCCCGCACTTCTCAATCAGGTAGATGACACGTTGGACCAACGTGAATGTCTTCCCGGTTCCAGGGCCAGCAGTGATGAGAACAGGTCCGTCCACAGTCTCGATGGCGCTACGTTGCGCCTCGTTTGCTCTGCCAAAGTCGAATGCCACCGCGCAATCTCCCACAAACTACCTACTGGGCTGATCGTTACTGCTTCAAAAATACCAGAAACTAGTCACAGTTGAGCTATGAACCGCCGAGGATTCCCCACATCCCACACCAACCGTTGCTAAAACATGTGTTCACGTTTGTCGTGCGTACTGTCGTACAGGTGTGCCATCTTGACTTCTGTCAGCATGTCGGCTGACATTCGGACGTAAGGATTTTAGAAAGGAGGTCAGGCGCATGCAACCCAATGCCAAGTCGTTCGGTTCGTTCCTCAAGGAGAAACGTCTCGAGGTTGGGGTTACCCAGCGAGCTCTCGCGAGGAAACTGGACGTGGCCCGTCAGCACATGTCTGTCCTAGAGGCCGGCAAACGCCTCCCCTCAAGCGAGCTTGCTGAGCAGCTTGCAGCTGAGCTTGCGTTGAGTTCTGACGATAAGGATTTGATGCTTGACGCGATCGCAAAGGATAAAGAGGCAGTCCCCACAGATATCGGTGGCTACATCATGGACACCGATCTTGCGCGGGTAGCTCTTCGTAAAGCGCGCGATGCCAAACTCTCACCGCAAGGCTGGGAGAAGGTTATCGAGGTGATTGAGTCTGAAGGTGCGGACGGTGGTTGGTAATGGTTTATCGCTACTCGGGACGCGGCCTGGAGATTAAGGCCGAGGAAATTCTGCGCCAATGGAACCCTGACTGCCTGACGAAGGTAGCTCGGATTGACATCGAGACTTTCGATGAGCAGCACGTCAAAGCGGACATCAATTGGTTTCGCCTCTCCAATGACGGCAACCGTCTTGGGCTTGACATGCTTCGAAGATCGTCCTCTCAAGGTCTTGAGCGAGGATGGCACGTGCGAGCAAATCATCGACGGCCATGAGCACATGATCATTTTGTGTCCGCACGCTTGGGATGTGGGTGGTGAAGCTCGGGGGGCGTTTCACTATCGCTCACGAATGCTCCCACGTCTTGTTACACAACGCCCGCGATCTCGAAGAATCCGCCAAGGGCGCTGCTGCCCACACACTGAGCGTCGACCCGGCCAGGGACTTGGCCGACGGACGGAAAGTCAAAAACTGGGTCGAGTGGCAAGCCAACAACCGGCTAGGCGCTTGCCTTCTTATGCCCAAGTCGTCAATGAAGCTGGCGATTCCACAAGTGGCCGAACCTGACACTCAAGGCCATTACGTGGTTGACATTGAAGGCGTGCAGGCCCTGTCGCAGGTTTTCGAGGTCTCGGTATTGGCGACGAAAATCCGTATCGAACAGCTACGTAAAGAAAAGTTCACCCGGGCCTGCCTTGGGCCCGACGCCCAGATCGAGACCGCTTACTCTACGTAAAACGTAGTCAAAGCAAGGGGGCTAACGCTCAGGCACGCGGTCATGGGCGCAAGAACGAGGTCTACAACCTGATCCTCGCGTTCGATCCGAAGAAGTTCGATGTCGCCAAGCCCGAGGACATCGAACGTGCTGTGGACATTGCGAGTCAGCTCGCGAGCGCGGCGTTCAGTGCCGAATACATGGTTGTCGTCCACGACGATGCCAACGGTGAACATGTGCACACGCACATCATCGTCATCAACCATGACGAGCTCACGAGTAAGGCACTGAAGCGCAACACGTCGTGGTGGTCCCACGGACTGCGGCAGCTTAACGACCAGATTCTCGCTGAGAACGGTTTGGAACCAAATCCTAACCCGGTTGCGCCGAAGCCTGACTGGGAGTTGCACCGTGAGCAGTTCACGCCGGGCGGATTCGAGCAGACCCTCGGCGATCACGTTTACGAGTCACTGGCTGACCCTCGCAGCTTCAACCGTGAAGAGTTCGAACACGTACTTGCTGAGCACGGTGTGAGGCTCAAGGTCACGGACCGCGATGGCTGGACGTACTCCATGCGGCGTGAGGACAACGGCAAGTGGGGTCGCAAGAAGGCATCAGCGCTCACACCAGAGTTCACCGCTGAGGGTGCACAAAAGATCTTTGACTACAGAACACAGAAGGGAGTAACGCATGGGATTATTGGACCAAATGAAGGAGGCCGACGACCAACAGTTAGCTTCGGAGATGTTGACCGCCTTGACATCATAGCTCGACGCGCAAGCCTCGCAGCTGAGCAAGCTGACAAAGGCCGTGAACGACCTGACGTCTTACGTAAAGGTAATGGACGAGGTCCATACGGCAAAGGTGAGGGAGCTGCCCTCGCGGCAGCCCGAACAGCCCTCGATGCTGCAGCTCGACGACGAAACAAAGAAGAGGCTCTGCGAGATCGAGGAAACACTCAGCGCGATCGCGAAGACCGTGAGCGACGAGCGCGTCGTGAAGCTGCCAAGCGGCGAGAGCATGATCGCCTCGCAGCTCGACTCGCTGAAGCTGACACGGCAAATCAACGAGAAGCTGGAGACGATGGCCCGGAGTTCTAATGAGCTGGCTGAGGCGGTCACCAAGCGCGGGCGTATTGTCATTGACTCAGAGAAGCTCGAACAATATGCCGTCAAAGTCCTCGATAAACGACTTACTAAGGCCGTTGAGCCGTCGGTGGCGAGGCTTGAGAAGACACTGGTCGGGTTCGAGGCCGAAGTTGCTGCCGTGGGTGCTCAGCGCATCACTGAGGCAACCCAGGGAGTTACTGAGGTTATCGTCAAGGCGGATAAGGTCATATCCGCTGTGCGCGCGACAGAGGATCGTCTGAAGACTCTGGAGGGCAAGGTTACCTGGACAGCCGTGGGCCGTCTATGCCTCGCACTGCTACCGCTGGCTGCGGTCCTGCTCGTCATCGGTGGGATCGTGAGCGGAGTTGCCTATGCTGTCGGGTTCGGCCCTATCCTCGGGTGGGCGTGGTCGTCGTTCTCAGCCGCCGAGGCGTGGTGGGCTAAGGCACTCATTGCGCTGGGCACGCTGGGCGGGCTTGCAGGGTTCGGCACCGTCGTCTGGTGGTTAGCCAAGCGACTCGGCGAGGAATTCCGGCATTGGTGAATCTGTATCCAAGAGCCTGAGGGAGGTGATGATTATGGCGAAACAAACAAGGAACTGCAGCAAGTGCAACGGACCTCTGGACAAAGCTGGCAATTGCCCTCGATGCGACCAGTTCCAGAAGGAATTCGTGTATCGGCAACGAGTGATGGAGTCCAACGAGCGCAAGAAAGAAGATGAAGAGATTGAGTTCTGATCAGAACTCAAGAGGGAGAACCCCGCAGCTGTCATAGCTACAGGGTTCTTTGCTCTTCAGGATTGGTCGGTGATACGAAGGTATTTGCCGAGCGCCTTAGCAACCTTCTCCAGAGTGCCTGTGGAGATGTCGCACCTGTCTCTACGCGGGCGATGGTTGGTCGTGAGACCTCGGCATGCTTGGCCAGCTCAGTCTGACTCCATCCGAGGGCACGTCTGGCGTCGCGTACGTCTTGACCGACGCCGCGAGCGGGGTTAGGTACACGACTCATGAGGCTTACCCAAGGACAGGTTCTAGCGACCGTTCGGCGCGTACGCGCAGGGCATGGCCATAGGCACTCATACCTTCCCAGTCAACGACACTTTCACCTGAGGCATCAGTGACAACTGGAACCATGATCTGAGTCACCTTGAGACGTCCAAGAGTCGCGCCATTGCCGCCCCACGAGAACTTTCCCATCTGCCCCCGGATTAGTGACGCTAGCACAGGCGCGTTGAACCCATCGAGGTACTCGTGACGAAGCACCTGTATGTTCTGTCCGGTGTAAAACGGGACAGGCTGATAGCCGATTGTCTGGGTATCGAGTCCAATAGTAAGGGCATTTCCCAACTCAGGGTCTTTGTCCTGACGAGAACAGAATCTATCGACACCGTTACTTGCCTTTGTGCGAGAAACGAATGGGAATATGGCTGCACCCACATGCACGAGCTTGGCTTTGTCATACCAAGCCTTCGAGGCGGTCATCGAGTCGAATACATCCGTGATGAACATGGGCTCGAATCTCAGCGCCGGGAGTGTGTCGTCGTCAGTACTGCTAGTCGCGCGAGCACTGTGTGTCTGTGTGACGACTTGGTCGAGTAGCTCTGTGCCGAGGCGATCCATGCCTTCCCAATCGGCTTCCACAGTGCCGTCCGCGTTCATGATAGCGGGAACCATGATGTGACTGACACGAAGTCGGTCAAGTGATACACCGTTTCCCCACTGAAATTTCATCATCTGCCCACGAAGGACTGCGACAAGCACGAGCGCACTGGCTGTTGTCATGAGCGAATGGCGGAGTACTTGGATTTTGACAGACGTGTAGAACGGGGCGGGTTGGTAGAAGACACTCTGAGTATCCACGCCTATTGTGATGGCGTTTCCTGCATTGGGTGGGAGGTCTTGATACCCGACTACGCTCTCATGGCCGTTGTAGAGCCGGGAACGGCTTACATACGGGTAAGAACGAGGTCCTGGTTGAATCTTGTTCTTGTCATACCAAGCCTTGGAGGCTGTCACTGAGTCGAATACATCCGTGATGAGCATCGGCTGAAAGTCGAGTGTTTCAAGAACGCTCATGCTCACGCCTCTTCGTTGGTCACACTGACCGTTGATGGCGTAATGAGGTCACCGAGCCCGTGGGCGTGCATGTCAACCTGCCACGAGACATAGTCAGCAACGGTGGTCATGAAGTCCTCATAGGTCGGTGGCACATCGTTGAAGTAGAAGTAGCTGTGCTGCCATTCGTCCTCGGAGGTGACCTCGGAGCGGACGATGAAGCTGGTGTCATCTTGGGCGTCACCACGCAGAACTTCCAAAAGGTGTTTGCGGCGTGAGGCGACGGTGCCGTCATCCACAAGACCTCGGTGCGGTGCGACGACCCATCCGTCCTTCTCGAAGTTCACGAAGCGAACCACGTGATCCTCCGGGTGCTTACGTCCTGCTGTAAAGATCGCAATGACCGTGTGTGGTGTGTGCCCTGAGTTCGCAAAGGTCATTGGGTTCATCGTGATGACAGTTTCCAGCGTGTGGTGCTCAAGAATGTAGCGCTTGCGGGCCTTGTCTTCCTTACTCTTCCCGACCATCGCGGACTGAGGCACAATCACGGCGAGCTTGCCACCTGGATTAAGGAACTCCAGCGCGCGCTCGATAAAGGCAAGCTCGGAGAGGTTGCGGGTGTTCTTACCCTTGGCCTGCGAGTAGGGCGGATTGAGGAGAACCTTGGTGAAGCCATGACCGAGGGAGATGTTTCCATCGGGCAACTTCACATCACCTCGCATCTCGGCCATCGGAGCCTCGAAGATCGAGTCGCGGCGGAAGTTTGCTTTGCCATCACCTCGTAGGATCATATTGGTCGTTCCGATGGCGAACAGCTTGTCTTGAAGCTCAATGCCGTAGAGCCGGTTTTTGCGAATGTCCTCACGGAGTGCGGTGTTGTTGCCTGCGTCGTTGAACATTCGTTGCATAGCAGCGATGAGGAAGGAAGCCGTTCCAGCGGTGGGATCGAGCACGTAATCGGTCGCGTTGATGTCAATCAGCTCAGCCATGAGCGTGGTGACATGCTCAGGTGTGAGGACGATACCGAGACCAGAACCATCGCCACCTCCATAGGAGATGAACTCGTGGTAGAAGTTCCCGAGCACATCAAAAGAGGTCATCGAGGGGTCGGTGACGACGTGATACACGTCGTTCGCGAGGATACGAGTCATCCACTTGAGAGGCGACTCTCCTAGGTCTCGGTGAGAGCGGTTAAGCTGGGGCGCTTGCTTGATAAAGGCGAACTGGTCAAGGAGCGTGCCGATCTTCGCCTGAGGCATGAGTGCCTCCGACTTCATGTACTGTTCGGCGGCGTCGTAGATGATGCGCCCGTCCCACACCTGATAGTTATTGCCGGGTGAGATGCTCTGGAGGCGATCAGGGTCGAAGTAGGGATTCTGAAGAGCGAGGAGAATCGCGGAGACCAGCGGCGCCTTACGGTCATTCTCGACCGATCCATAATTGCGCATCCCCTCGTGAAGACGCTCGGCGGCCGCACGAACATCGTCGAGCTGAACCTCAGCACGAGGGCGTTGTCCAAGAACCTGGACGGCGTAATATTCGCCTATCTCACCATCTGAAAAGACATCGAGGTTGTCAAGGTCATCGAGATGCTTGACGAAACCGGGGGCAAGGTAAGAGACGGCGATCTCGTGGTGAACTTCCCCGCCACCAACGCCGACGGCAAAGATGCCCTTGTTGAAGGGGATGCCATTGGCGAGCATCGTCTTCGCGTAGTGAATAGCTCCATTGAGCGCATAGTCGGCGCGATAGGGAAACTCGGTGGTCGGGTCACCATCAACGAGGTAGCGCGTGCGCTGCACGTCCTTCTTGTCCTCAATCACAACGACAAAGCCGCCTGAGATGAAGACAAACTCGGGCTTGCCTTCTGCGTTGCCCGATACTGACTTCGACCCACCCTTGAGGGCGTCGCGTTTCCACTGGGGTCCGCCATCTTGTTCCCAAGGGCGCGGGTAACCGATCTCACGCAGCATGTCACGCACAATCTGATCCGTCGATTTCTCGTTCCCCATGCTCACCCTCGTGTTTCGCGGCCTACTTCGTCTCAAATTGTATCAGATATATTGCATTTAGGCACGCAACACTAACCCGTACTCAGCTTGGTTTCAAGGAAAACAAATCCCTCAGAGGCCAATGAGACCTCTGAGGGATTCAAATGAGTTCAGTACGAACGAAAGACGAACACGCCACCGTCGGGCGCATCGGCAACGGTGTAATCAAAGGCAAGATCGCGGGTCCATGCGTCCCAGTCAAAGTAGCGCTGCGCTTCCTCGGGCGAGTCGTTGATGAGGCCGATGTCTTCAGCGAGCTGGGCCGCATAGTCGGCGAAGGCGTCCCACTCGCCCTGCTAGGCATCCTCAAAGTCGGATACAGATGGGATGCCTCCAGTACCTTCAGCGATGTAGCACCCGGAAACAACCCAAGCACATACGGCAGGCCATTACTCAGGATCAGATTCCTCGTAAGCCTCACCCCAGCGTACGGCCTCGGCAAGGCTCATCTCGCCTTTGATCGGGAGGTTCTCATGGTTAGGGCACCAAATTTCCTGGCAGCCCTCATAGGGTCCTCCAAAGCCATCGTGAAGTGATTCGATGGTGACGTCGGCCGCTTCAGTACAGTCGATCCACTGCCCGACGAGACGACCGTTGTTGTAGCAGTTGAGACAGGCAGGCCAAACGCGAGGCGCTATGTCGGTGATGGTGATAGTCATGCTGATCTCCTCCAAGCTGTTTTGGATGAGAGCGAGACCTGACCGGCTATGCTCGGAGAATCAGCGCTTACACCAGGTCACACTCTCATATAGACACCCGGCGCGGCCATGCCGCGTACCTATCGCCACTCGATGCCCACACTGTCAGGGTTGAAACCCTTCTTACCCCGTGGCTGAGGCAGGAGCGTCACCGTCACCAAGACATCAATGACTTGCCGCTGGACTGCGAGCGAGGCATTAAGAAACACCTCGGATGGATCATCTACACCGAGAACTGGGGCGAGTCCAGCAGCTTGACCACTGAGGAGACGCTCAGTCTCCAACTGAGCAATGCGAGCCTCGGCAGCGTCACGGATGCGTTTGAGGTCGCGCCCTTCAATGATCTCCTCGTCGTAGTCACGCTGTGCTCGCAAGATACGCGCACGCTGTTCAGAGATGGCAGCGGCGATGCCGGATGCCACAGCGTCTTGGTCTGTCGATGCTTCTTTGCGCAAGGCGTCAGGTTGCTTGAGTCGCTCAGCAACGAGAGCAGTGACAAACTCATCAACCTGCACACCGCTTCGCATAAGGCTCGGAACAATGACAGTTCCATCGTCATTGCGCTCGACGTGTTGAGCGCAACGGTAACCGCGTGACGCGCCGGTGACCTTAGCGCCGCAGATGCCGCAGCGGTACAACCCCGAGCCGAGATGTTTGCGCTTGGTCGACCCTGAAGTGTTGGTAACGCGCTCAGCGTCATCGAGAATAGTTTGCGCCCGCCACCACGTTTCGTCGTCAACAATCGCGTCCCACTGCCCACGGATGGGCTCTCCAGCGTCGTCACGGAGAATCTGGGCACGCCACGAGCGGCGTCGTCCCCCATCGGCTTGAGCCAGCTTCGGGGTGTAGGTCGACATCTGGGTGTATCGGGGATTGCGAAGGATACCAAGCACGGTTGAGGGGCTCCATTCACCGTCGGGTTGCACAGTGCGAGGTTCCTTACCCTCAGCAATGCGTTGCTGGGCACGCTCAACAGACACCACATGTGAATGCTTAGGGCGCGGCGAGAGACCTGGGATGAGCTCGGTGCCACTGAGGCCACGAGCAAGCGAGCGGAGCGACTCGGGGTGATCCGAGCGAGTGAACAAACGGTAGATCGCACGGACAGCCTTAGCCTCCTCAGGGATCACATCACCGTTGACGGCATAACCGAGGGGTCGCATACCCTTGGGGATTCGCCCTTGCTTGGCCCGCTGGAGTTGTGCTGCCGATTGTCGGGCACCTTTACGCTCCATCTCAGCACGAGCAACGGCCGCCTTGATACGCGCGTACATACGCCCGCCGTCGGTACCCAGATCGGCATCACCATTAGCTGTAACCAGAGCCAGTCCGCGCAATTCGGCAGCGTCGATCCAGTCTTCGAGTTGGCGGGGCTGGCGAGTGAGCCGATCAAGGTCGTAGCAGATGATTGCGTCAAAGACACCTGCCTTGTAGTCGGCGACCATCCGGTCGTAAGCCGGGCGCTTTTGGGTACGATCCGTAGCCGACTTCGACTAGTCGATATAGTAAGGCTCGACGACCTCCCCGCCACGATAGGCGGCAAGCGCTTCGCACTGCTCGCGCTGACGGTCGATGGCCAGCCCGTCCATTTCACGATCTTGGCTAATCCGAAGGTAGATAGCAGCCCTGCGGGGCACGTTAGAGAACTTGTTCATGCCCCCCCTAGTTTACTTCTTAGACGTTAAACCTGAACTCCACGACGTCGCCGTCGTGCATCACGTATTCTTTGCCTTCCATACGTACCTGCCCACGAGATTTGGCTTCTTGCATTGAGCCGGCTGCATCGAGGTCAGCAAAAGATACAACTTCAGCTTTAATAAATCCGCGTTCAAAGTCAGTGTGAATGACGCCAGCAGCCTGTGGTGCGGTGTCGCCCTGGTTGATAGTCCACGCGCGGGCTTCTTTCGGGCCAGCAGTGAGGTATGTTTGTAACCCAAGGGTGGAGAAACCGACACGAGCGAGTTTGTCGAGACCAGATTCGTCTTGTCCGCTCATCTCGAGCATTTCGCGGGCTTCTTCTTCGTCAAGCTCTACCATGTCAGCTTCAAGTTTTGCGTCCAAGAATACTGCTTCAGCTGGTGCAACAAGGTCACGCAGTTCTTGCTGTTTCTCAGCTGATTGCAAGATACCGTCGTCAGAGTTGAAGACGTAGATGAAGGGCTTAGTGGTCAGAAGGTTGAGTTCTTTGAGGTAGGACAGTTCAATACCTGCGGTTTTTGCTTGAGAGATGACGGTCTCCCCCGCTTCAAGAACTTTTTGAGCTTTACGGTATTCTTCGAGCTGGGCGGGGTCGCCTTTTTTAATTTTGACGGCTTTTTCCAGACGTGGAATCGCGTTTTCGAGGGTCTGCAAATCAGCAAGAATCAGCTCAGTGTTAATCGTTTCCATATCGGAGGCTGGGTCAACTTTACCGTCTACGTGAATGACGTCGGGGTCGTCGAAGGCGCGCACAACTTGTGCAATAGCCTGTGCGTCACGAATATTTGCAAGGAACTGGTTACCGAGGCCTTCGCCTTCAGATGCACCACGCACAATACCGGCAATGTCCACAAAGGATACGGTTGCCGGCAGGATACGTTCTGAACCAAAAATTTCGGCTAGACGGTTCAGGCGGGGATCGGGAAGGTTAACAACACCGATATTTGGTTCGATGGTTGCAAAGGGGTAGTTCGCTGCAAGAACAGTGTTCTTGGTGAGCGCGTTGAAAAGAGTTGATTTGCCGACGTTGGGCAAACCTACGATGCCAATAGTTAAAGCCACACTAATACCTTTATCTTGTAAAAATTGTTGGAGTCTTGCTCATAAGTCTACTCGCTCTTTAGCGTTCCTTGTTAGTGGCTGGCAGCACCTGAGAGGTTAAGAATCAGTACACCAGCAATAATGAGCCCAACACCAATAACTTTAACGACGCTCAGAGGCTCACCGAGGAACACTGCACCAATACCAACGATGGCAGCTGTGCCTAGCCCGCTCCACATTGCGTAGGCAACACCTACAGGGATATCTTTGACCGCGTGTGATAGCCCAAAGAATGATAGTCCGTATAAGCTCAAGCACCCTAATGTGGGCAGTAGGCGAGTAAATCCTTCGGTAGTTTTGAGCAGTGAAGTTGCGATGAGTTCGGCACCAATGGCAAGAAAGAGAAAGAGGTAGGGCACGGAGTTGTCCTTAGAAAAAGTTATGAGTAAGACGTTGAGCGTAAAATCTTTTCCAGTCTAACAATAGCCTGCCATGAGAGCCGAAAGTTCGGGGGGGTAAGGCCTCTACCCTGACATTTGTCATGGAATACTTCGGCGGTATGACACTAGCTGAGCAACACACTAAAACGAGATGATAATTGCATGAAAACACAAAAAATTACTCAAAAAATTTTAGCTCCTCTTCTTAGCCTCTTTTTTCTAGGTTTTCCTATAGCCGTCCTTTTTCATATAGCGTCCACTCCTTTTGAACATATTATTGGGTGGGGTTTGCTCCTGATTTTTGCTGGAATCTATCTTGGCAATTTTGTGGTTATCGGTAAACATCCAAAGCGTTCATCAGCCACCATCGTTCCCCTCATCTATGGTTCGCTTTTACTTTTTCTGCCTATTAGCGCCTTGGCGTGGATATTTGGTGTTGAGATGTTCACGACCTTCCCTTATTTCGTTGCATTGTGGATGTTTTTGGCCCCGTTAACGGTTGCCATGGGGGTTTCGTTAGTCCTTAGCGTATTTTTTGTTGGACTCATCATCATGATTTCCCCTGATTCTTGGCCTGTAGCAATTAGCCCGATGATTGGTGTTTTTGCTATCTATTGTGCTGGGATTGCCGATATCGTAGGGACAAAGCATCAAGAACGAAAAACTCAACTGACCGTTGAGAAAGAGCAATCTCGTATTGCCCGAGACTTACACGATTCGTTAGGCCAGACTCTCACCACTATTAATCTCAAAACACAACTCGTATCAGCCTTCCTCGATAGCGACGCCCAAAAGGCCCGTGAAGAACTCGAGAATATTAAAGAGCTCACCAGCACCGCTCTAGCACAATTACGGTCAACGGTCACGCGTCTTAAAACCCCTGGGCTATCTGGAGAATTAGAAGATCTCAAAGTGCTGTTCTCTCACTGTGATATTCAACTTCAGCTACCGGAAAAATCTACGGCAGACCAGCGTTATGACATACTCTTCGGGTGGGTGCTCAGAGAAGCCTCAACCAACATTTTGCGTCATGCCAAGGCTTCTACAGTGACAGTTCGTGTCACGGAAAAGACCCTAGAAATTATTGATGACGGAGTCGGTATTGCGAAGGCTACCGATGGTCATGGAATACTGGGTATCAAAGAGCGTGTAGCAGAATCCGGTGGCGTAGTATCTATCACCAACGCCACCGATCATCCGCGGCGCCCTGGGACACGTGTATTTGTTGATATGTCTGGTGCATCAAACTAGATGCACCGCCCAGTATCTGTTCTAAGGAGAGTGTGATGATACGAATTGTTATTGCTGACGATCAACAGCTCATCCGTGAAGCTCTACGCACACTTCTAGAATTACATGATGATTTGACGGTCGTCGGGTTAGCATCTGATGGTTTTGAAGCACTGACTCTAGTAGAAGAGGAGCAACCTGATGTTCTTCTACTTGACCTTGAGATGCCGCGTAGTAGCGGGTTTGATGTACTCGAAAAACTTGCACAGGGCCATAGTTCTACAAAGTCCCTCATCATTACGACGTTCTCTCGCCCCGGATATTTGCAAAGGGCGTTAGAGAATGATGCGCGCGGGTTCATCGTCAAAGACACTCCAGCTGAAAAATTGGCACAGCACATTCGTGCCGTGCACGCTGGAGAAAAGGTTATCGACCCTCATCTTGCCGCGCAGTCTTGTATCGTCGGCAATAACCCGTTGACATCACGCGAACAAGAGGTGCTCAGCGTCGCTCATCGCGGTGATTCGATTCAGGCTATTGCCGCAATAGTTCACCTCAGCGAAGGTACCACCCGCAATCATCTGTCTTCTGCTATTGCAAAACTTGGGGCAGCTAACCGGCACCAAGCCTCGCAGATGGCACAAGAACGCGGGTGGATTACCACACACTACACATAAACACAGAGCACGGGAACGTCCATCACCAATAGCTAACGTCGGTAGAAAAACACTAGACTAGTAGTTATGACTGATGCGACGTTCCCTCTTGCTCTTACCCTTGTTTTTATCCTTGGACTTTTCTTAGGCTGGTATCTTGGATACCTCAAATCAGGGTCTATCTCATCGTTGCGAGAGCATAATGCCCGTCTTAACGCCCAGCTCACCGCCTCAGAAAAAACGCAACAATACCTCACTCAACAAGTTCAGGCGCTACAAGAACGTTCACGAGAAGACGCTGATGTCCTCCAAGCCCTAGCACCGGTCAAAGTGCAACTTGCCACGATGGAACGTTCTGTTCGAGCGATGGAGTCACAACGTTCAGAACAATACGGTGCAGTGTCTGAAGCGCTCAAAGCCTCAGCCCAAGTACAAGAGAATCTACGCACCGTCACACAGGGGCTATCTAGTGCGTTACGTTCATCTAGCGCACGCGGCGTTTGGGGTGAGACGCAGCTCCGTCGAGTTGTTGAAGCCGCTGGTATGACTAGACATGTTTCTTTTCAAGAGCAAGTGAGCGCAACGATTACACCTTCTCATGAACGAGAACGCATCATCCGACCTGATATGTTGATCCATCTGCCCGGGGAAAAGATCATTATCTTAGATGCGAAGACCCCGCTTAATGCTTATCTTAAAGCTCAAGAAGCCGGTGACGATGAGAACCTTGCACAGCAGGCTCTTGCTCAACACGTCAAAGAAGTTCGTGCCCATATCGACACTCTTGCTCGTAAAAAGTATTGGACAGGTTTTTCGTCTTCTCCTGAGCTTGTGCTCTGTTTCATCCCGTTAGAGTCTGCACTATCTGCCGCGTTACAAGCAGATAGTTCACTATTAGATGACGCTTACGCAAAAAACATTGCTCTGGTCTCCCCCGTATCGTTGTTATCTTGTCTAAAAGCTATTTCTTTCTCGTGGCGTCAAGAAACTCTGACCGACAATGCCAAAGAACTTCTATCGCTCTCTCAAGAACTTTATGAACGTCTTGGCACCGCGAGCGCACATCTACAGGGTATGGGCAGGTCGTTGAATAAGGCTGTTGAATCGTATAATTCTTTGGTTGGTTCTTTAGAGACTCGCGTTTTTGTGACAGCACGTAAAATTGCTGATTTAGATTCGTCGTCTATTTCATCTTCTCTGCGCAGTGACCCTTTAGATTCTTTTGCCAAGCCTCTTGGCGCACCAGAATTTGTAGGGCATGACTCCTCGTGGGAAGCTTCTTCTGCTGAGGATGAGGATGATTCGCCGGCTGTGATGATTGAACGCCCTACCCCACGCAATATGACGCCGAATACTTCTTCTCGTGTTTTCCCGCAACGCACAAACCCCTCAGATGAGCCTTTTGACTATGATTCGTGGAATAGCTAAAAGCGTCTGAGGGGTTTGAAAATCCCACCAATGGGGTTGGTAGGTTTTAACGGGTGGGTTTAGCTCCACGTCCGCCAAGTTGTCGCCCAGCGTTCTCGTCATTTTTTAGTGCGGCACGAAGTTCTTTGGGCAAGGAGAAAAGAATGTCTTCTTTAGCTGTCTCGACTTCTTCGACTTTGTGATAACCATAGTCTTGTAAGAGGGCGAGGACTTCTCGCACGAGGACTTCGGGGACGGATGCGCCGGAAGTTAGTCCAACGGTTGCCACGCCTTCAAACCAGCTTTCGTCTACTTGATGCGCGAAATCAACGCGTTCAGCTTTTTTTGCACCGTATTCTAGTGCTACTTCTTTGAGCCGAACGGAGTTTGACGAGTTTGCACTACCAACCACAATAACGAGGTCGGCTTGGGGTGCAATTTCTTTAATGGCGCCTTGACGGTTTGAGGTTGCGTAGCAAATGTCGTCGGATGGTGGGTCTTGTAAGGAGGGGAAGCGCTCACGTAAACGTGCTACGGTCTCTAACGTTTCGTCAACCGATAGTGTTGTTTGTGATAGCCACACAACTTTATTGGGGTCTCGGACAGTGACTTTATCGACTTCGTCGGGTGAGTTCACAATCTGGATGTGTTCAGGTGCTTCGCCGGCGGTGCCTTCGACTTCTTCGTGTCCGGTATGTCCGATGAGCAGAATATCGTAGTCTTGTTTTGCAAAGCGTATTGCTTCACGGTGTACTTTGTTGACGAGGGGGCAGGTGGCGTCGATGGTGTTCAGTTCACGTTCTGCGGCAGCGTTAACAACTGCTGGGGACACACCGTGGGCAGAGAATACGGTAACGGCACCTTCGGGTACTTCGTCCACGTCGTCTACGAAGATTGCGCCTTGTTCTTCGAGTGTTTCCACTACGTGACGGTTATGTACGATTTGTTTACGAACATAGACGGGGGCACCGTAATGGTCGAGAGCTTTTTCGACCGCGATGACGGCGCGATCGACGCCTGCGCAATACCCGCGGGGTGCAGCAAGAAGAACTTTCTTCTCCCCTTTGATAGGTGCTGCAGCCTCTATCTCTTCACGAGTTCGGCGGGTACGGGGCATTTGAGGCAACCCGAGAGAAACTGTTGAATCAACCTGTGTTGTGGACATAGATACTATGTTACGTGTTTCCGCTATATTCTGACACCTGCTGTGCGCTCTCTCGCACCTAGCGAAACTATGGAAAATGCCACACCCAGCAAAATTAGTACTATTCCGATAACCATCAGAGGAATAGTTAACGAGCTCACATAGTTCGTAGCAGAGTCAGTTATGATGCTGCTGAACCTTTGCACAAAAATTTTACCTACTTCGGAAGAAACTGCTTCATCTGCCTGCGCTAAAGGTTTTGTGCCTAAAAATATGCTTGAGCACCAAGATATTGCGCTCAGTGTTAAAAAGATGCACCCCGCGTAGATGCTTCGGTTCCTACCCCAGAGGATAACTCCTACAAGCAACGACAAGGCGCTAAGCCCGCAATATAGTTTCCATTGCTGGGCAAAGTGTTTTATCTGGTGGAGGTATTCTGCGGTTCGTGAGTGGGAGCTATCAAGAACAATCAGATGCTCGCCGGGGTGAAAAATACTGAGTTTATCGCCTAAGAATTGGACTAGTTGGCTGTTGACCTGCTCATAGACGGGGTCAATATCAAGGGCAATATTCTGATGTTCTTCCCCCACGTTATAACGGTGGGTACGAGTGACAATATCGTTCCAAATATGTTGGTAGGATTCTTGCGAAGTCACCGACTGAGCAGCCTTTTGGATATTCTCTTTGACGCGTTCACGCAACCAATTTTTGATAGACCCGAAAAAACCTTCTTCTTGACCTTCTCCAAGATAATTTTTAACGGTCTGGTCTTTCATAATGTCCGCAACAACAGCGTCAGATAGCGCTTTTTGAAAGGACGAGTCTTGCCCTAATGGGCTCGCTAAAGAACTAAACCCTTGCTCTGAAATGATGTTTTGTTCTGCCCAATATCCAACACCGCCAGCAGCACCTAGCACGATAGAACATAGTGCACAAAGTACTGCGATAGTACGACGAACCATCAACCACCAGCTGTAGCTATTATCCTCAAGGTAAGGTATCTGATGATCAGCAGATGCAGACGGTGAACCCGAAATATGCCAATTACCGTCGACAGGTTTTCCGTAGTCTTGGGTTGTCTCATCCAACACAAGTTTTTGCGTCGGAGCGTCATCTCCTAGGAGTTGTATAGTAGGGCCGTCTTCACCGTTAGATGTGTGCTGGTATTGATGATTTCTCATAGATGCCCCTTCTGTGTTCTTTCTCATCACTATACTGCGGTGCCGTTGAGCAAGAAAATATTTGGTGGAGTAGAAGAAGGCTCTCAACTCGTGGGAGACTACCTATATGGATATTTCTTTAACTCCGCAGCTGATTCCGGCTGCTGAGGAACGTACGAAGAACCGCCCACTTCCAGAATATGGCGCTCAAACTGATGAGTATAACCCTTGGCCGGTACATCATTATTCCCAAAAACTTGCCGGCTATATTCATCGGTGCCCTGCAACCTGGGTTGAAGGGCAAATCATCGAATTAAACCCCCGCGGTCGAGTCACCTATTTGACGTTACGCGATGTGGAACAGGAAAAATCTATTCCAGTATTGTTGTATTCTTCAGTACTTACAGGGTTATCTTCACCGCTCAAGCACGGACAGCGAGTAGTCGTTCGTTTAGAGCCTAGCTTCTGGGAGAAGACAGGGCGCCTGTCCATGCGTGCTAGTGATATTCGCACAGTGGGCAGAGGAACGCTTCTTGAGCAATTAGAAAATCTGCGAAAGTCATTAGCGGAAGAAGGTCTTTTCGACCCTGCACATAAAAAGCCACTACCTTTTCTGCCTCAACGTGTTGGTCTCATTACGGGACGAGACTCTGACGCTTGCAAAGACGTGATACGTAATGCTCGTTTGCGGTGGCCGGCAGTGCAATTCGAGATACGAGAAGTCGCGGTACAAGGGGCTCAAGCGCTACGCCAAGTTACACAAGCGCTTGAAGAACTTGACGCTTTAGAAGAGGTGGATGTGATCGTCATTGCTCGTGGTGGTGGCGCGATGGAAGACCTCTTACCGTTTTCTGAAGAGGCTCTGATTCGAGCCGTCTATCGGGCACAAACACCAGTTGTCTCCGCTATCGGGCATGAAGCAGATAACCCTATTCTTGATGAAGTCGCTGACCTTCGTGCATCTACACCGACGGATGCCGCAAAACGTATTGTTCCTGATATGGCTCAAGAACGTCTCTATATCACGCAGCTTCAAGCGTCGTTAATGCGGATGGCGTACCAAAAGATTGAGACAGAAAAATATCATCTGGCGCAGGTGCGTTCACGCCCCGTTTTAGTATCTCCCCAAACCACTCTTCTACGTTATGAGGAGGAACTACAGCACCTACGTAATCGGAGTTTTACAACAGCTCATTCGCTGTTATTACGTTCGCGTGAGGTTCTTTCACAATTGCGTTCACGTGTTCAAGCGTTATCTCCACAGCAGACGCTTGAACGTGGATACGCTTTGGTTCAAGACTCTTCGGGGAAACTTGTAACCAGTGTACAAGACCTACACGAGGCGGATATCGTCACCCTTCGCTTTGCACAAGGTTCTGTCCAGTCACGTATTCTCAACGACGCTAACTCAAAAAAATAATTAGCCGATAAAACTCCCATATTTTGACTCTCTCGAAGGAGAACATCATGACCTCTAAGTCTTCAGAAAATATTACATTTACATCATCTATTTCCAACGTCCCGGTAGAAGACCTTTCGTATGAGCAGGCTCGTTCAGAGTTAATGAACGTCGTGACGGCAATGGAATCTGGAACTTCTAGCCTTGAAGAAATTATTGCGCTGTGGGAGCGAGGAGAAGAACTTGCTAACCGTTGTGAAGCATGGTTAGACGGAGCACATCAACGCCTTAACGCTGCACGACAAGAACGCTTAGAACAGAATTCTTCCGAATCATAAATCAGCGCACTTTGGGACATAAAAATCAGGTGGTGAGGTACAGAACGTATCGTTCTGCACCCCACCGCCTGACAGTTCTCTCACCTAGTATTTTCTACTGTCGGTAATCTGCTAAGAAGTTTCCGAGTTTCTCCAACGCTGTTGCTAGTGTTTGCGTATCAGGTAAGAACACTAAACGGAAATGATCTGGTTTAGACCAGTTAAAAGCTGTTCCCTGACTAATAAGAATCTTTGACTCTTTAAGCAGGTCAAGAGCAAATTTTTCGTCATTAGAAATATTGAATTTCTCGATATCTAGTTTGGGGAATAGATAGAGAGCGCCTTGAGCAGGTTGACAGCTCACCCCATCTATATCGTTGAGCAGACGGTATGAGAGGTCACGTTGTTCTTTGAGCCTGCCACCCGGAAGTATCAAATCATTAATAGATTGGTAGCCACCTAATGCTGTTTGCACAGCATGCTGTGCAGGAACATTAGCGCATAGACGCATTGAAGCCAAAAGTTTAATACCTTCAAGATAGCTTTCAGCCGCCCATTTAGGTCCGGTAATCGCAACCCACCCAGAACGATACCCTGCCACACGATAGGCTTTTGATAAGCCGGAGAACGTCAAACAAAGGACATCGTCTTTAGTCAATGATGCAAGGTGTACCATGCGTGCGTCATCGTAGATAATTTTTTCGTAGATTTCATCAGCAAATATGACCAGTCCGTGTTCTCTGGCAAGACCAACAATTTGAGATAAAACATTTTCGGAGTAGACCGCGCCGGTAGGGTTATTCGGGTTAATAATGACGATACCGCGAGTTTTCTCAGTAATTTTTGAGCGGATATCTTCAATATCTGGTTCCCACCCGTTATTTTCATCGCAGAGGTAATGTCGAGGAACTCCCCCCGCTAACGCAGTTGACGCTGTCCAAAGTGGGTAGTCCGGTGAAGGAATAAGAATTTCGTCTCCATCGTTACAAAGTGCTTGTAACGTCATCGGAATGAGTTCTGAGACGCCATTGCCTAGGTAGACGTCATCAGGGTCTAGGTTGAGGATTCCTTCATTCTGGTAGTACTGTACGATAGCGGTTCGTGCTGAGTAGAGACCTCGTGAGTCAGAGTATCCTTGGGTAACTGGTAAGTGCTGGATGATATCGCGCATAATAGCGTCAGGCGCTTCGAATCCGAACGGTGCGGGGTTGCCGATGTTGAGTTTGAGGATTCGATGCCCTTCAGCTTCCATCGCCGTTGCTTCTTCGAGGAGGGGGCCTCGAATGTCGTATAGAACGTTATTGAGTTTTTGAGATTGCTGATAAGTTTTCATGTTGCTTAGATTACTCTCTTGATGTTTTTAACCAGAATTTTGCAACATCTTCGTTGCTGATTGCGCCTTGACCAGAGGTGAGCCGGTTGAATTCTGTGAGATCTGTGGAGCTAAGTCGAGATGACACTGAATCAATTGCTTCTCGTGCGCTTTGAGGTAGTTCTTCTGCTCTAACAATAGGAACTATCTGTTGTGAGATAAAGATACCAGCAGGGTCTTCTAAAATCGTGTAGGCGTTATCTTCAATCGTTGCTGAGGCGGAGAAGATGTCTGCAATCTGTATATGATCTGCAGCGAGTTCTTCTGAAAGTTTTGCTTGGCTATTAACGGGTTGGAAGTTTTTAGGAACGCAGTGGTAGTAGCGTTCTAGCGCTTGAAGACCATAGGAGCGATGTTTAAAGCTTTCTGGCGCCCCAAGGGTGAGGTCTTTACAGTATTGACCAATATCCGAGAGGGAGCTGAGCTGGTATTTTGCGGCGGTTGCTTTGGTAACAGCTAAGGTGTCTCGGTTCTGAGCTGAGGCAGGTTTGAGGGTGCTCAGCCCATCTGGTAGAACTTGTTTGATAGCGTTGATAATTTCGTTATCGCTTAGCCCTTGAACGTTGAAACCAGTAGGGGTTGATGTTGGAGTGGGCGTTTTTTGAGCAGAGGCCTCGTTGTTATGTGGTGTGAGCTGGTCGAGGTTCGGGTCGTATCCTTGTGTTGTAGGGACAGATTCTTCGCCGGCGGCTTGATCATTTTCGCCCCACCCGTAGGTGTACATTGCGTTAGGATTTTCTTCCGCTATTTTTCGGCGTTCTTGCTGGATATATGCGGGGCTAAACTTTCCGTCGTTCGTGAGGTAGAGCAACAAGTTTCCTGAGTAGTCAGGTGTGATGTCTACGGTGGTAGGGTCGTTATAGGGGCTGTCTTCGTTGGCTGGTTGTGCCGGGTCTGGGTCCTGCGCCGCTTCCATTGCTTTGAGGTATCCGGCTCTATCTTTTCCGGTGTCGACGAGTTCGGTCGTGTACCCAGCTTCTTGTAACGCCTGAGAATATATGGTGGCGATGAGCGCAGTTTCTTCTGAGATTCCAGTCGAAATACGAATTGTTCCGTAGGTCGGCGCCGAGGGGTCTACGGTAATTGTTGTCGAAGGCGAACAGCCGCTGAGCGCAATAGCGCAGGTGGCGAGCATTCCTAGCCACGGGGCTTTAGCTTTCATGTGCGGTGTTCCTTTCATCCGTTAGTTGGTTGCTGAGCTGTTGCTGTACCCAATCAGTGATGTTACGGTATCCCATCATACGAGCGACGTCTTCGAGGAGGGAGAGCTTGGGAATATTTTCTAGTTCTTCGATGGGTATCCAGCGAGCTTGGTCACTACTTCCGTTGGTTTCGTGAGTGAGTTTCCCCGCGATAATATGCGCACGATAGACCATTCTTAGCGCACAAAAAGGCATTTTTTGATGTTTTTCTGGGGGAAGGTGTAAAGCATGTAAGCCTAGTATCCCGTCAGTTTTAATAAGATACCCGGTTTCTTCAAAGACTTCTCGTTTTACGGTGTGCTCAGGTTGTTCGGATGGTTCCATTCCCCCGCCGGGAAGTGTCCAAGCGGCACGTTCAGGTGCATGCGTGGGAAGGAATCTGGTCAGCAGAATTTTTCCTTGTTCAATGATGACAGCGTACGCTGCAGGTCGGGTTTCCATGACGATAGGCATAGTTTCTATCCTATCTGGTTCGTTGTGTGACAAGACATTTTTTCGTCGTTTCTTCCTCCGTTAGGGTAGAGAAGAGACGATTGACGTTCCTAAATCATGAGAGAAGTGATGTGATGATGTTTAGTACACGGTTATTTTCTTTAGGGTGGTGGGATTCCATACGCTCTGTAGACTTTTGGCTTGGGCATCCTTTACGAATTTTGTTCATTATTATTTTTGCTATTGTCCTTCGTAGCATTGTTGAACTGTTAATTCGTCAGCTGACGCAGTCTCTTGCTCGAGGCACTCGCATGAGGGTAATACGTACGGAGCAGGATAAGAATATGAAGGTTTCTCTTCCAACGTTACGGTGGGAGGAAGACGATTCTATTGTTCGTTCTCGTCAGCGTCAGCGCGCCCAAACAGTTGGTTCGGTATTACGTTCGGTCTCTTCTATCGTGATATCTGCTGTTGCATTAGTGATGATTATTGCTGAGTTAGGTTTTAATATTGCGCCAGTCATTGCTTCTGCCGGTGTGGTCGGTGTGGCTTTATCTTTTGGCGCGCAGTCTTTAGTCAAGGATTATTTATCCGGTATTTTTATAGTTGCTGAAGACCAGCTCGGAATTGGTGATTGGGTTGATTTAGGCGAAGCCTCTGGCACCGTAGAATCGGTGGGTTTACGTGTCACCTCTGTCCGTGATACTAGCGGTGTGCTGTGGCATGTTCGCAATGGCGAGATTCTTCGGGTTGGCAATTCCTCTCAGGGATGGGCTCAAACAAATATTGATATTCCAGTTCCGTATGCCGCCGATGTTGAGAGGTTAAGTACTTTCCTCCTTTCTCAGGTGCACACTGCCTTATCTTCATCTGATGTTGCTGAAAGTATTCTTGGCGATCTTCAATTTTTGGGTGTGGAGTCTCTCAGCGGTGAGGCTTTGACTTTACGTTTTTCCATGAAAACAGCACCTGGTGAACAATGGCGGGTGGGGCGTCTTTTGCGTCTTGAGTTGAAGAAGGCTCTTGATGAGTATGGTGCGCAAATTCCTCTACCTCAGCATTCGATAGTTCATAGTGGTTCCTCCTCGGTACAGGTTCCGCCTGTTGTTGAGAATTCCGCGCAGAAGTAGCGTGACTCTTATTTTTAGATTGTTCTAAAATGCTGGTGGGGTTGGACAGATTATCGTTTCTGCTCAACCCCACCATTTTATGGTATTCACACGGTACGGAGCCTTATACGCTCATATCCGCAGGTTTGCTGTTATCGGCGTCGTTGGCGTCGTTTTTTACGGTCTTGTTGTTCTCGTTTAGCGTTTGCTACACGTTTTTTATGTTTTTCTCGTGCTTTTTCACGTCGTTTTTGTTCTGCTTGAGCGGCTACGCTTTGGCTACTGCGAGCAGAGTTTTCTTTTCTTCCACGAGTGATTCCCACAAAGTCTTGGATAATTTGTTCGATGTGTTCTTCACGGTGGTAACGTTTCCAGATGAGTTGTACGGGTACTTCTTTGATGTCCGGAATCACACGGTATGTGAGGTCTTTACGATGATACAGACGCGCAATACTCATGGGGACGATGAGAAGTCCAAGGCCTACTGCGACGAGCTCAATCGCGTCTGCGGTGTTTCTCATCAATGGTAGTTTTTGTTCTGTTTGCTGACGATAAGGGGCAGAGATTTTTTCCCATTCAGGGACGGTGTGTGCCTGTTGTAAGAGAGTCTCTTCTGCAAGTTCTGCAATGGGGATTTCTTCAAGCAGGGTAAGAACATGATCGGCAGGAAGAACTACCACGTTCTTTTCATGGTAGAGAGTGATGGCATGGAATTGGTCTTTTTCAAAGGATTCTTGGTGAGCCGCTAAGCGTGTCAACACCATATGAGCCAATGGAGTCTCACCTTCTAGGCTTGCCCGTGTAGCGTCTTCCTTCAACGCAAGTTCTTTGAGAGGGCAGAGTTTTCCGTATCGTTCTTGCCATCGAGAGAACCACTTGCCAGGCATAATTCCTGGTACGTACCCGATACGAAGTTCTTGTCCTTCGTCTTTAAGTTCTAGAGGGTGTTCTTGGTCTTTGAGGTGAGCGAGCAGTTCGAGTTGCTGTTCATGAGCGTATGAACCAGTTTCTGTGTGGTTCTCGCTAGTGTGGGCTGTCATAGCTTACAAATTAGCATGTCTTGAGCGGTTATGAAGAGTACGTTTACCAAGATAGATGAACAGTGAGAGAGCTATCAAAAGAATGATTGCTGTTATGAGAACAGTTGGTTGTTGAATCCAAGCCCAGATAACAGCCATCCCAACGGTGGAATAGATACAAGCCCACATTAAAGTTCCTATGAGCATGGCGGGGATCCAGCGTTTCAAATGCATGCGGGTAAAGCCCGTGGTGAGAATGACGGCAGTTTGAAAGCCAAGGGTTAAGAAGCATAAGGGAACGGCAAGTACTCCCCAACGGTTGATGAAGTACTGAGCACGGAGGTACATCGGGGTTTGCATCAGGTACCGGATACGTGCCAATTTAGCGCTGCCGGCAGAGGCAATCCAGCCGAGCATAAAGACTAGGCTCGTTCGAATAATCCCCACGATCCAGAAGAAGAGCAGAGCCCAGTGCCATTGTAGGCTTTGTATCCATTCAACCACGGCTATAGTTTATCCGGTTTTGAGGGTACCGCGTTCGAACATCATGTGACTATGAGGATTTTCTCAGTAGCTCACTAGTTTGGTGTTCGGAGAGAGCTTTTTACCCGTAAAACTTAGGGTATCCTTTGTTCTTTTTTAGGTAATATAAATTTTTTCTTCAAAAGACTAGCCAAAGACTGTTCAATTAGGTTATATTTTTATTACCAAATAGTTGAGAGCTTGTGGGAAGCAATCAACAATATGGTTTCGAAGACTTTTCTTCCTGTGTGTGATGCAAGTGCCTAGTCAAGTAGAAATACTTGACTAGGCACTTCTTTTTAACTGTCTTAACATGCAAAAAATGAGCCGTTGAAAACAACACCAGAAAATATACACATCAGGTAGTTTTTCAACGGCTCACAGGGTGAAGAACCTCCCCCCCCCCTCCGATAGGAGGAAGAAAAATCAGGACTTTTTCTTAAACTTCAGTTTCTTCAGCTCCAACATCAACTCGGGAATACGAGAAATTTCCTTTGCACGAAGCTGAACAATACGAGCATCACAGCCACCTAACAAATACCCGATAGCAAGACGATCATTCTGACGACGAGTAGCACGACGCAACGTAGCCTCTAACCACGTTGCAATCACTTTTTCATCAGAAAGAATCGACAAAGAATCATAGAAGCCATCACAAATACGCCATAATTTTTGCTCAGAAGTATTGAGTGGCATCCCAGCAGATTCAAAAGCGTCCAAACAATATTTTGCTCCTTGACCTGCACGCCGAATCTTGAACAATAAAGTATCACGCTGCTCATCAGAAGCTACATCCTCAGCTGAAGGCTTCCATACATGACGGTATTCTTGACCAACATATGTACGGAGTACTTTACGCAAGTGCTGAGAAACTTTACGAGTATATTCGTCAGAACCTTCAGGAAGCTGTACCAGTTGTTTGAGGTTATTCATCAAGTACACTAAATCTTTTCTTAGCTGTAGATATTCTGGCGAATCAAGAACACGAATCAATACCTTTGACGCAACCTCGCTATCAGAGCTAAGGTACTCATCAAGTTCACGGCGAGCTGTTTCCGTAATAAGCCCTGGGCGAGTATCGACAGACCACATGAAGGTCGTCAGAATCTCGATATCTCGCGCAGATGCAAGACCTCCCATCAGATGCTTCAGATAACGAATATCGTCTTGAACTTTTTGGCAAGACGTATCATCACTGATATAGGGCAATACTGCATAGCGCAAAATCGCTTCAACTTGACGAGCACTCTTACGCATACCGTGCACCGCGTCAGGGGCGTCAGAACGAAGCTTCATTTCCCAAATCATCAAGTCTGAGGTTAAAGAGTGAAGAATCTGACGCAAAAATTTCTGAGAGCTCTTCGGCCGTGATGTTTTTTTCTTAGATTTCTTTTTAGATGAGCGAGACGGCGTTGAGCTCTTCTCAGAGGTACAGCCTTCTAGTCCTTGGCGTCGTGCTTCAAAACATTCATCTTTACCCAGTGCACGAGCAATCTTTGCAGTAGATTGAGAAAGAGCAATACCAAGATTGGTGAAAATTACTTCACAGGCGGTAAAAATATCTGCGGGGCTTACTAGTCCCGCATCTAATAGTTCAACTTCCCATTCTGTCCAAGAACGCTCAATGTTCGTCGAAAAATCTAGTGCGCGGACTTTGTCTTTGCAGATTTCAGCAACTTTAGTTCCTTCAGCATCGACCAGTACAGTACGTTCACGTTCTGTCAGCAAAGAGACTGTTTCATAGAGTTCGTCGCCTAAAGTCACAGCACGAACAAACTTATGAACGGCAGCAGGCATCCGTTGGCGGTCTGCCAATAGAGGAAACCCAATTTCATGGCGAGCTCCGGCGCGGTCATCAAATTTGATATGCCAGCCTTGATCGTATCCGCCAAAACGTCGACGTAAAGCTACCATATTACGGCCCAAGTCAGCGTCTTGAGTGTCAAAATAGGTTGCTTCTAGATGCTCGGTGATGTTTTCAGAGACCTCAAGATTTTCAAGAACGTTCCAGTCGATAGGTGCAATATCTGCTTGGGGATCAGTCAGCTCATATTTACGTTCTACTTCTAGATGATGAGTTGCCATCGGATTTTGTGCTCCTGGGTCAGGGGGTAAAAAGGAGGAATAGCACCGTTATTTTCTTAGAGATAACGGACAACACCCACTATCAAAATGATAGCGGGTGTTGTCTCAAAATATTAGGCTCTACGTCGTTTAAGAATCTCGTCTAAAGTCTCTGTGGCACCTCGTAGTCGTTGAGCTTGTATCAAAGTTTGAGTTTGGCTCCTAGGATACGAAGGTTTCTTGAGTGGTTCAGGTTGTTGTCGTTCAACAACTGGAACTTTCAGGTACGTAGGAATAGGTGTTGGTGTTGGTTCCCACGAAGAAACTGCCGATTCGAAAGGTGGGTCGAGTTTCTCTTTATCAGTAAAAGCCCCGCGTGCAGTCCCCTCTAGCTGAGGGCGTTTCGAGGTGTCGTGAGTACGTAGGTAACGTAAAGATTTTGCGGCATATACGCTGGGTTTCTGATTTTGACGAGGTACAGGCTTTGTTCTTCGCGATGATGGTGAGGAGGTTGCTCCTTCTGATGTAGCAGAACGACGTTCTACAGGAGAAGAAACAGGAGGATTTTTCTTCTTCAAAATGATCGAAGAGGCGTCCATGGAAGAAGATGAGAGCTGCTGTTTTCTGCGTTTTTTAGCATCTCGTAGCGCCAAGAATCTCAACGTTGAGATACAGCTGAGGGCTCCAAGGAATGATATTCCTGCAATAGGCCATGTTTTTGCTCCCATGAGAGCGAAAATCGCTTCCCCTACTGAGAAAAGGAAAAAAGCTAAAGCCATCATGAAAATGATGATACGCCCATAGCGCAGAGTATACGTTGGTGTGTAAGGCGATGAATGTCGCGGTCTAGGAGCTGCAGTTTTAGAGGATTCTGGTAGTTGTTCTTCGAGACATACGTCGTGTGCATAACGTTCTGCAGAGATTATCGTTGTCAGAGCTTTTCTGTTTAGCATACGAGGCACCGCAAAAATAAGTAGTACTGCAAGAATGACTAAGGCGCTGGTTGCGCCTAAACCACTAAGCTCCATTACTTCACCTCAACAGGCCAGTTATCGTGTGCTTTGCACACTAGATGACGGCTCTAAAACTTTTACATGTAGATACTAAGGATACGTCATATAACTGTGGGGGGACGTGTATTACACGTCCCCCAACAGCACTAAAATGTATTTTTATTGATTTTTAACGAACTCTTTCAGCCATTCAAGAAGATCTGCTCCGAGGTCTTCACGTTCAGAGGCAAGAATAACATTCGCTTTAAGGTAGCTGAGCTTATCGCCAGTATCGAAACGACGGCCTTTGAAAACGACACCATACACGCCCTCAGACTCATCTGCAGCAAGAGTTTGCAGAGCATCAGTAAGCTGAATTTCGTTGCCACGGCCGGGAGCAGTGTTCTCAAGAATTTCAAAGACCTTAGGGCTTAGAACATACCGACCAATGACAGCATAGTTTGAGGGTGCATCTTCGGCGGAAGGTTTCTCAACAAGCTCAGAAACTTTGAAGAAATCTTCACCTTCTACGTGCTCAATAGCAGCAGCACCATAAGCAGAAATCTGTTCGCGTGGAACCTCCATCAGCGCAACAACAGATCCCCCAGTCTTCTGTTGCACTCGAACCATTTCAGAAAGCAAGTCTTCTTTTTCGTCGATGAGGTCATCACCAAGGAGTACCGCAAACGGTTCATCTCCCACATGGACTTTAGCACGCAACACTGCGTGGCCTAGACCTTTCGGATCTCCTTGGCGAACATAATGTAGCTCACCGAGATCATTAGAATCAAGAACAGTTTTCAGCAAGCTGTCTTTACCTTGTTCAGCGAGCTGAGCTTCAAGAGTAGGAACACGATCAAAATGGTCTTCTAAAGCTCGTTTGTTACGTCCTGTAATCATCAAAACATCGTTGAGTCCAGCTTTAACAGCTTCTTCAACAACATATTGAATTGCAGGACGGTCTACTACAGGAAGCATCTCCTTAGGAGTTGCTTTAGTTGCGGGAAGGAAGCGAGTGCCTAGACCGGCTGCAGGTATTACTGCCTTTGTGATAGTTTTTTTTGGGTCAGTCATAAATACAACAATACTCTAAGACCTTCCCTTCTTGCAGAAAATGACGAGAGAAAAAATGGCGACAAAACATATAAAACTATTTCATCACACGCACCTAACAATGAGGACAAGAATATCTTGAATCATGAGATGATATGTTCTGTCACTTGTTCTTTTTTACAACATCGATATGTCTTTTCAACACCAGCACTTAACTGCGCATAAAGCAGCACTCCGGTCAAATATCAGAGAGCAACGTCGTATTTTTTCCTCACGAAAAGACGCGCAAAACGCATTAGATATCCAGCTCAATAAACTCGTAGAGAGTTTGGCCTTACCACAAAAATCAATCATTGCAGCTTTTTTACCTTTACCTACAGAACCACCTATACTTCAAGGTTTAAAAACCCTAAATAACCGCGGATACACTATTATTGTCCCGATAACAACACCACAGAAAGCTCTCCTATGGGCGCCGTGGACACCCCAAAGCACCCTACACACTAATTCTTTAGGCATCTCAGAGCCAGCAGCCCCCTACCAAACATCACAGGCTTTCTACGATGCACAGCTACGACTCATCCCTGCACTAGCTATAGGGGCAGATGGGCGTCGTCTCGGTCAAGGCGGAGGATACTATGACAGGCTTCTAGCAGACGACCCAGCCCCTGATAAGAACTATGGAATTACTTATTCCTGGGAGGTACTCCCCTCCGTCCCCGCAGAGCCATGGGATGCGAAGCTTCTTCACGTACTTACCGAAAATGGTGTCCGCGAATTATCCGTACAGTAGAATATTCCACGACACATAGACTCATCGGAGGAGAACTACATGCCGGTTTATCAATACCAGTGCAAAAACTGCGAGTATCTTTTTGAAGAACACCAGTCGTTCACAGACAAGCCACTCACGACCTGCCCTCAATGCAATGCTGACCAGCTACGCAAAAAATATGGAACAGTCGGAGTTGTCTTCAAAGGTTCAGGCTTCTACAGCAACGATAAAAGCAGCTCCTAAAATAAGATGTGGGGAGGGACAACACTAACATCGTGTTGTCCCTCCCCACATCTTAGATAGACGACCTAAAATCGTGGTGAGGAGGACGTTGCTCTTTCAGCCACTGAGCTCGAGAATCTTCTTCAGAAGAGATTTTTCGAGATTCCTCATCCGAGCTAAGAACACCTATAATTTTGGGTTCTTTACCCCAAGAAGAATCACCAGAGACTACGCGGCGATGCCCCCTCCGCTTTTTAGGAGTAGAAGAATACTGCTCTGACATAAAACTTATTCGCTTTCCACACCAAGATACCGGAACATTCGTTCCGCAACCGCATAGGGCTTTGAAAAGACTTCAATAGTCCATAACGTCATATAGTTCCAGCCAGTACGAGCTAAACGGTCTGGCAAAAGACGCGTTCTTTCGCGAACACTCATGCGAGCAAACTCATCAGAGCCATCAGAACAAGCAGCAAGAGGGAAGTTTAAAGCAACAGGATCTTGAGAATTTCCACTCTTACGACGACGAGGGCTAGGCGTAGAACCTGCCATCAACGACTCATGCTCAGAATACGCTACCAAAGAGATTCCCTGCGTTCCGTGCTCGCGTAGATGCACACCACTGTTTCCTAAACGGCGCACCATATCGTTCAATAGCCAGTCCCCCATATCAATCGCCTCAATATCGGCATTACGGAGAAACTCATTCTGAGGGATTCTATCGGTAATCGTCGCAGTCTGCTCTTCATGACGAATCTTCTGCCAGTTTTCGTGCTCTTTGAGCATCTTGTAAAGGTCTAATGCTCCGTATTCAAGTAATGAAGGGTCGAGATCTTCGATAGATACACACGACATTAAGCGTGTCAAGTGGCGTGCACGGGTCATCCCCAACACGAAATATTCACGTCCATGAGTTTCAGAGAGTTGGCCAAGTTTATGGTTCACAACTCCGTTATGACCTTTACCTGTACCGAGAGAGAAAATGACAACGTCGCGTTCAAGCCCTGAGGCTCTTGATAAATCTACGACACGGAAAGGTTCCCCATGTTGGGCGTTATTGAAGAAAGGTAGCATCTGAGGATACTGCGCTAACAAAGAGCGTACCGCTTCTGCAATACGACGCGCATGACGAGTGCTGGCCGTTACTACAGCCAAGGACTGGTTAGGGTTTTTATACGCGTGTTCAAGAACCCGTTTAGCGACGCTATCAACCTCAATGGCAGGCGAATCGAGGTTGGAATTGTCACTAATTTTTCCGGTAGCGTCAATATACTCGGCGATAAAAGCAGGAATATCCTCGGATATTTCTTCACCCCAAGGGTAGAAGTTCAGTACACCAGAATAAAAATTCTCGTTCAGATATCTAAATACTGCAGGGTCTACAGTACGTTCAGAAAGAAGCGCTAACGTTCGTGCCGGAAGAACCTTTGAAAGCGCGCTATAGGTGCTCTCAATTTTAGGGTTTTTCTCTAAGGGAGCGTTTTTTGCCACGGCGGACACCATGAACGGTGCTGGGAAACCACTATGGGGATCACCAATAGCAATAACCTGTTCTGTTCGAATGATTGCAGGAAGGTTTGCTGCTAACGGAGTAGATTCTGCGTCAAGAAGAATTACCGCATCAAAACGCACCGTATTAGCTAATCTACGAGTTAGCGCAAATGGGCTCGAGGTCCATAATGGGTACAGAGCATGTACCAGCGCACCAGAATGTTTAAGAACTGCGTCAAAGTCGAAGTGATGTCCTCGAAGCTGACTCTTCAAATAGGCAGCAGCCTCAGCATCTGCAGCAATACGGTTATTCCAAGTGTCTCGGATAGAAGCACCTAATCGTGCTGGAGTTGCTGCGATATGAGCTTGGTCAGCGGCACGAAATTCTTGTTCAAGAGCTCTTAAGCTATCACCATCAAGGATTTCAATCTCGTCACTGGCTAGCATCTTTTCAAGGGCACTTTGCCACCATGCAAGCTCAAGTTCAGCGCTGACATGTTCTGCAGAAACTTGACGTTTGAGAAGGTCCTCCAAAAATTCTTCTAGGCCGAGTTCGTAAAGTTCACGACGAATTTCTTCTCGCTCAGGCAGGGTGTACAGTAGCTCTTCATCCGCGTTGAGCAGGTTAAGCCGTTCTAAGAGAACACTATATGGGGTGTTCAAAAAGTCATTTCCGTCAGGGTGATCTTCTAGAACAATCGCAAGACCTGAAAATTCATGAGCGAGATCGGCAAGTTGTTCTTGTAAACGGGCCAGGTTTGCAGGAATTTGTGGCTCGCGTGGAGAAGCGGCGCGTGCAATCCATTCTTCTCTTTCCTGCTGAACAATGAGAAGGCTCTCATGTAGGTCATTGATGTGAACACCCGGAAGAATATATTCTTTCGCTGCTTTACGAAGCCGAGAGCGCTGAATACTGCTCATTTCTATACCGTGTTCACGACGCCACGCGCTACTTGCGGTGGCAGCAATAAGATCAGTTACGGGTCGGTCGTAAACGTCTACACGGAATTTTGTGAGAGTCTGTCGAATACGTTCAAGGAGCTGAAGTTGTGCTTCCCATTCGTAGTAGCTTTGGCCCATGCGGAGACCAGTTTGCTCACTGAGCTGGCTCATCTTTGCGTGCATTGATTGCAAGGAAGTTATCAAAGATTGTACGAGGCGGTGTACCGCTTTACATTCTTCTTGGTCGTAAAGTTTCGCCCGATGCCATGAAGACAGCAATGTAGAAGGACGGAATGCACGTAACTGGGCAAAACGTTCTATTTTCTCAGTGATTTTAGCGCGGTGTGAAAGCGCGTCCATGACGTGACGGTTAAAACGAACTGTCGTCGTAGGGGCGGGATCTTGAGCCGTTAAAGCAGCAAGAGTCTGTAAAGCATCATATACTGAACATCCCCAACGCGATTCCGTAAATTTGAGAGAGTTTGTATGAGAGATAAGATGATCTCGAGACGAAACTAACCGCTCATACACGTCACTCATGTTTGGGCAGGCTGCATTTTCATTACGAATGATGGCTTGCACCAGAAGTTCTCTCAACTCTTCTGAGGAATGTTCCTTCAAAAGGTCAAAAGTGAATTGGTCAAGGCCAATATTTTTCAGAAGTGAGGCAAAATTTTCAACGGTTGAGCTACGCTCCCCTACCACTAATACAGATTTTCCATCGTGAATGAGGGTCGTAGCGATATTAGTTGCCATTTGTAGCGGCTCGGTACCAGATGGTGCTGTTACGACCAAAGAGTGCCCAGAACGTGCTAGGTCAATAATTTCTTGAGCTGAAGCATCAGCGTCAAAGGCCAACATTTCGCTTTGAGGGGCTCTTTGATCGACAGGGGCTGCCGCGTTATTAACAAAAACTTCTGGGTGAGTAGTGTCTTCAGGTTCTAATGCAAGTTTTGCAAGTTTGCGGACGAGAGGAGTAAAGGAATTTTCTGGAAGTTCAGCCGCATTTTCTTTAATATCAGCAAACGTAGAAATCAGGTATTTTGACTCAATTAACATTCCTGGTACGTGACCGGTGCTTGTACGCATCCGGTCAATCACAGGTTCTGGGTCAAGTTTTGACATAGAATTTGCTAATTGCGCAACATCCATAGAGCCAAGATCAATGCTGTACTCTTTATAGATTTGACGCACCATAGCAGGGTTCAATTTTGCAGTTCCCGATAAACGAATTTCAAAGTCTTCGCTTGTTGGGTGAGGAGTGATAACAATGGGTGTCAAAAGAACCGGTGCAATAAAACGTTTTTCAGGGGCCCCTTGCCCATGGTGAACATCTCGGGAAAGCCATGAAGCAGTACCTGCAGCAAAATACCCTGCAGAAAGACCATGCTGGTTTTCTAATTCAAAGATTTTACTGCGTAGAGCTTGAGCTGCACGCATAGCAGATTCACGTTTACTTTTATCGCGAATAATAGTAGAAAGCCGTGTTTTACGTCCCATCATCAGCTGAGCCAACCCTGAAGGGTTTGCGTCAGTGATATCAATATGGACATAATCAATCTGGTTAAAGTCAAGAAGCGCATCTGGACCTGTATAAAGATCCATTTGCCGGTTCCAAGTTTCTAACCCTTTTTCATAGTCAAGAATCTCTACAGCGTTCTCAAGCGATGCGTTAGAGGAGTGTGTAGAAGTTCCTACGGCGCTACTACCGGCAGATTCCCAAGATTGAGCCGGCTGAGGGGTAGCTGATTGTTCGTTCACGAATGAAAGCTCTTTCGATACTGTTTAGGGTGCGGTTTTACTCTAGTTATCCATCATACGGGTCAAGGCCCTCAGGAGTTAAGCCATCGACAAGTTCCAATAAGAAATCATCACTAAAACTGTTAAAACGGAGATGAGTGCCATTCCTCCCCAAAGAATCCATCGTTGAGGTGTAGAGCATGCGGCAGAGGGAGCACCCCAACGAGAGCGGGTAAAGAAAAAGGCGAGGAGAACGCCTAAGAGGTTTCCCACAAGAAGTTGCTGAACCATAGCGAAAATACCAAAATTACGTTCAACGTAGTCGCCCTCATCTTTGATGAGGTTTAACATTCCCGCTAAAAGAATGGTCATACAAGCAATGAGAAAAGTTAGTGCAATTAGAGGTGCGTTGAGGACTTCTTCAAGAGGTAGCTGCATTTGGGAGCTAAGTAAAAAGGTGTATAGAAAATAGCACAGTGGAGAAATAATCCAATACCAAAATAGGTATTTTTTGGTGGAGTCTGGGTCGTTAAGCCGGTACAGAATACTATTCACTATTGGTCCTCGGTGTCTAAGAAATTCATGTATTGCCGAACGATATAGTCTAGTAGAACGCTCAACGCAACAAAAGAATGATAGGGGTGTTTGCTATGGTCACCAACATGAGTGGGAGTTGCTTCATAACGTAAAGAATAGGTTGCATGAGATGAAATGTAGTTCAGACTTTGAGCTGTAATTGCAAGCATTGGAATCTTGCGTGAGGAAAGAGCCTTGATTGTTTCTTGTACAGATTCCGTATTACCAGAGAGCGATACCACGATGACGAGGTCGTCGGTGGTCATACTCGAAATACTTCCAGCAAATTCATTTTTAGCAGGAATAACATGCGCAAATTTTCCGCATACTAATAAAGATTTAGAAAACTCTTGAATAGCGTTTCGTTGAGCGTATCCGGTACCAAAACAATACACGGTACGGGCACGATGAATATGGTTCAAGATCTCTTCTAAATCGGTGTTTTGAAGTGTTTCAAGAGTCTTCATGATGTCTTCAACGCCGGAGCTAACAAAGTCTACGGGACGTTCAGAGGCCGTATTCAGCGAGTTTTTGATGAAATACTTTAGCTCTGTAAAACCTGAGAAGTTCAGCTTTTTAGTCAGCCGAATAATACTCGAAGTAGACGTATACGTACGATGCGCTAAAGAGTTAATAGTCGACTCTGCAACAAATTCTTCATGCGTTAACATGAAGGCAAGAATTTCACGTTCAGTATTGCTGAGGTGATGCTGATGCGCGTTAACTATTGTCTGAAGATCCACGAAGGCTCCTGAGCCGAAAGATGATGTACCTATCTCTAGATAATACATGCGTATTCGGTTCAGGAGCCTTCCTCATCTCAAGAGAATGTCATATGACGTGTTCTCTTTATGATGGTTCGTTCACCATGGTCTCGAAACGGTCTCGAACCTGTGGGACATCCATCCCAACAATAACCTGTAAGGCTTTACCCTTATTGACAAGGCCAAGGGCACCAGCAGATTTGAAATCTGCTTCAGAACCTACAAGTTCTGGGTTCTCTACCGAAACGCGCAGACGCGTAGCACAGTTGTTGACGGAAGTGATGTTTGAAGCCCCGCCCAAGAGTGCTAAGAAGTCTGTTGCACGCTGAGTATAAGAATCAGTAGTAACAGCTACCGTTGATTCTTCAGCAGAAGCTTTAAGAGTTCCTTCTTTCTTCGCTTGGCGGTACTCAGCTTTAGAGTACAACTTAGCTTCTTTTCCGTCTTCTTCACGGCCAGGAGTCTTGAAATTGAATTTGATAATCAAGAAACGGAAGATGAAGAAGTACAACGCAGTGAAGCACAGACCAATCACGATTTGAGCAACATAGGTTGGCCAGTGATTTGCCCACAAGGGAACCCAGTTTTGGAAGACGAAGTCGATTAAGCCGCCGCCCATGTTGCCGGATAGTCCGAAGAAGTACATGGTTGCAGACATGGTCGCCGCAAGAATTGCGTGTACCAAGAACAGAGGAGGAGCAAGGAACAAGAAGGTAAATTCTAGAGGCTCTGTAATGCCGATAAGCATCGCGGTGAGGCAGACAGGAACCAATAGCGTCATGAGTTCTTTTCTCTTCTCTTTACGTGCTGTGACGTAGAATGCGGCAGCAATACCGATAGGAGCAAAGACTTTCGAGTTACCGTGAAGCGCAAATCCGCCACCGGGGAAAAGTTCATTCAACGGTGCAGAAGACTGGGAGTACTCGTTAAGGTGGGCTACCCAGTGCTTGATAATTCCGTCAGGAACCACTGCTGGGCCAAAAATAAAGGGGGTATAAATGAAATGGTGCAAGCCCGTAGGAATCAAAATACGCTCAAGGAAGGTGTACAGCCAAACACCAAAGACGCCGGTGCTCAGGAAGAACCCTTGCATAGAACCAATTGCATGCTGAACGGAAGGCCAGACAAGGCAGAACACTAAGGCTACCGGCATCATCAAGAAGAAGCCAAGAGCATATACCCATTGTGTTCCTTGGAAAATACCGAGGAAGTCGGGGAGCTTAGTGTCGAAATAACGGTTGTGAAGCCACACGACAATAGCAGAAATGATAATAGCGCCGAAGATACCAGTATCGAGAGTCTTAATACCGGCAATCATCTTCAAGCCAGTGCCAGCTGCACCTTGGGAAAGATCAACATCATAATCAACGTTGAAGGCAGGGCCCCAAATAGAAAGAATTGTTGCGATGAAGTAATTGAAGGTCAGGTATACCATCGCAGCTTCAAGTACTGCACGAGCATTAGCGGTCTTTGCTAATGCGATGGGCAGACCCAAGACGAAGAGTAGTTCCATCTGGTTGAAGACAGTCCATGCGCCAGACTCCCATACAGACCAGAAGTTGTACCAGCCAGTGCCTTCAGCAGCGATTGAGCCAAGAAGTTGCTCGTTCTTGCAGATAATTGCGATGCCAACGACAAGACCAGCAAAAGCAAAGAGGAGGACGGGGGCAAGCATTGCCGAGCCGAACCTCTGGATTTTCTCCATCATTAGAGAATCCCTTTCACCGTAATTGAATGTATATGTAATGGATGTGTTTGTTTTACACCACACTATATGTGTATTAGTACGCTAAAAACATACTTCTTTGAGAGAAGAAGCACTTCTGGTACGTTTTTCAGAAACTGGAAAGAAATTCCATGAGATGGAAAAAGTTCCTCTCGCTGAGTTATAAAAACTATCGCTTTTCGTCAAAAGTACTTTTAGGATTTTTCATAAGACCGTACCCAAACACACCAAAGGTTTTAGCTCTTGAAGATTTTGACGCTTAATACACATAGCTGGCTAGAGCTTCATCAACTCCACAAGATACGAGTCCTCGCAGACTTCATCTTGGCAGAAGATATCGACGTTATCGCATTACAAGAGGTCAACCAGCTCATCAAAGCACCTTTTGTTGAGACAGACCATTTATATCGCCCACTCACAGAACGCCCTATCACCTTTGATAACTTTGCGCTCTTACTGTCACAATTCCTCCAAGAAGACGGAAGAACCTATTACTGGAGCTGGGCAGAGTCCCACGAAGGATGGGGAATCTACGACGAAGGTGTAGCGCTCTTGAGCAAGCATCCTTTCATCGAATTACACACCATACACATGAGCGACCCCCAATACGACTATAAAAATGTGTACCGTCGTTGCGCGCTAACAGCACGTATCCACGTTAAAAACCAAGACCTCTGGGTATCAAGTGCACATATGAATTGGTGGGAGCGAGATGGCCAACAACTATTCCAGCATGATTTTTCGTCACTGAATCATCAGCTTCATATCTTCGCTCAGAATACACCTATCATTCTTGCTGGAGATTTTAATAATGATGCGAATGTTCAGGCAGAAGGATACGCTCAAATACTTCAAGCCGGTTGGCACGACACCTATTCCCAAGCCGCTCATGTCGACGGAAAATACACCGTTCATAAAAATATTGCAGGATGGGAAAACTCGACGGAGGCTAAACGTATTGATTTCATCCTGACCAAGGGATTGAACGCTCCAGTACTACGCCACCGAGTAGTCTTTGCCGATAACACTCCAGAAGCTATCTCTGATCATTCTGGAGTTCTCGTAGAGATAGCTCTCTAACATTCAACCTGTTCCACAGTCCCCCAACCATCACCCACTTATCCTTAAGGAGTTCTCCATGAGTTCAGCAGCACGTACTTGGTGGAAAGAAGCTGTCGTATACCAGATTTGGCCACGTTCTTTCCAAGACTCTAATCATGACGGTATCGGCGATCTTCCCGGTATTACACAACGTCTTCCATACCTTGCACAACTAGGAATTAACGTCATCTGGCTTTGCCCGATGTTTTCTTCCCCCAACGACGACATGGGGTATGACATCTCCGATTATCAGGGCATTATGGATGAATTTGGCACCATGGAAGATTTTGATACTCTCGTTGAGACCGCCCATAGCCTCGGTATTAAGATTCTCTTAGATATTGTCGTCAACCACACATCAGATGAACACGAGTGGTTTAAGCAATCTCGCTCTAGCCGAGAGAACCCCTACCGTGATTACTACTATTGGCGTGACTCTTCAGGTACTGACGAGGACGGCAACCCACTACCGCCAAACAACTGGGGCTCAGAATTTGGGGGGCGCGCTTGGGAATACGATGAACACACCGATCAATGGTATCTACACATCTTCTCCAAGAAACAGCCCGACTTGAACTGGGAGAATGAAAAGGTTCGTGAAGAAATCTACACCATGATTAACTGGTGGCTCGATAAAGGGCTCGACGGTTTCCGCCTCGACGCTATCAACATCATCTCTAAACCAGAGGGGCTACCAGATGACCCCAATATTGACTTCGATAAGCATGGTTCATCTATCCCGTTCGTGGTCAAAAACGGTACCAAAGTGCACCAGTGGATGCACGAACTTAATCTCAAAACCGCAGCGAATTATGATGTAATGACCGTCGGAGAGATGTCTCAAACCTCAGCAGAAGACGCTGTACAATTCGCTGGTTTTGATACTGAAGAGCTCAACATGATTTTCCATTTTGAGCATATGGGTGTAGATACAGACCCCGCCACCGGTATGGGTAAATGGTCTATCAAACCCTACGACCTCGTTGACCTTAAAGAAGTTCTTAATACGTGGCAGACCACATTACGAGGGCGAGCTTGGGGATCATTGTACTGGAATAACCATGACCAGCCTCGACTGATTTCTCGCTTCGGTGATGATTCATCACAATGGCGTGTGCTCTCAGGCAAAATGTTAGCGACAACTCTTCACGGTATGCAGGGCACCCCCTATATCTACCAAGGGGAAGAGTTCGGTATGACAAACGTCCAATTTGAAGAGATTAACGACTATCGAGATCTCGATTCGTTGAATCTCTACGAAGATATGGTCGTAGAACGTGGCAACCTTAGCCACGACGAGTGTATGGAACTCATCTACACTAAAGGACGAGATAACGCGAGAACCCCCGTGCAATGGGATGCAAGCGATAACGCAGGCTTTAGCGCTGTAGAACCATGGATTAAACTTAACCCTAATTACCGCGAGATTAACGCTGCTAGCGCGCTCGAAGATCAAGGCTCTTTGTTCTACCACTATCAAAAGCTCATTCAGTTGCGCCGCGGTGAGCTCAAAGACCTTCTTGTGTATGCAGATTTTGTTCCTCTTGATGTTGAGGACGCTCAGGTTTATGCCTATGAGCGTCATGCACAAGATGGTTCTAAGCTGCTTGTTATCTCGAATTTTACCGATCAACAGCTCACTCGTGAATATGAGCTACTAGATCAAGGCGAATTAGTGCTTTCAAACTATGAGGACGATATGCGTCAAACATTACGTCCTTATGAGTCGAAGATGTATCGCGTGAATGCTTCGTAGCAGAAAATTTTAAAACGAATATTTGGGTTATATTAACGCACTCACTATGGAACGCATTTTTATCTTCCTGTAGTGCAATACTAAACCCGTTAAAAATATCGTGGTGTGAAGAATTTTCTTCACACCACGATATTTTATGAAGCAGTGGTTATCTTTCTCTGAGGTCAAAGAAGCTGTTAATAGTGATGTCTTGGGCGAAGAAAGTCTCTAGTGAAAACGTGTAATTTCTTCTGCTTTTAGTCTCATACTTGGATGAGCCTCATATGCGGCTTTTCCGATTGCTACGATGAGTACGGGAACGTACTGTTCTTTATCCATGCCTAAGGCTTCTGCAATTAAGTCATCTTCAAAACCACCGATAGGGTTTGTATCGTAGCCGTGAGCTCGCGCCACAAGCATCAGTTGCATTGCCGCCAAGCTAGAGTCTATTTTGACGATATCGTTCATGACCTGTTGTGGTGCATTTTCGTATCTGGGCATAAACAATTCCATCAGCTGATTTTTCACTGACTCAGGCATAAGTTGTTGTTCTACAGCGCGAGAATAAATGTCTTCAGCTTTTTCATAGCATTTCATATCACCGAAAATGACGATCATCGCTGAGGATGTATCGTTTTGTCGGGTGTTAAATCTTATTAGTGGACGTAAAAGGTCTTTACCTTCTTGGCTTTCGACAATAACGAATCGCCAAGGTTGAAGGTTAACTGAGGATGGAGCTTTTACTGCTTCATCGATCATTTCGAGCATTTCTTCACGAGGTATTTTCACGTTTTCGTCAAATACTTTAATAGATTTTCTATTAAAAATAATGTCTTTAAAGTCGTTGTTCTTCATCTGTTCTTTCTCTTCTTGAGCCCGTCGTAGCGTTTATTTTAATTGCGCTACATCATCTTGTGGTTAAAACAAGATGTCCCTCAAACCTCATAGTGTCAGGGGTTTAAGGGACATCTTTTAGGTATTTATTCCCATTCAATAGTTCCTGGAGGCTTTGAGGTAACGTCCAGAACGACACGGTTCACTTCAGAGACTTCGTTGGTGATACGGTTCGAGATTTTCGCTAATACGTCATACGGTAGACGGGACCAGTCGGCGGTCATAGCATCTTCGGAGGATACGGGGCGTAGCACGATGGGGTGACCATAGGTACGGCCGTCACCTTGCACGCCGACAGAACGAACGTCGGCAAGCAGCACAACCGGGCACTGCCAGATTTCATCGTCAAGGCCAGCATTTGTTAGCTCTTCACGAGCAATAGCGTCTGCCGCACGTAGAATCTCTAAATTCTCGTATGTTACTTCACCAACAACACGGATACCTAAACCGGGGCCGGGGAAGGGTTGACGAGCCACAATCTTTTCGGGAACACCCAGCTCACGGCCGATAGCACGAACCTCATCTTTGAAGAGGGTACGTAAAGGTTCGACCAGTTCAAAGGTCATGTCTTCAGGTAAACCGCCTACGTTATGGTGAGACTTAATATTTGCGGTGCCTTCTCCCCCACCTGATTCAACGACATCGGGGTAAAGGGTTCCCTGTACCAAGAATTTAATATCGCTACCGTCGTCTTGTGCTTGTTCAATCAGTTGACGCTGTGCAGCTTCAAAAGAACGAATGAACTCACGTCCGATGGCTTTACGCTTCGTTTCAGGGTCGCTGACACCAGCAAGAGCGTTGAGGAAGCGTTCAGATTCATCGATAGTGATGACCTTAATACCCATGGTGCTAGCGTAGTCATTTTCGACTTGTTCACGTTCACCCTGTCGTAAGAGTCCATGATCAATAAAGAAACAAGTCAGTTGGTCGCCTACCGCTTTATGGACAAGCGCCGCAGCCACGGATGAATCAACGCCACCGGATAAAGCGCAAATAACGCGATCTTTACCGACCTGCTCACGAATCTTCGCTACTTGCTCTTCGATGATGTTGCCGGTAGACCAAGTCTTTTTTAGTCCTGCAATGTTGAAGAGGAAGTTCTCAAGCGCAACCTGACCATAATCAGAGTGTTTTACTTCGGGGTGCCACTGGACACCGCCGAGTTTACGGTCTTCATCCACCATCGCCGCCACAGAAGCGCCAGGTGTCTGCGCAAGTACGGTAAAGCCCTCAGGTGCTTGTGATACAGAGTCTCCGTGGGACATCCAGACGTTTTGAGTTGTGGGAGTTCCGGTGAGGAAGGAGGAGTTTTCAGCACAGACAGATGCATCAGTTGCACCGTATTCGCGAAGACCGGTCTGAGCAACAGTGCCGCCAAGGGTCTGTGCCATCACTTGGAAGCCATAGCAAATACCGAAAATGGGAACACCCGATTCGAAGAGTGCGATGTCGCCCTTAGGAGCGCCTTCTGCATACACCGAAGAAGGACCGCCAGAAAGAACAAGAGCAGCTGGGTTCTTAGCTAGAATCTGCTCGGTTGGCATAGTATGCGGAACAATTTCGGAATAAACACCGGCTTCACGAACACGACGAGCAATAAGCTGCGCGTACTGAGCACCGTAGTCAACCACCAAAACTGGACGCTGTTCTAGCTCCGTATGAGATGTGTTGGTCACGAGTCACCTTAACAGTTGATATGGGGAACTTTTTCACCGAGAAGGCAGAAAAAGCGAAGAATATATCTTCATTCTAAAACACAATGCTCAGATACCGGCAATAATCTATCCGGACAAGAGCAAAGGGAATATTTATCACTACCGGTATTGAAGTGTTAGTAGCGTTTTGTGGCTTGCGGATTTGCCCGCAGTAACGCTAAAGTCTCACGGTGAATACGGCTCTCCACAATAAATGATAGGAAAGGAACGACACCGCCTAATGCCATCACAATAAGCTGTGGTAGTGCCCAACGCATCAAAAGCCATAGGCGGAAACAGGAGAAAAGATATACGACATAGAACCATCCGTGGATAATCAGAATCCATGTTGAGATGTTAATTCCTCCCACCAAGTTATCTGTTTCAAGGTTCAATAAGCCCAGAGGGACACTCTGACCGGTATGTGCGTCTTGAGCGCCCATCACAAGGTCAAAACGGAAAACATAACGAGTAATCATCTCGAGAACCAGTAAAAGCAGGAACGTACCAGAAATCCATGCGCACCATTTATAAAAGTTCAGGGAAGAGCGAATTTGTGCTTCTGTTCCTCCGAATTTTTTGCGAATAGTAAAACCGCCCTTACCGTCAGCAGTACCTTGACCGGTAAGCACCACTTTTTTACCGTCTTGACGTTCTTGAGGTTTCTGCTGTGGCGAATCATTATGATGCATGTTTATTCGTTCTTTCTTCTGTTATCTGTTGCTGCGAAATATCATCAAAAAAGTAATATTGTTCTGCGCCTGGGTCCCAGTAATAGTATCGTCCAGAGTCTTCATCCAACCAATACTGCCCCTCATATTCAAAATATTCAGCAGGGTCTTGAGCTTTTTCATAAGAGTCTTTAAGCATCCGCCACCAGAGGAAGAACGCAAAACCAGCAAAAACAAGCCACTCCAACGCATAAAAAATGTTTAACCAGTTCACGTCTTCATGGGTAACTTGAGAAGCTCTCACACCATGGACGTCTTGATTCTGACCCAAAATTGTAGCTGAAGGTAGTAGCCTTCCGTCAGCGTCAAGAGGAAGAGGGTTCCCCTGCGGTATCTCTGCGTCGGCTGTGATAATCGCACCGTAGAGAGGTCTATCCCATAGGTTTGTCAGTTGAGCGCTAGCTGCGCTACCAATAATACGGTGTGAAGCTATCTGCTCGGCAGAGTATTTTTGTGCAACATCTCGAGAATAGTAAGGAGCGTCGTTAGATACGATACGACCAATAACGGTTAACGTACCCTGAGGTTCTACGTCAAGAACGTCATTGGCGCTCCACGCTCTCGCAATAGCAATAGCTCGAGACTCAGAATCTGTTGAATGCGTTTTCTCGGGGATAAAAGCGCTCACTATCCAGAACCCTTGACGTCCTTCATTCAGTTTATCGGCGACAAGGTAAGAAGAGTCAGGAACATAGTGTCCAGTCACTTGCACCATATGGTCAGAATTCTCAATCGTTAAAGGCTCATGTGCTGAAAGAAATTTTTCCCAAGGCTGCACGATTTCTTTAGTAGGATCAGCAGTGCGTTGGCCCCAAGTTGCAGAGGAAAGCTGCCAGTGACTGAGCATCACAAAACCCGTACTCAAGGCAATCACCAGAAGTAAACTGGCAATCCATCGAGGAGTAAAAGCTAATTTCAACACGATATCTACCCTATAACGTTTGATATCAAAAAGCTCTGACACCACCGTCACTATCGGTGATATCAGAGCTTTCTTTAAGACTGACCATGCCTTTACTGAGGCGACCCTTTGATTCAGGGGCTCATTGGTTAATCAGCTAAGACTAATTCGCTTCGTTGGAAAGATTTCACATCGGTAAAACCGCATGTTGCCATGGCCCGTCGCAAAGCACCAACAATGTTAGATGTTCCATCAACGTGGTGGGAAGGGCCATACAAGACTTCTTCGAGAGTACCAACCGTACCGAGGTTTGTGCGAATACCTCGAGGGAAGTTCACTGAATGAGCCTCATTGCCCCAGTAGAGTCCGCGGCCAGGTGCTTCACTTGCGCGTGCGAGAGGTGCACCAATCATCGCAGCATCTGCGCCAAGAGCAAGAGCTTTAACGAGGTCCCCTGAACGTCCAAGTTCTCCATCAGCAATGACGTGTACGTACCGTCCGCCAGATTCATCAAGGTAACGAGAACGTGCAGCTGCCACATCAGCAATAGCTGTTGCCATAGATGCTTGAATGCCTAGACCACGTCGAGTGGTCATCGATGAGCCTCCACCAAACCCAACAAGAACACCTGCCGCACCTGTTCTCATCAGGTGCAACGCTGGAGTATACCCAGCTACACCACCAACAATCACCGGAACGTCAAGTTCGTAAATAAACTTTTTAAGGTCGAGAGGTTCACGGTTTTCTGAAACGTGTTCAGCAGAAACAGTAGTCCCGCGAATCACAAAAATATCGACCCCAGCGTTAACAACAGTTTCGTAGAACTCTTGAGTATGTTGAGGAGTCAAAGAGCCTGCAACGATAACACCAGAATCACGAATTTCTGAAAGGCGTTTAGTAATCAGCTCAGCTTTAATAGGCTCAGCATAGATTTCTTGCATGCGGCGAGTAGCAGCAACAGGATCGTTAAGCTCTAAAGAAGTAATCTCATCCAAATAAGGTTGAGGGTTCTCATAGCGAGTCCACAATCCCTCAAGGTTTAAAACGCCTAATCCGCCCAAACGTCCAAGTGCGATGGCGGTTTGTGGAGACATCACCGAATCCATCGGTGCACCAATGAGAGGCGTCTCAAAGGTAAAAGCGTCAATACGCCATGAAGTACTCACGTCTTCAGGGTCGCGAGTACGACGAGAAGGTACTAGAGCAACATCGTCGAGCTTATAGGTGCGACGAGCCCGTTTTGATAAACCAATTTCGATATCGGACATGGTTCGTTCCTTTCGTTAGAGGCAATACCCCAGCAAGCGCATAACGCTTATGGGGTATACCACGCCGAATGATTTAGCGACGGTAGTTTGGTGCTTCGACCGTCATCATAATGTCATGAGGGTGAGACTCTTTGAGTCCTGCGGGGGTGATACGCACAAACTTACCCTCATATTTCAATTCTTCAATGGTGCGAGCACCAACATAGAACATTGTCTGACGTAGACCGCCTTCAAGCTGATGCAAAACAGAGCCGACACGACCGCGGAAAGGAACACGTCCTTCAATACCTTCAGGGATAAGTTTCTCTTCAGAAGAAACATCCGCTTGGAAATAACGGTCTTTCGAGTAAGACTTGTGGCGTCCACGAGAAACCATTGCGCCTAAGGACCCCATACCTCGGTATGCTTTGAATTGTTTGCCATCAACAAAAATTAGGTCACCAGGAGATTCTGCGGTGCCGGCAAGCATCGACCCCATCATCACAGAATCAGCACCAGCAACAAGGGCTTTACCGATTTCACCGGAATGTTGCATACCGCCGTCAGCAATCAAAGGAACGCCTGCCGGAATAGCAGCCTTAGCAGCTTCGTTAATGGCTGTTACCTGCGGGACACCTACACCAGCGATAATGCGAGTAGTGCAAATAGAACCAGGGCCAACACCAACTTTAACGCCGTCTGCTCCAGCGTCAATAATGGCTTGTGCACCAGCGCGGGTTGCTGCCTGTCCGCCGATGATATCGACGTGGTCGGCAGCAGAATCTTTTTTAAGACGGGCAATCATATCGAGTACGCCTTGTGAGTGTCCGTTAGCGGTATCGATAAAGAGTGCATCAACGCCAGCTTCTACTAAGGTCATAGCTCGTTCGTAGCCGTCACCAAAGAATCCAACAGCCGCACCAACGCGAAGACGGCCTTCGTCGTCTTTGGTGGCGCGAGGGTACTGTTCTGTTTTGATAAAGTCTTTGACTGTGATCAAACCGGTCAATTTTCCGTTTTGATCAACAAGAGGCAGCTTTTCAATCTTGTTAGAAGCTAATAGGTTGTAGGCTTCTTCTTTGGACATCCCCTCATAGCCGGTGATTAGTGGCATAGGGGACATAATCTCGCGAACAGTGCGCTGTGAGTATTCAGCTTCGGGTAAATAACGGATATCACGGTTGGTGATGATACCGACCAAAATACCGTTTTCGTCGACGACGGGAAGTCCAGAAACTCGGAAGTGTCCGCATACGGCATCAAATTCTTCGATAGTTGCTTCCGGCCCGATGGTTGCGGGATTAGTAATCATTCCAGACTCGCTACGTTTAACGCGGTCTACGTGAGTAGCTTGGTCCTCAATGGAAAGATTACGGTGTAGTACGCCCAGTCCACCCAGACGAGCCATTGCAATAGCCATATCCGATTCAGTGACGGTGTCCATCGCAGCAGAAATAATAGGAGTGTTCAGGGTGATACGCTTCGATAATTTTGTGGAGGTATCAGCATCTGCAGGATTGACGTCGGTATTACCTGGTAGCAGAAGAACGTCGTCGTAGGTGAGGCCGGTGAAGCCAAAAGGATCTTCAGACAATGCGGTGGGCGTAGCCATGAACGAATCGGACCTTTCGGTTGTGGGAGTTATTCTCTGATAAGAAAGAGAAAAAGAGGTTATCCAATTGTTAATAGTAAACCCCAGAGGGTGTGAACCCTAATAGTTCCACGATAAAAAGGGTATACGTCTCACCGATTCAATATTTTCTGTACCTGATGAGCTTACCGAGTTTATGTGCCTGAATATTCCGGTACCGAAGATTCATCAACCGTATCGGTGTGTTCAGTACCTTCAATCGTTTCAAGCATCCGTTGAATGAAGAAATTTTCTGCAGAGACGACGAATGTTTGTGTTAGATGTGAATCATCACGATATACGTACACGTTACCGACAGCAGAAGGGCACTCTGCGTTGGGGCAAATCAGGTCTGTCATATCGACAGTGCCGAAGTTAGGGTATCGTGCTGCGTATTCTTCTAAGGGGTTAGATTGTTGAGCAAGTTCTGAGTCGAAGGTGCAGAGCTGATGGGTTCTTGTCTCACAATCTGCATGAGTTGATTCAAAACGAGGGTTATCCCGAAGAGCAACAATCTCAATACCTTCGTGCTCAAGATGTTCAATAAATTCTTCTAGCCCGTCAGGGACGTACTCCCCCGAGCCTTCGTACACGGAGATTGTTCCAATGGTGATGACGAGGTCAGGTTTTTGCTCATCGATATAGTGTTGTGAGTTCTCAATCCAGCGTTGGCATCCTTGATTTGTTGTATTACGGGCAGGGTCGAGTAGGTAGCAGTCGTTAAATTGTAAGAATTGAAGATCCCAATTTTCTTGTGTTGCTAGTGAGATAAGCGGATCGCCCCACTGATCCATATGAGAGTTTCCAACAGCGATGACTCGGTGTGTGGGCTCTTCAGAAGTTGTCAGTTGATGACAGTTCCATTTTTCAAAATGGTATGTTTCTAGAAGGCTCGGCGCACAAGAGGTGTTATAGAGGGGACGGTCGTCGAAACGGTCAGCAGAGCTAGGGCGAATACCAGCATTTTCTTCACCTTCGTAAATAAAACCTGCTTCAAGGGCAAGGGCACCAGGGTTATCGACTATAGGTTGAGCGTTCAGGCGTTGTTCTGCACGTTCTAAAACAACGTTCCATAATGTTGTACTTACGAGGACAACGGTCATACAGCATCCAACAATCAGGACAGAAAAACGTGCATTGCCGTCAAAACGCTGAGCACATGTTAAGAATTTTTTATTCGCCTGAGTAAGAATCCAAGCGCATCCCAACGATACTGCAAAGAGCATGATTCCAGCGCTGGTACTGGCCTTTTCTTGATCGACGGTGTAGAGGTAAAACACAAGAAGAGGCCAGTGGATGAGATAAAGCCCATAAGAATATGTCGCAAGCCATAGTAAAGGTTTGAGGGAGAGTAAACGCTCCACACCCCATCGGCTTGCACTATCTCCGCTAACCAGTACACCAGCGGCTGCTAAAGTGGGCCACAAGGCATAATACCCAGGGAAATTACCCTCAACATCTAGGATAAGGCCACATAATACTATTGCGATAAGGCCCATCCAACCCACCATTATTTTGATGGCTGAAGGGAAGCGAAGATACGGCAGCCCGATAGCAACCAAAGAACCTAAGGCAAATTCCCAAAGGCGAGTGTACGTAGAAAAATATGCAAGCTGTTGGTCAAGATGTGTGTAATAGACCGAGTACGTCAATGAAGCAAGAAAAACAGCACCAAAAAGAGTTGCTAGAATACCGCGAGCGAACCGTCGCCCTATCATACGGTAAATGACCCAACTCAGAGCAAAGAGTAAAGGCCATAAAAGAAATATTTGCCCTTGAACTGATAGCGACCAGAAGTGGCGTAACGGTGAGGCCTGTGAAGAATCAGCAGCATAATAATCCACCAAGTTGTTGATGGACCACCAGTTTTCATAATAAAAAACGACTGAAACGGCTTCATCCATAATCCCTTGCCACCGTGGCGCAGGCAGAAAAAACCGTGTCCCAATCAGCACTAGTAGAACAGTTGCCGTAGCCAAAGGCATAATACGTTTAAAAGTACGTGCCCAGTAGTCTTTGAGGGCTTTAAAACCGATTGGCTGACCTGTTTCTAGTTTCCGAGTGAATGAAAGCGTCATCAAAAAAGCGGAGATGAGGAGGAAAACGTCCACCCCTCCCGAAACTCGCCCGAGCCAAAAATGGTAGGCAACGACCAAGGTCACAGCAAAAGCGCGTAACCCTTGAATCTCCGGTCTAAATCGACGTTCTTTTGGTGCCACAGGTAAGTAATTTTCTCTTCGTGATAACAGACAACATGGTAGGAGTGAGATTCACCCCGTAATTAGTGTTTAACGCGATAAATATGTAGTTTAGGTACGTCCGAGGCTAAACCCTTGTTCTTGTAGCTGTTGGTTGAGTTCTTGATCCAAAGTAGAACCGTACGCACGAGAAATATGGTTATCGTCCATGTAAACATAGACGTTGCCAAAAATAGCAGAACAAAAACCATAGGGGCAATATTGTTCCGAAAAATCAAGACCATAAACCAAGGGATTGCGGTCTACGAGTTCTTGGGCAGGATTAATATCTGCAAGCTTTTGTTCCCGCTTTTCTCCACAAAACGTAGGATCTTCTGGATGAGTCTGAGCGCAATCATAAATATTATCAGCCCATCGAGGATTATCACGTAACGCAAAAACCTGTATCCCTGCTCGAGTGTATGCTTCAATTTCTTCTTCGATACCGGGCACGAGAATCTCCGAGTGATGCGCGTCTGTCTGTGTTACGAGCAAAGCGACGGCCTCAGGGTGAATATCAAGTACGAGCTGACGAATATTAGCGTTGTATTCTTCGCATTCTTCGTTAGGGTTCGGTTCTGCTTCCAAAGGATAACGACACGCGCCAAGATGTAAATCCATAAGGTTTATTTGGTGCTCTTGAGCCCACGGTCTATAGAACGCAATAGATTGTCCAGCATGCGAAGACCCAATAACCATCACTAAAGGACTATCTGCCTTAGAGGAGTTCTGTTCAAGTCCGCAGAGTGAGCTGATGACTCCCCTGTCTCCTCCAATAAGACCGCCACAACCGTTCGGGTCGATACCATCGTATTGTTTTTCGGGGTCGGTAGTAGGAATAGGCGGATACTTGTAATGAGTAGAAGCCTCATTGTAGGCATACGCCCCAGGAAAGTCGGGGCTTCCAGCAGCTTCGGCAAGAGCTTCGAGCTGATTGTTACGATGGTGGACCCACGCTTTAGCGCCCACGAGAGGAACACCAACAAGCATGAAGCAGCTCAGAATAATAGCTATTGGGCGAGTAGTAGCACCGGAGAGAAGTTTTTTCATTCCACGATGAGGTTTCGGTACCGCATGTTTTTTAACGGTGGGAGTACGTCGTAGAGGTTCTTCAATTCCATAGTGAATGATGGTGGAAATGACTATCGAGCTAATGATGAGCAAAGAACCGACCAAAAAATTGGGGTGGTCCACGCGAGCGCGAGTTGAGTAGATAATGTAGACCGGCCAGTGTACGAGGTACAGAGCGTAGGAAATTTCACCGAGTTTTAGTAGTGGTGTGGAGCTGAGAATTCGGTCTACACCCCATGGGGAGTTTGTTTGTCCGGCAAGGATGACGAGGGCGCCACAAGTAACGGGCCAGAGTGCAAGGTATCCGGGGAAGGCTTCTTGTACTGGCAGGATGAGCCCGCAGAGGATGAGTCCGGCAACGCCAACCCATCCCATGGGGATGCGAAGCCATTGTGGAGGTTTCCAGTAGAAGGTCACTATGGCAAGGAGCGTTCCGGTAGCAAATTCCCAGGCTCGGGTGCGGGTATCAAAATATGCGAAGCCTTGGTTTGTTGCAGTTTCATAGATAGAAAATGCGAGAGAGATTCCCCAGACGGTACCGAATACTAGGAGGGCTGTTCCGATGAGGTTGAGGCGGAAGCGGCGGACGAGTAATGCGACGCAGAAGAAGAGGATTGGCCAGAGGATAAAAATCTGTCCTTGCATGGACAGCGACCAGAAGTGTTGTAGAGGTGTTTTGGTGGCTGCGTCTTGGGCGTAATAGTCTACTGAATTATATGCTAAACGCCAGTTGAGAAAGTAAAAAAGTGCAGCTATACCATCGTGGATGATGCCCATGATTCGTGATGGGGACAGGAAGAACCATGCGGCGATTACTGTTCCTGCGATGACGGTGGCAGCAGCCGGCAGTAAGCGTTGAAAAACGTGTAACCAGTATTTGATGAGGGCCAGCGGTCTTCCCTCATTGATTTTACGTAAGGTTGAGAGGGAGAGGAGGAAGGCGGAGATGAAGAGGAAGACGTCGACGCCTCCAGAAACTTTGCCGAACCAGATGTGGTAGGTGACAACGAGGAAGAGAGCTAATGCGCGTAGGCCTTGAATTTCGGGGCGAAAACCTTGGGTTTTAAGCCACCGCCTATTCAACGGGTATTTGGTGTGTGTTTGCGCAACCATGAAAGAGTTCTCTTTCTGTGTGTATATCTGATTGACGAGAGTGCTGACCTTTGAACGTTACCGGAACTGGAGTCGATTGTCTGCCTAAATAGTATTTTTTCGAAGCCTACTGTGAGCAAACACAAGTTCTTTTTGAGGCCAGAAGAGCCTGTTTTAGTCCCTATACGGGAGGCTAAAACAGGCTCTTCTGTACCGTTAGAGGTTCTGAGAAGAAAATATTTTATTTCTCTTCTTCGTCCTCTGTTTCTGGTTTCTCGACGACGAGGGTTTCGGTTGTCAGTACCAATGCGGCAATGGATGAAGCGTTCTCTAGTGCTGAGCGTGTTACTTTGACGGGGTCAATAACACCAGCAGCGATGAGGTCTTCATAGTCGCCGGTACGTGCGTTAAAGCCAGAGCCAACAGGTAGTTGAGCTACTTTGCTGGTGACAACGTATCCATCTTCGCCTGCGTTTTGAGCAATCCAGCGTAGAGGTTGGACGAGTGCTTTCTTGACGATTTCAACACCGGTTTGAGCGTCTTTTGACTCAAGTGTCATACCTTCAAGTGCTGCTAACGCATGCACGAGAGCTGTTCCTCCGCCTGCGACGATGCCTTCTTCAAGGGCTGCACGGGTTGAGGACACTGCGTCTTCAATACGGTGTTTACGTTCTTTTGCTTCGACCTCGGTTGCTGCACCAACTTTGATGACGCCAACGCCACCGGCAAGTTTTGCTAGGCGTTCTTTGAGCTTTTCACGGTCCCATTCGGAGTCGACTCGCTCAATTTCTGAGCGGAGTTGGCTGACTCGTTCAGCGACGTCTGCAGAGGTTCCGGCACCTTCAACGATGGTGGTGTTGTTTTTAGTGACGGTGATACGTCGTGCTGAGCCAAGCTGGTCAAGGGTAACTGAGTCAAGGGAGATACCGAGTTCTCCGGTGATCACAGTGCCGCCGGTAAGAATTGCAAGGTCTTGCATAATTGCTTTGCGGCGGTCTCCGAAGCCAGGAGCTTTGACGGCAACGACGTTGAGGTTTCCTCGAAGCTTATTGACGACGAGGGTGCTAAGAGCTTCTCCGTCTACGTCTTCTGCGATGATGGTCAGTGGCTTTTTTGCCTGAACAATTTTTTCTAGCAGTGGCATAATCTCAGCGACTGTTGAGATTTTGCCTTGGTAGAGCAGGATTAAGCTATCTTCGAGGACTGCTTCTGCACGATCAGAGTCGGTGACGAATGATGGTGAGAGGTAGCCTTTGTCGAATTGCATACCTTCGGTAATTTCCAGTTCAATTTCTGTGGTTGAACCGTCTTCGATGGTGATGACGCCGTCTTGTCCGACTTTGTCGAAAGCTTGGGCGAGAAGTTCACCAATTTCTGGGGACTGTGCTGAGATAGCCGCTACGTGTGCGACTTCTTCGCCTTGGACGTCTCTGGCGTTTTCGAGTAGCCGTTGGGAGACAGCACGGACGGCGGTTTCAATGCCTCGTTTGACTTCTCCTGGTGCGGCACCAGAGGTGACGTTACGCAGACCTTCAGAAACAAGCGCTTGAGCGAGTACGGTTGCAGTAGTTGTACCGTCACCTGCTACATCGTTTGTTTTGGTGGCGACTTCTTTGGCGAGTTGAGCGCCAAGGTTTTCGTATGGGTCTTCTAGTTCAATTTCACGAGCGATAGATACACCGTCATTAGTAATGATAGGTGCGCCCCACTGCTTGTCAAGGACGACGTTGCGCCCGCGAGGGCCCAACGTCACTTTGACAGCGTTTGCGAGTTTATCCACACCAGCTTGCAGGCTCTTACGAGCTGCATCATTGAATTCAAGCTGTTTTGCCATGAATTCTTAGCTCCTTTGTATTGTGTGCGGAAAAGATTATTTGTTGACGATAGCCAATACGTCGCGTGCGGAGAGAATGAGGTAGTCTGCTCCGCCGAAGGATACTTCGGTTCCGCCGTATTTGGAGAAGATGACGATATCGCCTTCTGCTACGTCTACGGGGATGCGGTTGCCTTTTTCGTCGGTGCGTCCGGGACCAACTGCGATAACTTTTGCTTCCTGTGGCTTCTCTTTAGCGGTATCAGGGATAACAAGTCCGGATGCGGTGGTCTGTTCTGCTTCGAGAATCTGGACGACTACGCGGTCTTCGAGTGGTTTGATGGAGGACATTTTTGCTCCTTGATGTTCTTTTAACATTTCTGATGTTTGAGCTAAATGGTGCTTTTGAGAAAGTGTCGTCGTCGCGGTGCCGATACTTTTTCAAGAATAATTAGCACTGTCAGCTCTTAAGTGCTAACACAAACTTTAGAGCCGTACCCTAGAGAAGGTCAAGAAAACCCGCCAGTTTCGCACACAGCGCATCTATAATATGAGTTCTAGCCCAATATAAGGACACTGACGACTATGAGCACCTCTGTACATCCGGCACCAGCAGTTGAAGAAACTCAAGAAGAGTTAGAAGCAATTGCCCAATTCGTCCCTTACCATACGAGTCAAGCTCTCAATTATGCAACACAATTACGGGCACAAGGTTTCAGTGCAGAAAGTGTTCGCAGGATTTTAGCTCAAGCAAAAAATAGAACGAAAGCTTCCGAAAAATTTGGGGATAGAGCTCATCACATGCTTCTCAGTGAAGCTGGATATGAGCAGGCTACGCGCCAAGCTGTCGCGATGGTACATGCACAACGTTTTGTACAAGCGAAAGTTCATTCTGTTGCAGATTTTGGGTGTGGTATTGGTGCTGATGCACTCTGTTTCGCTCAAGCAGGGTTAGCCGTTACTGCCGTAGATATCGACGAGCAAACAGCTAGTTACGCTCAATATAATCTTGCTGATTTTCCAACAGCACAGGTTTTGTGTGCAGATGTGCAACAACTCGAGCTAAAGGCACTTCCTCATATATTTGGTCGCCCTATTGATGCGTTATGGCTTGATCCGGCACGAAGAACAGTGCAACAGGGTAAAACACAATCACGGACTTTTGACGCAGAAGATTTTTCTCCACCTCTATCATTCATCCGAGAATTAGCACAAACAGGAATCGCCATGGGCGTCAAAATGGGGCCAGCTATCCCCCACGATCAAATACCTGAAGAATGTGAAGCACAGTGGATTAGCCATCATGGGTCTGTTGTTGAAGTCGTGCTGTGGTTTAACGCGTTAGCACAACCTCACGTTAAAAGAAGCGCGCTCGTCCTTGATAGTGACCCTTTTGAGCCGTCAGTTGTCACTGAGGTTTCTAGCCCTTACCATGAATCTCACAGCCAGCAACAAGCATCTGAACCGCTGTATGAGGTCAAAGAATATATTTATGAGCCAGACGGTGCTTTAATTCGTGCGCATCTTCTCAGCGAAATTATTCGTACCACCGACGCAGAACTTATTGACGAACATATTGCGTATCTGACAAGTTCACATCCTTTGCAGATACGAGGCGTTAAAGGATACCGTGTAGAACAGATACTCCCGATTAACGACAAACATCTCAAACGCTGGGTACGTGAAAATAGCATCACGACACTCACCGTTAAAAAACGGGGAGTAGATATTTCTCCTGAACAGCTACGTATCAAACTCCTTGGAGCCCAAAAAAATACCAAAAAATCGGGGAAAGGGCACCATGGAACACTCATTTTAACGCGTATTGGAGAAGGTAAAACTTCTCGACGATTAGCGTTGGCTGTCTCACCTTTATGACGTCATAAGTACGTAATCCGTCTTTTCTGACCTACCATGGAAAAACACCATCACAGGTAGGAGAACGATGATTCCCTTCGCGCCGTCCGCACCATCCACATTAGGGGTAGAGTGGGAGCTTGCCCTTGTCGACGCTCAAACACAAGAGCTATGCTCTCGAGCGCAAGAAGTGCTAGCACTAGTACAGCAAAAAAACCCCGAATTATTGGACAGTGCTCAGGGCCCTCACCTCACGGGAGAGTTCCTCGATAATACGCTAGAACTTGTCACCGGAGTTTGCACAACCGTGGCAGAAGCCATAGAACAGTTACGTCAAGGAGCATTGGCTCTTCAACAGATAACTGACGAGTTAGGGATAGAGTTCTTCTCTGCCGGAACACACCCATTCTCACGTAGTCTTGACCAGCCAGTAGCTTCCAAAGAACGCTATCTCAAGATGCTAGACCGTACCCAATATTGGGGGCGACAGATGGTTATTTATGGTGTTCATGTACATGTTGGCGTCAATTCTCGAGACAAAGCATTACCTATTATCGATGGGCTCACCACCTATTACCCTCATCTACTTGCCTTATCAGCTTCTTCCCCTTTTTGGGAAGGAGTAGATACTGGTTATGTCAGCCAAAGAGCTTTAATGTTTCAGCAGCTTCCAACAGCAGGACTCCCTTTCCACTTCGATAGTTGGGAAGATTATGAAGATTACCTACAAGATATGCTCCATACAGGGGTCATCGATGATCCGAGCGAAAACCGTTGGGATATTCGCCCAGTACCACATTATGGCACCGTGGAGATGCGTATTTGCGATGGGTTGTCTTCGCTCAAAGATATTGCTGCTATCGCAGCGTTAACCCAATGTCTTGTTGAATCTTTCTCACGAAAGCTTGATAAGGGAGAAAGATTAGAAGCCCTCAAGCCTTGGCATGTTCAAGAGAATAAATGGCGTGCGGCACGCTATGGTTTGGACGCTATTATTATTCAAAATAATCGCAATGATGAACGCCATATACAAGAAGACCTACGAGAGCTCATCGATAGGCTCTGCCCTATTGCACACGATTTAAGGTGCACTGAAGAACTAAAGCATCTTGAGACGATTATAAGTTCTGGAGGAAATAGTGCCAGACAACGTCATGTTGCTCAGTCTTCAGGGGGTAATTTACGTGCAGTAGTCAAAGATTTAGTAGCTCAACGAGTACGGGATTCTGCATCGGGTGGCATTCAAGCATAGATTCTTACACTGAAATGATCTGCACAGGTAAGGAGGAGTCTGTCTCGAACTCTAGAGGAGAAGGTTTTATCCCCTCCGCAACGAGACGTGCTCCTAATGCCGCTACCATCGCCCCGTTATCAGTGCATAAAGACAGTTCAGGAACGATTAGTTCTACCGAATGTTCGGCGCAACGTTGAGCAAGAAGTTCTCGTAGCCGTGAGTTTGCAGCAACTCCACCGCCTAAGAGCAATGTTTCTAGCCCTTGTTCAGTACATGCTAATAAGGCTTTGTGGGTGATGACGTCTACTACTGATTCTTGGAAAGAAGCAGCAATGTCGGCAACAGGGACGCTTTCTTCGCGTGCTTGATATCCTTCAATAACTCGCGCAACGGCTGTTTTGAGACCGGAGAAAGAAAAATCGTAACGGTGGGGTCCAGGCGCCTCGGCTGTCCCCATAAATTTTCGAGCAGAAAGTCCACGTGGGAATCGGAAAGCCTGAGGGTTGCCAGAACGACTAGCTTGGTCAATAGCGGGACCGCCAGGATAGTTAAGACCTAAAAGTCTGGCTACTTTATCGTAGGCTTCCCCGGCCGCGTCATCGAGGGTAGCGCCGAGAAGACGAACATTCGAGGTGATGTTGTGTACAGCAAGAATTTCGGTGTGCCCGCCAGAGACAAGGAGCGCTCCAAGACCGCGTTCACAGAGCTGTTCGAGCTGGAGTGTGCCGGTTGGTTGGTCAAGCAGTCCGACACCAACGTGAGCGACGAGGTGGTTAATACCGTATAGGGGTTTACCGGTAGCAGCAGCTAACGCTTTAGCGGCACAGACCCCCACGATAAGGGCCCCAGCAAGACCTGGCCCTGCAGTAACAGCAATAGCGTCTATTTCGTCTAAACCTACTTGAGCTTCGTCAAGAGCTTGCTGTATTGCTGGAATCATTGCTTCGAGGTGGGCGCGAGAGGCAATTTCTGGAATGACTCCCCCGAAGCGGACATGTTCTTCCATGGATGAAGAAACCGTATTGCTCAGGAGAGTTGTTCCTCGTACAATACCGATTCCTGTTTCGTCACAGGATGATTCAATTCCTAGTACAAGAGGTTCTATGCTATTGGTCATGGTGCTTTTCTTCTTGGAGAGGTTCGACGGCTTCAAGGTCTTTCATCATTATCAGAGCGTCTACGCCATCGTTATAGTATCGTTCGCGACGGTGTACGGGTAAATACCCTTGAGCTACATATAAGTTTTGAGCAGCAGGATTGTCGGCTCGTACTTCTAACATGACACGTTGTGCCCCCCGAGCGCAGGCTTGTTCATGCAAGGTTTCTAAAAGCCAGGTGCCGTAACCGCAACGTCTTTTGGACGGACAAATAGCTAAGGTCTGGATGTCAGCAGTATCAGCTACGGTCATAACTCCGGCATACCCAATAATTTTGTGGTCTTGTTCTAACACGATGTAGTAACGAGTCGGATGTTGTACTTCTGCTAAGAACATTTCTATCGGCCAAGCATCTACGGGGAAGAGTTCGCACTCTAACCGATGTATTTGTTCGATATCAACAAGTTCTAATTCTCTTAGTACCACAGCTGAGCCATCTGAGGCAGTTCTCGTCTGGTTCATTAGGCGGTTCCTAACGCCACCATAGACTGAGGAACTTTTGCATCAGATTCACGTAAATAGAGTGCACTCGTTTCTGTTTCTAGACGCTGTTCTCCCAGACGCCATGCAGCTTGTAGTAAGTCAATAGCGTCGGGCTGAGATTGAGTAAACTCAGGAACAGCGTTAAGAAGGTTAGAGTATAGTCCGGCACCAGCACCGTAGACTGGCAGATTTTTAAGGTTTTGAGCAGACCCCACCGTTGGTTCACCGCATAGCTGATACCCGCAAGCGGTCAGTTCAAATTCTGCTGAATAGACTTCTCTACGTCGGGCATCAGTAGCGACGAAAAAGCGATGATATTGGTGTTTTTGGGCATGTTCATATGCTGATTCTGCGATAGCGTACAGGCTCATGAGACCGTAGCACCGAATATGGTGAGCGAAGCTGAGTGCTCGAGCTGTCATGATTCCAGCACGTAACCCCGTAAAAGGTCCCGGTCCTCTGCCGACGAGCACAGCATCAAGGTTTTCAGCTTTGACGTGAGCTTGTTCTAAGGTTTGGTGCACATATGGAGCCATGACTTCAGCATGTGAACGAGTATCTGAGGTTTTACGCTGGGCTAAGAGCTTGACCCCATCGGCAGTCCATTGGCCGAGGGCGACAGATGCGGTAGCGGATGAATCTAAAGCAAGTACAAACACGTTATCTAGTCTAGCGGTTTCCTTGGCAAAGATTATTGTTGAGCGTTCAAGACAGCCGAGAGTGCTTGCATTATAGCGTTCCAGTTCGTGCTGTCCCACCGAGGCCCGTATCCACGAATCATCATAGTACGTGGCTCTGAGCTGTGTTCATCGGCGTCATCGTCGCTAGAGGTCTGTTGGAACGGGATTTCTCCGTCTCCTCCGGTTGCCCGAATGATGTCTATTTCTAGGCGAGAATCACTGAGGTGTTCGACTTTATGTTCTCCCCACTCAACAACCGTCACCGAGCGTTCTAGAGAATATTCGAGGTCAAGGTCATCAATTTCTTCGGCACTGCTCAGACGGTAAGCATCTACGTGGACGAGGTCAGGCCCACCTGGGCGAATACCGTCAGGAAGGTTAGGATGCACTCGAGAAAGGACAAAGGTCGGAGAAATGATTCCGTCACGTACGCCGAGCCCCTGCCCAAGGCAACGTGTAAAAGTCGTTTTTCCGGCTCCTAATTCGCCGTTGAGTAAGATGAGGTCTGCTGGTTGTAGTAGTGGTGCTAAGGCTTCTGCAATCTTTTGGGTGTCTTCTATAGAAGACAGTTCGAAAGTTACGGTCTGGTTCATCATATTCTTTGTTCTGTGTTTTTTTAGGGACGGTAGACTCGTGGAACTCGAGCAGAAATACGAGTGACAATCTCATAGTTGATAGTCTGAGCAGCGTCAGCCCAAGCTTCTACAGGAGGGTTTTCACCATCTCCGAAGATGACAACGCGAGCGCCTAAGTATCCGTGCTTATCCTCTGATAATCCGGCTTGGCCAAGATCTATCACCATCTGGTCCATGGCAATTCTTCCAACGACAGTATGGTTTTGTGCTGGATAGCCTTCTCGGTAGATACGCACTGGTGCGTTCTGTGCGATACGAGGAATACCATCTGCGTATCCCATGGGGATGAGTGCCAATGTTGTCGGTTGTGAGGTGCGGTAGTTGAGCCCGTAAGAGACTCCTTGTCCGGCGGGGACTTCTTTGACTGCACTAATGTATGTTTGCAGTGTCATTGCTGGTTGCAAACCCAGTTCTTGTGAGGTTTTACCGTCAATAGGACTCAGCCCGTAAAGTCCAAGACCGACTCGCACGGTGTTACCGAGTAGTTCTTGTTCGTAGAGTCCTTCTCCTGCGCATAAGGTTCCGGGTGTATTGGCCAAGTGGATGTATTTGGGGTGTAGTCCTAGTGTTTGGGCTTGTTGTATGGCGGCAGAGAAGTTTGTTAGTTGTTGTTGTGTTTCGGTGATACGTTGAGGTTCATCTGCTACGGCGAGGTGTGAGAAGATGCCGCAGACGTTGATAAGACCCTGGTCTTGATATTTTTTGGCGCGGACGAAGAATGTTTCCCACTGGTCGGGGGTGCATCCGTTACGCCCTAAGCCGGTATCTATTTTGAGGTGGACGTGAGCAGTTTTATTCAGTTGTTCTGCAGCTTGTGCGATGTACTCGAGGTCCCACCCAGAGCTGCCTAGTTGGACGTTATGTGCTATGGCAGCTTTGAAAGGTGTGCGGGGTGTGTGGAGCCATGCAATCAGGGGCGCTTCAATCCCAGCTTCTCGGAGTTTGAGAGCTTCGCTAACGTGTACCACTCCAAGGATGTCAGCGCCAGCTTCTAACACTGTTTTTGCTACGGGGACTGCGCCGTGTCCGTAGGCGTCTGCTTTGATAATGGCGATTAGTGTTCGGTTTCCAATATTTTTTCGGATGGTTTGAACGTTGTGTCCGATAGCGTGGGTATTGATGATGGCTAGACGTTCGAGGTCGTTTTCATCTGGGTGATATTTTGAGGGTGTTTGTTGCATGGTTGGACTCCTGAGGTTTGTGGTTTTTAGTATCTCATGTTCCTCTGTTGGTGGTGTAGTGCATCCTATTCGTGACGTATCTTAAGGATAAATAGGTGCGTCTGTGTTTATTGTGCAATACAGTAAAAAGGTGCAGCACGATACTACAAAGTTTTTTTCTCAGCTTAGTTTTTCTAACTCTTCTAGGATGCATCTTCATATTATGTCGATGCATACTTCTCCGTTAGATCAGCCTGGCACCGCGGATGCTGGTGGAATGAATGTGTATATTCTTCGTTCTCTTCAGGCGTTGTTGAAGCTGTATCCGAACTTGTCGGTGGAGGTTTTTACGTTAGATACTTCTTCTTCTCCTTCAGAGTCAGTGCAGGTATCTGAATTTTTACCTCGGACACTTATACATAACGTTCGTGTGGATTCTGCTGTAGGCGCAGCAAAAGAACAGCTTCCATTAATCGTCGATGATTTTGCAATGGCTGTATCTCGTTCAGCGGTAAAAAAACCTGATGTGGTGCATTCTCATTATTGGCTCTCAGGTATGTGTGTTCTTTCTTTGCGAGAGATTACATGGAAGGATTATTCTGTGCCGTGGGTACACACCATGCACACAACCGCCGCCGCTAAGGATGCTCGTTCTGGGCAGGGTGAAGATCGTGAACCTCAGGCGCGGTACGAGGGTGAGCAGAAGATATGTCGAGAAGTTACATCTTTGGTGGTTAACACTGTTGATGAAGCTCAGCAGATGGTGCGTTGGTATGGGGTGCAGAAAGAGAAGGTTGTCGTCATCCCTCCGGGTGTTGATACTCATGTTTTTCATGACGTAGTACCATCTCGCCGTGCTCATGAGGGTTCTTCTTCTCAATGTTTTCTGGTCTTTGCAGGACGTCCTCAACCGTTAAAGGGTGTGCATATTTTGGTGGAGGCGCTTGCTCTTTTACCTCCTGATATATCTATAAGGTGTGCTTTTATCGGGCAGGGTAGCTCTGAGTATCATCGACAGCTTGTCTCTCGTGCCCAAGAGCTAGGTGTGGATGAGTGTATTGATTTTTATCCTTCATTTCCTCCAGAAAAGTTGGCGGAGTTTTTCCGTCAGGCGGATATTGTAGCGGTTCCTTCCTCTTCTGAGACTTTCGGTTTGGTGGCGTTAGAGGCTCAAGCCTGTGGTGCTGCGGTTTTAGCAAGTGATGTTGATGGTCTCAGAAGCGCTGTTGCAGATGGCGTTAGTGGAGTGTTGGTTGCTTCGCGCACTCCTGAGGCGTGGGCGTTTGCTTTAGAGCGGATGGTTCGTTCGCCACAACGTAGGCGTTTATTGGGGCACAATGGTGTTCAACGTGCGAGGGTGAAAACATGGGAGCATAGTGCAGAAGATATGCTTAGCTTGTATAGAACTCTTATGAGTTTGGCGTAGAAAAGTTTCTGTTTTGTCGAAGGAGCGCAATATGTATCCTCAGGGTGTTGGTGTTCAACGTTTTACGATGTCTGATGATGAGTTTATGGCGTATTTAGATGCCTCTAAAATTACGGGTGAGGTTGCGACTCCTCGAGAGAATAATCTCAGCCATGTTCAGGGGTTTATTGACGGTAATGAACATTTAGGGTTTGGTGTGAAATGGACTCGCTCTTGGACGTATGACGATGTTTTTGAGGTGATGACTCGTCGAGTGGGCATCGTAGATGACCCGCAGTATCGTACAGGTCAAGATACTATTAGCGCTCGTTTGTGTGTTGAGGCGTTGCGCCGTTATGCTCGTATTTTTGGTGCTGCGGTCCGTGAGAAGAAGTCGCTTCTTTTCGCGACGGGGCACCCAGCTGGGCTGTTTCCGATTTATGCGCAGATGGCATATGCGGCTCGTTCTCGTGGGGCGCAGGTTCTGAGTATTCGCGAGGGTGAACGGTTTTTAGATGGGGATCTTCGCCAGATTTTTGATGTCGTTGTTTTTGAGCAGTATGGGGGGCTTCAGCATACGCATTTTCCTGGGCCTATGTCTCTTGCGTTGTCTCAATTATCTGAGCGTAGTGTTGTGCCTGATCTGGTCATTGCAGATCACGGTTTAGCAGGTTTTGCGGCTTCTGCTGGTATTGACACTATTGGTATTGCTGATTGTAATGATCCGGGGCTTTTCGTTTCTGCTGAACAAGGTCATATTTTGGAGGTTGTTCCAATGGATGACAATGTTACTCCACATTTATATACCCCTGTTATAGAGTTTATTCTCACAGAAGCGGGGCTTATCTAAGCGTCAGTTCATCATGTTTGTGTCTATTTACCTTAATGAGATTCATTCTTTAAGGAAATTTTGTCCACATTTATCCTTCTTCTTGATGTGATATGCCTGTTTACTGCACCTATAGGATTATCATGGGGGAAGCGCAATAACGTCAGATAGCGTATTATTCACATACTGATGTTTTACTAGGAGATACAAATTTTTAGGGGTGTCTCTTAGGTCTTTATGTTAGGGAAATATTCGGGGGAATCTTCAGGTGGCTAGCAATACCATCATTAAACAACGTTGGTCAGAAAACCGCGGTCTTAAAACCTGGCAACCTAAAGTTGTTGCGGCCTTATATCTCTGCGATGCTCTGGTGATTACGTTCACCATCATTTTTTCACATATTGTGAGTTTTGGTTTCAATAACGCTGAAGTGCTCGGTCGTTTTGATGCGTCGTGGAATTATACTGCTACGGGTTTTGTTCTTGCCATTTTATGGTTTATCACACTTGATATCTCTAATTCTCGCAATATCCGGTATCTAGGACAAGGAACCGATGAGTATCGTCTAGTTTTCAAAGCTACTACCTATTTCTTCTGCGGCTTAGCTATTTTTTCGTACATGACGAAGGTAGATTTTGCCCGCACCTATATTTTTATAGCCTATCCTCTAGGGGTCGGACTACTATTAGCTGCTCGATGGAGTCTACGTCGCTACCTCGTTCATTGGCGTCGACGCGGACGTGCTCTCACCCGTGTTTTGGTGATTTCGGATACCGAGTCTGGTAAACATCTTTACGATATTTTGACAGAAGCTCAACTTTCAGGTTTAAATCCGGTTGCTTTTTATCTACCTGGATATTCCGAAGGAAAAGTCATCTCCGATGTTGAAGCTCCAATTCTTGGTTATAGCACGGACTCCCAAGAAATTCTTAGAGTATGCGTGGAGAATAATATTCAAGCCGTTGCAGTATCTTCAGGGCATAGGCTCACCCCAAAGCAGTTGAGAACTTTGGGGTGGGATCTTGCGGCTTCTCATATTAAGCTTATTCTGGCCCCAGCCATGACTGATATCGCTGGACCGCGTATCCATACCCAGCCGCTTAACGGCGTTCCTCTGATTCACGTATCAACCCCTCGTATGGAGGGTTTCTCTGCCCTTGTTAAACGCACTATTGACATTGTGTGTTCTGCGTTAGGCCTTATTATTTTGGCTCCTTTACTGATTGTTGTCGGTATCATTATCAAGCTAGATGGAGGACCAATATTTTTCTTCCAAGAGCGAGTAGGATACCGTGGTGAGACGTTCAAGATGGCAAAGTTCCGTTCTATGGTGACCAACGCTGAGGAACTCAAAAAAGAGCTAGAAGGTCAGAATCAAGGAAATGGTGTCCTCTTCAAGATGGCGGACGATCCTCGTGTGACCAAAGTTGGAAAGTTCATCCGGAAATATTCCATCGACGAATTACCTCAACTATGGAATGTGCTTGTTGGTGACATGTCCTTGGTGGGGCCTCGTCCTCCATTGGAAACTGAGGTCAATCAGTATGAGGAAGAAGCATATCGCCGTCTACTAGTCAAACCAGGTATTACTGGTCTATGGCAGGTTTCTGGACGATCTGACCTCTCATGGGAAGAATCTATTCGCCTAGACCTATACTATGTTGAGAATTGGTCGATTATTGGTGACTTTATTATTCTCTTCCGCACCGTACGTGCAGTCTTTGCGAAAAAAGGCGCCTATTAGCATTCTTAATATCTTTAAAAAATTGGTGGGTTTCCAGAGCTGGAAACCCACCAATTTTTATTACCATCACAGAGGTATCACAGGAATGTCTCTGAAATAGCCTGCGCTATATATTCTGTCACTAGGCTAGGTGGTGTTGGACCCCCGTATTTGCTACTATGAACCTTCTGCGCTGCCTGATGATGAATTGCTACAGCGCTTGCGGTAACACGCAAAAAATCTACAGCTGACAACGATAATTCTTGTTCTCTGGCATGAGCCTGGTGTGTGGCAAGAAACGAACCGATAATTCCGCTTAGGGTGTCTCCACTTCCTGCTGTGGCTAGCCAACTATGGGGCGCTTGAAGAGCATAACCATGCTCATATTCGGAGTTAGCGATATAGCTAGTATGCCCTTTGAGAAGTACCGTTGCACCCGTTAGCTGAGCAGTGTACCTAGCCCAGTATCCGGGGTTTTTGAGAATCTCTTGTTGTGGTGGGACTTCTTGTGAGTTGTACTGATTCCACAAGGTTGGGTTAAGCGAAGCAATCCAAGTAAGCATTTGATGCAGTTCGCCAGCGTGAGGAGTCACAATACGAGGAGCCTGAGATGTACCGTTCAGGGCAATAGCTTGAGCAAAATAGGGTAACGCTTGAGCATCTAATACTGCTGGAATCGGTTCAGCAATGATTCGTTCGAGAAGTTCTTGTCGTTCTTCTCCTGTGGCGCCAGAACCTACACACCACGCGTCAGGGGTAGGCATCTTCTCACGGTCTGTAGTACATACAGCTTCTGGAACGTGTATATGTATAAGGACGTTGAGGGCTTCAGCCCCAAGGAAGCGCACCATACCCACCCCGCTGTATACCGCAGCTTTTGTGGTCAGCAATCCAGCACCAGGATATTCTGAGCTGCCTGCGACAATACCTAAAACTCCACGAGTGTATTTATGGTCAGAGGGGGTGGGCAGAAGTATATCGCTTTGGAGGTTTTCACGAGAATATGTTTTGTAGTATTCGTCTATGCCTGTTAAATAATCCATATCGACCGTCCATCCTTGAGATCTTTTGAAGTTACTCGGCGCTAGTTACTCTTTTTAAGATGTTCTATGGTTCTGAGAAGTTTTAGTTCTTCGGCGCTAAGATGTTCTGCTATCACCATAGCAGTGGCTATTGGTTCATCGTGGCTTAGCGTTATATGCCAGTGGTTGATAGATAATTTTTCGGCATAGGATTTGACCGTCCCCGACAGAAGCAGTTGAGGCTCTCCGCTAACGTTATTTACGATAGAGCAGTCTTTCCATGACAACCCTGATGGTGCCCCTAGAGCTTTTGCAACAGCTTCTTTAACAGCAAAACGTGCTGCCAGTGAGCGTATCGGTTTTTGCTGTTCTTCTTCGCTGAAGAGTCGCTGGCGTAATGCCGGTGTTTTATGGATTATTTTTTCGAATCGGTCGATATTGACAACGTCAATGCCTGTCCCAATAATCATCTACTACTCCCCCATACTTCACCCTAATAAGTCAGGGGGTGGAGAACCATTATTCATGGTTCTCCACCCCCCCCCTGAAGAATTCACCTCAACGGTACTACAAGGATTTTGTCCCGTTGATGGTTTGCGATTCTATTCCACTGTCACAGATTTTGCCAAGTTACGTGGCTGGTCAACGTCTAAGCCTTTAGCTCCGGCAAGTGCACATGCAAAGATTTGCAGTGGCACAGTTGCCAGTAGAGGCTGAAGGAGAGCTGGGCACTGAGGGTAGGTGATGACATGGTCAGAGTATGGGAGAACTGCGTCATCGCCTTCCTCTGCAATCACCAAGGTTACTGCGCCGCGTGCTCGTACTTCTTGGATGTTAGAGACAACTTTAGAGTGCAGAGAGTCTCGTCCACGAGGTGAAGGAACAACAACGAAAATAGGTTGTCCTTCTTCGACAAGAGCAATAGGTCCGTGTTTCAGCTCGCCGGCTGCGAAGCCTTCTGCATGGATGTAAGCAATCTCTTTGAGTTTAAGAGCGCCTTCAAGTGCCACGGGGAACCCGACGTGACGGCCGAGGAACAACACAGACTTAGCATCTTTCATGGAGATACCAAGGTCTTTGATTTGTTGTTCTTTAGTGAGAAGTTCTTGAATTTTCTCGGGCATCGCTTGCAACTCGCTCAAGACCTGCTGAATCTCATCTTTGTACATATTGCCACGAAGCTGAGCAAGGTAAAGACCTAGTAGGTAGGCTGCTGCAATTTGTGACAAGAACGCTTTCGTTGAAGCTACAGCAATTTCTGGTCCAGCGTGGGTATATAGTGCCGCGTCAGATTCACGTGGCAAGGTTGAGCCGGTGGTGTTGCAGATAGAGACAACTTTTGCGCCTTGTTCTTGTGCGTGTCGTACTGCCATCAGAGTATCCATCGTTTCCCCTGATTGTGAGAGAGAAACAACAAGGGTTTTCTCATTAACGATGGGGTCACGGTAACGGAACTCGTGTGCTAGTTCAACTTCTGTGGGGATACGGCACCAGTGTTCGATTGCGTAACGTGCCACCTGTCCAGCGTATGCAGCGGTACCGCATGCTACAACGATAATTTTATCGATAGAGCGAAGGATACTGTCATCAATCTTTAGTTCGTCGAGAGTAAGGTTTCCGTTTTCGTCAAAACGCCCCATAAGGGTGTCTCGTACAGCAGCTGGCTGTTCATGGATTTCTTTTTCCATGAAGGATTCGTATCCGCCTTTTTCTGCTGCGGCAGCATCCCACTCAATATCGAAAGGTTTACCTTCTGCGGGGTTTCCTTCGAAGTCGATAATGGAGTAATCATTTCCCGTGATGGTTACGATTTGATCCTGTCCCATTTCGACGGCACGCTTGGTGTAGTCGATAAAACCAGATACGTCAGAGCCGAGGAAGTTTTCGTTTTCGCCGAGTCCAATGACCAATGGTGAGTTACGACGAGTCGCTACTACGCGGTTAGGGAAGTCCGCGTGGATAGCAAGAATGGTGAAGGCACCTTCAAGCCTATTAGAGGCTTGGCGAATAGCTTCGGTGAGATCTTTTTCTTCGAGGTTGTTATAGATATCGGCAATGAGGTTTGCTGCGATTTCGGTGTCTGTTTCAGATAGGAACTGAACGCCTTTAGCGCTGAGTTCTCCACGAAGTTCTGCGAAGTTTTCGATAATGCCGTTGTGAACGATGGCTAAACGGTTGTTATCAACGACATGAGGGTGAGCGTTAGAGTCAGTGGGTCCGCCGTGGGTTGCCCAACGAGTGTGTCCAATGCCGATATGAGAATCTGCAATGGGGTTTTCTTCGACCTCTTGGATGAGGTTAACTAGTTTTCCTGCTTTTTTACGGAACTCGATGCCTGCATCGCCGATGACAGCAATACCGGCGGAGTCGTATCCGCGGTATTCTTGACGACGGAGCCCTTCAAGGACAACATCATATGAGTTGTGATCAAATTTTTTACCGTCTGGGGTAGAACCCAGACCAACATATCCTACAATTCCACACATACAGCTAATACTACCTGAGAACCGTGAAAATTTTAGGTGTGTGCCACGCGCAGTGTTGGACACTCATTGTTCTTTTATCTTCTGACACGTTCTTGCTAAAGCCCTTATATTGGAGTTTTTCTAGGTGAAGAGAACTAAAATATGTTCAATGAGCTCAGCCCCTTTATTATCGCGACACTCACCGTTTATAGAATTAGATCGTGCCACGTGGTCGCGTCTTTCCTCAGAAATTGAGGTTCCACTTAGCGAATCTGAAATTGAACAATTACGCGGGTTGGGAGAAACTCTTGATGTCGAAGAAGTGCGTAATGTGTATCTTCCGTTGTCTCGCTTATTGAATCTGTATGCCAATTCCACCGCATCTATTAATCGTATGACCAATGATTTTCTTGGGTTATCACAGCGTCGTGTTCCTTTTATTATCGGGGTTGCAGGTTCTGTAGCAGCTGGTAAGTCAACCACCGCACGCCTACTTCAAGCATTGCTTAGCCGTTGGCCTTCTACACCAGATGTTCAGCTTATTACAACAGATGGATTCCTCTATCCCAATGCTGAACTTGAACGCCGTGGAATTATGGCGCGTAAAGGTTTTCCAGAGTCTTATGACCGTCGGACACTTTTGCGTTTTATTGCTGATGTAAAGTCTGGTGTTCCTCAAGTGAGTGCACCAAAGTATTCACATCTATTCTACGACATCATTCCTGATGAAAAAATTGAGGTAACCTCGCCTGACGTTTTAATCGTGGAGGGGCTTAACGTCTTGGCTCCACCTAAATTACGAGGTCAAAGCCAAGCAGCATTGTCATTGAGCGATTTCTTTGATTTTTCTATTTATGTTGATGCTCGAACAAGCGACATTGAACGCTGGTATATTGATCGTTTTTTATCGTTGCGTGATCATGCTTTTCAAAATCCAGATTCATATTTTAATCGTTATGCAGACCTTTCAGATGATGAAGCAATAAAAATTGCAACATCAATTTGGAGGAGCATTAATGAACCTAACCTCTTAGAAAATGTTCGTCCGACAAGAGCACGTGCAAAGCTGATTCTTTCTAAAGGAGCAGATCATAGTATTTCTCGTGTGCTCTTGAGAAAGAATTAATGTTGATGACAGGCTCTCGTTCTTTTGACCGTCGATGGTTTTTATCGGCTGCGGCAGCTCTTCCTTTATGCTCATGTACCTCTCATATTGAACAGGCTCAAGAGCATAAAGAATCATCTCAACGGGGTCAATTGAGGCAAAAACCCACGGTAGGTTCAGACCCGGTAGAGTCGCCACAGGTGGAGGAGCCTTCGTTGAAGGCAGAGTCTTCAGACGATCATTTTCAGTCCGATTCTTTATCTGTTCTCGTGAACAAGCACCACCCGCTTGAACCGATTCACTATCATCCACAGGATTTGGTATCTTTTGGGCCAGTACTACTACGTGCAGAAGCTGCTGAACACGCTCAGGCGCTGTTTCTCGAGGCAACACGGCAGGGGCTATCCCCTACAGCGTTGAGTGGCTACCGATCATATGAAGACCAAGTTAACACCTACAAGCATTGGGTCAACACATACGGTAAGGAACAAGCTGATACTGCCTCTGCTCGTCCTGGGTATTCAGAACATCAAACAGGTTTGGCTCTTGATATTGGTTCAGCCTCAGGAGGCTGCAATCTTGCAGTGTGTTTTTCTCAAACTCCCGAAGCTCAATGGTTTGCTCGTCAAGCTCACCGTTTTGGCTTTATTCTGCGTTTTCCGTATTGGAAGCATGAGCTTACTGGCTATTTCTATGAGTCATGGCATTTTCGATATATCGGGGCTGCTGAGGCTCAACGATACTATCAATCTCACGCTGATTGTTTAGAAACATTTTGGGGTTTTGGTCCGGCTCCTACATACCTCTAAATGAACAAAACTAATATTTTTTTCAAAAAGTAGGATAGGTCAATATCCCATGTCACACCATGTGATGAAATACACCATTTTCAAGAGAAAATATCTTTTCTAAACGTTCAAATTAGTTCAGGACAAAGATACTCTTATATACATGCTTAATGGATTTAAAGATTTTATTACCCGTGGCAATGTCGTCGACCTCGCAGTAGGTCTTATCATCGGCACCGCCTTCACCGCAGTTATCACCGCACTAGTTGAATCTGTCATCATGCCTGCAATCGCAATGCTTGTTGGCTCCCCCAGCTTCGACGATTTCCTCGTATTCGGCGAAATCAAGATTGGTGTATTCCTCACCGCAGTCGTGAACTTCCTCCTCATCGCAGCAGCTGTTTACTTCGCAATCGTTACCCCCATCAACAAGATGAACGAACGTCGCGCAGCTAAAATTGCAGCTGGTGAAGAAGAAGCAGAAGAAGTTGATCCTCAGATCGTTCTTCTCAAGGAAATCCGCGACGCTCTTTCCAAGTAACCTTTATTGAACTAACACAATAAAATACTTAAAAGTTACTCCCCATATCTTGTACGAGATATGGGGAGTAACTTTTTCCCTTTTTCCTTTTGTGCATCAGAACCGTCTGAGGTTCTAATGCATATAGGGGATTCTTATCTATGATGTGTTAGAGAAGAATCCCCTTGCCACTTACAAACCCAGTTCTCGTTTGACGATATCAGCTAAATAGGCTGCTAAACGATCAGCAGTCTCTTGCTCCGAGGCTTCTACCATGACACGAACCAAAGGTTCCGTTCCCGATGCGCGGAGCAAGACACGGCCAGTTTCACCGAGCTCCGCTTCAACCTCTGCAATAGCTTGTTGAAGCTTCTCACAGGTTGCAACACCATCACGGTCGACTCCCGGAACATTAATCAGGCATTGAGGAGTTGCCTTCATGCGGCTAGCCAGTTCTGAGAGCGGAAGGCCTGTACGAACAATTTCTGCGGCAAGTTGCAGACCGGTGAGTACGCCGTCACCGGTAGTTGCATAATCACTCATAATGACATGCCCAGATTGTTCGCCGCCAAGGTTGTATCCTTGAGCGTTCATCGCTTCAAGAACATATCGGTCGCCTACAGAAGTACGCTCCAATTTGATACCTTGTTCTCGGAGATATAGTTCAAGTCCCAAAGAACTCATCACTGTTGCAACGAGGGTGCTATCTTTAAGCTTTCCAGCCTCATTCATCGCTACCGCAATGATTGACATGATTTTATCGCCGTCAACAAGGTTGCCTTGTTCGTCTACTGCGATGCAACGATCAGCGTCACCATCATGGGCAACACCAAGATCCGCTCCATGTTTAACGACCATCTCCTGAAGCTTTTCTGGGTGAGTAGAACCAACACCATTGTTGATGTTAGTTCCGTCAGGAGCGGCAGCAACAACCTCGATATCAGCACCTAATATGCGGAAAGCATCTGGCGAAACACCTGAGGCTGCACCGTTTGCGCAGTCGAGGACAACTTTCAGACCGTTGAGGCGTTGATGGCCAGGAATGGTCGAAAGCAAGTGCGTCACGTACCGGTCTTCACCGTCGGTGAGAGGACGAATACGCCCCACTTCCCCACCGGTGGGGTACCTAAACTCTTTGGAGCGGTATAGCGCTTCAATCTCATCTTCGATGGCATCATCGAGCTTCTTGCCGCCTCGAGCAAGGAATTTAATCCCATTATCTTCAGCAGGATTATGTGAAGCTGAAATCATCACACCAAAGTCTGAACCTGTAGCCCCAACCAAATATGCTGCTGCTGGCGTGGGAACTAAACCAGCATCCCACACATCAACACCAGAGGCAGCAAAACCAGCCATCATCGCAGATCCGATGAACTCACCGCTAATGCGGGAATCATGGGCGATAAGTGCCTTGGGTCGGGTACCTTTTTCTACCGTATTGAACCCTAATACGATGGAGGCAGCCTGCGCGAGCTCTAGAGCCATACTTGGCGTAATGAGCTCATTCGCTAGACCGCGTACACCGTCGGTTCCAAATAATCTTTTCGACATCACTGGCTATTCTACGCCTTTTAGTCTAATTATCCTCGTCTTTGAGAATTGGAAATCCTTCTGGATTTTCAGGGTCTTCATCATCAAAGACTGCAGAGGCAGGACCAATAATCAAAGAATCAACGTTACCAACAACATCTTTATCTTTATTGGGGTAATCAAATTGGCTCAAGACATGACGCATTGCCTCAAGTCGGGCACGTTTTTTATCATTAGATTTAATAACGGTCCATGGAGCATCACCGGTGTCTGTATAGAAGAACATTGCTTCTTTTGCTTCAGTGTAGGCATCCCATTTGTCCAAAGAGGCTAAATCTGTAGGTGAGAGTTTCCACTGACGAACCGGATCGGTACGACGAGAGTTGAAGCGAGCTAGCTGTTCTGCACGAGTCACTGAGAACCAGAATTTGATGAGTTTAATACCAGAATTCACAAGCATACGCTCTAAATCTGGTACTTCACGCATAAATTCGTAGTACTGCTGCGAGCTACAGTAGCCCATAACACGCTCAACTCCTGCACGGTTGTACCAGGAGCGGTCCATCATCACGATTTCTCCACCGGCAGGAAGGTGGGCAATATAGCGTTGGAAATACCATTGGGTTTGTTCTATTTCGGTGGGTTTCTCTAGCGCCACAACCCGTGACCCGCGAGGGTTAAGATGTTCGGTAAAACGCTTAATGGATCCACCTTTACCGGCAGCATCTCGGCCTTCAAAGATGATGAGGATTTTTTGTCCGGTTTCTTTAACCCACAATTGTAATTTCAAAAGCTCAATTTGCAGGGCTCTCTTCTCACGTTCGTATTCTTTACGTGAAAGTTTTTTATCGTAAGGGTAACCCTTTTTCCATGCATCAGAGTCACTACTTTGACCTGAAAGTTTCTTCGTCAATGAAGCAATTTCATCTAGCTCAGCTGAATAGTCTTCAACGACAGAAACGCGACGTACCTCTTTTTTCAAAGCAGCTTTAATAGCTTCTTTCTGGTGAGTATCGCTTCCTGAAACTGAAGGTTTTTCAACCTTAGCTTCGGTGTTCTCGTTGTTTCCATTGGTAGCTACCATAGCTGCCCTCTCCGTTGAGTTTCTTTTGGTTCCATTCATATTCTAAAGAGCTTTAGAACTGAGACACAGTGTTACTGGCATATACACCCTAATTAGCGGGTGTGTTGGATGAACCAGCACACCCTTTCCATCCTACTCTGCTATCTTGAGGCAAAGGATTTTTGCTCATAAAATGAAATCAATGGTGAAGAACAATTCCGATACCAGAAAATATATGCTTTGAATACGCCAAAGGCAGGATCTCCTCTTTGGGAGATCCTGCCTTTGAACAGTGTAGAGCTCGAATGCTCTCGTTGCGAAGATTAACGCTTGGAGAACTGTGAAGCTTTACGTGCCTTCTTAAGACCTGCCTTCTTACGTTCGATAACGCGTGCGTCACGGGTAAGGAAGCCAGCCTTCTTCAAGGTAGGACGGTTGTTCTCAACATCGATTTCGTTCAATGCACGTGAGATACCTAGACGCAAAGCACCTGCCTGACCGGAAGGTCCACCACCGTGGATACGTGCGATGACGTCGTATGCGCCTTCAAGTTCAAGAATCTTGAAAGGTTCGTTAACCTCTTGCTGGTGCAATTTGTTAGGGAAGTAGTTCTCGAGTGCGCGACCGTTAATGGTCCACTGGCCGGTGCCAGGTACAACGCGAACACGAGCAACTGCTGCCTTACGGCGACCAACTGCTGCACCTGCAACGGTAAGCGCTGGGCGGGATGCTTTTGCCTCTTCTGCTACGGGAGCGGAAGATTCAGAAGTGTAGCTGGTTAGCTCTTCTTCTACTACGATCTGCTCTTCATTCTGAGCCACGATTTCTCCTAATGTTCTTTCGTTGGCCCGAATTACTGGGCGACCTGAGTGATTTCGAAGGTCTTAGGCTGCTGTGCAGCATGCGGGTGCTCTGCACCTGCATAAACCTTAAGATTTTTCAGCTGCTGTGCTGCAAGCTTATTTTTAGGAAGCATGCCTTTAACAGCTTTCTCTACAGCACGAACTGGATTTGATTCCAAAAGTTCTGCGTAAGAAACTGACTTCAGTCCACCCGGGTAACCGGAGTGACGGTAAGCACGCTTTTGTTCTAGTTTTGCACCGGTTAGTGCAACTTTGCTTGCGTTAACGATGATGACAGAATCGCCAGTATCAACGTGAGGAGCAAAAGTCGGCTTGTGCTTTCCGCGCAGCAGTGTTGCGGTCTGGCTGGCAAGACGACCCAGGATTACGTCAGTAGCGTCAATGACGTGCCACTGGCGTTCTACTTCACCGGGTTTCGGAGTGTAAGTGCGCAAAATTTCGCCTTTGTCTCGTTTGAACAGTTGGCGCTTAGTTGGGTATCGCGCCTAATTACTTATATGCGGTCAACAGGGTTTGGGTGAGGACCAAACGCATCTGCTGTTCTTATATCCTGTACGCTTCACAAATACTTGCTCTGCAACTGAGCTATTTCTGAAGGTATTTCAACCAGGACAGAACACGCACAATATATAAGACTATACATGAGCACAGCCAGTTAATCCACAGGAATCTCTTTTAATTTCGAGTTCCCCATCACATCAAAGCTCTCGACGAGCTCTAGCCTGACGAGCTTGCGTTTCAAAAGCTGCTTCTTCAGGATAGGTAATCTCAGATAAGGCCAGCCCCCATGGTGGCGCAAGACGTATCTGAGAGTCTCGCAACGGGTTTTTGACTCTATCCCCTAGCCACTCACCATCGTGAGCACCAGAACCGACCAAAACTGCTGCAGCAATCAACGAACGAACCATATGATGACAAAAAGCATCAGCTCTAATATCAGCACGAATCAGGCCTTGTTCTGTGCGATGAAAGCTCAACTCACGTAGTTGCCGAATAGTTGTTGCCCCCTCACGAGGCTTACAAAATGACAAAAAATCATGAAGCCCCAATAACCTCTCACACGATTCATTCATCAAGGCAACGTCCAACGGAGTATCTACCTGCCACGCTAAACGACGATACAAAGCAGAATCCCCAAAACAACTACTCCCATCGTCAATTAGGTAACGATAAGAGCGCCCAGTAGCAGAAAAACGAGCATCAAACGTGTGGCAGATAGCAGAAACCGCAAGAATGCGGATACTTCCGTGCAAAAAACCGTTAAAACGAGCAGGCAGTCCCAGCTCTTTTTCAGCCTCAGTGAGTACCCTTCCCAGCACTCCCCTAAGACGACGATTCAACGCCTCAGCCGGCAAGCTTTGGCTCCGCCCAGGAAGACTCTCCCAGCGATTACGCTCAATATCACAATGAACAACCTGATGCGTAGCGTGAACGCCAGCATCTGTCCTACCGCCGACAACCAGACGAACAGGAGTGCGAATAATCATCTCAAGAGCTTGCTCAAGACAGCCCTCAACCGTCACAAGCCCAGGCTGCTTTGCCCAGCCTGCGAAGGGAGTGCCATCATATGCTAAATCGATACGAACACGCTGGTAGTTATCTTCTGCAATATCCACGTATGTCATGATTCTCCTGCACATAGAAAAACTCTGCCGTCCATAGTCTAGCTACGGACGGCAGAGTTTAGCTAAAAGCTATTTGAGGTGAATTATTCAGAAACCTTCTGAGCTGCTTCGCCACCTGCAGGTGCGTAACCTGCAGCTTTAGCGGACTCAGGGGAATCGAACCAGATTTCAGCCTTAGTGCTGGTGTACCAGCGTGAGCCAGGAACGTGATACTTCATGGAATCAGCGTTTCCTTTAACTTCAAAGCCTTCAGGAGCTTCGCCGTTTTCCAAAGGAGCATGTGCGCCAGCAGGAAGAGCGCCGTTATCTGTTGCCGCTTCAGGTGCAGCAGTTTCGGTCTCAGCCGGTGCAGGTGCTTCTTCAGCAACAGCAGCAGAGTTCTTTGCAACGGTGGTTGCTTCGGCTACAGCAGAAGCAGCGGCTACGGGCTCCATTACCAATTCGATAACAGCCATAGGAGCGTTGTCGCCCTTACGGTTACCGATTTTGGTGATACGAGTGTATCCACCAGGACGCTCTGCCATAGCAGGAGCGATTACGGTGAATAGTTCGTGAACCACGGATTTGTCGCTGAGGGAACGTAGAACACGACGGCGTGCAGCCAAATCGCCTTTCTTCGCGAAAGTAATCAAACGTTCTGCAACAGGACGCATACGCTTTGCTTTAGTAACAGTGGTGGTAATGCGCTTATGCTCAAAAAGCTGCTGAGACAGGTTGTTGAGCATGAGGCGCTCGTGTGTAGGGCTTCCGCCGAGGCGAGGACCCTTAGTGGGAGTAGGCATAATTATTTCTCCATGGAATTACTGTTCCATCGCTCCTTTGCGAAGAGTGTGGAACCAAGTTTGTGACCTGAGGTTCGTCTCACCGTAGTGAGGGTATCCGAACCGGGATTAGAAATCGCCGTAAGCGTCGTCGTCGTGCAAACGTGAAGCGAGCTCGAAACCGGGAGGTGAGTCTTTCAACGCAAGACCAAGCTCAGTGAGCTTCGCCTTGACTTCATCGATAGACTTTGCACCGAAGTTACGAATGTCCATAAGGTCAGCTTCACTGCGAGCAACAAGTTCACCCACGGTGTGGATGCCCTCACGCTTGAGGCAGTTATATGAACGAACAGACATTTCCAAATCTTCAATCGGAAGAGCAAGATCAGCTGCCATTGATTCGTCTGCAGGAGACGGACCAACCTCAATACCTTCTGCAGCAGTATTAAGTTCGCGGGCTAGGCCGAAGAGCTCTACCAAAGTGCTACCTGCCGATGCCACAGCATCACGAGGAACGATAGCTTCCTTGGTTTCGACGTCCAAAATTAGGGAGTCGAAGTCGGTACGCTGCTCAACACGAGTTGCGTTAACGCGGAAAGTAACCTTCAACACAGGAGAGTAGATGGAATCGACCGGAATACGACCGATTTCGCCATCACCGGTTTTGTTCTGAGCTGCAGAAACATAGCCACGGCCACGTTCAATAATGAGCTCAGCATCAAAGTTTGCGCTGGAGTTTAAGGTTGCAATGTGCAACTGTGGGTTGTGAATTTCCACGCCGGCTGGAACCTCAATATCGCCTGCAGTGAGTTCGCCTTCACCTTGCTTACGCAAATAAGCGACGACAGGCTCGTCATTCTCAGAAGAGATTGAAAGCTTTTTGATGTTGAGGATAATCTCGGTGACATCTTCGGTAACACCAGGCACGGTGCTGAATTCATGCAAAACACCATCGATGCGGATGCTGGTTACAGCTGCACCTGGAATTGATGAAAGCAACGTCCGGCGAAGGGAGTTACCAAGGGTGTATCCGAAACCCGGTTCAAGGGGTTCGATGGTGAAGCGTGAGCGATTTTCCGCTACGACCTCTTCACTCAGAGTGGGGCGCTGTGCAATGAGCACGATGTTTCCTTTCAGTGAGCATCCGCTATATGAGCTCACAGGTTGGGGAAAACAGGGAATAAGGAAGCAGACGAAGCAGTCTGTCCGGTGATCGGTCTATATCTTTTAGGATGAGAAACCGACCGCCCGAGCACTAGAACTCGGGAGAACCGCATCTTCTAAAAATTAGACGCGACGACGCTTCGGCGGACGGCAGCCGTTGTGAGCGACAGGGGTAACGTCCTGAATCGAACCAACTTCAAGACCAGTTGCCTGAAGTGAACGAATTGCAGTTTCGCGACCGGATCCTGGACCCTTAACGAAAACGTCTACCTTACGAACGCCATGCTCTTGAGCTCGCTTTGCAGCAGTTTCAGCAGCCATCTGAGCTGCGTATGGGGTGGACTTACGTGAGCCCTTGAATCCCATTTCGCCAGCAGACGACCATGAAATGACTGCACCAGAGGGATCAGTAATAGAAACAATGGTGTTGTTAAAAGTGGATTTAATATGTGCCTGACCGGCAACAATATTCTTGCTTACCTTGCGGCGGCTAGTTTTGCGTGCCGCTGCACGAGTCTTGGGAGGCATTTTTGATTCTCCTACAAAGGTTTGGTGAATACGTTGGTCCAACAAGATGTGATGGACTGAAACAACGTGTTATTACTTCTTCTTACCAGCAACGGTACGCTTAGGACCCTTACGGGTACGAGCGTTAGTTTTGGTGCGCTGACCATGTACGGGCAGACCGCGGCGGTGACGCAGACCCTGGTAGCTACCAATCTCAACCTTGCGGCGAATATCTGCAGCAACCTCACGGCGGAGGTCACCTTCAACCTTGTAGTTACCTTCGATGAAGTCACGAAGCGAAACGAGCTGAGCGTCGCTCAGGTCCTTAACGCGCACGTCAGGGCTAATTCCAGTAGCCTCGAGTGTTTCGTGTGCACGGGTTTTACCCACGCCGTAAATGTATGTAAGAGCTACTTCCACGCGCTTTTCGCGGGGAAGATCGACTCCAGCGAGACGTGCCATATTGGCTGTTCTCCTTATTGATATCAGAGGTCTATGGCATCACTGCCTGGAAGTTATCTCCAGTCCCCGGCCTCTGTGTCCGGAGGTATTCTAAAAACCGATATCTTCAGTTTTCAGAAGCGGTGCCTATTTCATGAACCCGTTTTGAAACGGATGAGCATTCCTCAGAGCTATTAAGTGATTAGCCCTGACGCTGCTTGTGGCGCGGATTTTCGCAGATCACCATGACTTTGCCATTACGGCGAATCACTTTGCACTTATCGCAGATCGGCTTAACGCTCGGCTTGACCTTCATCGCATTCCTTTGCGTTGATTGCAATTATTTGCAGTTACAGTTGGGCGGAATAAGAGGTTTCCCTACATGCGTAGAGAACGTTATCCCCTATTTAACGCACGTTAAACGCCGCACGAAGCGACGTTTACTATGCTGTTTATTTATAGCGGTAGACAATACGACCGCGTGAGAGGTCGTAAGGGGACAATTCCACAATAACTCGATCCTCAGGCAGGATTCGAATGTAGTGCTGACGCATCTTGCCTGAGATGTGAGCTAGTACTTTGTGTCCGTTGTCCAACTCAACACGAAACATCGCGTTGGGTAGAGCTTCGACCACAGAACCTTCAATCTCAATGACGCCGTCTTTCTTGGCCATATCCTCCGCTAACGTCGGTGTCTGATGAATCCACATCAGACATTGAACTTATCTTGTGATTTATCTCCACACAGAACACGAGGAACGGTAGAGACAACCAACAATCCAGTGTACGGGATATCTGCTCAAAAGTTAACCCATTTGAGCAATCTTCACGTGATATTGCACTCATTGAGTATATTGCATGGCACAAATTATTCCTGAGCAGCTAGCTGTCCGCATGCTCCGTCAATATCCGACCCGCGAGTATCACGAATCGTCGTTGGAATACCATGAGCACGTAAACGCTCCACAAAATTCTGCTCCACACCTTTACGAGAGGCCGTCCACTTTGAGCCCGGAGTCGGATTCAGCGGAATAGGATTCACATGAACCCAGCCACGTCCTCGCTGGGCGAGCTTCTTCCCCAATAAATCAGCACGCCATCCTTGATCATTAATATCTCGAATTAACGCATACTCAATAGAGATTCGGCGCCCGGTAGTCCGATAATAGCTGTACGCGGCGTCCAACGCCTCATCAACCTTCCAATGAGTGTTAATAGGAATCAGCTCATCGCGTAGTTCATCATCAGGAGCGTGCAAAGATAATGCAAGAGTAATCGGAAGCTTCTCCATCTCAAATTTACGCATACCTGGCACAAGCCCCACGGTAGACATCGTAATACCGCGAGCAGAAATACCAAGACCTTCTGGAGAAGGATCGATTAAACGATGCACCGCACCCATCGTACGTTTATAGTTTGCAAGAGCTTCGCCCATACCCATAAACACGATATTCGACACTCGTAAGGGGCGAGTATCCTCAGCACCATCACCAGCTTGTTCAAGGCCTTTCATCTCTTTGAGGTAACGAGCACCAGCAACCACCTGCTCAACAATTTCTGCAGTTGAAAGATTGCGAGTTAACCCTTGCTGCCCCGTAGCACAGAATGGACAGTTCATACCGCAACCAGCCTGCGAAGAAATACACATCGTCACACGATTCTCGTATCGCATAATGACAGATTCGACCATCGCCCCGTCGAAAAGACGATGAACCACTTTAAGCGTATTACCCTGATCAGCTTCAAGAGTGCGTACCGGAGTTAGAAGCTGCGGCATTGCTTCCAAAACCATTTTTTCACGATTAGCAGCAGGTAAATCCGTCATCAAAGCAGGATCGCTCACCAAACGTTCAAAATAATGTTTTGACAATTGTGCTGCACGAAATGGTTGATAACCAAGTTCCTCTAAAAAAGCGCGACGGCCTTTCATATCAAAATCAGCAATATGACGAGGAGGTTGCTCACGACGTGGGGCACGTAAAGCAATGGTTCCAGGAGCAGGGCGGACATTTGAAATCTCCACCGGAGTTTTTGTGTGAGTTGTACTCATAATATCTTTCTTCATATCTCACCGTATATGGCAGATGAGATTCAATGTGTGATGCGTTCTTCTCTCAAGCAAGCTAAGCGGGGATAGGTTTGACGGTAACACCAAGTTTGGAAAGTTCTTCAGCACCGCCGTCTTCTGCAGTCAAAACCCAAATGCCTTCAGAGTGAAGAGCTACGCTGTGCTCCCATTGACAAGCATCGCCGCCATCAGCGGTAACAATGGTCCACTCATCAGCAAGAGTTCGAGTATCAATTCCACCGGTGACAAGCATCGGTTCAATAGCCAACGCCATCCCCTTCTTCAAGCGGGGGCCTAGATCTCGTGCAGCATAGTTCAGTACTTCGGGAGCCATATGCATTTGGGTTCCGATACCATGTCCAACAAAGTCTTCAATAATTCCGTATTTGTCGCCTGTCTCTGAACGAACAAAATTTTCGATGGCTAAACCGATTTCTCCCACTTTGCGTGCTGTTGCCATCGCAGCGATACCGTGCCACATTGCGGCACGAGTTACTTCAGATAGTTCCCGACGTTCTTGGCTAACTTCTCCGATTAGAGAAGTTCGAGCAGAATCACCATTCCATTTTTTACCGTACGGATCAACGACGATAGCGCCGCCGTCAATAGAAATCATGTCACCAGAAGCTAAGACCCTATCTCCTGGGATACCGTGAACAACCTCATCGTTGACTGAAGTACAAATAGTTGCAGGGTAATCGTAATACCCTAAAAAGTTTGACGTAGCGTTATGTTCTTTCAACACATTCCGAAAAACGACGTCAAGTTCAGCAGTACTTACTCCAGCTTTTGCAGCCTGAACAGCAGCATCTAGTGCACGAGAGGTAACCACTCCAGCTTGAGCCATCCAACGAAGTTGTTGGTCTGTTTTATATTCAATGCGTCCCATCAGAACATCCTTTCCTCAACACTGTGTCAGCACACAACACAGGTACTTATGATTCTTTTAAGCTGTTGTGCCCCCGGAACATGTCGGGGGCACAACAACGTATCAGAATGTTATTTCTTCAAGGCCTCAAGAATACGAGTCGTTACGTCGTCAATTTCGCCAAGACCATCTACTTCTTGAATCAAGGAACGCTCACGGTAGACAGAAAGCAAGGGTGCAGTCTGTTCCTCATATACCTTAAGACGGTGACGAATGACTTCTTCCGTATCGTCGGTGCGTCCTTGTTCAGCAGCGCGCCCAAGAAGACGTTCTACGAGTTCATCGTTATCAGCAATGAGCAAAAGTACCTGGTCAATTTCTTGCCCAAGTTCTTTGAGAATCTCATCGAGTTCAGTCACCTGAGCAGTATTGCGAGGGTATCCGTCGAGAAGGAAACCATCTCGAGCATCTTCTTCAGCTAGACGAGCACGCACCATGTTGTTGGTGACGGAGTCTGGTACGAGGTTTCCAGCGTCGATATAGCTTTTTGCTTCTTTTCCAAGAGGAGTTTCTTCCTTAATGTTTTTACGGAAGATGTCACCGGTTGAGATAGCAGGAATATTGAGCTTTTCTGCAATGCGAGCAGCTTGGGTTCCTTTACCTGCACCGGGAGGTCCAATGATGAGCAAACGATTCATCGTAGCAATCCTTTGTAATTGTGTTGTTGTAGCTGAGCGTCAATCTGTTTCACGGTATCCAAACCAACGCCAATAACAATGAGCAATGAGGTACCGCCAAATGGGAAGTTCTGGTTTGCGTTAAACAGTACCAACGCAGTAAGCGGAATCATCGCGATAGTTGCCAAGTACAAGGCACCTGGCAAAGTAATACGGTTTAGAACATATGAAAGATATTCTTGGGTGTCTCGTCCTGCACGAACTCCAGGGATAAAGCCACCGTATTTCTTCATATTTCCGGCAACTTCTTCGGTGTTGAAGGTGATAGAAACATAGAAATATGCGAAGCCTAGAATCATGAAGAAGTAGAGAATCATGTAAAGAGGGTGATCTCCTCGAACAAGATAGGTGTTAATCCAGTTGACCCATTCTGGAGGAGCAGTACCGTCACGAGGAGTGTTGAAATTCGCAATCAAACCAGGAACAAGAAGCATAGACGAAGCGAAAATCAGCGGGATAACGCCGGCCATATTCACTTTCAAGGGGATATACGTTGAACGAGTTTGTACCGTCCGACGACCAACCATGCGCTTTGCATATTGGACGGGGATACGGCGCTGTGATTGTTCAACGAAAACAACGGCGATAATGACGACGAATCCTATAGCACAGATGGCGGCAAAGACCCCCCACCCTTGAGATTTAGCGATGCTACCCAAGGAAGTCGGAAATTGCGCTGCAATAGAGGTGAAAATCAGCAAGGACATGCCATTACCGACGCCTTTTTCGGTGATTTGCTCACCTAGCCACATGATAACGCCTGTTCCTGCGGTAAGAACGATGATAATCAGAAGGATATGCGCCAGGCTCTCATCAGGAATAATAGGAAGTGGACACTCCCCTAGCAAAGTTCCAGTACGAGCCAAAGTAACAATTGTGGTTGCGTTCAATAGGGCAAGACCAATTGTCAGATAACGGGTGTACTGGGTCAGTTTGGTTTGTCCCTGTGGCCCTTCTTGATGGAGTTGTTCAAAGCGTGGAATAACGACCCTCAACAACTGCACAATAATAGAAGCAGTAATATAAGGCATCACGCCAAGAGCAAAAATTGACAGCTGCAGCAATGCGCCACCGCTAAAGAGGTTCACCACATCATAAACGCCTCCGGTAGTATTACCGAGCGCTAGACATTGCTGAACGTTGCCGTAAGAGATACCTGGTGCTGGAATGAAAACACCAAAACGGTACACTACGATAATGCCCAGGGTGAACAGCAGCTTACGCCGCAAATCGCGGGTTTTAAAAGCCCGACCGAACGCACTAAGCACATGTCCTCCTGTAAATATAAGTTGGGTCAATGCACCGTTTTATTCTGAGCTTTAAACTCATCATGGCACGATGCTGTACACAGTCTCATTTAGTCTAGCTTGTTTAGAGGGTGAACGACATAATCTCAAGACTTAACTTGCCCTAATATCAGCGAAAATGTGGCGAAGAATAACTTTAAAGAGCGAACGGCCTCGCATGCTGTAGCGCGTGCTACATCATGCGAGGCCGTTCGTGTTTTGAGCTAAGCTATATTACTTAACAGTAACGGTGCCGCCAGCTGCTTCAATCTTTTCGATAGCAGACTTGGAAGCTTTATCAACGGTGATGTTGATTTTAACGTTAAGTTCGCCGTCGCCGAGAACCTTAACCAATTCGTTTTTACGAACTGCTCCCTTAGCTACGAGTGCGTCAACGGTAACGTCGCCACCCTCGGGGAAGAGTTCCGCAAGACGATCCAAGTTAACAACCTGGTATTCGGTGCGGAAAGGGTTCTTGAAGCCACGAAGCTTTGGAAGGCGCATATGCAATGGAAGCTGTCCACCTTCAAAGCCAGGACGAACCTGGTAACGTGCCTTAGTACCTTTGGTACCACGACCTGCAGTTTTACCCTTTGAGCCTTCACCGCGGCCTACGCGGGTCTTTGCTTTGTGAGCACCCGGTGCGGGGCGCAGATCGTGAATTTTAATAGCGTCTTGTGCCATCTTTATTTGACCTCCTGAACCTTCACCAAGTGAGCAACGGTGTTAACCATGCCGCAGGTGACGGGGTCTGCAGTGCGAACAACTTTGTTGCCTGGGCGCTTAAGACCTAGGGAACGAAGGGTATCGCGCATGTTCTGCTTCTGTCCGACGTAAGACTTAATCTGAGTAATCTCAAGTTTAGCGTCGCTGGGCTGAATTCGCTTACCGGCCATTACGCACCTGCCTTATCAGACTTGGACTTGAGCAAGAAGTTAGGAATAACTTCATCCTGAGCAAGACCACGGCGTGCAGCAACAGCTGCAGGCTCTTCAAGCTGCTTGAGCGCTGCGACAGTTGCGTGAACAATGTTAATCTGGTTTGAGGAGCCCAAAGACTTGGAAAGCACATCGTGAACGCCAGCTGCTTCAAGAACGAGGCGTACAGGACCACCAGCAATGATACCGGTACCTGCTGTTGCAGGGCGAAGCATAACAACGCCAGCTGCTGCCTCACCTTGAACACGGTGAGGGATGGTGCGACCATCAACGCGAGGAATGCGGAAGAAATTCTTCTTTGCTTCCTCAACGGCTTTAATAATCGCTGCAGGAACTTCTTTAGCCTTACCGTAACCGATACCGACCATGCCGTTACCGTCACCGACGACCATCAAAGCGGTGAAGCTAAAGCGACGACCACCCTTGACGACCTTAGAAACACGGTTAAGGGTTACGAGACGCTCGATGTATTTCTCGCGTTCCTCTTCACGACCACGGTTTCCGCGGCGTTCACCACGGTTGCCACGACGCTCGCCACGGTTGCCGCGGCGCTCTTCACGTGCAGAGGAGTTCTCGGTGGTTTCAACTGCTTCAGCGGTTGTTTCAGTCACCTGAGTTTCCTTTTCATTTACTGTCTGTTCGCTCATTAGAGTGCCAGACCTCCTTCGCGTGCGCCTTCAGCCACTGCTGCTACACGACCGTGGTATTTGTTACCACCGCGGTCGAAGACAACGGCTTCGATGCCAGCTGCTTTCGCACGTTCGGCAACGAGTTCGCCAACGCGCTTAGCTTTTGCAGTTTTATCCATTTCAGCGTTACGCAATTCAGTTTCCATGGTGGAAGCTGATGCAAGAGTGTGACCCTTAACATCGTCAATGATTTGCACGAACATGTGACGGGTGGAACGGGTGACGCTCAGACGAGGACGTACAGCGGTGCCAGATACGTACTTGCGAACGCGTACGTGACGACGCTTGCGCGCAGCTGCCTTTGACTTGATAGCCATTATTACTTACCAGCCTTTCCGACCTTGCGGCGGATTTGCTCGCCTTCGTAGCGAACACCTTTGCCTTTGTAAGGATCAGGCTTACGGAGACCGCGGATGTTAGCGGCGACCTGACCAACCTGTTGCTTGTTAATACCAGAAACGGTCAGCTTGTTCGCGCCCTCAACGGTGAAAGTAATTCCTTCAGGAGCTTTCACAGAAATCGGGTGGGAGTATCCCAAAGCGAATTCTAGGTCGGAGCCCTTTGCCATTACGCGGTAACCGGTACCAACGATTTCGAGCTTCTTTGCATAGCCTTCAGTTACACCGACAATCATGTTATTGATGAGGGTGCGGGAAAGACCATGGAGAGCGCGAGAAGTGCGCTCGTCATTCGGACGGGAAACAGTGATTACACCGTCTTCCAAAGCAACAGTGATAGGTGCAGAGATCTCGCGGGACAATTCGCCCTTAGAGCCCTTTACGGTAACCAAGTTGCCATCAATCTTTACCTCAACGCCGGCAGGAACCGAGATGGGGAGACGTCCAATACGTGACATTCTTCTTCCTTTCTCTTCTTACCGACTACCAGATGTAAGCGACGACTTCGCCGCCAACACCCTTCTTCGCTGCCTGCTTGTCAGTAAGCAGACCTGAAGAGGTGGACAGGATTGCGATACCGAGTCCACCGTGAACCTGAGGAAGGTTGGTGGATTTTGCGTATACACGCAAACCCGGCTTGGAAATACGGCGAACGCCTACGATGGAACGTTCACGCGAGGGGCCAAATTTGAGGTTAAGAGTAAGGGTCTTACCGACCTTTGCATCTTCTACCTGAAATTCAGCGATGTAGCCTTCAGCTTTAAGAATTTCCGCAATGCGGCCTTTGAGCTTGGAGTAAGGCATAGATACGGTGTCGTGGTATGCCGAGTTTGCGTTACGCAAACGGGTCAGCATATCTGCGACAGGATCTGTCATAGTCATGGTGGGCTCTTGCCCTTCCTCGTTATGGTTTCCTCTCCCCTACAAGTTTGTAGTTTTAGGAGGGACCTACAACGTAGTCGTTACTTGGTCTTAAAAGGGAAGCCAAGCGCTTTAAGCAATGCGCGGCCTTCGTCGTCAGTTTTTGCGGAGGTCACAATGGTGATATCCATACCGCGGACGCGATCGATGGTGTCCTGATCAATTTCGTGGAACATGGACTGTTCGGTCAAACCGAAAGTGTAGTTACCATTACCGTCGAACTGCTGATCGGATAGACCGCGGAAGTCGCGGATACGAGGCAGTGCGAGAGTAATCAAACGATCGAGGAATTCCCACATACGGTCGCCACGTAGAGTGACGTGAGCGCCGATAGGCTGACCTTCACGCAGTTTGAACTGTGCGATGGATTTCTTCGCGCGGGTTACGAGAGGTTTCTGACCGGTAATTGCGGTGAGGTCGCGAATAGCGCCGTCCATGAGTTTTGCGTCGCGAGCAGCTTCGCCAACACCCATGTTTACAACAACCTTAAGAACCTTGGGAGCCTGCATCACGTTGGAGTAGTTGAACTGCTCCTGCAGAGCTGGGGTAACCTCTTCGTTGAACTTAGTCTTGAAGCGAGGGGTAATCTTGGTTTCGGTCATTAGATGTCCTTACCTGAGCTCTTGGCGTAACGTACGCGAACGGTACGAGTTTTGCCATTACGCTCTTCTGTCTCGAGGCGGAAACCAACGCGAGTCGGCTTTTTGGTCTCGGGATCAACGATTGCTACGTTAGATACGTGAATCGGTGCCTCGACCTTTTCGATTCCACCGGCTGCACCGGTCATCGGGTTTGCCTTGTTGTGCTTGGTGACGATTTTTACGCCCTCAACGAGCACACGGTTGGTCTTCGGGAAGACGCGCAGAACTTTACCCTGCTTACCGCGATCTGCACCTGAGATGACCTGTACGAGGTCACCGGACTTGATCTTAGCCATGAGTTAGAGCACCTCCGGAGCAAGCGAGATAATTTTCATGAACTTCTTATCGCGCAACTCACGCCCAACTGGCCCGAAGATACGGGTACCACGGGGGTCGCCATCAGTATTCTTGATGATGACTGCGGAGTTCTCATCGAATTTAATGTAGGAGCCGTCTGGGCGACGGGTTTCCTTCTTGGTACGGACGACAACTGCTTTAACAACGTCGCCCTTCTTAACGGTACCGCCAGGGATTGCGTCCTTAACGGTTGCGACGATGATGTCGCCAATGCCTGCGTAACGACGGGAAGAACCACCGAGAACACGGATGGTCAGGATTTCCTTCGCACCGGTGTTGTCAGCGACCTTCAGTCGTGACTCCTGCTGAATCATATTTCTCCTGTCGTCTCGCCGGTTCCAGCCGCACGGTATGTTGTGGACTAGCCTTGCGGAACATTTTTACGGGATGTTTGACGCACCGGTCCCTCATCGTTGCGATGCGGGTTGGCGGATACGCCTGGGATTAATCCATGCCAGGAACATTTGGACCCGCTAGTAAAGCGGGCGAACCCCGCTAGTAAAGCGGCATTATGCTTTGGCACGAAAAAATCCGTGGTTAAACGTCTGGGTATAAAAACCCATACAAACGAATACTCTAGCACAGTTTTTCTCACCTAAGACAGCCCTTAACCAGAAGATATTCCTGTAATTAACGACACTTAGAATAAACCTTAAAAAGAAGTAGGGCACTCAAAATATTTTTTGAGCGCCCTACTCCTTCAGGATAAGAGTCTTAGCTACAACAAGACTCCTAGTTTCTCAACGAAACACTACTTACTTTTTTGCGCTAGCTTCAAAAGTAGCGTTCTGAGCAAAACGGTAAACGAACGCTGCCATAGCGTCACGCTTGTTGTTTTCATAAGGACGGTAGGTGTTATCTTCCCAGCCCTTGCTGATGCCGTTTTCTTTCATCCATGCGATTTCCTTGTGGAAGATGTCTGCATTAGAAACATCTTTGAAGGAGTGAGCAGGCTCAGTGAATTCAGGAGAACCAGCCGCACGGTAGAAGAATGCTGCCATAGCGTCACGCTTGATAGGCTCAGAGGGGCGGTAAGTACCATCAGCCCAACCGGTGGTGATACCGGCCTGGTGCAACCATGCAATTTCCTTATAGAACACGTGATCGGTAGGAACGTCCTTGAAAGGAGATTCTTCAGGAGCATGGTAGCGAGGTGAACCAGCTAGACGGTACATGTACGCAGCCATTGCACCACGATCAATGTTTTCGAAAGGACGGTAAGTTCCATCAGACCATCCCTTAGCAACACCGTGCTCGCCAACCCACTGAATTTCGTTGTGGAAGATGACGCTGTCATTGTTGTCCTTGAAGGAAACAACAGTGAAGTCTTTATCGGTAGTCTTGGTTAGCTCAGGGTATCCCTGGAAATCAACCTTAGTGGGCTCAACAACTTTAGCTTCGGAATCCATTGCAGCAGCTGGAGCACCAACGGTGAAATCAAAGGTCACTGAACGACCGTTATCGTTCTGAGCCAGAGAACCACTCAAGAAGGTTACAGAATGTTCAGTTCCAGCAGCCCACTCGTCAGCAGTAGCAGTGGAGTTCTCGGGGGTAGGGAACGGCAAGGTTGCAGTCCAAGAACCGTCAGTGCCAGCTTGAACGACACCGTAGACAGTCTTATTTGGAATAGCTTTTCCGTTGACAGGGTTGGTTACAGGTTCAAGAACGCTTACTCCACCCATGTCAAACTTCGCAGCAAGTACAGAACCTACACCATCTTTAGTGGTCCAACCGGTACCACTAAAGACAAGATCCTTACCGTTTTCTGCGGTCTTAACTCCGGTTACAGTAGCACCATCAGAGTTGGTGACGGTGTCTTTCTCTGCATGAGAAGCATCAGCTGCGTCATCGGTTTTGACGTCAACAGTGAAACGAGTGAAGGAGTTAGCATCAATGCTGATGTCTTCACCTAGAATCATAGTCTTGTTGCCAGGAGCAGGCTTACCTGTCGCAAAATCAAGTGCGAACGGAACATTAACACCTTCAGCGTAAGTTCCTTTATCGACAGCGAAAACAGAACCGTCGTTTGCAAGAGCGAGGTCGTTTGTCTTCTCTTCACCGGTGTTGACATCAGCAACAAGTTTTCCTGCAGCTGCGTCAATAACGCCTACAGAGCCTTGACCGAAGTCTGCGACGTATACGAGGTCACGCTCTTCATCGTTGACAATACCCAATGCACGAGTACCGAAGGGAATGCTCTTCTTGAAAGCGTGGCTATCAAGGTCATAGACGGTAACGCCAGAGTTCTTACCATCTTTACCCTGAGAAGAAATGTAGATTTCACGCAAGGAATGATCGATAGCAACACCAGAGGGGTAAACATCTGCATCAGGATCATCAGCGTGGACAGTAAATTCACCAGCAAGAGTGAAGGTATCCAAGTTAATCAGCTGAACAGTTCCGCTAGAACGCTCTGGAACGTACAACAAACCAGCGTTCTCGTCGATAGTGGGGTTCATGGTGAGAACACGGACATCGCTTTCAGGTTTGATAGCGAGGTTCTTAATCTCATGGCTTGTAAGGTCTACAGACCAAACGTTGTAACGTCCGGTGATGTATGCCTTGTTGTGCTTGTTGTCAATAATGACAGAACGTGGGTGTTCGATGTCTGGCTCGCTGGCAAGAACGTCATAGTTCGTCCAGAGGAGTTCCATCGTGTCCTGATCATAGACAGAGATTGAATCGGTACGAGTATTAGTAACCCATACGGTGTTGTTAACGTCATCTACGGCAATACCAAAAGCACCCATGTATGAGAAACCAGCTTTAACTCCGGTGCCGGAGCGAGCAGCAGGAAGCTCTGCCACTGCTTCAATTTTCATGGTCTCAGGATTAACTCGAGCAATAGTAGATACGGTGTTGGTACGAAGGAACGAACCAGTAACCCACATCTTGTTATGAGTCTTGGAGTATGCGGCCTGATACTGACCAGGAATACCCTGGGTCTGTTGTGCATCAACACTGATGGAGCGTGCCGGCTCATGCGCCTGAGCTGGAACAACAAAAGAAGATCCAAGCAAAGAGAGCGCGCTCATACCAACTAAAGCAGAAGTAGTGAAGCGATTGCGCTTGTTGAGATTCATAATATTCCCATCGGAGGACTAGGTGTAAAAACCTGAAAGTGTAATCGGTTTGTCCTTCTGAATAAAATCCCTCTACGGGGTTCATGAAGAACCGTAATTAAGGATGTCCTATTTACCTGTTGAGTGCAAGCTAATTTAATAAATAGGTTATATTTTTCATTCCTAATTGACCATTGCTTCAAAAGCCCGTAAACTCAACAAATTTCACGAACTTCACCTCTCACCCTCGATGGCATCGCTGACAACTTTTCATGAAAAGCACTCTCACTACACAACCTGAGAATATCCTCAATATTCAGCAATAAATACATGACGTTTTATGAACAAAAACCTGACAGATAGTTAAGAAAAATCACTCCTGCATAAGGTCAGAATCTCTTGAACCCGAGACGGTTGAACCAACGACGGATGAATACCCTTAATATGATGAACTCGCACACGAGGAGCCTGCTTCACCCACGCAGAAGCATCCAAGAAAGGCTGATCATCATGAGCAACAGCAATCACAACGGTATCGCCCTCAAACACACGTTGAGTAGAAGAACGCATCAACCGAGTGTGATACCCCATCGTACGAATACATGTCTGAAGGTCTCGCTCCCCCAAATGCCCTAGCGCAGAGCCAGAGCCTTTCAAAAGCTCAACAGCCCGCCCCAAAGACAACGGAGACTCTTCCGTATCAACACCTCCCATACGTAATAACGCACGGTAGGTGTCCTCTTTACTCGGTTCATCCACAGAATCCCATTGTTGGGCAGGATAACCATCAAGAATCACACACTGTTTAACCTTCATCCCACGAGCGCTTGCCAAAGATGCAACATCCACTGAAACAGTTCCGCCAACAGACCAGCCCACTAGATAAAACGTCGATAGCTCCAAGCTCTCAAGCAAACCAACATAATATAGGGCTAATTCTTCGATGCTCTGAGGCTCAGGATATTCGGGGTCCTCATAATGTGGAGTCTGCAAAAGAACAACTGAAGCATCTTCTGGTAAATGCGCCACATACGAAGAATAGCTCCACCCTAACCCGCCAGCAGGCGCTAAAAAGACCCACGGTATTTGCTCGCGAGCGCCTTCCCTGAGTATCAACACGTGAGAGAACTCTCGACGTTCATCATGGCCTATAGCAGCTGAAAGCTCTCGTGGCGTAGGAGCAGCAAAAATCATTCCTAACGTACAGCTCATACCCAAACGACGCTCTAATACAGCAACCAGCTCTAAAGCTTTCAGAGAATTACCCCCAGCAAGAAGGAAATTCTCTTGAGGTCCGTATTGTTCTACCCCAAGGACTTCTGCAAACAAATCACAGAGTTGCTCTTCTTGGAAAGATTCGGGGGCATCTGAAATTGTTCGAGACAAACCATAATCAACATTTATGAGAGATTTTCTATCAATTTTTCCACTGGCGCTAACCGGCAATTCAGGAAGCACCGCCCAAAGAGTAGGAACCATATAAGGTGCAAGATGTTCAGCACAATCATGGCGAACTTGAGCAATAGAATCCTCAACGAGGTTTTCATCATAGGGTTCAGACATCTCATAAATTGCAGCTAATACAGGTTCAGATCCACGATATTCAATACGAGCAATACCCGAACGAACCGCAGCAGAAGCGTTTAAAACACTCTCTACCTCACCTAGTTCAAGACGTTGCCCACCAATTTTGACTTGAGCGTCGTTACGACCGCGATAGGTAATCGTCCCATCTTTATTCCACTGTGCAATGTCTCCCGTCCGATAGCAACGTTCACCGGTAGAAGGCATCGTCAAAAAGCTACGTTTGTTGGCTTCATCGTTACCGCAATACCCTTGAGAGAGTTGAACTCCGGCAAGTACAAGTTCGCCGGTCACACCGGCAGGTACGATAGCGCCCGTAGGATCAACGATATAGCAATGAGTGTTCCACACCGGCTTGCCGATAGGAATAGGTTGACGTTGAGGTTCTTCTGCCGTATCAAAATAGGTCACATCCACGGCAGCTTCGGTAGGGCCATAAAGGTTAAGAGGATAAACACCTAATAGTTGATAAGTGCCCACCACATGTTCTGTTAACAGGGCTTCACCACTGCATACTACATACCGTAGTTTTTTAGAATCATACGTTTGAAGAACACGTGAAGCAGCCGGCGAGTTAAGGAAAAGAGTCAGCATAGCTGGCACAAAATGAACGCAGGTAACGTCTTGTTCACAGATAACCCGTGCAAGGTATACGGGGTCTTTATGCCCTTCCGGAGCAGCAATCAGCACGGTGGCACCTTCTTGTAACGGCCAGTACAGCTCCCACACATGAACATCAAAAGAAATAGGGGTCTTGTGTAGCACCACATCACCGTAAAAAAGCGGAATCTGATGTTGTTGCCAACGAAGACGGTTATCAATCGCACGATGAGAAATAGCAGCACCTTTAGGACGCCCTGTAGACCCAGACGTGAACAAAATATAGGCAGTATCTTCCAAAGATAAGTATTCACCAGGATAGCGCTCAGACAATATATTTTGTTCCGAAGCTATCTCCACCAAACAATCCCAGTGGACATCAGGGATTGGTGGTGTCAAGGAACTATCCCAAGAGGGTGTATGAGGCCCCTGGATGATTAAACGGATGTTAGCATCTTGCCCCATAGAGCTGACGCGTTCTGCTGGTAGCTCCGGTAAAAGAGGTACGTATACAGCACCAGCATAGAGCAAACCATATACCGCAATATACTGTTCAATACCACGGTGAAAACGAAGCCCTACAGCATCACCGGCTAAAACCCCATGGGCTTTGAGCGCACACGCAAAAAGCCGTGCCTGAGTATCTAGCTCCGCATAGGTCAGCTCTTTATCACAGTTTAAAGCTTCCGGTTCATCACAATGTATTGCCCCACTTGCTCGTACCGCAATAGCCTCCGGTGTTTTTCTCACCTGATGTTGAAAACGCTCTAAAAGGCTGCAGTACTTTATGGCATGATTCGTGCTATTAAACTTTTCCAGTTCAAGAAGTTCTTCTGCGGTGCATACGCTCAATATTTTTTCATCATCTTCAGCAACAATAGCCTGAGCCCATTCTTTGAGCCAAGACATAAGGCGCCTAAGGTGTTGTTGAACCTCATCTACGCTATAAAGAGCAGAGTTAGCATCAATTTCGCAGCTGATACCTTGCCCCCGTCCAGGCATACCGCGAAAACAGAACGTCATATCATCAACAGGTCCGGCGTTGAGGTTATGTAAGATAACACTTCCTTCTGGAACCCGAAAAGACGCATCAAAAGGAACAACATTAATTTGCGCACCAAAAAGACGCCCCTGATGACGTTGAGCTAAACGTTCAAGTTCTTCTTGACGAACGAACGCATAACGCTGGTTGCGTTGCTGTTGCTGCTGAACCTGACGTATTTGTTCTGTCCCCGATAAGCCGGCAGAGACAAGCACTGGTAACACGTTGACTGCGGTACAGCCTATTTGTGCACACGCAGCAGCTAATGGTTGTTGCTGGTCAGGAAGCATCCGGTTCATTTGAGGAACGCCCACCGACACATGCTGGTTATAGCTCACTCGTGTTAGGTATGCCCCAATACCAGCAATGACCACAGTAGGCCACGCAACACGACATTTCTGGCTCACCTCCAGCAAGAGTTTTTCGGTGCATTGTTCCAACTCAGCACGTGCCCTCCACGGATACGGTGAAGCAGACTCACGATAACCGGCAATCGTAGTATCAGGCTGGCAAAGGACTCCTTGCAACGCTTGAGCATTCTCGTCGTATGGTTCTTGGGTATTCCACGGAGGATTTGATGCCCAGAAGTTATATTGCAACTGCTGGATACTATGTGCCTGTTCATCAGCATCAAGGAGAGATTTTAAAGAACCTCGTCTTATCGTAGGTATCGGTTGCCCTTGCCTCAACGTACGATAAATGCTCAATACACGGCTTAAAGCGTTAAAAACAGCAAAACCATCAGCAACACTATGATGAAAGATATGAACCAACCATAAACGTCCCTGCCATAAGATTCCTTGGCTACGAACAGTCTGCCCAGCCGCGAGATCTAGAGGCAAACGCATCAGCTGAAGAGCCCAGCGAGCAACCGGAGCCGGCAAGGATGAATGCCCGTGAACGTATTCCTCGTCTAGGTCTTGACCAGATTCTTGAGAGAGCTCAACGATAGGAAATAGTGGGTTGATCTCAACAAAATCGTCAAGAGATATAAGACGTTGTTGAGGTTTCCCGTCAAAGACTCTTAGCTGTACACGAAAACTTTCATTTTCTTGATACACCTGTTGCAATCCTTGACGTAGCAACTGTATATCCATCTCTTCTGGGCATTCTAGAACCTCGGCAGTGTTATAGCAGGGGTTTTCGGGATCTAGTTCTTGGGCAAAGAAAATACCACGAGCAGAAGAAATCAGCGGTAGCCACTGGTCTTGTGGGGAGGAAGATACACAATCCATCGTTGAGGTGTCTTTTCTCTAAATCCTAATTTTTATGGTGAGCGTTCAGCTGACTGCTGAGAAAGCTATAGAAAAATATAGAAATTAACGGGAACTTAAAAAGGCTGTTGTGGGGTCTGCAACCAATTCGGTAAATTCCACATGAATACCAGCTTGAGCAAGATCATCTAAGAGAGCAAAAGCACCCATCGAATCCAACCCTAAAGTAAATAAATCTGTTTGGGGTTCATCAAAAGCACGTGCTAGAGAGTCAGCATCGTGAAGGTATTTCTGAAGAATAGAACGTAACGTGTTCTCAGAAGTCATGAGATATTCCTTTCAAAGATTTTTTATGAGTATGACAATGTTTCGAGTAGCTGAGCTCGCACATCTTTTCGAGAAATTTTTCCAACTTTTGTTGTCGGTAAAGAGCGCATCACCTCTACACGTTCAGGAATCTTATATGAGGCAAGTCCCTGCTCTGTGAAAAAGTGTTGAAGCTCTTCACGTGCATTCGCCTCAAAATGTTCTCCGGGATAAGGAACAACTACCAAACAGACGCGTTCGCCAACAGTCTTATCCGGGATTCCTAACGCAATAGCGTCATAGATTTTAGGGTGAGATAACGCCAAATCTTCGATCTCATCAACCGCAATTTTTTCGCCGTTACGGTTAATTTGGTCTTTGGCACGTCCTGTCACTTCTAGGCTTCCATCGGGATGTAATTTCACAATATCCCCAGAACGGTAAAACCCATCTTCAGTGAAACTTTTCTCGTTAATGGCAGGCTCATCATAATAACCACGAATCGTATAAGGTCCTCGAGTCAGTAAATGCCCAGAGACCCCCACCGAAACAGGGTTATCGTGGTCATCCACGATTAGTATTTCATCAAAGGCGCTGATGGGCTTGCCTTGAGTGTTATATCGTAGTTCATCGCTATCCTCTGCACGCGTGTAGTTAACAAGGCCTTCAGCCATACCGAAGACTTGTTGTAAGGTTGCCCCCAGCACAGGTTTAATATTTTGAGCAACAGACCGTGATAGCTTGGCTCCACCCACTTGAAGAAGCTCTAAAGAACTCAAATCGGGGGTACGTCGTTGTGCAGAAGCAATCCACGCTTGCACTAACGGAGGGACTAAAGCCGCAACTTTAACATTCTCTTGAGCAATAAGAGAAAACGCAGTCTGCGGGCTCGGATCTGCAGCAAAGACGATGGTTGCGCCAACATACATTGCCCCAAGGATTCCCGCAGAACTCATCGTAAAATTATGTGAAGCAGGAAGCACCACCAAAAAAGTACTATCACTTCGTAGCTGACAAATCTTTGCAGATTCTCGTACCGAATATAAATAATCAGCATGAGTGCGCGGAATCAGTTTAGAAACACCAGTGGTTCCTCCAGACAGTTGTAAGAACGCAACTTGTTCGCTCTTCCTCTGCGCAGAAGTGTTCATCACAGTTGTTAACTCTTGCAGATGTTCTTGCTCTTCAAGCTCCCACGGATGACAAACATCATATCCAAGTGGGGGAATTCTCCCCTCATCACGAAGTATCTGAGAGTAAGAAGAATAGACTGCTGATAGGTCCATTCCAGGTACACGAGAAGAAAAGATATGCGCTGCAGCATCAGTCTTACGAGCAAAATGAGATAGCTCTCGCTCCCGATGTGAAGGCATACAAAAGACGGGTAAAGCCCCCGCGTAAAAGATACCGAGCAACGCACTCATATATTCAGCGATATTCGGTAATTGTAAAAGCACCCTATCTCCGGGACGAACGCCTCCAGCACGCAAACGAGAGGCAATATCCCACCCGTGCTGAGAAAGTTCGGCATAGGTCCATCGAATAGTCGGAGGAGTTTTCTCTTCCCATAAAGTATGTGAGTGCCCAACTACAGAAAGAGATTCAGCATGACGCTGGCATTGCTCCACGAAAAATTCGGGGAGTGTCTGATCAATCCATAGGCCTTCTTCTCGATAACGTTGAGCGTACTGCTCTGGTATAGCTGGAGGAGGAATTAAAGCAGAACGAAAAATATTATGAGTCATGATGGTCTTTCCTTCGCGCCATATATTTTTGAGCTCGAATTATTGCCGGAATGAGGTCTCCACGCCAACACGCGTAGTCATGTCCACCGTTAAAAATAGTGAAGTTCACGGTAGCTGGAGTTTTTTGAAGCTGACGAACAAAAACATGGTGAGGAGGCTCTAAAACCCATTCTTGGGCTCCTACCTGAATCTCAAAATACACGTGAGATAAACGTTCTTGGTTGTTTTCAGCCAGAATACGTTGCAAGGAATCAGCAACAACTGGTTGCCATAAAGAAGCAGACTGGGAAATCACAGCACCAACTTCTTGAGGATAATCTAGGGCAAGTAACAAGGAAGAAAGCCCTCCCAAAGACTGTCCCATCACCATCAAAGAGCCACGAGATATACCGATACCATATTGTTCTTCAAGCCACGGAATCAAAGACGATATCAGATACTGTCCCATAGGTGCTGTACCGTCTAACTCAGCCCAACGCCGTTCTCTACCTCCCGAATGCACAAACACTACGTGCATAGGGTCTAATGCGCCTTCAGCAAAAGCACTTTCAAGCATCAGTTGAAGACCCATCGACAGCCATACCTCACCGTCGAAGACAAGAGCTATCGGCGAATCTTTTGTCGCGTGAGGTAAAGAGTGTACGAGTATCTGGCGGTCTTCGGGAGCCTGCACCCACTTGGGTTTAGCTAAAGAACGGAGCTGTTCCATCTCCGGTAAATACCGTTGTTCGGGGGCTTCAGATAAAGATACGACGCTTAGTTCTTTACCTGCACGGTTGAGACACCGGTGCTGATTGTATATATCAGCATAACCAGAGTCTAAGGCTGCGCGTAAACGAACCTGCTGTCCTTGTGTAACCCAAGCCGGAGTCTGACCTGCATAAGCGGGAATATAACAATAGGATGCCCGCCAGTTGGTCTTCATCAAGAAGCTTTTACTAAACCAACCGGTCTTTCCGATAGGTTTCATTAAAGAATCGTCAATATTTTTCTCATCCGTTAGACGATTCACAAAAATCAGCACCTGTTCAGCTTGCCGATCATGGTAGAGGAAGGTCACGATACGCTCATCGTCAGACGAAGCTGATTCTATGAGAGGACTCCCCTGCTGAGCAATAGCTAAAAGGCTCTCTGCTGCTTCATCAGTTGTTATTTTTGCGTGGTGAAGATTCTTATGTATCGTATCGATAACAGCAGAAGAAACTTGCGCTAGAGGTGTTGGGCGCGCAATTTTAGGGGGCGTTCGGCGAGCGCTTGCTAAGGCTTGCTCTGATGTATCTGCGGCATTGTTTTGGGTAGTCTTCGAGATATTCTTCACGGGTATTTTTGCTTCTATACGTGGTTTTCTTGTTCTGCGGCAGGAACAACCATGGGTGTACCGGTGTAGGGGTCTTGCATAATCATGCAATCTAGGTCAAAGACTTTGCGGATGAGCTCTGAAGTAACAATCTTTTGTGGTTGCCCTTGAGCAATAATTGCTCCGTCTTTCATGAGTACAACATGCGTTGCATAGCGGAAGGCGAGGTTTAAATCATGTAGGACAACAGCGATAGTTCGTCCGCTCCGGTGCAGGCGTTGGGTAAGGTTAAGAACCTCGATTTGATGAGTAATATCTAAGTATGTGGTTGGTTCGTCGAGTAGGATGAGCGGTGTTTGCTGAGCTAAAGTCATCGCAATCCAGACGCGTTGTCGTTGTCCTCCTGAAAGTGCTTCGATAGGGCGATCAGCAAGTTCAAAAACATTTGCAGCTTTCATCGCATCAATGACGATTTGTTCGTCTTCTTCACTCCATGAGCTGAGCAGACTCTGGTGGGGGTATCGTCCTCGAGAAACGACGTCAAAAACACTCACCCCAGAAGGTGCTTGAGGTGTTTGAGGAAGCATGGCAAGAATCTGTGCAATGTTCTTTGATTTCAGACCCGACATCTTTTGTCCGTCAAGATATACTTCACCTTTTTGGTGAGGAATAACCCGCGCAAGAGTTTTGAGGAGCGTGGACTTTCCACAGGCGTTAGGGCCGAGAATAACGGTAAGTTCACCTTCTAAAACCTTGAAGTCTACCCCCTCAATGACGCGATGTTCACCGTAACCGACGGATACATCATGGGCTTCAAGACGTGATGCTACGTGCTGTTCCATAGATTCTTATTTCTTCCGTTCCGTTGCAATGAGGTAGATGAGGTAGAGTCCGCCAAGAGCTCCTGTCACAACGCCTACTTGTAGCGTCATATTGAAGGCGTATTGTCCGATAAGGTCAGAGCCAAGAACTAGAGTAGAACCGGTCAGTCCTGCCGCGAAGAGCGTTCGCTTCTTAGCAATTTTTTGTGCAATATGCGGTGCACTTAGAGCCACAAAAGCTAGCGGACCGGTCACAGAGGTAGCTAAGGATACGAGAATCACTCCAACGAAAAGGGCAAGAACTCGAATGGTAGAAACGTTCACCCCTAATCCGGATGCCACGTTATCACCGTAGTTCAAAATATCTAAAGGGCGAGCAAGTAGGAGCAAGAATGGTACGAGTACGGTAAAGAACACTGCAAGAAAAATGATTTTATTCCAGTTCATAGTGTTCAATGATCCGGCAAGCCATGATGCTGCAGTTTGAGCTTGAGTGAGAGAGGCTCGTACCACCAGCAAAGAATTCACCGCCGAAAGAGTTGCCCCAAGGCCCAAACCGATAAGCACGAGGCGGAACCCTCTTAAACCCGTATGGCGTGTTAAGAACCAGACAGCCAGTGATGTTCCAAAACCTCCTAGAACAGCGCCCACCGCAATTTCTAGTGGTGTGGCGTTACCTAGGATAATGGTGATAAGGGCACCCGTAGCTGCCCCGTTGGTGAAACCGATGATGTCTGGAGAGCCGAGAGAATTTCCTGATATGCCTTGAAAGATTGCTCCAGAAATTCCTAGTGCAGCGCCGACGATGAGGGCAGCGATAATACGTGGAGCACGTATTTCAGTCACAAAATATATGCCGAGCCTGTTACCTTCACCGTAAAAAGCTTGAAGAACTTGTAACGGGCTCAGATGATAATCTCCTTGAAGCATGGCCCAAAAGCTCATGGCAATGATCAGTAATGACAGTGTTAGACAGTAGACCAATACGCGACAGGTTATTTGCCAAGAAACTACACCAGCAGAAACACTGAGAACTTTTTGACCAGCAAGGTTGTCGTGAATTCGCAAGGGTTTTGACACATTTTTCATAGTGCATCGACCTTCCTGCGTGACATCAACACAATAAATAGTGGGGCGCCCACGAGTGTGGCGATAATTCCTACTTGGGTTTCTTGAGGAGCAATAATGATGCGTGCAATAACATCTGCTAGTAAGAGCCAGAGTGGGCCAACAAGAGCTGAACCGCTAGTCACCCATCGGACGTCATTACCTAACACATAACGAACGATAAAGGGAACGGCTAAACCGACAAAAGAAATCGGCCCGATAGCGGCTGTTGCAGATCCAGCCAGTAAGGTTACCGCCAGAAGCGATAAAAACTGTGTTCTTCTCACATGAACACCCAATGCTATAGCGGCTTCTTCTCCAAGTGATAGAGCATGTATGGCGGGAGTAACGACGAAGGCAAGTATGAGGCCTACCCCAATAACGGGGGCAACAGCATACACAATAGACATATCTCTAGCTTCTAAAGATCCGGCTACCCAGAAACGAAACTCGTTAAATGCGTCTTGATTGCTAAGAATAAGTGCTTGGTTTAAGGCGCTTAATGCAGCAGAGATAGCAACACCGGCTAAAGCTAAACGCACAATAGAACGGCTCGTCCCTTGGCCTAGAAAATACACAGCTACAGCTGCGATGCTAGCACCGATGAAAGAGGCAATGAGGTAGTGACCGATGCTGAGCACTCCCCAAAAAATCACCGATAATACAACGGTTACCGACGCACCAGCGTTGATTCCCAATAGGCCAGGCTCGGCAAGGGGGTTACGGGTGAGAGATTGCATGAGTGACCCAGAGACCGCTAAAGCTGCGCCACAAAGAATTGCTAGAAGAGTGCGAGGGATACGCTGTTCCCAAATAATTTTTTCTTCAATGCCAGAAGAGTGGCCGGTCAAGGCTGACCAGATGTCGTGCAAGGTGAGTGAATGCGAGCCGAAGAGAATAGAGAGCACTATTCCGATACAGCTTAATACTACGAATAGTATGATCCAACGGATACGTTGCGTATACCGTACGGTCTGGGCAGGAGAACTCACCGGCCACCCTTTCAGCAAGAGATATTTTATGCTTCGTTACGACGTTTGAAGACAATAACTCCAGCAGCAATCAACGCTGCAAGGAATGCTCCAATACCAATCCAAGGGACACTATTTCCAGATTCTTCAGTTACTTTAGAAGAGTTCTCTTGTGCTACCGCATCAGTAGTTGCAGAAGGTGTTGCCGAAGATGCTGAGGGCTTTGCTGAAGAAGAAGCAGATGAACTAGCAGAAGGACTAGATGATGCAGGTTTCTTGTCCTTGTTTTCAGAAGCAGCCATGAGTTTGTCATATTCTTCGCGAGAAATAACGTTTCCGTCTGCGTCGGTGTAGACAATTTCTTCTTCAACATTTTCGTTGCTATCAGAGGAGGCATTATTGTGCTGATGGCCAGAATGTTCTCCAGAAGAGTTCTTCTCGTCAGAATGGTGCTCGGAACTTCCGTTATTGGATGAATCAGAAGTATTGTTACCAGAGTTTTTCTGTTGAGTATTCTGGTCATTCTGGTTCTGTGTGGAGTGATCTCCAGAGCTGTTGTTCTGGTGATCACGCTGGTTTACTTGGTCAGGAGTCAAGCTGATGACGGTGCCTCCTGCAGAGTTTTCATTCACCCCAACAACGGTGAAGACAGGAGACTGATTAGAGTATCCTTTGGTTCCTTGCTGTTCTCCTGAGGCATTACGAATTACTTCGGTTGCCAAGAAGCGTAAGGTGTGTTCTCCTTCTTCGAGGTCACGAGGAAGTAAGAAGGAACCACGAACATTTCCGTTTCCGTCGCTCTTTTGCTGATGAACAACACACGCACCTTGAGCGGCGTCACGAGGGCAAGCCGCGCCGTCATCAACTTTTACACGTACTTGCTCATGTGCGGGGAATCCGCTCACGGTAAAAGATACGGTGTCGCCAGCTCGTACTGTTGTAGGAGATACGGTAGAGCTTGTTCCCGGTGTGTTTGGTGATGCTCCACCGGGAGGAAGAGCATACGCCACACTCATACCCGTCATGAGGGCGAGAACGCTTAGCAGTGCTAGGAAGAATGTTTTTAATGGGGAGAAAAGTTTCATCATTAGATGCCATCTACTTTCACAGTATTATGCGGAGTTAGCGTAAGGGCTTTTTACGAGGAATAGCGACTGCGCCAAGAAGCACAATGCCAGCACCAATTAGGAGCAAATTATTGACAGAAGCCGTGTTATCCCAGAAGGATTTTTCTACCCCAGTGGCTTCAGTTGAGGCGATAGCAGGTGACGAGTGAGGAGCTGGTGAGGCCGAAGCAGATGCTTTTTTCGTGGGTGAGGGAGCTGCCATGGTCTTCTTGTGAGCCTCTTCCCGCTGATTTTTTTGCGCTTGTGCAGTTTTTTCTGCTTGTGCAGCTTGTGCCAGTGAAGCGGCGCGAACAATACGCGTCACTTTCTTCGGTGGTGCCACAGCAATTGTTTCGTAGGAATTTGGTACGGGAGAATAAACAGGCGCTGATGCGTTATTGTACGTAGCTCGAGATAAAGAGGACGTTGTGACACCAGTATTATGCTGGGTGGAAGAACCTTCGGTAGCTGGCACAGTACCATTTTTAGTGTTCTCGCCGCCAGTAGCAGAATCATGATGTTCTGGGTTCATCGGCGTGTGTGGTTGTTCTGTGGCAGGCGTTTGAACAGAATTCTTTTGCTCGTTTGTGGTGTGCTCCAGTTCTGCCCAGCCAAGAAGCTGACCAAAGGTAGCTTGTTCGCCGTCTTGAACCACCATTTTGTAGTGTCCGGCAGGTAGACCTTCTTCTAAGGTGTATTCCATGGTTCGGTTGTCGTCTAGTTGAACCCATCCACTAGACCATGTTGCGCGAGAAGAACCGTCAATATAGGGGGTAATGTGCACCCACTGTCGTGGTTGTGCATGAGGAACATGAACGGTCACTTTCCTTTGAGATTCTTTGACGGTAACCTCGTTCTGCGTTTGAGCGGTTAGCTCACTATCAGAGAGCACATCTGGCATGGTCGTTGGTGAATATGCACCGACAATGAAGTCAAGGACGCCAGGACCACCGTAGGAAACATGGATGTCTCCTGCTTTAAGAGAGCCTGACAGTAGACGCAATGAGTGTGCGCCTTCAGTAAGTGCCGGTGAGCTATCTGAACCGTCTGCTTGCGGAAGTTGAATGTGCGCGTCAATTTCTCCGGTTGTGGGGTTTGCATCCACGATAGTCCAAATAGTTTTGTTGGAATGTACGGAGGTATCTAGACGTGAGATAGCGGCATCGTCAATTTTGATAGCTAGTCGTGCTGCTCCTGCACCATTTTCGTTACACCATCCTTTTCCTAGGAGGTGTAATGTTCCTCCTGGTGCGACAGTGTCCTTTTCAAAATGTGCGCTTGGCTTAGTTTCGGAAGAAACACATTTTTCGGTAGGTTCTTCTTTTTGGGGTGGTTGTGCAGCTACACCGTTGACAGGAATTGGTTGAGATTTTGCTGAACGACGAGTATCGCCAGGGGCAAAACGACCTGAGAGCGCTTGAACGGCGAGGTATTGACCGGTAGAACCATTTTTTAAGGCTTCAGGTACGTCAAAGGTAATGTCGAAAGAGCCGTCTGGTTTGACAAGAGAGATACCTTTTTCTTCGTTGACCTGTTGTGCATCTGGCATTACTAGCATCCATGCGGTGTGGTCATTACCGAGGTCAAATAACCCTAAGGATCCTAAGTATTGTGCTTGTGCAGAGTTATCGGGGCGTTCGTAGAAAGTTCCGTCGCTGCTGGACTCCAGTTTTAGAACGACGACGGACCCTTCAGTTCCATTTTCTTTAAGCCAGCCTGTTCCTGTGATGCGCATTTTTTCGCCAGTTGTATAGGGGCGAATATTAAGTTGAGCGTCCCCGACCTGAAGGTGTGTCCATGAGGACTGGTCTTCGGTGTCTTGAGGCGCATAAGCAACAGTGAAATCTACCATCGCGTTGCCTGGGACGTCTTGCGGTCCGAGAGAGCCGACGAGTGCGGTGAGATTATGTGTAGTTCCTTCTGCCCAGTCGGCTTCTTTTACTGTGCTATTTGAGGGTGATGGGAGAGGAACTTTAGTTTCAAAGCTTCCATCTTCTTGAGCTACTACGACAAAGTTAACTGTTTTGTTAGGGATTTTTTTGCCGGTGAGGGGGTGTTCAATAGATTCAAGATTAGTGACACCTCCAGCATCGAATTTTAGGGCGACAACAGCACCGCGGCCTTCTGCCGCTGAGGTGAATCCACGACCAATAACGGTAATTTTGCCCTCAGCGTCTGCAGTGGAGCTCACGGAGAGTGTTTTTGTTGCTGGTGTTTCTTGGGCGATAGCGGTATTTCCGGAGAGGGAGTATGTTGGGGCAATCGCGGGAGCGCCAACTAACGCAGCGGCCAAGGCGGCTACTGCTGTATAACGAGTGACCTTAGTCAATGAAGAGTTAGTTTGCATGGGGTACGTCCATCAAGGTAGTGGGTTTGAAAATTGTTGCTAGAGGATGGTGTTGTGGGAGTTTTATAAGAGAGATTTTTTGACGTCTTCGACGATGCCTCGCATCAGTAGCGGGCCTCCAGTAGATGTCCATTGTGATCCGTCAACCAGAATGATGTGGTTTTCTCGGTAAGCTCGTAAATCGGTAAAGCCTGAGGTTTGTTCTGCTCTTTTGAGGGCTTCTTGTGCGCCTTCAAGGTCTGCGGTGGAGTCTGAGTGTGGGTTCTCTTGACTAGCTCCACCGAGAGTTCCAAGGAACATGTAGTCAGCATCGATGCGTGCCATGTTCTCTAGGGAGACTGGTTCTGAGTGCCCGCGTCCTAGCATGTCTTGGTCGTGAGGGCGTTTGAGCCCTAAAGATTCTAGGGCTTGTCCTGCCGGAAGTTCTTTGAGGATGAGGGAGGGCCCGCTCCCCTGCCATCGGACGATAGAGAAAGTTTTATCAACGTAACGGTCTTTAAGCTCTGCGGCAGTCTGCGCTACGTAAGTATCGTAGTCTTCGATATATTTCTTTCCTTCGGGAACTTTGTTGACAGCGTTGCAGACATTTTCAAAGTTAGTTTTCCATGGGCCTCCGGCATAACCGCAGAAGACTACCGGTGCGATTTGTCGCAGAATCTCGAGAATGTCTGGTCTGTTGTTGATGCTGGTTCCGTCGGCAAGGATGAGGTCGGGTGATGTTTTGCCGATGGCCTCGTAGTTGAGTTCGGAGACTGAACCTAGTAGCTCAATGTCGGAGGCTTTTTCGTAGAGGTAATGAGGGACGGTGGATTGTCCGCGGCCGGCGACGGTTCCGATAGGTTTTAGTCCAAGCGCTAAGGTTGCGTCTAATGTAGGTTCTGAAAGGGTGATGATGCGTTGTGGGTTGATAGGGACCTCAACTTCGAGCCCTTCAACATCGGTGACAGTGCGTGTTTCTGAGGAGTTGTGGGTTGTGGTGGGGTCTTCTTTAGAGGAAGATCCGCAGGCGCTCAACAATAGTGCTGAGACTCCTGCTGTTCCTAAGAAAAAACGCCGGTTAATTGAAGTCATTGTTCCGCCCCATAGTTGACCATAACCAATATATAAACAAAGCCTAACCTTATCTTTAAATAAGGCTAAGACACAAAGGTTTTTAACCTATTTCGTAATATTTTTCTGGCCTTATTGGGTAATTCTGCGGGTGCGGGCTATTCTCCTCAGCGTTCCTTATATATACGTTCAGATATATCTCAGCTCAATGTGGTGTAGAGCTTTTTGCAGGTGCTTAAACGAAAGAGTCCTCTCTTCCGGTTTCCCGGAAGAGAGGACTCTTTCGTATGTTCGCAGAGAACTATCTGAAAAGACTATTTAGCTTTTTCGATAATCTCGACAACACGCCAACGCTTGGTAGCGGAGAGCGGACGAGTCTCTGCCAAAAGAACGAGGTCACCAATACCAGCAGAGTTCTGCTCGTCGTGTGCCTTGATCTTTGAGTTACGGCTCATAACTTTGCCATATAGCGCGTGCTTTACACGATCCTGGACTTCTACAACTACGGTCTTGTCCATTTTGTCGGACACTACGTAGCCGCGGCGAGTCTTGCGGTAGCCGCGCTCTTCGTTCATTACTTCACTCACTTGGCTTCACCTTCGGTTGCGGGACGAATACCGAGTTCACGCTCACGCAACACGGTGTAAATACGTGCAATATCGCGTTTTACGGAACGGATACGACCGGGATTTTCAAGCTGACCGGTGGCTGCCTGGAAACGGAGGTTGAACAGTTCCTCCTTCGACTTGCGTAGCTCTTCTACGAGAGCCTCATCTGAGAGCTCAACGAGCTTGTCGATGCTGAGATCTTTTGATCCAACTGCCATTTCGCTTACTCACCACCTTCACGACGCACGACACGTGCCTTCATCGGGAGCTTGTGGATTGCGAGGCGCATAGCTTCGCGAGCCACTTCTTCGGACACACCGGAGAGTTCAAACATGACTCGACCGGGTTTTACGTTTGCGACCCACCACTCGGGTGAACCTTTACCGGAACCCATACGGGTTTCAGCAGGTTTCTTGGTCAAGGGACGGTCAGGATAGATGTTAATCCATACTTTACCGCCACGCTTGATGTGACGAGTCATTGCGATACGTGCAGCTTCAATCTGACGGTTGGTTACGTATGCAGGAGTTAGTGCCTGAATACCCCACTCACCAAAAGTAACTTCGGTACCGCCTTTGGCCATACCAGTACGCTTGGGATGGTGCTGCTTACGATATTTTACTCGACGGGGAATAAGCATTTATGCCTCACCGTTTTCTGCAGTCTTGGCTTCGGTGTTCACCGAAGCGTTGTCGTTGCGACGTTCGCGACGAGGTCCGCGGTTGCCACCACGACGACGGTCGTTACCACGACGGTCGCCACGGCCACGCTGTGCGGAAGCCTGCTGAGCAGCAAGTTCCTTGTCGGTAAGATCGCCCTTGTAGATCCAAACCTTCACGCCGATACGGCCGAAGGTGGTCTTTGCTTCGAAGAAACCGTAGTCGATGTTCGCACGAAGGGTGTGCAATGGCACGCGACCTTCACGGTAGAACTCGGAACGGGACATTTCAGCACCGCCAAGACGGCCGGAGCACTGGATACGGATACCCTTTGCGCCTGCACGCTGTGCGGACTGAATTGCTTTCTTCATTGCACGGCGGAATGCCACGCGAGAGGTGAGCTGTTCTGCGATGCTCTGAGAAACAAGCTGAGCAGAAAGTTCAGGCTGAGCAACCTCAAGGATGTTGAGCTGAATCTGCTTGTTCGTTAGTTTCTCAAGCTCACCGCGAATACGGTCAGCTTCTGCACCACGGCGACCAATCAAGATACCTGGACGTGCAGTGTGGATGTCCACACGAACACGATCACGGGTGCGCTCGATTTCTACCTTTGCGATACCTGCGCGCTCCAAATCTTTAGCGAGGAGCTCGCGAATTTTGACGTCTTCACGGACGAAGTCCTTGTAGCGTTCGCCTTCCTTGTTGGAGTCTGCGAACCACTTGGAGACGTGTCCGGTGGTGATGCCAAGTCGGAAACCGTTGGGGTTAATTTTCTGACCCATTTATCGGTCCTCCTCCTTCTCCGGGGTTGCTACAACCACGGTGATGTGGCTGGTGCGCTTGTTGATGCGGAATGCACGGCCCTGTGCTCGCGGCTGGAACCGCTTCATCGTAGGACCTTCGTCAACAAATGCTTCGCTGATGAAAAGCTCTTCTTCCTTGAAAGGAAGTCCCGCAGCAGTTGCTTTGGAACGAGCATTTGCCATAGCAGATGCAACAATCTTGTAAACCGGTTCTGAAGCGCCCTGAGGAGCGAACTTCAGAATTGCCAGAGCCTCTTCCGCTTGCTTACCACGGATCAGGTTGACGACTCGGCGTGCCTTCATAGGCGTGACGCGTACATAGCGCGCTGATGCCTTAGATTCCATTGCCTATCTTTCTTTCGTCTATTGCCGAAAGGAAAACGTATCTAATATCGGATATCCGATATTAGCGACGCTTACCCTTACGGTCGTCCTTCACGTGGCCACGGAAAGTGCGGGTCGGTGCAAACTCGCCGAGTTTGTGTCCGACCATTGACTCAGTGATGAACACGGGTACGTGCTTGCGTCCGTCGTGCACTGCGATGGTATGTCCGAGCATGTCGGGAATAATCATCGAGCGGCGGGACCAAGTCTTAATAATATTCTTGGTGCCCTTCTCGTTCTGAGCTGCAACCTTTACATAAAGGTGCTGATCAACGAAAGGGCCCTTCTTCAAACTACGAGGCATGTGTCAGGCTCCTTAGCGCTTCTTGCCAGTACGACGGCGACGAACAATGAGCTTGTCGCTTTCCTTGTTAGGTCGACGGGTACGACCTTCGGGTTTACCGTTCGGGTTAACCGGGTGACGACCACCTGAGGTTTTACCTTCACCACCACCATGTGGGTGATCAACGGGGTTCATAACAACACCACGAACGGTTGGGCGGATGCCCTTCCAACGGTTGCGGCCTGCTTTACCCCAGTTGATGTTGGACTGTTCAGCGTTGCCGACAGAACCAACAGTTGCACGGCAGCGAACGTCTACGTTGCGAATTTCGCCGGAAGGAAGACGCAACTGAGCGTAGCGACCTTCTTTAGCAACGAGCTGGATGGAAGCGCCAGCAGAGCGACCCATCTTTGCTCCGCCGCCGGGGCGAAGTTCAACAGCGTGAATAACGGTACCCACAGGAATGTTGCGTAGTGGCAAGTTGTTACCGGGCTTGATGTCCGCAGACGGACCGGATTCAACGATGTCGCCCTGCTGCAAACGGTTAGGAGCAACGATGTAACGCTTTGTACCATCAACATAGTGAAGCAATGCGATGCGTGCGGTACGGTTTGGATCGTATTCGATGTGTGCAACGCGTGCGTTAACACCATCTTTGTCGTGACGACGGAAGTCGATCAAACGGTACTGACGCTTGTGTCCACCGCCCTTGTGGCGAGTGGTGATACGACCGGTGTTGTTACGGCCGCCTTTTTTAGGAAGCGGACGAACCAGGGATTTTTCCGGGGTTGAGCGGGTGATTTCGGAGAAATCGGAAACGCTCGAGCCACGGCGACCAGGTGTCGTCGGCTTGTGTTTACGAATACCCATTTAGTATTTCTTTCCTTCGCTAAAGTGGTCTCCGCAGGACTATGCCTGCGGACCGCCGAAGAGGTCGATTGAGCCTTCTTTGAGGGTTACAATCGCACGCTTGGTGTTCTTACGAGTACCCCAGCCAAAGCGAGTGCGCTTGCGCTTGCCTTGACGGTTAGCGGTGTTTACGGAAGCAACCTTGACACCGAAGATTTCTTCGATAGCCTGCTTGATTTCCAGTTTGTTGGAGCTAGGAGCAACAACGAAGGTGTATTTACCTTCATCGAGCTGGCCGTAGCTTTTTTCCGACACGACGGGAGCGATAATCACGTCGCGAGGATCTTTGAAAGTAGAGACGCTCATTATTTAGCGGCCTCCTTCTTAGCCTTAGAAGCAACTGCGACGAAAATGTCGAACGCATCCTTGGTGAAAACTACGTCATCAGAGATGAGAACATCGTAGGTGTTCAGCTGGTCTGCATAGAGGACGTGAGTGTTCTGAAGGTTACGTGCTGACAGTGCTACAAGATCTTCTTTGCGGTCAATCACCAAAAGAACGTTCTTACGGCTGGTGATGCTTGCAAGAGATGCCTTGATTGCCTGAGTTGAAGGCTTGGTGCCTTCAACGAGGTTCTCTACAACGTGTACGCGGTCGTGACGAGCGCGATCGGAGAGAGCACCGCGCAAAGCAGCTGCAATCATTTTCTTGGGGGTACGCTGCGCATAGTTGCGAGGGGTTGGGCCGTGTACGACACCACCACCGGTCATATGCGGTGCACGGATGGAGCCCTGACGTGCTCGGCCGGTACCTTTTTGTTTGAAAGGTTTACGACCTGCGCCGGAAACTTCGCCGCGGTTCTTAGTTTTGTGAGTACCTTGGCGTGCTGCAGCAAGCTGAGCTACAACGACCTGGTGAAGCAAAGGAACAGATGCCTGTGCGTCGAAGAGGTCTGCCGGTAGGTCTACCTTGACAGTTTTGACAGCCATTGTAATTAGGCTCCCTTCACAGCGGTGCGAACCAAAACAACGCCGCCCTTAGGACCAGGGATTGCACCCTTAATCAAAAGTACGTTGTTTTCGACGTCTACACCCTGGATAGTCAGGTTCAAAGTGGTGTGGCGTGCTGCGCCCATACGGCCAGCCATGCGCATACCTTTGAACACGCGTGCGGGGTATGATGCACCACCGATAGAACCGGGCTTACGGTGGTTCTTGTGCTGACCGTGAGACGCGCCAACACCCTTGAAGCCGTGACGCTTCATAACACCTGCGAAGCCCTTGCCTTTGGTCTTGCCAACGACATCGACTTTCTGACCTTCTGCGAAGAGGTCCACGGTCAGTTCTTGACCTAGGGAGTACTCTGCAGCATCAGAAGTGCGGATTTCAACTAGGTGGCGGCGAGGGGTTACGCCTGCTTTCTCAAAGTGACCAGCTAGAGGCTTGGTAACTTTACGAGAATCAATTGCACCGAAACCAATCTGAATAGCCTGGTAGCCATCAGTTTCTTGATTACGTAACTGGGTGACAACGTTGGAGTCAGCCTTAACTACGGTAACGGGCACAAATTTGCCGTTTTCGTCCCAGATCTGAGTCATGCCGAGTTTGATACCCAGCAAGCCTTTCACCTGGCGCTCGAATGTGTTAGTCATGATTAGATGCGATCCTCTACAGCTTGATTTCGATGTTCACGTCTGCCGGAAGGTCAAGACGCATGAGGGCATCAACAGCCTTAGGGGTCGGATCAACAACGTCGATCAGACGCTTGTGCGTGCGCATTTCGAAATGCTCGCGGCTGTCCTTATACTTGTGAGGCGAACGAATAACGCAGTAAACGTTCTTTTCGGTCGGAAGTGGTACTGGACCTACTACCGTCGCGCCTGCACGCGTAACTGTCTCAACGATTTTCCGTGCTGAAGAATCAATGACCTCGTGGTCGTAAGACTTCAGACGGATGCGGATTTTCTGTCCCGCCATCTGTCGGACTCTCTTTCTTGAAGTACTTCCCTGTAACGGGGCGGTCGCCCCTTTTTCTGGCACTTGAGGTAAAGAAAAATATTTTTCTTTCGTGCCGCCTGAATCGAGCTGAATCCTAAAGGGTGTTAGGGTTCCTCAACTCGACCAAGCACCGACCCCCGAACTCGGGCGTGTCGCCTAAATGAGGACATACAACGGCCTAAGCCTTCGGAACCGGGTCATATTTGGTCTTATCTTCGTTTGTTCCTCCACAAAAGAATCACCCCATTAAGGCATATTTTGCAAAGAAACGACAGATAAGCGCTTGAACAACGTTTACTATTCTCGCAGAGAATAAAAGCATAAGCAACCCCAATACCTAAAAGTGCCGAGTTTCACATGCAAGTTCTATGAGCAGAATAAAGAGGCATAAAACAGGGCCCCTCAGTAAAACTACTGAGGGGCCCTGCCGAGCCATCATCGACAGCTCAAAGTTGAAGTTCTAAAACTTCTGATTGACGCTCAAAGATTATTACTTGAGAATCTTGGTAACACGACCGGAACCAACGGTACGTCCACCTTCACGGATAGCGAAGCCAAGGCCTTCTTCCATCGCGATTTCCTGGATGAGCTCAACGGTCATCTCGGTGTTGTCGCCAGGCATAACCATTTCGGTACCCTCAGGAAGAGTGATAACGCCGGTTACGTCAGTGGTACGGAAGTAGAACTGAGGACGGTAGTTGGAGTAGAACGGGTTGTGACGTCCACCCTCATCCTTGGAAAGGATGTAGACGTTTGCCTCGAACTGAGTGTGAGGGGTGATGGAGCCGGGAGCTACAACAACCTGACCACGCTCTACGTCGTCGCGCTTGAGACCGCGAAGAAGTAGACCACAGTTCTCGCCTGCCCATGCTTCGTCGAGCTGCTTGTGGAACATCTCGATACCGGTAACGGTGGTCTTCTGGATGGGACGGATACCAACGATCTCAACCTCAGAGTTGATGTTGAGGGTACCACGCTCTGCACGACCGGTTACAACGGTACCGCGACCGGTAATGGTGAAGACGTCCTCAATAGGCATGAGGAAGGGCTTGTCGGTTTCACGAACGGGGTCCGGAATGTAGTTGTCAACTGCATCCATGAGTTCTTCGATCTTCGCAACCCATTCAGCGTCGCCTTCAAGAGCCTTGAGAGCAGAAACGCGGATAACAGGAGCGTCGTCGCCGTCGAATTCCTGGGAAGAAAGCAAATCGCGAACTTCCATTTCGACGAGGTCAAGAAGCTCTTCGTCTTCAACCATGTCGGACTTGTTCAATGCAACAAGAAGGGTAGGTACGCCAACCTGGCGAGCAAGAAGAACGTGCTCGCGGGTCTGAGCCATAGGACCATCGGTAGCAGCAACCACGAGGATTGCGCCGTCCATCTGAGCAGCACCGGTAATCATGTTCTTGACATAGTCAGCGTGGCCGGGAGCGTCAACGTGTGCGTAGTGACGCTTCTCGGTCTGGTACTCGATGTGAGCAATGTTAATGGTAATACCGCGCTGACGCTCTTCAGGAGCGGAGTCGATCATACCGAAGTCGCGCTGCTCGTTAATGTCCGGGTACTTGTCTGCAAGAACCTTGGAGATAGCAGCGGTAAGAGTGGTCTTACCGTGGTCAACGTGACCAATGGTACCAACGTTTACGTGAGGCTTGGAGCGCTCGAACTTAGCCTTAGCCAAGGGTGTTCCTCCTAGAACGATTTTGAAAACATGCACTCGGATATCTCACCGGCGCAATCCGTTAAGAAACGGTCTAGCGTCTACATTAGCGGATTACACCGGTCAGATGAAACCCAGAAGCTGTTTTCAGGGGTATTTTTAGTGAATTTTTCGACTCAATAGTTTAAAGAGCCGGAACTGAGGCAAAAATTATTCGCCGCGGCTCTTCTGAATGATTTCGTCGGCAACAGCCTTCGGAACCTCAGAATAGCTATCGAATGCCATAGAGAATACAGCGCGTCCCTGAGTCTTGGAACGTAGGTCGCCGATGTAACCAAACATTTCGGATAGCGGAACCAATGCATTGACGAGTTTAACGCCAGCTGCATCTTCCATGGACTGAATCTGTCCACGGCGAGAGTTCAAGTCGCCGATAACATCGCCCATGTATTCCTCTGGGGTACGAACTTCAACTGCCATAAGCGGTTCAAGAAGAACAGGGTTAGCGCGCTTAGCGCCTTCCTTGAACACCATAGAACCGGCAATCTTGAAGGCCATTTCAGAGGAGTCAACATCGTGGTATGCACCGTCGATGAGGGTTGCTTTAACACCAACAACAGGGTAACCAGCAAGGATACCAAGCTGCATAGCGTCCTGGATACCAGCGTCAACAGATGGAATGTATTCGCGAGGAACACGACCACCGGTGACGACGTTATCAAACTCGTAAAGCTCTTCAGCGTCAAGAGGAATAGGTTCGAAGGAAACCTGAACCTTAGCGAACTGACCAGAACCACCAGTCTGCTTCTTGTGGGTGTAGTCGACCTTCTCCACAGCTTTCTTGATGGTTTCGCGGTAAGCAACCTGAGGCTTACCGATGTTTGCCTCAACCTTGAATTCACGCTTCATGCGGTCAACCAAGATGTCGAGGTGCAATTCGCCCATACCGCCGATTTCAGTCTGACCGGTTTCATCGTTGAGATTAACGCTGAAGGTGGGGTCTTCTGCTGAAAGCTTCTGAATAGCGGTGGAGAGTTTCTCCTGGTCGCCCTTAGTCTTTGGCTCAATAGCAACAAAGATCACAGGATCAGGGAAGCTCATTGATTCAAGAACGATGGGGTTAGCAGCATCGCAAAGGGTGTCACCAGTGGTGGTGTCCTTCAAACCGATAGCAGCGTAAATGTGTCCTGCCTGAATCTGCTCAACAGGGTTTTCCTTGTTGGAGTGCATCTGGAAGAGCTTACCAATACGCTCTTTACGGCCCTTAGTGGAGTTAAGAACCTGTTCACCCTGAGACGCAGTACCGGAGTACACACGAATATAGGTGAGCTGACCGTAGAACGGGTGTGCTGCAACCTTGAACGCCAATGCAGAGAAAGGCTCAGAAGAAGATGCTTCACGAGTCATTTCAACTTCTTCATCGTTGAGCTTGTGACCGCGAACAGCAGGCACGTCAAGCGGTGAAGGCAAGTAATCAATGACAGCGTCAAGCATAGGCTGAACGCCACGGTTCTTGAATGCAGAACCACAAAGAACAGGGTATGCTTCGTTATTCACGGTGAGCTGACGGATACCAGCTTTGAGTTCTTCAAGGGAAAGTTCGCCTTCTTCAAGGTACTTTTCCATCAGTTCTTCGCTGGACTCTGCAACAGCTTCGATGAGCTCTGCACGGTACTGCTCAGCCTTTTCTTGCAAGTCTGCAGGAATTTCCTGAGTTTCGTAAGAAGCGCCCATGGTCACATCGCCCTTAGCGTCACCAGGCCAGACATATGCCTTCATGGTGAGGAGGTCGATAACACCGAGGAAGTCGTTCTCAGCGCCGATAGGTAGCTGAAGAACCAAAGGACGAGCACCCAAACGCTTGATGATGGTATCTACGGTGAAGTAGAAGTCAGCGCCGAGCTTATCCATCTTGTTCACGAAGCAGATACGGGGAACTTCGTATTTGTCAGCCTGACGCCAAACGGTTTCAGACTGAGGCTCAACACCCTCTTTACCGTCGAACACTGCAACTGCGCCGTCGAGGACGCGCAATGAACGCTCAACCTCAACGGTGAAGTCAACGTGGCCGGGGGTATCGATGATGTTTACCTGATTGTTCTTCCAGAAGCAGGTAGTAGCTGCGGAAGTAATGGTAATACCGCGCTCTTGTTCCTGAGCCATCCAGTCCATGGTGGATGCACCATCGTGGGTTTCACCAATTTTGTGGTTAATACCGGTGTAGAACAAGATACGTTCGGTTGTGGTGGTCTTACCGGCGTCAATATGCGCCATAATACCAATGTTGCGGACCTTCTTGAGGTCTGTAAGCACGTCTAGTGCCACTTGAGTCTCCTCTTATGAGATACTCCGAAAGCCTGCCGGAATACACGAAGTATTCTCGACAGGCATTTCAAAGAATTACCAGCGGTAGTGTGCGAAGGCCTTGTTGGATTCGGCCATCTTGTGAGTGTCTTCGCGACGCTTCACAGCGGCACCGAGACCGTTGGATGCGTCCAAGATCTCATTCATTAGACGCTCAGTCATAGTCTTTTCGCGGCGTAGCTTGGAGAAGCCAACCAACCAGCGAAGAGCAAGAGCAGTTGCGCGTCCGGAGCGAACCTCAACAGGAACCTGGTAGGTTGCGCCACCAACACGGCGGGAGCGAACTTCCAAGGAGGGCTTGACGTTGTCCATAGCCTTTTTCAAGGTTGCTACGGGGTCTGCGCCGGTCTTCTGACCTACGCCTTCGAGCGCACCGTAAACGATACGCTCTGCAACAGACTTTTTGCCGTCCTGAAGAACTTTGTTAATAAGCTGGGTAACCAGCGGGGAACCGTAAACAGGATCGTTTACGAGGGGACGCTTTGGAGCGGGACCCTTACGAGGCATTACTTCTTCTCCTTCTTAGCGCCGTAGCGGGAGCGAGCCTGGCCGCGACCCTTAACACCCTGAGTATCCAGAGCACCACGAACGATCTTGTAACGAACACCGGGGAGGTCCTTCACACGACCACCGCGAACAAGCACGATGGAGTGTTCCTGAAGGTTGTGACCTTCACCGGGAATGTAAGCGGTAACTTCAACGCCACCGTTGAGCTTCACACGAGCTACCTTACGGAGTGCAGAGTTAGGCTTCTTCGGGGTGGTGGTGTACACACGAGTGCACACGCCACGCTTCATAGGGTTGCCCTTCAGTGCGGGCGCCTTGGTCTTTACGACCTTGGGAGTCCGGCCCTTACGGACCAGCTGCTGAATTGTAGGCACAATATCTCCTGATTATCGGGTTGGTCTTTCACAACCCTTTCGTCTTTTCACCTCAGTGCAGAGTTCTGCATGATGCATGAGTTATTGAAGCAGATGTATTGGGTATCCTGCGATACGCAATAACGGTAACTTAGTTCAGCGCGTGCAACAAAATTTTATCTGGGCATGCGTAAAAATGGCATTTAGGTATCAGATTAAAAAAACTTAAATCAACACCAAAGGACTGTATCCATACTGCCATTAATTCGAAGCCCACATTAGCTCTGCCGTTCAACGCTGGAATGCGCCGATATAAATGCTTCAAAGGAGCATTAGAGGCACTGAGGCTAAGTACTTCGTATCAAACTATATCGGCTCTAGAGCCCTTAATCTACCTAGATTCAGCTTAATTCCCTATTGTTTATCTCAAACCTCAGAGATTTATCTCACTTAACCCTCGATTAACTTAAAACGAAGAGTGCCACTGCACAAAAGCAGTGGCACTCCCCTGCATCAATCATTTATCGAAAGATTAATACACTCTAAATTCAGAGCTAGTTCCCGTAAAGGGTGAAATCTGCCCCCAACCATTCTTCGAATGACCGTAATACACAATCCGATAGTGTCCAGAAGGAGCCGTTGATGGAACCTCCCAACTAATCGTCACGCGTGACTGAGCAGCCCACTGGCGTTTCCACTCAAAACGAGTGTTCGGATCATTATCGTTTGTAACGTATTCCCAATCATGCCCGTTCCATCGTTGTATCTCAAGATAGCTCCCCTGCTTACGAACACTGTTATTGGGGTGTGCGCCAACAAAATCTGCCGAAACAGTGCCGCCACGCCAAGTATTACGAGGCGCGCGTATTTGCTGACCATAGTATTTTCCAGCACCAGGGGTATCATAAAGAACCTTGCCTTTAGAGCTCTTTGCAGCATAAGGAGTCTGAGGCTTATCCCCCAAGTCTAAGGATACTCCACGCTGCAAAGCAGAACCTACCTCATGCAAACTCTGACGGAAAGCTGGCGCCTCGTAACGACCAAAAATTGTTGCTCCACCCTCATACTGTTGCAGATCATATTCATCGGGAGTTGTCACATAATGGTTATAAGCATTGGTGTAACCTTGCAAAATAATATGAGACTCATCAACGCCAAAGAGTTTTGCCATGTCCTGACGATACTGCACGCCAACAGCACCCGTATATTCACCTGGCAAGCCTAAGATATAGTAGTCGCCAAAACGCATCACCTGGACAGGAAGCTTCTCCTGAACAGCTCCTACCACGCCCACCGCAAGAAGGTGATCTTTAGGATACTGACAAGACTTCAAATCTGGAGAAACAGCATAAACAGCGCGACTCATTGTGTAAAAGAACTTGTTAGCGCCAACGCCTTCACCAAAAATGGGGAGACCTCCGCCACCATCTTCTTCAGAGCCAGAGCCAAAGGACTCCCCCAAAGAAGCACGACACGTACGCTCCGCCTGCCCCGTTCCGGTATATTGAGCGTCCACCGTCATATTACTAAAGTCAAAATACTTCACCGCTGAGCTAAGTCCCTGACCAACAGGTTGCCCTTGACTACGAAGCTGATCACGAACGGCATCGGCCTGTTTTGTTCCTTGAATCTTCATATTCTCAAAAGGAATATCCGTAGGGCCTTTACCTGGCTCAAGCCAAGTATTCGGAGTAACATCACCAGCGTTACTATTAGCAAAAGCAGCGATAAATCCATCGCCTGCACCAGAGTAATGGTCTACACCATGATCTTGGTGTTCTAAAAGCCACTCAGCATACCCTTTATTGTCAGAAGAAATCAGTGTATTGGTTGTAGGTAATGAGGTAGCGTGCACAGCAAACCAGTTAATGACCGCACGTGTTTTGCCACTACGTTCTAGACGCAAAGTTACTGTTGTCGGGTCTACTCCATTCACCAACTTGTTCTTAAGCTCTTGAGGGTCACGTTCAAAAGCAACAGCAGAACGATTAGCGCCAACACCGGTCAGCTGCGAATGAGACACAGTAAGCTGCCCCGGCGCTAAATCTCGGTGAGCAGCATCAATAGCATCCATGATGCCCTCGATAGTCGCATTAAAAGTATCTTCGTGCCATCCGCTTGTCGTGACGTTGTACAGACTATATTTGGTAATACCGCCAGGGGTAGAGTGAGTATGGCTAGCGGTAATCATAATATTTGATTCTCCATACGCATTGCCATACTGCTGTTGCACACGACGGATCACCTCATCACGGACACTCTGAAAAGCAGACAACTGATCCAACACAACAATGAGGTTACGTTCTCCAGTATTCCTATCTTGAATTTCAAACGCACGCGCGTAGGAACGGCTCATTACGCCAGACCCAAGCTGTTTCCCATCTCCATACCCCATGAAACCAACCTCAGCTGGTTCACCGGTGACATCTCCGATACCAGCACCCACAAGATACGGGCTAGAAGAAACATTCTGAGAATGCGAAGACGAAGAATACCAATAATTAGGATGAGCCTGAGCAGGCTCTAGAACAGATAAGGATGCACAAGCTAAAGCCGCACCTACAACCAGCGAACCCGTACGACGAAGCCGTGAAACGGCATGCGAAGATAACACAATAACCCCTAAAAGAAAATTAACGTTAGCGATGTGAGTGATGAATGCTGACCTACACCTAGAGGTAGCAAGCAATAGTTTAGAGCATCCCTTAGGAAAATACCCTGAGCAATCTTCAAAAAATTAATACGTGATACACGAGAACCAGCTATCAGTGCATATCAAACCTATAAACACCCTACTTATGATTTATCTCTCGAAGAGCATTAAAAACCGGAGGGGTTTCTTCTCTCACTAATGAAAGAAGAAACCCCTCCGGCTGTATCAGGCTAACAAGCCCCCTTTGAAAGGATTATTTACCGAAGTCGTAATCATCCAAAGGAATAGCCTGGAACTCTGCAGAAATAGAACCCTCGTTCTCAGCTGCATAGCTGAAATCGTTGAATCCGCTTGCAGAGACCTGGAAAAGCTGTTCACGTGCTTCGTCAGTAGGCTCAACTTCAATATCGTTGTAGCGAGCCAAACCTGTACCAGCAGGAATGAGCTTACCAATGATGACGTTCTCTTTAAGACCGACCAATGGATCTTCTTTACGTTCCATAGCAGCCTGAGTAAGAACTCGAGTCGTCTCCTGGAAGGACGCAGCAGAAAGCCACGACTCAGTCGCCAAGGACGCCTTCGTAATACCCATCATCTCAGGACGAGCAGAAGCAGGACGCTTACCCTCAGCTACGGCCTTACGGTTCGCAGCTTGGAAGGCAAGGTTCTCTACGAGCTCACCGGGGAGAAGATCAGTTTCACCAGAGTCAATAACGGTCACACGACGAAGCATCTGGCGAACAATCACCTCAACGTGCTTATCGTGAATACCTACACCCTGAGAACGGTATACGTCCTGAACCTCATCGACAAGATGCTTACGAGCATGACGAGGACCACGAATACGTAGTACTTCCTTAGGATCAACGGCACCTGCAACCAGCTGATCACCAATCTCGACGTGTTCACCCTCAGTTACGAGCAGACGGGAACGACGAAGAACGGGATAAGCTACAGGTTCGTCACCGTTATCAGGAGTAATCACAACCTTCAAAGCTTTATCAGTATCTTCCATAGAGACACGACCGCTGACCTCAGAAATAGGTGCAACGCCCTTAGGAGTACGTGCTTCAAAGAGCTCCTGAATACGAGGTAGACCCTGAGTAATATCGTCTGCGGTTGCGACACCACCGGTGTGGAAGGTACGCATGGTGAGCTGAGTACCAGGTTCACCAATAGACTGTGCCGCAATAATACCAACAGCTTCACCGATATCTACCAAGTTACCAGAAGCCATAGAACGGCCGTAGCACAAGGCACAGACACCAACAGCAGAGTGGCAGGTCAATACAGAACGAACCTTAACTTGTTCAACGCCAGCCTTGAAAAGCTTGTTGATGACAATATCAGATACGTCAGTACCAGCAGCAGCAAGAATCTCTCCCGAAGCATCTTTGACATCTACTGCCAAAGAACGTCCGTGGATAGCAGTCTCGACCTGTGGGTGCAATTCGTCCCCTGCAGGGGTAACAAGTGGTAGGTCTAGACCTTGGCGTGTACCACAGTCATCTTCACGAACGATAACGTCCTGAGAAACGTCCACCAAACGACGAGTCAAGTAACCAGAGTTTGCAGTACGCAACGCAGTATCAGCAAGGCCCTTACGAGCACCGTGAGTCGCGATGAAGTATTCCAAAACGGACAGGCCTTCACGATATGAAGACTTAATCGGGCGAGGCATAATCTCACCCTTTGGGTTCGACACGAGACCACGGATACCCGCAATCTGACGAACCTGCATCCAGTTACCACGAGCACCAGAAGTCACCATACGGTTAATGGTGGTGTTCAGGTTTGCAAGGTTCTGTTTCATGACTTGAGCAACTTCATCTGTTGCCTGAGTCCAGATCTTAATCAGCTCGGTACGACGCTCGTTATCGCCGATAAGACCCAGATCGAAGTCCTGCTGAATCTTTTCAGCTTTCTGCTCGTAGCCTTCCATAATGGCAGGTTTATCTTTAGGCGCCGCGATATCAGAGATAGCAACGGTCACGCCAGAGCGAGAAGCATAGTAGAAACCAGTGTTCTTGAGCTGATCAAGAGTCTGAGCTACCACGTTCATCGGGTATTTCTCGGCAAGGTCATTAATCAAAGAACCAAGCTGCTTCTTATCTGCGACTTCCCCATACCAAGGGTAATCAGCAGGAAGAGTCTGGTTAAAGATTACTTGACCGACGGTGCATTCAAGAAGAATGCTTCCACCTTGTTCAAAGCCTTCAGGAGTTTCAAAACCTTCTGGAGCAATGAAAGAGTCAAAGTGGATTTTGACCTTAGCGTTGATAGCAATCTGACCCAAGTCCATCGCCATAATAGCTTCTGCCAAGGAAGAGAAGATACGACCTTCGCCGGTTGCGTCTTCTTGAGGTGTGGTCAAATGGAATAGACCAATCACCATATCCTGGTCAGGAACGGCTACTGGACGACCGTCTGAAGGCTTCAAAATGTTATTGGATGAAAGCATCAAAATACGTGCTTCAGCCTGAGCCTCAGGAGATAGTGGCAGGTGAACTGCCATCTGGTCGCCGTCGAAGTCAGCGTTGAACGCGGAGCATACAAGAGGGTGAAGCTGAATAGCTTTACCTTCAACAAGCTGAGGTTCGAACGCCTGAATACCCAAACGGTGCAGGGTAGGTGCACGGTTCAAAAGCACAGGATGCTCAGCAATAACTTCTTCAAGAACGTCCCAGACCTGAGAACGAGAACGCTCAACCATACGCTTAGCAGACTTGATGTTCTGCGCATGGTTGAGGTCTACCAGACGCTTCATCACGAAAGGCTTGAACAGCTCCAACGCCATCTGCTTTGGAAGACCACACTGATGCATTGAAAGCTGGGGGCCACCGACAATAACAGAACGACCAGAGTAATCAACACGCTTACCCAAGAGGTTCTGGCGGAAACGACCCTGCTTACCCTTAAGCATGTCAGAAAGGGACTTCAGAGGACGGTTACCAGGACCAGTAACCGGGCGACCACGACGACCGTTATCGAAGAGCGAATCAACTGCTTCTTGAAGCATGCGCTTTTCGTTATTAACGATAATTTCGGGTGCGCCCAACTCAAGTAGACGCTTGAGACGGTTGTTACGGTTAATCACACGACGGTAGAGGTCGTTGAGGTCAGAGGTTGCAAAACGTCCACCGTCAAGCTGCACCATCGGACGCAATTCTGGAGGAATCACAGGAACAACTTCAAGAACCATACCCAAAGGTGAGTTTGTGGTGCTCAAGAAGGAGTTAACAACCTTCAGACGCTTCAGCGCACGAGTCTTACGCTGACCCTTACCAGTCTGAATAATCTCTTTGAGAGCTTCAGCTTCTGCTTCAAGGTCGAAAGATTCTAGGCGGGAACGAATAGCCTCAGCACCCATGGAACCTTCAAAGTACATGCCGTACTTATCAACCATGGCACGGTAGAGAGCTTCATCGCCTTCAAGGTCAGCAACCTTCAAAGACTTGAAACGATCCCAAACTTTTTGCTCAAACTCGATTTCGCGATCAGCATTTTTACGAACAGATGCCATCTGACGTTCTGCTTGGTCACGGAGTTTACGCTTCTCTGCTGCTTTTCCGCCTTCAGCTTCAATGCGTGCAAGTTCTTCTTCCGTCTCACGAGCAATGAGATTAATATCTGCATCACGTTGAGCTTCCAAAGCTTTCTTGTCACGTTCGAAAGCTGCCTCAAGGTTTGGAAGGTCGTCGTGACGTCCTTCCTCATCCACAGAGGTAATCATGTACGCGGCAAAATAGATAATCTTTTCAAGATCTTTAGGAGCAAGATCAAGCAGGTAACCAAGGCGTGAAGGAACACCCTTGAAGTACCAGATGTGAGTCACAGGAGCAGCAAGCTGAATGTGCCCCATACGTTCACGGCGAACTTTAGCGCGGGTTACCTCAACGCCACAGCGTTCACAGATAATTCCCTTAAAGCGTACGCGCTTGTATTTGCCACAGTAGCATTCCCAGTCCCTGGTAGGACCGAAAATACGCTCGTCGAAAAGACCCTCTTTTTCGGGCTTTAGGGTTCGGTAGTTAATGGTTTCGGGCTTCTTGACCTCACCATAAGACCAGCTGCGGATATCATCAGCGGTGGCCAGGCCAATACGCATCAAACCGAGTGAAGATTCGTTGGACATTTGGTCCTTATCTCTTTTCAGTAGTTGTGAAGACTAATTTTCGTAGAAATGATGAACAGGTATATCTACCTCGTGAAAGGGCTAGACCTCTTCCACAGAGTTAGGCTCTGCGTGAGATAGGTCGATACCTAGATCATCTGCTGCACGGAAGCCTTCGTCTTCAGCATCGCGCATTTCAATGGTCTTACCGTCAGTTGAAAGGACTTCAACGTTCAGGCAGAGGGACTGCATTTCTTTGATGAGCACCTTGAAGGATTCAGGAACACCAGGTTCTGGAATGTTCTCGCCCTTGACGATTGCCTCATAGACCTTCACACGACCGTGAACATCGTCAGACTTGATGGTCAAGATTTCCTGAAGGGTGTATGCGGCGCCGTATGCTTCAAGCGCCCACACTTCCATCTCACCAAAACGCTGACCACCGAACTGTGCTTTACCACCGAGCGGCTGCTGAGTAATCATGGAGTACGGACCAGTCGAACGTGCGTGAATCTTGTCATCCACTAGGTGGTGAAGTTTCAAGATGTACTGGTAACCCACCGAAACGGGTTCGGGGAAGCGTTCACCAGAACGACCATCATAGAGGTTTGCTTTACCGCTACGGTTGATCAGACGTTCACCGTCACGGTTCGGGTTGGAGTGATCCAACAAGTCAAAGAGCTCAACTTCGTCTGCACCATCGAATACGGGGGTGGAGACCTTAGTGGGGCCACTTTCCTTCGGGAAGTTCGGAAGGTTCTTCAACCATGATGGGTTGCCTTCGATCTTCCAACCTTGTTTCGCCAACCAACCGGTGTGAACCTCAAGAACCTGACCGATGTTCATACGACCAGGAACGCCCAAGGGGTTCAAGATGACGTCGATAGGGGTACCGTCTTCCATGAAGGGCATATCTTCAACGGGAAGAATCTTTGTAATAACACCCTTGTTACCGTGACGACCTGCAAGCTTATCGCCAACAGTAATCTTGCGCTTTTGAGCCACGTAAACGCGTACCAGCTGGTTAACACCTGAAGGTAGTGCGTCGTCGTCATCGGTGTTGCTGTCTCGGTCAAAGGTACGAACAGCGATAACGGTACCTGACTCGCCGTGAGGAACCTTCAAAGAGGTGTCACGAACTTCACGAGATTTCTCGCCGAAGATTGCACGAAGAAGTCGCTCTTCGGGGGTTAGTTCAGTTTCGCCCTTAGGGGTCACTTTACCAACGAGAATATCGCCGGATTCAACTTCAGCACCGATATGGATGATACCGCGCTCGTCGAGAGCAGAGAGAACTTCTTCAGAGACGTTGGGGATGTCTCGAGTAATTTCTTCTGCACCGAGCTTGGTGTCGCGTGCGTCAATTTCGTGTTCTTCGATGTGAATTGATGTCAGCACGTCATCAGAAATCATGCGCTGGGACAGGATGATACCGTCCTCAAAGTTGAAGCCTTCCCAAGACATGTATGCCACGAGGAGGTTCTTACCCAATGCCAATTCGCCGTTGTCGGTTGAAGGACCGTCAGCGATAAGTCCCTGAGCTTCAACGCGGTCTCCGGCACGAACAATAACACGGTGGTTATAACAGTTACCGGGGTTTGAACGCTTGAACTTAGAAATGGGATATGAGGAGGTTGTACCATCGTCGTTGCGAACGATGACGAGGTCTGCAGAGACCTCAGATACGACACCGGCTTTACGCGCTAGAACAGAATCTCCAGAGTCGATTGCTGCATAGCGTTCCATACCGGTACCAACGACGGGCGCTTCGGAGACGAGCAACGGAACAGCCTGACGCTGCATGTTTGCACCCATCAACGCACGGTTTGCGTCGTCGTGTTCGAGGTAAGGAATCAATGCGGTTGCAACAGAAACCATCTGGCGTGGTGAAACGTCCATGTATTCAACGTCTGTTGCGTCTACCAGCACAGCTTCACCGGAGCCATCGCCAGCACGGCACAGGACGGTAGCTTCAGCAAAGTGTAGGTCTTCGGTCAAAGGCGCATTTGCCTGAGCAATAGTAGTGCCTTTTTCGTCATCTGCAGTAAGGTATTCAACCTCATTGGTGACCTGACCGTTGACGACTCGACGGTAAGGGGTTTCGATGAACCCGAAGGGGTTGATACGTCCATATGTTGCCAAAGAACCAATCAGACCAATGTTGGGGCCTTCAGGGGTTTCGATGGGGCACATACGTCCGTAGTGTGAGGGGTGAACGTCTCGAACTTCCATACCTGCACGGTCACGTGAAAGACCGCCAGGGCCTAGCGCAGAAAGACGACGTTTATGGGTCAAACCGGCTAGAGGGTTGTTCTGGTCCATGAACTGTGACAGCTGAGAAGTACCGAAGAACTCTTTAATGGAAGCCACCACGGGACGGATGTTGATAAGTGTCTGAGGAGTGATTGCTTCAACGTCCTGAGTTGTCATGCGTTCACGAACAACTCGTTCCATACGAGAAAGACCAGTACGAATCTGGTTTTCAATCAATTCTCCAACAGCGCGGATACGACGGTTACCAAAGTGGTCGATGTCGTCGGTATCAACACGGATTTCTACGGGCTTTCCGTCACGTACGCCAGAGATGGTCTTACCGCCAGCATGCAAAGTGACGAGGTAGCGAATCATCGCTGCAATGTCGTCTTGGCTGAGCACCATAGCTGATGGGTCAGTAAGAGGAGTTTCAACACCAAGTTTGCGATTTACCTTGTAACGACCAACCTTTGCAAGGTCATAACGTTTAGGTGTGAAGTACATGTTGTCCAGAAGGTTCTGGGCAGCGTCAACCGTTGGAGGTTCGCCGGGACGAAGTTTACGGTAGATATCGAGTAGAGCTTCGTCGCGAGTCTGCACGGTGTCTTTTTCTAGGGTTGCGCGAATGGCGTCAAATTCACCAAATTCTTCAAGAATTTTTGCTTCGCTCCAGCCTAGAGCTTTAAGGAGCACCGTAACGGACTGTTTACGTTTGCGGTCAAGACGTACGCCAACCTGGTCACGCTTATCAATTTCTAGCTCAAACCATGCACCGCGGGAGGGAATGATTTTTGCTGTGTAGATATCTTTATCAGAAGTACGGTCTACGGACTTCTCAAAGTATGCGCCAGGAGAGCGAACCAGCTGAGATACAACGACACGTTCGGTGCCGTTGATGACGAACGTACCAGAGTCGGTCATGAGCGGGAAATCACCCATGAACACGGTCTGCTGTTTAATCTCGCCGGTGTTGTTGTTCATGAATTCTGCTTTAACGTACAACGGCGCAGAGTAGGTCGCATCGCGATCTTTGCACTGCTCCATGGTGTACTTTGGTTCAGCAAATTCAGGTTCGGAGAACGATAGGGACATCGTTCCTTGGAAATCTTCAATCGGAGAAATTTCGTCAAAGATTTCAGCAAGCCCCGAAACGGGTTGTACTGAGGTGTCTCCTGTTTCTGCTGCTTCTGCTACGCGTTGCGCCCAGCGTTCGTTACCGATGAGGGCGTCAAAGCTGTTGGTTTGCAGGGCAAGCAAATCAGGAACCTGCAGCGGCTCAGAAATCTTTGCAAATGAAATTCGGCTTGGTGTACCTAAACGGTTCACTGCGCCGTTAGCGGCTTCGTTATTAGAGGTGCTCGAGGCGACCAAGTTGGATCCTTCCACAGACCTGTCTGTTTCATATTCGCTGTCCCAGAAAACATAGTAAAACCGTGGAAAAGAACCGCAACGCACGAGGCGCATGAGACTTCGGGTGTTGGGAACTTTTAGGAACGAAATACTTGTTTTTGCTCTGTTTCACCCATGCCCACCGCTATATGAAGGCAGAAAGGTTATGGATAGCGTAAGTATTCACAATACAGCAAGAAAAAACTAAAGTCCATACAACCATCACGGAAAATATGCAACTTTTCTTTTTGATGGTGTACCTAACATTCCACAACGTTCACGGCTAGGCCACCCATAGATGTCTCTTTATACCGATGACTCATATCCTCACCAGTTTGACGCATTGTTTCAATGACTTGATCCAAAGACACTCGATGCTCACCATCGCCACGAAGCGCCATACGAGCAGCATTAATCGCTTTAGCAGCAGCCATCGCATTACGCTCAATACACGGTATCTGCACCAAACCACCTACAGGGTCACACGTCAGACCGAGATTATGTTCCATGGCAATCTCTGCAGCGTTCTCAATCTGTTCATTGCTACCGCCCATCACCTGAGCCAACCCCGCAGCAGCCATTGAAGATGCCGTACCGACTTCTCCCTGGCACCCCACCTCAGCACCAGAAATTGAAGCTCGTTTCTTATATAAAGCGCCGATAGCAGAAGCACATAAGAAGAAGTCAACAATGAGTTGTTCGCGTTTAGCGACACCGCATGTACGAACACCCGGAAGATAGTTCAACGCATAGTGCAAAACAGCAGGAATAATACCCGAAGCTCCATTCGTTGGAGCTGTCACCACCCTGCCACCAAAAGCATTCTCTTCGTTAACAGCCAAAGCCATCAAGTTCACCCAGTCAATAGCAAACTCAGGGCTCTTTTGAGGGTCTTCCGCCAATAAATCACGATGCCAAGCTGCGGCACGGCAACGAACCTTTAACTCTCCTGGCAAATACCCCATACGAGACAGTGAAGAACCAATACATTCTTTCATCACTCGATGAATGGCTAAAATGCCCTGACGAATCTCATCTTCAGAACGAGCCGAAAGCTCATTACACATCTTCAGCTGAGCGATAGATAGCCCTGCCTTATTTGCCAAACGCACCAGCTCTTCACCAGAACCGAAAGGATAAGGCGCATTCTCGAGCCCAGAAGAATCATCGAGGGTTTCGTTTTCTTCAACGATGAACCCTCCACCAATAGAAAAATAGGTACGTTCAAGGAGAAGACCGGAAGTATCATAAGCTGCAATTTTAACGCCGTTTGTATGTCTCGCTAAAACAGTCAACGGACGTAGCGTCATATCAGATTCACGATATTTCACAACCGGACCATAACATAACGGCTCGTGGGGCTGAGGAGCACCATCGTGATAAGAACGAGAGGGAAAACCTGCTAACGGCAAAATACCATCACGTTGGTTATCTGCCATCATCCGTTCGGCTTGAGCAATGTTAATAGTCTCTGGAACAAAACCTGCACAACCTTTGAGAACGGCACTCATCGTACCGTGACCGGCACCAGTTGCGGCTAACGAACCATAAAGATCCACGTGTATACGCGAAACGCTCTGAAATTTTCCCGTATCAATGAGCTCTGAGATAAAACGGTTTGCTGCTCTCATCGGCCCTACCGTGTGGGAAGAGGAAGGCCCGATACCAATAGAAAATAATTCAAAAACAGAAATATCGTAGTTTAATGATTCAGCTTGTATCTGTTCATCGCTAATGTTCATCCTGTGAGATTTCCTTTTTCTACGCACTTTTAGCAGCGTTCAACGCGCTAAAACATCAACCTCTTACGGGGGATAATAAGAGGAAACTGTAAAAGCTTGATGAACGTTCCATCACGCAGGATGGAGTGGGAATACGCAGATCAAGCTTCTACAGTTCTACAAGATAAGAGTCTCTACCAAGAAACTTTTATCCGGTTATGAAGGTGAACCCACATATTATCGGCGATAAAATGGAACAGCAACCACATCAAATGGTGCTCGTTTACCGCGAATATCAACCTCTACAGTGGTTCCTTCATGTGCGTAGGAGCTCTCCACTAATGCCATCGCAATCGGATACCCCAATGTTGGTGAGGGAATACCTGAGGTAACATATCCGATGTTCTTCTCGCCATCCATCAGTTGAGAGTCAGCGCGTGCAGGACGTTTTTGCTGCGCTTTAAGCCCCACGAGAGAACGTTGAGGCGGTGTTTGAGATAGCATACTCAACGCCTGACGGCCTACAAAGTCGCTGCTCTTTTTCTCTAATGCGATATCGACTAAACGTCCTAGACCAGACTCATAAGGAGTGATGTCTAGGCCTAGTTCATGACCGTATAAAGGCATACCAGCTTCTAGACGCAACGAGTCGCGCGCTGCTAAACCAGCAGGAATCATCTCGAAAGATTTGCCGGCGCTCATAGCAGCCGACCATAATGCGCTAGCTTGGTCTGCTGGCACATAAATTTCAAAGCCGTCTTCTCCGGTATATCCGGTGCGAGCTAACAGCACAGAAATTCCGGATAAGCTCAACGGTGTTGCAGCATAATATTTCAGTTCACGTACCGATTGAGGGTCGCTTGGCTCCATGGCCAGAATAATCTCTTCAGCTTGTGGCCCTTGCACCGCAACCAAAGCGGTATCTTCAGATTCGTTGACTAGTTCCACCTCAAACCCTGCAGTACGTTCGAGTAACGTCTGATAATCTACCTCTACATTCGAGGCATTAGGAACAACAAGAAACTCATCCTCAGCTAGCCGGTAAGTGATGAGGTCATCGATAATGCCGCCGTCTTCGTTGACCAGAATCGAATATTTGGCTTTACCAACTTTGAGAATGCTCATGTTCGAGACCAGAGCATAATCTAAAAATGTTGCAGCGTCTGGCCCGCTCACACGGAATTCACCCATATGTGAAAGATCGAATAGGCCTGCATACTGGCGTACAGCGTGATGTTCTTGGACATCATTAGTGTATTTTACGGGCATATCCCAGCCACCAAAATCGGTAAAGGTAGCGCCTAATGCGAGGTGTTCTTCGTGTAGTGGTGTTTTCTTGGTCATGTTTGATACATCTTTCTTAACAGATATGGTTCAGGGGTGGGGCAAACACCGTTATCTGCCCCACCTCATCGATATTTTTGAGCCGATTCGCCCCGCTAGTGTCATTCAGAAGCAGATGATTCCATCTCAAAGGCTTCCATCGGCGGGCACTGGCAAATAAGGTTACGGTCGCCACCGGCACCATCGATACGTCCTACCGAAGGGAAGTATTTTTGATGGTGCAAAGAAGGCACAGGATACGCAGCCTCCGAACGAGAGTAGGCCCTATCCCAGATATCTGCCGTGACAACCTCAACGGTATGTGGAGCATTGCGCAAAAGTGATTCTTCAACACTCACTTTTCCGCTGATGACATGCTGAATCTCATCATAAATACAGCTCATTGCTTCAATGAAACGGTCGAGCTCTTGAAGATCCTCAGATTCTGTTGGCTCAACCATCAAAGTTCCAGGAACAGGGAACGCCAAAGTCGGTGCATGGAATCCGTAATCCATGAGACGTTTACAGATGTCTTCGGCAGTGACGCCACTAGCCGCGGTTAGCTCACGCACGTCGAGAATGCATTCATGTGCCACTAGGCCATGATCGCCGGTATAGAGTACCGGATATTTGTCGCCCAGCTTTTTAGCAATGTAGTTCGCATTAACAATGGCAGTTTCGGAGCTAGAACGAAGCCCTTGAGCACCACTCATAGCAATATACATCCACGAGATGGGCAGTACCCCCGCAGAACCGTACATCGCTTGAGAAATCGGTAAGGGCGAAGACTCTTTATCGTTGTGGTAGGCGTTAGTCGGCAAGTAGGGTGCGAGGTGTTCTCTCACACCGATAGGGCCGACGCCAGGGCCTCCTCCGCCGTGAGGAATAGCGAAAGTTTTGTGAAGGTTCAGATGTGATACATCTCCCCCGAATCGGCCGGGTTGGGATAGGCCCATCTGCGCGTTAAGGTTTGCACCGTCCACGTATACTTGTCCGCCGGCTTCGTGAACAAGCTGGCAGACTTCAACAACTTGTTCTTCAAATACACCATGAGTTGACGGGTAGGTAATCATCATTGCGGCGATAGTGTCACCGTATTTTTCAATTTTGGCGCGGAGGTCCGCCACATCGATAGAGCCATCTTCTGCCGTAGCTACACCAGCAACAGAAAGTCCAGCCAGAGCGGCAGAAGCAGCATTAGTGCCATGAGCAGATAACGGGATCAGGACGACGTTGCGTTGTTCTTCTCCACGCGTTTGGTGGTAAGAACGAATAGCGCGTAGCCCTGCATATTCTCCAGATGCACCAGAGTTTGGTTGCATGGACAGAGCATCGTATCCGGTAATTTCGACGAGCCATGCAGAGAGCTCCTCGATGAGCTCTAACCAGCCTTGAGCTTGTTCGATGGGCACGAGCGGGTGGATACCAGCAAATTCTGGCCAAGAGATAGGCTCCATCTCGGCGGCAGAGTTGAGTTTCATCGTGCAAGAGCCAAGAGGAATCATGGTACGGTCGAGAGCAAGGTCTTTATCGGAGAGCTTGCGCAGGTAACGCATCATGGCAGTTTCTGAACGGTAACTATGGAACACCGGATGCTGCATGTAGTCTTCATCGCGTAGCAGTTCAGCAGGCATGGGGTATTGTTCTTCTGCGCTCTCTTCTACGAGAGTTCCGCCGAGTGCTTCCACAAGGCTCCGTAGAGTGTCTTCATCATGAGATTCACCGACGGAGATGCTGATACGGTCACTGTTGATTTTACGAATGTTGATGCCGGCTTCAAGCGCAGCAGCAACGAGTTCGTCAGCACGTGATGGTGCGTCAAAGGCGACGGTATCAAAGAAATCTTCGTGAACAAGTGTGAGTCCAGTGGAGCGTAGAGAGTCAGCGATACGTGATGCGTTGCGGTGCAGACGACGAGCAATCTCGCGGAGTCCCTCTGGCCCGTGATAGAGAGCGTAGGCTCCAGCGACAATGGCGAGTAGAGCCTGTGCAGTACAAATGTTGCTGGTTGCTTTTTCACGGCGGATGTGCTGTTCACGAGTTTGTAGCGCAAGACGATAGGCGGGTTTTCCGGCGGTGTCTTGTGATACTCCGACCAGACGCCCCGGTAAAGTTCGTTCCATGCCTTTACGTGTTGCCATGAAGGCTGCGTGAGGTCCACCAAAAAAGAATGGTAGGCCGAAGCGTTGCGTGTTACCGACACAAATATCTGCACCCAGTTCGCCGGGTGATTGTAGCAGTGTCAAGGCAAGTAGGTCTGCGGTGATAGTGACGAGCGCTTGTCGTTGATGGGCTTGGTCGATGAGTTCTTTAACGTTTCGGATTTGTCCATCATGGCTGGGGTATGCGAGAACGATACCGTAAAGGTCGCCTTCTGGAAGTCCTTGAGAGAAGTCGGTTACGACCATGGGGATGTTGAGGGCTTCTACGCGTCCTCGAACGACAGAAAGAGTTTGGGGTAGGCAGCGGGAGTCGATAGCGAAGAAACCGTTTTTGACTTTACGGTTAGCTCGGTGCATCATCACAACTGCTTCTGCTGTAGCAGTTGCTTCGTCCAAGAGTGATGCGTTGGCAATGTCTAGTCCGGTCAGTTCCATGACCGTGTTTTGGAAGTTTAGTAATGCTTCTAGACGCCCTTGCGATATTTCAGGCTGATAAGGGGTGTAGCTGGTGTACCAGCCGGGGTTTTCGAGGATATTTCGACGTAGTACCGCAGGGGTGACACTGTCGTAGTAACCGGCACCAATCATCTGGGTTTTGAGAATGTTATGGGATGCGTATTCTCGGAGTTTTTTGTGGGCTTGTTCTTCGCTGAGAGGTTCAGGGAGGTTGAGATCCTGTTCCATACGAATATTTGCTGGTACGACGTCTGCGATAAGTGCTGAGAGCGAATCGTAGCCGATGGTATTCAGCATGGTGTGCAGGTCTTCAGATCGTGGCCCGAGGTGACGGTCGATAAATGGCATGGGATATTCTCCTGGTCTGATTGCACCTCAAATGTGAGAGTGCGCTAAGACCTCCCCGCTCTGTTTCTGACCTGAGAGTTTTCGTCTGTGTTGATGTGTCCGGTGCATTAACACAGTTTTGCCCCTTCGGTGGAGAATAGTGTTTTCTCCTCTTCAGAGTTGCCTGGCTCAGCGGTACTTTGTGCCTGAGAGTTTCCCGGGGAGGATTTGCTCCTTCGGCGCCACCTCATTTGGTGTTGTTGGTGGTCTCTCCCGCTGCGCATAACAGCAATACTTTTATTAAAAGTCTGCCACATCACACCTAAAAAATATATGCTTTTTTGGTCGTGTTTTTGTATTCGACACCTTATGTCGCTATTAGCGGGAGTAGAACTCGTTATCCTCTCACCAAAATTAGTGTGTAGATGGTGCTACGGAAGGAAGATTCTCGTCGATGAGACTCACGGGAGCCGGATGCCACATACCGAGAGCAGGTTTTCCGCCTTTGAAAGCACCGAGTTCTGTAAACCCGTGACGTCGATAGAGAGAAGCGCTACGGTAAGTCGACGCTTCTAGATAAGAGCCGTATTGACCGGTACGTGCTAAGCGATAGTCAAGCAGTGCACTACCTGCCCCGCAAGAGCGGGCAGATTCGTGAACGCCGATGGTGTATAGGTACCAGTGTTCGAAAGCTGGTCGAGCACGTAAAAGCTTTATTTCTGTTACGACGGCGCTAAAGAGTGAACGCCCTAAGAGTTTCGCATATTGAGGTAGGGCACGCAGGTCTGCCAGTAGGTTACCTTTTTGCCCTTCAGGGCTGAGCCAGAGTGCGGCCCCAAGGATTGTGTCATTTTCGTCGACGGCGATGTCTATTTTGCCTTTAGAAGCGTAGGTGTTACGAATTTGGAACTCGAAGAGCTCACGTATTTTATCTGCTTGATGAGTTCCGCCCATGGCGTGGCTCATGACGGGGTCGTGTTCAAAAGCGTTTGTCAGTGCTTCGATAGCGCCTGCGTAGTCGGCTTCTGTTGCTTCACGGACGGTAAAATGACGATTTTTTTCTGACATATCCGATTTTCCCCTCAGGTATCTTTACCGACATTCTATATACCAAAGGGGGTGAGTTGCTTGTAGTGTAGCCGTCTTTAGTTCGTGTTGTGATAGGTATCTTAAAACGCCACTGGGCAGCACCGCCAAAGCGATACTGCCCAGTGTTACAAAGACTCTTGTCAAGAACCGATTACTTAAGGGTAACGGTTGCGCCTGCGCCTTCGAGCTGTTCCTTAGCCTTTTCAGCGTCTTCCTTGGAAGCGCCTTCGAGAACAGCCTTAGGAGCGGAATCAACGAGGTCCTTAGCTTCCTTCAAACCGAGGGAGGTAAGGGCACGAACTTCCTTAATAACTGCGATCTTCTTGTCGCCAGCGGATTCGAGAACTACGTCGAATTCGTCTTTTTCGTCAGCTGCAGCTTCGCCGCCAGCTACACCAGCTACTGCAACAGGAGCTGCTGCGGTAACGTCGAATTCTTCCTCGAATGCCTTAACGAATTCGGAAACCTCTACGAGGGAGAGTTCCTTGAAAGCTTCAATGAGTTCTTCAATGGAAAGCTTAGCCATGATTTTGGCTCCTTCTTATGATCAGGTGTAGAGCTTTTGTCTACATATGAAATCTGTGGGGTTGCTCATCGCTAGATGAGCGAACTAGTTGAACGGATGCTAAAACATAATCGTTGAAGATTATGCTTCTGCTCCTTCTTGCTCTTCTAGCTTGATGCGTAGTGCGTCTACAGTGCGTGCAATCTTTGCGAGAGCACCCTTTGCGCCACCTGCAACCTTTGCAAGGAGAACCTCGCGAGATTCAAGGCTTGCGAATTTGTCAACGCCAGCAGCGTCGAGAGCTTCACCTTCGTAGTAGCCGCTCTTGACCACAAGCTGGGGGTTTTCTTTGGCGAAGTCACGCAGTGCCTTTGCAGCGTCAATGATTTCACCGTCGATGAAAGCAATTGCGCTAGGACCTGCAAGCTGGCCTTCGAATGCGTCGATTCCAGCTTCCTTAGCTGCAATAGCAGCAAGGGTATTCTTCACCACAGCATATTCAGTCTCAGCACCGAGTGCACGACGAAGCTGCTTGAGCTGTGCAACGGTGAGACCGCGGTACTCAGTGAGGATGACTGCGTTTGAGCGTTCGAAGCGTGCCTTCAGCTCGGAAACAGCAGAAACCTTTTCCTGTGTCGCCATGGTATTCCTTCCGATTCTTGGTCACCGGTAAAGCGTCTAAGATGCCTTGAGGCAAAAAAAATAACCTCGACGCGTAAGCGACGAGGTATATCTCTAAAGTTTTGACATACTCACTTTCAGTGAGCACATGAAAACTATAGAAAGTATTCGTTCACCTACGCTGGCGGTTCTTAGAGAACTCTTATCATTTCGACGAGCTTTAAGCACGTCAAAAATCAGACCGGCGGTCTTTGGTTCTTCTATCAAACCACATACACCCCATACTTTGCAACCTTTAACACCTCGATGGGATAGGTATCACTTAATGTGGGGTTTTAACGACGTTGGCTCGTACCGATATCGGTACGAGCCAACGAAGAATACTTTCTTTGTTATAGAAAATATTTATGAAGTCCTTAGATAGCGACCACGGAAGGGTCGATCTGTACACCAGGGCCCCATGTAGGAGCAACGGTTACCTTGGAGATGTAACGACCCTTTGCAGAGGAAGGCTTCAAACGGTGAATTTCTTCAAGAGCTGCTTCAAAGTTCTGGGTGAGCTGTTCAGCAGTGAAAGAAGCTTTACCGATAATGAAGTGCAAGTTTGCGTTACGGTCAACACGGAAATCAATCTTTCCGCCCTTGATGTCGTTAACAGCCTTTGCAACGTCCATGGTTACGGTGCCGGTCTTAGGGTTAGGCATGAGATTGCGAGGGCCAAGAATCTTACCCAAGCGACCAACTTTGCCCATCATGTCGGGGGTAGCAACTGCTGCGTCGAAGTCAGTCCATCCGCCAGCAATCTTTGCGATGAGTTCGTCAGAACCAACGAAGTCTGCTCCTGCTGCTTCTGCAGCTGCTGCTTTATCGCCAGCGGCGATAACAACAACGCGAGCGGTCTTACCGGTGCCGTTTGGCAAGTTGACGGTACCGCGTACCATCTGGTCTGCCTTACGAGGATCTACGGAAAGACGCATTGCAACCTCAACGGTTGAATGTGCTTTTTCAGAAGAGATGTCTTTAACAAGCTCAATCGCCTCAGCGGCGGTGTAAAGCTTGCCCTCTTCAATTTTGGCTACAGCTGCCTGATACGCTTTGCTGCGCTTTGCCATCTGCTTTTCTCCTTATGCAGTTGTGGTCTTTTTGAGTCGCGCTCGACTCTGCCACATACCCTTACGGGTGATAAATACTTTCAAAAACCAAAAATTATTTTGGGTTATTTAGGTGGTGAAGTTATTTAACTTCAATACCCATGGAGCGTGCAGTGCCCGCGATAATCTTTGCTGCTGCATCGATATCGTTTGCGTTGAGGTCAACCATTTTGGTTTCCGCAATTTCGCGAACCTGAGCTTCGGTGATAGAACCAACTTTGTTGGTGTGAGGAACGCCGGAGCCTTTAGCAACGCCAGCAGCTTTCTTGATCAAGCCAGAAGCTGGAGGGGTCTTCGTTACGAAGGTGAATGAACGATCTTCGTATACGGTAATTTCTACAGGAACGATGTTTCCACGCATGGATTCAGTTGCAGCGTTGTATGCCTTGCAGAATTCCATGATGTTAACGCCGTGCTGACCCAATGCAGGGCCAACGGGAGGAGCCGGGTTAGCGGCACCAGCCTGAATTTGCAGCTTAATGAGGCCTGCGACCTTCTTCTTGGGAGCCAATGTTAGGTCCTTTTCTTAGCTGTTGAACCAACGCACAGGAGCGTGACGCTGGCGGGTGACAGTCGTGGCGCGACCGTCGATATGCGTAGACGCAAGCGTAAACGCGCGCATACAAACCACAATTCTAACGGGTTATGAGATATTTACCAAGAAAAAGCCTCAAAATATAGTGTCTCATTCAACACAAAGAATAAGGCCTATTCCTTGCGCCCAAAGCTCTTGTTAAAAAGATGGGGGGTGTTCCATACACATGTACAGAACACCCCATCGTGAGAGCTTTATCAAAAACTCAATATGGTTTTAGACTTTCTCAACCTGCGAGAAAGATACCGTTACAGGAGTCTCGCGCTCGAAGACAGAAATGAGAAGAACCAAGGAAGAAGATTCTGGCTTAATCTCAGAGATGGTTGCTGGGTATCCCACGAACGGGCCGTCTTTAACGTTGACGGTTTCTCCAACTTCGTAATCGACCTCGATTTGAGGCTGAGGAGGCTCAATATTGCCAGCCTTCGCCTGTTCTTCAACAAATACGGGAGCCAACATATCGATGACTTCGTTAAGGCGTAGAGGAACAGGGTTGTAGGCGTCAGAACCAACGAATCCGGTAACACCGGGGGTGTGGCGAACAAGACCCCATGATTCATCGGTTAGTTCCATGCGCACAAGAACATAACCGGGGATACGAACACGGCGAACAATTTTTTCGACAGTGTTTTTGTATTCTTTGACTTCTTCCATAGGAACTTGTACTTCAAAGATGTACTCTTCCATGTTCAAAGTCTGCGCACGAGATTCGAGGTTGCCTTTAACCTTGTTCTCGAAACCAGCATAAGTATGAACGACGAACCAGTCGCCCTCTTGGCGGCGCAATTGAGATTTAAAAGCCTCTAGAGGGTCAACAGCTGGCTCAGAGTCAACAGCAGATTCCTCCTCAGAAGAGTTTTCTTCTGATGTTTCGAGGGTCTCTTCTGAGGTGTTAACGTCTAGAGCGTCTTCTACCTCGACCTGCGCGTCATCAGCGGTAGCCTGCTCAGAAACCTCAACAGCTTCCTGCGCTTCGTGTGCAAGTTCCTGCTCGGACACGGTTCTCCTACTTTCTCTTGAACTTATCTGGCTCTATTAGTTGCAGATTCTTAAAAGTTTACTTAATTGTTCCGTTTCCGAAAATCCAGAACGCAGCCTGACCAAATAGATAATCAAGACCGAAGATGAGAAGAATCATGAAAGTAACGAAGCCCAAAACAATAATGACGTAATTGACGAGCTCTTTGCGAGTGGGGGTCGTAACCTTTTTGAGTTCACTGATTACTTCACGAATAAATTGGAAGATACGCGCGAAGATTCCGCGACGTTTTGTTACGCCGTCCTCTTGAGTGGCGGCGGTTCCGTTAGTGGCAGTTTCAGCCATGGCAGGCCCGCCCCTTTCTGCTTAGGTCCATCTCAAAAAACGTCTAGATTAACGTCTTTTTATTGAATTCTTTACGGAGCTATTGCAGGGCGGACAGGACTCGAACCTGCAACCTGCGGTTTTGGAGACCGCTGCTCTACCAATTGAGCCACCACCCTTTGAACTTTCGTTCATGTGTTGTCGTATAAGCGATAACTTGCAGACAGCACAGTATTGTTCGGTTGCGAACAACAAAGACTACTGTAAGGGATTATTTTGCCTTTGGCAATTCCAGCAACACTTTTTATTGCGTATTTCACGTTCAAACAAGCACTTCTTTGAGTAAGAAAACTGTTATTTCACCGTGAAACATCTATTTTTCTCGGAAGTTTATCTCGGCAGAGTCTCGTCATGATGCCTTGAGATTGTTTAGCATGGTGATACGAGCATATTTTTTGAGCAAAGTATCGCTAAGACTTACGGTACAGAAAGCGGGTCTCGAGAATGACTACCCAACGTATTTCCCCTCGCATTGGAGCTATTGCACCTTCTGCAACTTTGGCTGTTGATTCCAAAGCAAAAGCTCTTATCGCACAGGGTAGACCAGTCATTGGATTTGCTGCAGGAGAGCCAGACTTTCCCACCCCCGATTACATCGTTGAGGCAGCAGCTCAAGCGCTAAAAAATCCACAGAATTTTCGGTATAGCCCAACGCCCGGCTTGCCAGCTCTCAAGGAAGCAATCGTCAAAAAAACACGACGTGATTCAGGCGTTGATATTGAGGCCTCTCAAGTTGTTGTCACCAACGGCGGCAAGCAAGCAGTTTACGAGGCTTTTGCAACCGTTATCGGAGACGGGGATGACGTCCTCTTACCAGCCCCCTATTGGACGACGTATCCAGAAGCTATTCGTCTTGCTGGAGGAAATCCCATCGAAGTTTTTGCAGACTCGCATCAAGACTACAAAGTAAATGTAGAGATGCTCGAAGCAGCTTATACTCCTGCCACGAAAGCCCTCATTTTTGTTTCTCCGTCAAACCCCACCGGCTCGGTATATACCCCCGAAGAAACAAAAGCTATTGGGGAATGGGCATTGTCGAAAAATATTTTTGTCATTTCAGATGAGATTTATGAGCACCTCACCTATGACGGCGTTCAAGCAACTTCTATCCTCAAAGCTGTTCCAGAATTAGCCGACTATGCCATTATTCTCAACGGTGTTGCAAAGACCTATGCAATGACTGGCTGGCGTGTTGGTTGGCTTTATGGCCCAGCAGACGTTGTTAAAGCGGCAACAAACTTGCAATCCCATTTGAGCTCTAACGTCAACAATATTGCGCAACAGGCTGCACTTTGCGCTGTCTCGGGCCCTCTTGATGCAGTGCATTCTATGCACGAAGCCTTCGATCGCAGACGAAAAACTATGGTAGAAGGACTCAATTCCATTGATGGTGTTTTCTGCCCAACTCCTCAAGGTGCTTTTTATGCTTATGCAGATGTTCGCGGGCTCTTCGGCAAGAGCATCGGAGGTGTCACTATTGACAGTTCAGCAACTCTTGCAGAAGTGATTTTGGATCAGGCAGAGGTAGCGGTTGTGCCCGGTGAGGCTTTTGGTCCTTCCGGTTATCTGCGTTTATCGTATGCGTTAGGAGATGCCGATTTAGCCGAAGGTTTAGGGCGCATTCAGAAACTTTTAGCGACTGCAGTGTAGGTGTTCCGTGGTGGTAGTGGCTTATCCCTGTTGATTTATGAGTTATGTCACCTGATTCAGACACACCAACAACTCCCACAACTACCCACACAACACCAAATTCATTACAATAGATTGAAGGATAGGTTTCCGTAGAAACTCTTGATTTTTCAGGTTTTACTTCAGGTAAAACACACACAAATTCAAGGTGACGCAGAAGCAAAAAACATAAAAACCCAACTTTACGTTGTGGGACTTTAGGAGACGCACGTTATGAAAATTGGTCTACTCACCTCCGGTGGCGACTGCCCAGGACTCAACGCCGTCATTCGCGGCGCTGTACTTAACGGAATCAAAACCTACGGACATGAGTTCGTCGGATTCCGTGACGGCTGGCGTGGCGTTGTCGAAGGAGATTATATGGATCTCCCCCGTACCAAGGTACGCGGTCTAGCACGTCAAGGCGGAACAATTCTCGGAACCTCCCGCACCAACCCATTTGACGGACCACACGGTGGCCCCGAAAACATCGAAATCATGATGGAACGCAACCACATCGACGCTATCGTCGCAATTGGTGGCGAAGGAACCCTAGCCGGCGCTAAACGCCTAGCAGATGCAGGACTACCTGTTGTTGGTGTTCCCAAAACAATTGATAATGACCTCCAAGCAACCGATTACACCTTCGGATTTGACACCGCAGTATCCATCGCAACCGACGCAATGGACCGTCTACGCACCACCGGTGAATCTCACCACCGTTGCATGGTTGCAGAAGTGATGGGACGCCACGTCGGCTGGATTGCACTACATTCTGGCATGTCTGCAGGCGCTCACGCCGTACTCATTCCCGAACAAAAAGTTTCGATGGAACAAGTGGCAAAATGGGTCAGCGAAGTCTACGAACGTGGACGCTCCCCCTTGGTTGTTGTTGCAGAAGGATTCATCCCCGAAGGATTCGACGAAGTCCTCCACAATAAAGGCCTCGAAAAAGACGGCCGTCCCCGTCTCGGAGGTATCGGAGAATACGTCACCCAAGAACTCGAACGAATTACCGGAATTGAAACGCGCAACACCATTCTTGGTCACATCCAAAGAGGTGGAGCACCTACCGGATTTGACCGTGTTCTAGCTACCCGTCTTGGTATGGCAGTTATCGACATGGTTCATGATAAAGACTGGGGCAAGATGGTAGCTCTTCAAGGCACCGACATTAACCGTGTAGACCTCTCAGTAGCACTTGACGGGCTCAAGAGCGTCCCTCAAGAACGCTGGGATGAAGCTAAAGTTCTTTTTGGGCGCTAAAGAATAAAGCCACCTCATAACAGCTGAGGGCTTTGGGTGTACTACCACAAGTAGTACACCCAAAGCCCTCAGTCGTATCACCAAGGATTATTCTTCACGACGTAAGAATTGGCGACGTTCTTGGCGCCCAACAGCTTGCCCTGCATCAGCAGAGACGATAACGGTCTGAGCCGCTGCATAATGAACTTCGCCAGCACCCTCCAACTCATCGACAACACGCAACGGAGCTTGAGGATCCACAGAGCGTTTAATAACAGCTAGCGCAATAGGCCCCGCTTCCCAGTGCTGAGCGACAGAAGTGATAACCCCTACTTTCCGAGTATTGAAATACACGCCAGCGCCAACAGTTGGCAAAGTATGTTCAGAACCATCTAAGTCAAGAAACACTAGACGACGAGGAGGATGCCCCAAATTATGCACCCGAGCAACAGTTTCTTGCCCTTTGTAGCAGCCTTTAGAAAGATGCACTGCACTTCGCAGATAATCTAGCTCATGGGGAATGCTCTTATGATCGACTTCCGTTGCATATCGAGGTCTCCACGCTTCAATACGCAACGCTTCAGCAGCCCACATGCCTACAAGCTCGCAAGCACTAGCAATATCTAGGAGTTCTTCGCGAGGGATAATAGACATGAAACGTTGGTAGTCACAGGCAGGATGTTCTTGTGCGTCTATTTCGGTGTAGCTGACTCCCCCAACACAAACGCTATGCCAGGGGTCTTCCCAACACGGAGCTTTCGAGAGGGCCTCCGGCGCCTGAGTATTCGTACGAGGGTCATCCCAAGAACACAGCACCGCATAGTCTTCGCTGACATCAGAAACCGTCACATCGAGCATAAATTTCATGGAGTTGAGGTACTCGGTCAATGGCTGATTCTGTTTTGGTTCGCATATTAGCCAGAGTTTCTCCCCGTCTTCAAGAACATACGGGGCATACTCAATACGCCCTTGTGGGCTAAGTAATAGCAACTCAGTACTATGGTGAGCAGACAGCCCCGAAAGTTCTTGTGAAGAGAGAGAACTAAGCCAACGATGCCGATCCGACCCACCAACGGTAACTACCCCAAGATGAGAATAATCAGCAATGACATGGCGTTCAGCACCTAAGCTGATACGTCGTTGCTCTCTGATGGGGTCACCATAATGTGCCGCTACAGGTGCGTCTACGCCAGAACCAGCAAATACGCCGTATGCCTGATGAAGAGGGCTAAGGTACTCTGACATCTTCTAGTTCTCGGTATCTTTCGAAGAGTCTTCGGAAGTTTCAGCTTCGGTGTTAAAGACATGTCCGCCAAGGTCCAGACCGCTCATGGAACCTGTTTTGCGTAGTTCTGCTGAAGCATGTTTATGGAGTTTTCCCTCTTGATCAGCAATTTCCCAATCCCACATGAGGTTCCCATTGACCAAACCCCAAAGACGCACTGAACCAGCGTATTCTTTAGAGATTTCATCGCGCATGAGGTTTCCGGTTTGCATACGAATAACAGGGCCTTTAATGAGCCCTACATAGTTTTCACTAATACCGCCGGGGTGAGTAATAGCAGCAAGAATGTTGAACCCGTCATCACCGTTACGTAGTTTTTCAACTGATTCGGCGTCAGGGTACGCAGGTACGATGTCAGCAGGTTTGAGTCCTGGCCCAACATCTGCATCGCATTGGGTTCTGTCAACCTGCCAGAAACCAGTCTCTACTGTGAGCGGGCGCAGTTTGTTTCCGTCATCGTCAAGGAGGAAGGACTCTGCACGGTATTCGACAAATGGTAAACCATCTTGTGTAAATGTCATGATTTGACCAAATGGTGTTCCGTTTTCTTCGTCGTACCATAGGGTTCCGGTACCTTCCCACGTGCCAAGAAGCCATGAGAGTGGAACAAGTTCGGGGGTTAAGTTACTGGGAATTTCAATAGGCATGGTTCTAGTCTATAAGCCATCATAATTTTGCGCGATACTACAGCTACACCAACAAAAAACTTATATTTTCTGGTGCACAGAAGAACTCGATAAAAAAGAGGTGTTAACGCTCTACAGTGAGCGTCAACACCTCTCATAGAGTCGACGGATTGGAAAATATTATTTTTGCCCTTTAAAAAGCCCTCGAACAACAGCAAACATGCTTCCGAAGATGCATGCCCCCGAGAAAGCTAGTAGGCAAAGAAAGAAAATTTCTAGTGCAACGTTCATGGGCTTCACCATATCATAGATGTGAGCATAATCGCGATAACATAGCTGATGACTCCCACAAAGGCTACCGGCGTAACACCCAATGTTACGGCCCCTCGTCGAGGCCCTTCTTGAGGCCCAGCAGAGACAAGACGTGCACCAACTAACGCTGTTAATACGCAGACGACAGTCCCCGCCACCATCATCGGAAACGGAGAATGAGTGCTCTGATACACATTAGCCAGCCCTACCCATCCAGCAACGGAAACAGAAGCTAGAACGCCGGTAGAGCACGCTATCACCGACTCTAATCTGCCGCGGGCGCCTTCTCCTCGAGAAAGCTCAATCAGGAAGCTTGCAACGACGCCTAACGCTGCAATAGCAGGTAGGAGGTAGAGTCGCTGTTGTTGCGTGTGGATGGTGAGAGTCATAGCGACCGTACACAACCCGCTGAGCAGAATAATTACGGAGTGAGAGTAGATTCTTCTGACTCGACGTAGTTCAGCCACGCCGGTTGCCGCAGGCCATCCTCCCGCAATAAGAGCCACCACCAAAAAACCGAATCCAGCAGTCAAGGTGGGGCTAAAAAAAGAAGTGACGATAAAGCATAGAAGAGAGAAAAATGCGCAGAGAGCTACAAGACGATACCGTGAAGATGTTGTTCTTCCGATAGCGCCGATGCGCCCTGAATACATCACCTGATTACGGTGTTTTCTAAGTTGTGGGATGAAGTTTCGGTAGATGTAATTGTTTGCCCGGTGGGGTGTTTTAGCCATATATGCCTATTTTCTCGCTGAGCGTCGATATCTTCTCAAGAACTTTCTGCAATGTCTTCTTAGGAACTACTCTACCTAGTGTTTTTCTTAAGAGGCGTATCCATATTCGGTTCACGTCGTGTTCAGTTCAATATAAGTTTTATATGATGGTCTACATATTGTTTTTGTAGAGTACGAACTCAACACCGTCCGATGTATCAAGGAGAGATAACGAAAGATGCTTCATATTCTTTTACTTTCGGATCTCTCTCCTTCTCCTGTTCAGGTGTTACCAGCTTTAGATTTGTTGAGTCATCGATGTGAACAGGCACCGTTAAATCTCTCTGTAGCGCAGATTGATACCGAAAATACTGATGTGGTGTTTATTGATGCCAGAGAGGCGCTTGTAACAGCTCGCAATACGGCTCAGCTTCTCAAGGCTGCCGGTTTAAGTGTTCCTGTTGTCATGGTGCTGACCGAAGGCGGTATGGCGGCAGTGTCTAACACGTGGATGGTCGATGATATCATTCTTGATTCTGCAGGGCCTGCAGAGTTAGAAGCACGTTTGCGTCTTGTTACCGCTCATATAGAGCAAGAAGTCGAAGACTCAACCGTAATACGAAGCGGTTCTGTCACTATCGATGAGGCATCGTATACTGCCCGTTTGCACGGGACTCCTTTGAACCTTACCTATAAAGAGTTTGAGCTGCTCAAGTTCTTGGCACAACATACGGGAAGAGTTTTTACTCGTAGTCAGTTGCTATCAGAAGTGTGGGGATACGATTATTTTGGTGGCACTCGTACAGTAGATGTGCATATCCGTCGTTTACGCTCAAAATTAGGGATTGAGCATGAGCACCTCATTTCGACTGTGCGCAATGTTGGATATAGTTTTAACGCTCCACGTTCCTAAACCGTTGAGAATCGTAGGTTATGCCCTGTTCACTGGTTGTTTAACGAGATTTTAGGGGATCTTCTCATCTCATTGTGGCGTCTTGTTCGCTTCATAAACCATCACTCACGGTAGAGTTAAGAGGATAGTTATTTGTCCTCTATATCTATACGTAAAGAATCCGGTGACGTTGTCATGTCTTATCGCGAAGTGCAAGAGTTTAACACCTGCACTGTTGCTCTCTCACGGTCAATACACGATTTTGCCCAATCTTTACTCAGCTTAGAAGGGACGTGCCCGTTCTCAGAGCAGTCTCTTCTTCTGGTCGATAGAATCTGCCATAGCTCAGGGCAAGAGCCATCGCCCATGGTGGGGGTCAGCATGTATGAGGGCACGACCCTCATAGGGGTGTTTCTTGCATTAAACGTTGAAGGGACACAACTTCTTATAGAGGGGGGTGTGCACCCACAATATCGAGGGCAAGGTCTTGGTTCGGTGCTCACACAAAAGCTCTTTGAGCGTATCGACACAGATTACCCGCACTATACTCGCGTAGCGTGGGCGCATCAGGTTCGTGCAGAACAGGGACAACAGCTCATTGAACGTTCTACGCATTTAGCGCAACGTCATGGCCTCGAGCCGGTACGACGTCTACACCAGCTTGAATTTGAGCTCACACCAAGCTCTCGTCAGCAACTATCAAAATTAGTTCAACACAACCCTATTTCAGCAGAGTACACGGTGCGTCCGTTTATTCCAGGTACTGATAACCAGCAGTGGCTAGAGCTTAACGCTCAGGCCTTCGCACAACACCCAGAGCAAGGATCACTTACCGCAGAAGACTTAGCTCAAAGGCTCCACGCCGATTGGTTTAACGCTGAGGGTTTCTTACTTCTTGAAACCATACAGCCCCTAGAAGATGGCCAAAAACAGACACCACAACTTGCAGGTTTTCATTGGACCAAAATACCGGCAGGACAAGAACATCAAAAGCTTCGAGAAGGCGAAGTCTATGTTCTTGCGATATCCCCTGAACATCAAGGAAAAAATCTTGGTAAGGCACTCTTATTTGAGGGGATGAACTATCTGGCACAAGCACGACTCAAAGACGGCTCGTCTTTGAACCGAATTATTTTATATGTCGATGAAGAAAACCATGCCGCGTGGAATCTTTACCGTCAGATAGGTTTTGAGTCTCTTTCTACCGACATTATGTATGCCATAACAGCACACTAAACACCTGAGCTCATTTTTATAAAACTTACATATACCCGTTGTTCTACCGTTGAAAGGAACATCATGGCCGAAAAAGTTCAGCGTCAGCGTCCGATAGCTGCTGAGGAGAATTCTCAGCATATCGTCACAGATATTAGCAAAATCGAACGTGCAAAAACTCAAGGAGACCGCATTGAGGCGGTAGAGAAACTTGTGCTTCCAGATATTCAAGGAGACTTCGGCCCAGAACGTTTCTTAGATCGAGAAACAAGCTGGCTAGATTTTAATACTCGTGTTTTAGAGTTAGCAGAAGACCCCGATTTATATTTGCTTGAGCGTCTCAACTTCTTATCCATCGTTGGGTCAAACCTCGATGAATTCTTTATGGTGCGCGTAGCAGGCTTACGTCGACGTATTGCAACAGGTATTGCTGTTCCCACCCCCGCTGGCCTATCGGCAGACGCGCAAATGGAACAGATTGCAGACTCTGCCCATCAGCTGATGGAACGTCAGCACCGTTGTTTCCATCAAGAAATTCTCCCTGCACTGGCACAAGAGAATATTTATCTTGTCCGCTGGTCAGACATCACCAAAGAAGAGCAAAAACGCCTCACCCAATACTTCTTATCTGAGGTATTTCCTATTCTTACTCCGTTGGCTGTAGACCCAGCACACCCCTTCCCCTATATTTCGGGGCTATCGTTGAATCTTGCGGTCGTCATACGTAGTCCGCAAAGCGGCAAATCCCTCTTTGCGCGTCTGAAAGTTCCCGATCAAATTGATCGTATGATCTCTTTAGATGGGTCTCGTGCGCTGAACTCTCCTTCACGTGAAGCACGTTTTATCTCCCTTGAAGAAGTTATCTCTCATAACTTGCATTATCTCTTCCCCGGCATGGAAATTGTTGAACAGCATGCGTTCCGTGTAACCCGTAACGAAGATTTAGAGGTTGAAGAAGATGATGCAGAAAACCTGCTCAAAGCTCTCGAAAAAGAGTTGCTCCGTCGTCGTTTCGGCCCTCCGGTACGTCTAGAGGTTGAAGACACTATCACCCCCTATACGCTATCTTTGCTCATCTCTGAGCTACGCATCGAAGAATCTGAAGTGTATAAGCTACCAGCGCCTTTAGATTTGCGTGGTATGAGCCCCATTGTTAAAGCTAATCGTCCAGCCTTGCATTATCCTAAGCATGTTGCTCACACTTCACGATGGCTCAATGAGAACGAAACCTCAAAAGCTGCAAAAGTTTTTGCGGCAACACGTTCACATGATGTGCTGCTCCACCATCCTTATGATTCTTTTGCAACGAGTGTTCAAGCATTTTTGGAACAGGCAGCTGCAGACCCGAATGTTATGGCCATTAAGCAGACGTTGTACCGCACTTCTGGAGATTCTCCGATTGTGGATGCGCTGATTGAAGCTGCTGAAGCCGGTAAACAGGTACTTGCTCTTGTCGAAATCAAGGCACGTTTTGATGAAGAAGCCAATATTAAATGGGCGCGTAAGCTAGAACGTGCTGGTGTCCATGTGGTTTATGGCATTGTGGGGCTTAAAACGCACTGTAAACTTTCGCTGGTTGTTCGTAAAGAAGGCGACAAGCTCCGTCGTTACTGCCATATCGGTACGGGTAATTATCATCCCTCTACTGCACGGTTCTATGAGGATTTGGGTCTGCTCACCTGTGATGAACAAATTACAGAAGATGTCTCACGTCTGTTCAATCAGCTCTCAGGATATGCTCCCAAAACAAGTTATACGTCGTTGCTTGTGGCGCCACATTCTATTCGTTCTGGGCTGATTGAGCATATTAACCGTGAGATTGAACATCAGCTTGCTGGTCGAGAAGCAAAGATTCAGATTAAATGTAATTCCATGGTGGATGAAGCAATTATTGACTCTCTCTATCGCGCCTCTCAAGCCGGTGTTAAGGTCAATGTTGTTGTCCGTGGCATTTGTTCTTTACGTCCTGGAGTTCTGGGCTTATCAGAGAACATTCAGGTGCGTTCCATTTTGGGGCGTTTCTTAGAACATTCTCGTGTGTTTACCTTTGCTAATGGTTCAGAACCGAAAATTTTTATCGGTTCTGCAGATATGATGCACCGCAACCTTGATCGTCGTGTAGAAGCGTTAGTCCCTATCAAGAATGAGGCCCACCAACAATATCTGTTGGATATGTTTGACCTCTATGTTTCAGATAGCACCTCAAGCTGGCACCTTGATAGTCAAGGTACGTGGAAACGTCATTATCTGGATCAGGATGGCAATCCGCTAACAGATGTTCAATCCTATTATTTGGAATCTCGAGAGCGTCGACAAGGAAAATAATAACTTTTTAGAGTTTGAGTCGTAAGCGGATTATCATTTGTACGCTTTGGTTCTTTAGAATGTCTTGTGGAAGGTTTTCTTCCACAAGACATTCTTTGTTCACACACAGGTAAGGCCCCTCCGCTATGGCAAAAGAGTCGGTGTATTCTGCTCATCGTTGTGATGACGATTATTCGGTGACACGTGTTAGCGATAACGAAGTACCTGTTACGGCAGCAGGATGTATCGTCTGGCGTTATAAGCATGAGCGTTTAGAGACTCTCATCATCCACCGCCCTCGCTATGATGATTGGTCGTGGCCTAAAGGCAAACAAGATAGTGGCGAAACAATTGCTGAAACTGCTATCCGTGAAGTCCGTGAAGAGGTGGGGTTAGACGTTACTCTTGGGGTGCCTCTGGCCCGCACAGAATACCCTGTTAAACGTAAAACAAAACATGTTTACTATTGGGCGGCGGAAGTATCTGCTGCCACAAAGCCTCACGCCGATATGGGTGAGGTAGATGAATTGCGCTGGGTCACGCCAGAACAGGCGTTTACCATGCTAACCAACGAAACAGATCAAGAACCTCTTGAAGCGTTAGTTCGTCTTTGGGAACAAAAAGATCTTGCAACTCGTTCTCTTGTGGTGATTCGTCATGCAAAAGCTAAACCACGTTCAACGTGGACAGCTGCCGAGGGGGAACGCCCGTTAGCGGCAACGGGAAAACGTCAAGCATTATCGGTATGCCGACTTTTACAGGCTTGGGCTCCTCAAAAAATTTATTCTTCACCGTGGAAACGCTGTATGCAAACAGTGGCTGCATACACTAAAAATACGGGTATCACTATCAAAGAGAAATCTACTTTGACAGAAGATTCTCATCATCGTCATCCTAAACGTGTTGTACGTTTTGTGGAATCACTTTTCGATAAGGAATATCCGGTGGCTTTGTGTACTCATCGTCCTGTTTTGCCGACGGTTGTTGAGGTTTTTGCAAAGAGTGTTCCTCAGTCTGTAGCCAAAAATTTTCCTTCTCGTGACCCACGTTTAGAGTTGGGTGAGTTGTTGGTGCTTCATATCAGTAAGTTACGTCCTACGCGTATTGTCTCGTGGGAGCGTATTCGTTCTTTTGACGACTAATCAGCTCACCATATTAGGTGTGTTGTTAACCTCTCTCTTTTTCTAGGAGAGAGGTTATTCTTATTTTACGTAGGATAAGATAACTGGTATCTAATTTTATTGTTGTCTACCAGATTTTCCTATGTTCTCTTCTGCTCCAGCGTCTAACTCATCCATTCCTACATCCTGTGAAGATATGTCATCTGCACAGCCTGTTCCCACCCCTTATGAAGATTTATTAGCCGAGATTATGGAGCAGGGACAAGATAAAGCAGACCGTACCGGTACAGGCACCCGCTCAGTTTTTGGTCGGCAGATGCGTTTTGATTTGAGGGAGTCTTTTCCCCTCATCACCACAAAACGTGTTCATTTTAAGTCAGTCGTTTTAGAGCTTCTATGGTTTTTGCGCGGAGACTCTAACGTCCGTTGGTTACAAGAGCGCGGTGTCACCATCTGGGATGAATGGGCAGATGAAAACGGTGATTTAGGCCCCGTATATGGTGTGCAATGGCGTAGCTGGCCAACTCCTGACGGGCATAGTGTAGATCAGATTGCGCAAGTTATTGAGTCATTAAAGAATTTTCCGGATTCTCGCCGTCATATTGTTTCGGCGTGGAACCCTGCAGAAGTAGACCAGATGGCGTTGCCTCCTTGTCACGCTCTCTTTCAGTTTTATGTTACTCACCATCCAGATGGTGTTGATGAGTTAAGCTGCCAGTTGTATCAGCGTTCTGCTGATATGTTCCTTGGTGTACCGTTCAATATTGCCTCCTATGCACTTTTGACACATATTATTGCTAAAGAAGTGGGAATGGTTCCTGGTGAGTTTATTTGGAGTGGTGGAGATTGCCATATTTATTCCAACCACTTTGAACAGGTGAGAGAGCAACTTTCGCGAGAGGCTCGTCCCTACCCCACTTTAGAGATTCGTGATGCTACGTTAGAAACCTACGAGTACGAAGATTTTGAGCTTGTAGGTTATGACCCGCATCCAACCATTAAAGCGCCTATCGCCGTTTAGGCGTCAGGTTATTCTGGCTAAGGAATACCCGTTATGAGTAGTTTTGTTCTTCACGCTATTTGGGCTCAGGCAGCAAACCGAGCGATGGGACGTGAGGGCACTATGCCGTGGCATGTGTCCGAAGATTTGCGTTTCTTCCGGCAATGTACAACAGGGTCAGCTGTGGTGATGGGTCGTAAGACGTGGGAGTCTTTCCCCGAGGCGTTCCGTCCGCTGCCGAACCGTTTTAATATTGTTATTTCTCGTTCTATTAGTGCGCCGGTTGAGCGTGATGGTGCGTTGTGGGTAGGTTCTTTAGAGCAGGCTCTTGAAGGTGCTGCTACTCCAGAAAAGTTTGACGTCGGTGCCCCCTGTCAGGCTATTTCAGAAGACGATGATACAGCGCAGAATATTTGGCTTATCGGCGGTGCACAATTATTTGAGCAGGCACTTCACCGTACCGATTTACCGGTAGTACGTTCCGGTGCTGTTGAGCAGATTCTTCGCACCACCTTTGATGTTGCGGTAGAAGACGCTGACGTGTTCGCTCCCATCATTGATGAACAATCTTTTGCTGCTGTTGAGACAATCCGGTCTTTCGTCAGTGAGCAGGGGTGGATTAGCCCTCGCGCCGGTGAGAAGAACAGCCCTGTTCGTTGTGTCATTGAGCGTCTTATTCGTTCATAATGCGGGGTGTTCTGACCAATATATGAACCGTAGGTTCGGTTCTGTTCCTTCAGGCGCGGTAGACTGTCCCTATGAATTTTACGACCGGTGACTCAGTAGCTTTTGTTGGATATCGTGGCATGGTTGGGTCTGTGCTGATGAAACGTATGGAAGAAGAAGACGATTTTTCAGGTATTACTCCCGTCTTCTATTCCACCTCTCAGGCAGGTCAACCAGCTCCTTCGTTTAAAGGGGCAGAATCCAACGGTGTTCTTCATGATGCGTATGATATTGAGGATTTAGCGCGTCATCGTGTCATTCTCACCACTCAAGGTGGCGACTATACTTCACGAGTACATCCCCAGTTGCGCGAACGCGGGTGGGACGGTATCTGGATTGATGCAGCGTCCACTTTACGTATGAACGATGATTCAGTGATTGTTCTTGATCCGGTGAACCGTCATGTGATTGACCGTGCCCTTGAATCGGGTGTTAAAGATTTTGTGGGCGGTAACTGCACTGTTTCCTGTTTGCTGATGGGTCTTGGTGGTTTATTCAAGAACGGTCTTGTTCAGTGGGCTAGTTCGATGACTTATCAGGCAGCTTCTGGTGGCGGTGCCCGCCATATGCGTGAGGTTCTCAAGCAATTCCGTGATGTGTCGGCTGAGGTCAGTGCGGATCTTGACGACCCTGCCGCAGCCATTTTGGATATTGACCGTCAGGTTCTTGCAAAGCAGCGTTCTGGTCAGCTAGATACTGAACAATTTGGTGTGCCATTGGCAGGTTCGTTGATTCCGTGGATTGATAGCGATTTGGGTCAGGGGCAGTCTCGTGAAGAATGGAAAGCTGAAGTTGAGACGCAGAAGATTCTGGGGCTTTCCGATGATGAGCGGATTTTGATGGATGGTTTGTGTGTGCGTATTGCGACGATGCGCTCTCATTCTCAGGCTTTGACGCTCAAACTTACGGAGGATATCCCGTTGGCTGAGATTGAGCGTTTGATTGATGAGGATAATCCGTGGGCTAAGGTTGTTCCGAATACTCGTGAGGATTCTATGCGTGATTTGACTCCGGTTGCTGCTTCTGGTTCTTTGGAAATTCCGGTTGGGCGTTTGCGGAAGATGTCGATGGGGCCAGAGTATTTGAGTGCTTTTACGGTAGGTGACCAATTATTGTGGGGTGCTGCTGAGCCGGTACGCCGTATGCTCAATATTGTGACGGGAAAGCTATAAGAGGGTTTTTGTTCGCCTTGCTCATGTTGTTGTGGCGGGTGTAGCTTCTTGATAAAAATACGCGGTATTTGACTGTTCTGAGAGAGTTCGTCACATACCGCGTATTTTTATGGTGTGTAGGTTTTATATTTGGTTTTTTCGTTGGCGACGTTCTTCAGATCGTGCTTTAAAACGGCGCCAGATACCAATAACTTTTGCTTTAGCCCAGAGGTTGAGGCGGTGTGCCCACGCAAATTCGGTGCCCCATAACCCCATGCCGAGGAAGATGAAGAGCCATCCTGGACCGGGTGTTACGAGCATAACGATTCCGGCGAGAATGCAGAGGAGTCCTAGCGTAATAACGATGAAACGGTGTATGACCAAAAGTAGCGGGTGTTTGCTCATAAAGTTTCGTAGCTTCGCTAGTTTTTGGTGGATTTTGCTATCTTGGCTCTCATTAATTTCTTGGTCTAAAGACATTGTTTTTAGGCCTTCCCACTTTTATCAAGCGCTCATCGTTAGGAGTGTAAAAACTATTTATATCCTAAAAAGCTGGTGAGTTTCCGATAAATGCTGGTGAGTTAGTCTAGCGTTACGCCGACCATGACGGGTTCTGGTACTAAATGGACACCAAATTTTTGGGTTACGCCCTCACGTACGGTACGAGCAATGGCTAGGATGTCTTGGCATTGCGCGTTTCCGCGGTTGGTGATGGCCAGAGTGTGTTTTGTTGACAGTGATGCTCTAGCACCGCAGATGTCGTTGTGCTCGCGGTCTAGCCCGAAACCTTTGGAGAATCCGGCGTGCTCTATCAACCATGCCGCGCTGAGTTTAGTTTTGCCGTCGATGAGGTTTCCTTGTACATCGTAGACGGGGTATTGTGGCGCGTTTTGTGGAAGATTTTTGAGCTGGGTGTTGTCGATAATGGGGTTGGTGAAGAAGGAGCCGGTGGAATAGGTATCTCGGTCTTGTGGGTTTAGCACCATTCCTTTTGATGCGCGTAGCATCAGCACTTTTTCTCGTACGTCTTGTAGTTCTGCTCGGTCTCCTGCATTAACTCCGAGTTGTCGGGCTAGTTCTGCGTATCGGATGGGGGCAGATTCTGCTCGTTTTTCGAGGGTGAAGACGACGCTGAGCACAACATAGCGGGAGAGCCCGTTAGACATGTGTTGTTTCAGGAGTGAGTCTCGGTAGGAGAAGTGGAGTTCTTCGTTGCTGAAAGTGATGATTTCGTTGGTGTTTCTATCCCATACGCGTACCTGTGTGATAGTGTGCGCTACTTCAGAGCCGTAGGCGCCAACGTTTTGTACGGGGGTTGCGCCAACGGTTCCGGGGATACCAGAGAGCGCTTCTACCCCAGACCAGCCTTCGTTCACTGCGTGTTCTACGAATCCGTCCCAGGAGTGTCCAGCTTGTACACGGACGGTGACGGCTATTTCGTTGCTATCAGCGTCAAGGATTTCTATGCCTTCGGAGACAATATGGAGTACTGTTCCGTTGAAGCCTTCGTCTGAGACGAGGATATTTGAGCCTCCACCGATAATTAGAAGAGCATCTGAGCGTTGCTGTATATCTTTGAGCGCGTTAATGATGTCTGCTTCGGAGGATGCGCGAATATAGGTTTTTGCGGGTCCGCCAACTTCTGCGGTGGTTATTTCTTTCAACAACATTTCATTCACGTTCTCTAGTCTAGCGTGCGTGGCGGTTGTTCATTCTGTTCTGAATGAACCTGTATCGAAGTTATTATGGGCAAAGATTCGGTGTATATGGGGCGGTGTTGTGTGGTTTTTTCTGGTGGTCTGAGGTGTTTGGTGAGGAACATGGAGAGGAGGATGAAGCCGAGAACGATAGAGAGTCCTTGGCGGATACCGAAGTGTTCTCCGAGTAGTCCAAGTAGTGGTGGTCCGCCGAGGAAGGCTGCGTATCCAATGGTTGATACGACTGAGACGCGCACCGCTGATTTGTGAGGATCGTCTGAGGCGGCTGACATGCCGGTGGGGAATCCAAGCGAAACACCGATACCCCAGATGAGTAGCCCGAAGAATCCGATGAGGACGTTTGGGGCGAAGATGAAGATGCTCAGCCCGCATAGGGCTAAGGTGCAAGTGGCACGTATGACGGGCACTCTACCGTAACGGTTAAGGAACCATGTTCCACTCAGCCGTCCAAAGGTCATTGCTCCAACGAATACGGCGTAGCCAATGGAACCGGTGGTAGCGTCTGCTCCATATTCTTGAGTGAGTGCTAGTGCTGCCCAGTCGTTGGCGGAACCTTCGGCGAGCGCCATTCCGAGGACGAATAATCCGATGAAGATGGTGTGTTTGTCGCGCCATGCGTCGCGTACTTTGTAGGAGGATACTTGTTGCATGGTGTGGGTATCTTCTGCCCCGTAGTGTTCGCTGTGGCATTGTGAGATGGAGTATGCAACGATGATGGCAATAAGGCAAGCGAAGTAGATGCTGTGCCAGAGGAATGGTATCCCAAGTTGAGTGTCGAGGGCGCTCAGCAGTGCCCCAATGACGGTTCCAATAGAGAAGAAGCCGTGCATGGTGGAGGTGACGAAGCGTCCTAAGGCTCTTTCGACAGCGACGCCTTGGACATTAGCTGAGACGTTTGAGACGGCACTACCTAGGCCTATGGTGCTGAGGCAGATGACGGCGAGGGGGATGTTGCTGTGGTGTACTGCAATGCCGACTCCTGCTAGACCGCAGGTGGAAATTGAGTAACAGAATTTTAAGCAACGTCTAGCGCCAAAGCGTGAGACGAGTACTCCTGAGACGGTGACGGCGAGGAATGAGCCGAGTGTTTGGGCGAGTAGGAGTAGTCCCATGGGTCCGGCAGAGAGTTCTAGCCCGTGAGCGATATCGGGTAGGCGTGCTAGCAGCCCCGATAATGCTAGTCCGCTGGCAAAGAATATTGCCAGAATAGCTCGGTACCAGGTGTTGATGTCTTTTCTGCTCAGAGGGGTTGAAACCAACCGGATGCCCTTTCGACCAGTAGTGTGAAGTTGTTTGTTTTTAGAGTTGTACGATGGCTTGTGCTTTGAGGAGAACTTTTTGTTCTTTGCCGTTTTCGTCTGTGGTGGTGACGGTGAGGTCTACTCGTGTTTGTTGTGTGTCGGGGTAGAGTTCCGCAATTTTTCCTGAAACGTGCACGGTTGCGGTGGGTTCTTGGGGGTTTTGTTGTGCTGGTGCGTCGGGAACGATGACGGGTTTGCTGAAACGGCATTGGTAGTCGATGATGGCGCCGGGGTCGGTTGCCCATTCGCTGACGAGGTTGATGGCTAGCCCCATGGTGTACATTCCGTGGGCGATGACTCCTGGTAGTCCTACGGATTGTGCGAACCGTTCGTTCCAGTGGATGGGGTTGTAGTCTCCTGATGCTCCTGCGTATTTGATGAGGTCGGCTCGGCTGATAGAAAAGCTTGTGTTGCCGATGTTCTCGCCTTTTTCGAGGGTGTTGAAGGTTGGTTTCATGGTTATTCTCCTCGAATGAGTAGTGAGGTGGTGCAGGTGCTCAGTAGTTCGCCATCGGTGGTGTGTAGTTCTTCACGTGTGGTGAGCATTGCGCTAGTGCCGATCATGCGGAGGTTTTCTACGTGCACGGAGGTGATGATGTTATCTCCGGCGGTGATGGGTTGGTGGTGGGTGAATCGTTGGTCGGCGTGGACGACTCTGCTGAAGTCAATGCCTGATTCTGGGTCTTGAATGAGTAGGCTATCTGCTTGTTGTGCCAAGATGATGGCGTAGGTTGGTGGTGCAATGATGTCACGATAGCCGGCTTTTTGTGCGGTTTTGGTGTCGTGGTGTAGGGGTGATTGTGCTTGTGTTGCGTGCGCAAATTCTCGGATGTGTTCTTTTCCAACGGTGTAGGGGGTGTTGTTAGTGTATGTTTTTCCGAGGATTTCGGGGTTAATTTTTTGGGTGTTGGGCATGGTCTTAGTCTATAGCTTTGAGGTGAAGATGACCTATTTTTGCCAGACATTTTGTGTTTTCTAGGCTATTTTCAATGAGCAAGTTGTCACTTAATTTATAGTGTAATTCAGCAATAGAAAATCTTTACAAAGAAACTAAATACCGCCCTGGCAAGCAACTTAAATCTAGATAATTTTATTTCTTAAAAATATTTTTTCTTAGAATTTCCTTGACTTACTTAAAAATATAGGGGTATGGTTTGAGTCATGAACAAATAGTAACGCAAAACACTCTAGTCATGTAAATGCATTTATTTTGTTCATCAAATATCACTATCTATTTTCAGTAAGGAATGAGCCATGTCGTACAGCTCACTAGCAAAGAAAACCTTGGCTGCCTCTGGAGTTGCCGTTGCGTTAGGAACAGGGTCCCTTGTATCTCTTCCTGCTGCCAATGCGTCAGTCTATGCTTGCCCAACATCAAACGTATGTGTTTATGAACACGAGTGGTTCCACGGCGCATCGCAGACTATTAGCGGTTACGCTACTTACACCGACCTTGTTGGTGGGCTGCATGACCGAGTTACGTCTTGGATTAACGCCAATAGATACGCTACAGAATACCTTGGTGATAGAAGTTGGTGGGGACAGGAAGAAACCCGTTATCTTCCTGCGGGCTGGTACGAACACAATCTTTCTAACTCCGGTTTCAACGACCGAGCTGACTACGTAAGACGCTAAGAATTTACTACCCAATTAGAATTGCAGATAGTACCTCTGTAGTGTATCTACACCATACTCTATAGATACACTACAGAGGTGCACTTTTTAAGGTTTACTTCATCATGAATCGAAACAAAATCAGTAGCTCCCTAACCGTCTTATGCTTAGCCCCGTTGATTGCTCTTTCTGCATGTTCATCTTCTACACACGATGACGATGCCAAGAATTCAGCATCGCAAGTCGCACCGGCAGATATCAAACCAGCGCAAAATCCTGACCCGCAGGCGATGGAGAAAATTAATCAGTTATTCTCTGTGACCGAAACAATGCATAAGGCGCAGCAAAAGGCGTTGATTCAGTGTGTTGCTCAGCATGGGGCACATATCGTAGAGGTTCCGCTCTCCACCTATAACGTTCAAAAAGAAACTTTTTCGCCGCTTTCTCTCGAACATGCGCGTCAGCACGGCTACACATCTGAAGACAGGGATATTGAAGAATCTATCAGCCAACAAGACAGTCCTAATGCCCAAGAATTTATCATGGGAAACCCCATGAACGGTAGTGTTAGCGTAGAAGGCATAGGTGGCGCTATCGCTAAGGACGGTTGTCTTGCCCAAAGCTATCAAGAAGTTTTTGGCACACCTGAAGCCGGTGTTATTTTTGTGGGAGGTCCGCACGCCATCGTAGAGCCGTACCGCCAAGCAATCTGGAAAGACCCTCAAGTAAAAACAATTGAACAAGAGTGGTCACAGTGCATGAAAGAAGATTTTCATCAAGACGTCCCTAATACGTTTGAAGCCAGAAAACATGATTCATCCGTTGAATCAGCCGTACAAGATGCACAATGCCGTGAAAAAACTGGCTACGATCAAAAAATGGCAACACTATCTAACGCTTATTACACGACTTTGCTCAACGATAAACCAGCTTTGATTGAAAATATCGCCCAAGCAAAGAAAACTGCTGAAGAAAACGCACCCAAAATCATTCAGCAAACACCATAAACAATAGATATTCAGGTTGGGGTTTCACTACGACAAGTGAAACCCCAACTCATATCGTGTTGTGTCCCTTCCCTACACGTTGCGCCCCTGAGCAGAAAGACATCTCATGACGGCTACCAAAAAATCCAAGCTTTGGGTCATTCTCCTCGTAGTGATTCTCTGCGCTATCACCATCGGTTCGCTCATTCTTGCTATGAGCTTTAAAACAACCGCCCAAAAAGCAGCAGAAGCAGCTGCCCCACCCCCATCAACCGTTACAGCAGAAGTCACTAAAGAACGCCTACGCACCGTTACTGACGTCATCTGCACACCTGGGTACAGTGGCACAACAAATCTACAGCCCCGCAATATCGCTCCCAACGGACAATACACCAATATTGATATCGTCCAAGGTGAGGTACTCCGTCAAGGATCACACCTAGCAGATATCAACGGCTCCCCTGTAATTGCACTCATTGGAGGATTCTCCCTCTACCGAGACCTACATCTTGAAGACTCTGGTCCCGATGCCGAACTACTCAACAACAACCTTCAAGAGCTCGGCTTGATGGGAAATCAAGGTGCCACTATCACCGCCGAAACGTACCGTGCTCTCAACGCCCTCTACGCGGGTTTTGGGTACCCACCGCTAAAGAACGAAGACACTATCCCTGTCTCAGGTTTTATTGTCCTGAGCGAACCATCCACCGTCATTAGCGCACCACGAAGCACCGGAGACGCTCAAACTGAGCCACTAGCACGTATTGCTGCTGGCACCAAAGAACTCCTGTGCACCGGCCCATCAGGAGAACTCACCCCCGAAGCACAAGACGGGCAGAAAATTCTTTTCCCCGCATTCTCTAACACCGAATACACAGCCCGACTCACCACCCCCACCCAACAGCAAAATACCGATAACGCACCAGAACAAGCACGCCCACACAATGAAGGTGCGCCACCAGTCATCAACGCACCTCAAGAGAAGAAAAAGCTTGTTCTCAATATCCCCGAAGAACTCTCCACCAACGAAGGAACCGTTCGAGGAGTGCTCGTCCTACAAGAAGCGCCAGAAGACCAGCTCGTTGTACCAACCTCAGCAATCTTCAACCGAAATGGAACCGATAAAATCACTCTCGTCAAAGGGGATTCTGAAGAGGAAATCCCTATTCAGGTGATTTTCTCGGCAGAAGGTAAAAGCGCAATTACTGCCCAAGGACACGAGCTCGCCCCCGGAGAACACGTCAAAATACCGGTAGGTGCATAGATTCTATGACGACTCAAGAACATAGCGTCATCGCTGAGAATCTCTCCAAAGGATTCGTTCAAGGCGAAGAGCACATCACCGTCCTTGAACAGCTCAATCTCACCCTCAATTATGGTGAGGTAATCGCCATCCTTGGGCCTTCTGGCTCTGGTAAAAGCACCCTATTGAACATCCTCGGGTTACTATCAACTCCCGATGAAGGAACCTATGTTCTAGACGAAGAAGATACCTCAGCCCTTAACGCCAAAGAGCGAGCGCTCCTTAGACTGCATAAAATTGCGTTTGTCTTTCAGGCATTTCACCTCATTGACCATAAAAATGTCTTTAAAAATGTTGAACTACCACTGATATACCAAGGTGTACCACCGCAAGAACGTGCAGAACGAGTGAAAGCCATTATTGAACGGCTTGGGTTATCGCACCGTCTTTACGCAAAAATTAATACCCTCTCTGGCGGCGAAAAACAACGTGTTGCCATTGCTAGAGCACTGGTGACAGAACCAAAGGTTCTTTTATGTGATGAGCCCACAGGCTCTTTAGACGCAGAACGAACCCAAGAAGTTATCGCATTACTACGAGAGGTCACAGGCGAAGAGCAAACGACCATTGTGGTCACACACGATAGCGATGTTGCGCGAGAATGTGACCGCTGTTTACGTGTTGAATCAGGCAGGCTGGTCGAGGATACTCGTTATCGTCCTTCTGCCAATACTGCTCAACGAGTCAAAGATTCTTCTGTTGTACCGGTGCACGCAATAGAAATGAACCGTCCACGGTGGTTTGTTGCAAGTATCAAAGAAGCTTTTGACGCGTCGATACATCGCATGAGACGTAACCTTTTTACGATGTTTGCAGTAGCTTTAGGTATTGCTTCATTAGTTTTGACGGTGGGGCTTACAGCAACTATCTCGGGGCAGCTTTCGGACGCATTCGATGTGTTTCTTGCTCAGCGCGTCACGTTAGAGGAGACTTCAAAAACTCCGATGACTCAAGAGCAAATTCTTGAGTTAGAGCAATCTGCACCCTATAAGAACCTCAAAAATCTTCACGGAGTTAAAAACGTTGCGTTAATGAAGCAAGTAGTATCGGGGGCTATCGTGACGTCTGCCCCTGTGTTGGGACAGGCGAACTATTTTCAGGGAACAACGCCTGTCGACGCCTCTGTATATCGTGCAACAAGCAGCGTCTTTGTTGCACAAGGACAAAACCTTATTGCAGGTCGACTTTTCGACCAAGGCCATAGCCAAAGAGCCGATCAGGTTGCTGTTGTCGGGGAAGGTTTATTACAAAGGCTCAACATCACGTGGTCAGAAGGTTTATATCTTTACGTTAAGGGTGTTCCTATCAGCATTATTGGCGTCGTTTCAGAGAATCCTTCACTATCTGAAACCTATGCTTCCATCTATGTTCCATTAGGTTCAAAGCTCACGTTAAAAGATGCTGGCAGTATCAGTACAGAACCACTGAAGATTATTCTCGCGACAGACCCGGGTGCAACAAATCAGGTAGGGCAAGAAGCCGTATATACGATTTCTCCAGACCGCCCAGGAAAATTTACCGCGGTCTTACCACCTGAGCCGAAAACCCTTCGAAATGCGGTAGATACGCAGCAGAAGAACCTCCTTATCGCGATGTCGTTAGTGACGCTTAGCATTGGTGCTATTGGCATTATGAATACTTTTCTTGTAGCTGTCATTGAACGCCGTAAAGAAATCGGGTTACGGCTTGCTATTGGTACAGACCCTCGCGGTATTCTTCTTCAGATAGCCGCCGAAAGCATCATGGTCAGTGTCATTGGAACAATTGCGGGCATTGTTTTAGCCGTCAATATCATTGCCGTTGTGTGCCTCATCAACCAGTGGACACCTATTATCGGTGCAGAAACTATAGGTATCGGGTTGCTCAGCGGTTTGCTTGTTGGTGTTTTAGCAGGGTTATACCCCGCGTTTAAGGCATCTCGTGTTGAACCGGTACAAACCCTCTCTGAAGGGTAAAACTTCTATCCCATCCCCCCATACATGTTAAGAGGTGCTTGTGATACTAGCTGTATCACAAGCACCTCTTAATATTTACGTAGCTAAAATGGTGAAACCGTTACTGTTTTACGCGTTATATACCGTAGCTTTCTTCAGGGCACGAGGCGAACGAGCATCAAGAACAAAGCCAATGACTGCGGCAATGAGAGTCGGCACAGCCCAACCTAGCTCTTGAGAGAAACCAGGAGACCAGCTAATGAGCGGCGCAATTATTGCAGAACCCCACCCTAAGGTGTTCAACGCCGATAAGCTGGCAAAAGCTACTGCTACGCCCAACGCACCACGGAACGTCCAATAAAGATTCTTACCGGTGAAGGGTTCGATAAGAGTCAAGAAAATCAAAGTGATAGCGGCAGGATACAGAACCCCAATAATCGGAGCAGCAACCATCAGTACTGCGCTCAGTCCCAAGGTTGATAGGGCAAAAGCAATCAGAGAGAAAATTACTAGCCATACACGGTAAGAAATAGCGGGTACTAATTTAGCGAAGAATTCGCTTGTTGCACCTAAAAGACCAACAGCAGTAGTCAAACATGCCAAAAGGACGATGAGCCCAAATATGCTAGCACCCCAGCTTCCCATGGTCTGCTCTGCAGCATACGAGAGAAGTTGTGCACCGTCTTCAAAAGAACGCCCTTGAGGAATATGCGCACCAATAATCGCTAGACCAGCATAAACGATTGCGAGAAGAACACCAGCAATGATGCCAGCGATACTCACACCACGGGTGAGCGCCCGCCCTTGAGGGATGCCTTTATGTTGCAAGGACGATACCACGATAATGCCAAATGCTAAGGCCGCCAGAGAGTCCATGGTGAGATACCCAGAAATAAAGCCAATGCTCAAGGGGTGTTCACCGTATTTTTCGGTAGGAGCTGGTGCGTCGCCACTAAAGGTTGAAATACCTAAGATTACGAGTACAGCAAGCAATAGTAGAAGTAGCGGGGTTAGCACTTTACCAAGAGCATCAACGATAGTTCCAGTGTGTAAGCACAAAGCAAAAGTTATCCCAAAGAAAAGTGCGCTAAAAAGTGCTGCAGCAGGTAAAGAGTCAATACCAAAGATTGGTACGACGGCAGTGGAAAAGCTGACGACTGCAGTACGTGGTAATGCGTAGAATGCACCGATAGAAAGATATACCAGTACGGGGAAAAGAACACCGAAAATTACGCCACCGCGGTTGGCGAGGTCGTGTATATCGCGTCCAGAGATAGCGATAGCGAGGATACCTAGTACAGGTAGAGCGACTCCTGTCAGAAGAAAACCAATGAGTGCGGGAATAAAGTTTTCTCCGGCTTCGGCGCCAAGGGCTGGCGGGAAGATGAGGTTTCCTGCACCGAAGAACATAGAAAAGAGCATCAGTGCAGCGATAAAGATTGTTGATAAGTTTCGTACGGGGTGAGAGGTATGCACGGTTATAACCCATCATAATGAAATGTTGTATGGAACGATAGCAAAGAAAGCTCCTACGACGAGAGCATTGTGTGCTACACCGTAGGAGCTACTAAAAAAGCTCATCCAGATATTATCTGAATGAGCTTTTTGCTGAGCCCCGACCGGGAATCGATCCCGGGACCTCCATCTTACCAAGATGGCGCTCTACCACTGAGCTATCGGGGCGAAGTAGCGGTGGACGGGCTCGATCCGTCGACCTCACGATTATGAGTCGTGCGCTCTAACCAGCTGAGCTACACCGCCAAGTATGTGCCTCATGTCAAGACTCATACAGAGCCCCGACCGGGAATCGATCCCGGGACCTCCATCTTACCAAGATGGCGCTCTACCACTGAGCTATCGGGGCAACAGGGAATACATTACCGTACTCACCAAGAAAGGCGCAAATATTTTCACACTATATTGAGGTGTTCTGCGCCACTACTCTTAATATTTTTTACCTTGACCACGGTTTTTTCTAAAACCACGGTCATCGCCAAAGCGCTTAGAACCAGAATCACGGTCACGGCGGTTGTATCCGCCACGGTCTGAACGGTTACGGTCACCATAACCGCCGCGGTCGCCACCGCGGTCACGGCGGTTGTATCCGCCACCTTCACGGTTTCCTCCGCCAAAGCGTCCACCGCCACTACGTGGTCCGCGGTCTTTAGAGATATTAACGTATTCACCGTTAATTTGGGTGTCTTTGAGACGGTCGAAGAAATCGCGAGGAAGGTCTTCGGGCAACCCTACAACAGTGAAGTTCTTACGGATGTCGATAGAACCGATCTGTGAGCCTTTGATGCCGCCTTCGTTGGTCAAAGCGCCAACAATCATACCGGGGTTCACACGGTTGTTATGGCCAACCTGAAGCTTATAGTCAACCATTCCAGCTTCTGGTCCGCGGGGTCGACGTTCACGGCGCTCAGAACGCTCAGAACGATCGTCGTCGAAACGGTCACGACGACGGTTCTTCATCTCTGGGATTTCTTCCACAAAGAAGGGGCGACCTTCTTGCGCAATAACAGCTAAAGCAGCTGCAATTTCTAGAGCGTCAACGTCGTTTTCATTCTCGTATTTCGTGATGATTTCACGGAATAGTGAGAGGTCTTCAGTTTCGATGGTGTCAGTAATTTGTTGAGCGAAACGAGTCTTACGATTCTCGTTCACGTCATCAACTGATGGCATGTGCATCTGCTCAACTTTTTGACGAGTTGCCTTTTCAATCTGACGCAACATGTATTTTTCACGAGGAGTCATGAACAAGATTGCTTCACCGTCACGACCGGCACGGCCAGTACGTCCAATACGGTGTACGTATGATTCAGTATCGTGAGGGATGTCGAAGTTGACGACCAAGGAGATACGTTCTACGTCAAGACCACGAGCAGCAACGTCGGTTGCCACAAGAATATCTACACGCCCGTCACGCAAAGAATCAACGGTGCGTTCACGGAGTTGTTGAGGGATGTCGCCGTTGATAGCAGCAGCTTGGTATCCGCGAGCCTTAAGTTTTTCGGCGAGTTCTTCGGTCTCTTTTTTGGTACGAACGAACACGATGACGCCGTCATAGTTGCCCACTTCAAGAACTCGGGTCATTGCTTCAAGCTTGTGCGAGTGCATGACCTGAATGAAACGCTGGCGAATATTAGAAGCGGTAGAAGTTTTAGACTTTACGCGAATTTCGGCAGGATCGTTGAGGTATTGATCAGCAATTTTGCGAATGGTCTTCGGCATGGTTGCAGAAAATAGTGCAACTTGCTTGGAGCTAGGAGTCTGGGCAAGGATTTCTTCGACGTCTTCAGCGAATCCCATGCGGAGCATTTCATCGGCTTCATCCAATACGAGGTATTGAAGGTCAGAGAGATCTAGTGAGCCTTTTTTCAAGTGGTCGATAACGCGACCGGGTGTGCCAACAACGACCTGTGCGCCACGGCGTAGACCGTTAAGCTGAGGGCCGTAAGGAGAACCGCCGTAGATGGGGAGGACGGTGAAATCGTCCATGTGGGTGGCGTAGGAGGTGAAGGATTCAGCAACCTGTAGGGCGAGTTCACGGGTGGGGGCAAGAACAAGCACCTGGGTTGCTTTAGAAACACCGTTGATGTCAGAAAGTTCTGCAAGGCGGGACAACGCTGGGACAGCGAAAGCCGCAGTTTTACCGGTACCGGTCTGTGCTAGACCAACAACGTCGCGTCCTTCAAGGAGCAAAGGAATGGTTTGTTCTTGGATGGGGGAAGGCTTTTCGTAGCCAACTTTTTCTAGAGCTGCCAAGACACGTGCGTCAAGACCGAGGTCAGTAAATTTGATGCCTTCGTCTTCTGCGGTGTTTTTCTCGGTAGTTTCTTCAACGAGGTTTTCGGTGGTGTGTGTGGGCTCGATGAACTCTAGTTCTGCTTTAACAGCAGAGTTATTTTCTGTCAATTTTTCCTACTTCAAAGTGGGGTCGGTTGCACCCAATTTTTAGGGTGCAGGTAACCGGGACTCCCTGCTCGCGTAGTTGGGTGCGCCATCTACTATTCGGCGCTACCTTATATCCTCCGCGGTGAAAATAATTCCAGCGGAAACGTGAACTCCATGAAAACTCATAATGAGATAACGGACGGAGTGTTTTAAAAGGTTTGCGCGTATAAAAGCGAGCTGTTTCTCTCAGGCTGACAACATGATAGTTGTTAGCCAGTTTCTGATTAAGCGCCTGTTTTCAGTCGGTCGGCGCGCGCATCTGTGTTTATGGGAAACCGGTAATGTACATTGTTTACCTTACCGTATAAAACGAAGTTTTAGGGAATCGGGTGACAGAACCGACACTAAAAGCAGTTTATGCCCCGACTCTCTCGAGTACATAAATTGTGCCAAACCGCTGATATTCGCGATAGTTTCCACCAAAATATTTTCGTGCATAATGTGCAGGATCTTTGGGGGCAGATTTTCCCCATCCTCCCCCAGCACGGTCAATGACAACGTATTGAGGATGGGCGTTATGTGTCTTATCTCCAATCCAGAAAACTTGGTGTTCGGGCACGAGATATGTCAAAAGAGATAAATCAGAAGCTACGGAACTATGGGCCGGAATAGATTCTAATGCTTGTTGTTTTTCATACTCTTCAACGCTCAACGAAGATGATAGGAAGCCGGTGTGGGTGATTTTCCATAATGGTTGGTAAGGGAAAGAAACAATAACGATAAGAAACGCCAACCATAAAAAGCTTGTACGAGTTAGCTCTTGAGCACGTTGAGTCGATAGAGCAAAAAGGTGTTGAGCTTTAGCGCTGAGATAACGTAACGGTGCAAAACGGTGCATCGACAAAAGTGCGTCCAGCAGGGCCATAAACACAATGGGCATAAGGACCAAAGAATAATGCCAGGTTGGCGCCCAATACGATTCATGCGGTGATAGAAAACGCCAGAGTATTGTCGGTAACGCGATAAGCGCCAAGGGGGAAAGGACCCATAGAAAAACTCCAGAGAAGAGTAACAACACCAGAGTCAGAGTTTTTTGCCAGGGGTAGAACAGCAGTCCGAAAGATTGTAAAGGATCCGAGAGTATTTCAGAGAGGTTGAGTTTATCTGAGTAGTCGAATACTCCTCCACTGTTGTAGGCGGGCAGGATGACGAGGACAGAAAGTAGCGACCACATAATTCCCCAGAACAGTAGCAGTACAGCATGCAACGAACCATCGTGACGATTAATGGTACGTGTTGCATGAAGCATACGTTGTGGTACCGGTAGTGCCGAGGATGCAGAGGGAAATAGTCTTTGGTGGATGGAAGTTATGGTTCCAGCACGAATAGCAATAACGAGGGCAATCGTAGCAACTGTGATACCGAGGTCTTCTTTGACGAAAGCTATCGGCATCGCCCAGTAGCAGGCTCGTTTGAGGTTTTTTACTGATTCTGAGGTCTTTTGGCTTAGGACGATGTTCCCTAAAGAGGCACAGAGAAAAGGCAGGGCAAAAGCCACTTCGTGGAATTGTACTGATACCGCATTTTGCACGCCGAAGCTTAGCCCGTAGGCGATAGTTAGCGTGATGGCTCCGATAGGAGGAATCACCTGTTGGGCGTAACGGCAGAGGAGATAAGCAGAATACGCTACTAAAGCGTTCTGCACGTAAAGGAGTGTTGCTGGAGATGGAAAGAGCGCGTAGAGGGGTCCAAGAATTATCAAGATGGGGTGAAAGTGGTCTCCCCAGAGGTTAAACCCTGATCCTTTGATGTCTACGATAGGTGGAAAATGTAGTTGCGAATATTCTTGCGCTAGTTGAGAGAAGATTCCTAAGTCCCATGAGGGGGTGTGGTAGTGCACATATTGAAAATAGGAGTACAGGCTATAGAACGCGAAAAGGGCGAACGCAAGAGTCCATGCAGTGAGTCGAGACGTAGATATGAATGACAGCAAAGATTGATGAGGCTGTTCTTGAGCAGATTGTGAGTCTGAGGTCTTTGCCGTGGCTGTCATGGGGTGTTGTTCTCTCCAAGGTGTTGCGTGCTCTTATGCGGTAAAGAATCTTGAGCAAACATGTACAGAATGTAGGATAACTTTTTCGCCGAAGTTTTCGTGCGCTTTAGAGGGTAGTAGATATAAAAATTAGGGGTGGGTTAATCCGCTAGAAGAGCAGTGGATTAACCCACCCCTATAGTGTCTTAGGTTAGACACCGAGTATGGTGGTGTACCTCCGTTTAGGAGTTTTCTTCTGCTTCTTGTTGCTGGGCAACTTGTTGGTGAACTTCTTCCATATCTAGTTCGCGTACGGCTTGAATAACTTGTTCAAGTTGTTTTGCGTTAAGTGCGCCAGGCTGAGAGAAGACGAGTACACCTTCACGGAATGCCATGAGTGTGGGGATGGACGAGATACTCGCTGCTGCTGCTAGTTCTTGTTGTTCTTCGGTGTTGATTTTTCCGAAGGTAATATCGGGGTGTTTTTCGGAGGCTTCCTCAAACACGGGAGAAAATTGTTGGCAAGGACCGCACCATTCTGCCCAAAAGTCCAGAAGCATGATGTCGCTTGACTGTACTTTTTCGGTGAGGTTTTCTTGATTTATTTCTATAGTAGCCATAGTTGTCACCCTACCTGCAGATGTTTATCTAGCACAATACGGTTTCACTCTCAAAGAATATCTGAGTGAGCGTAGTGCAGAAAATAGAGGCATAAACAGCTCTTTATTATCTCAAGAGATGAGATATCGGCTTATAGATACAAGAAAACCCACCTCCTAGGAGGTGGGTTTTAGCTTGTGGCAGATGAGGGATTCGAACCCCCGTAGGCAGTGCCAGCTGATTTACAGTCAGCCCCCTTTGGCCGCTCGGGTAATCTGCCAGAATCATTATTTCTAATGACTGGTATTCGCATGAGCGAACATGACTACACTACCGGATATTTGGTGAAAACAAAAACCGAAACAGCATTTTGTGACAAAAGTTACTACATTCCAGTGTGGAGCTAGACAGTCTGAGCCATCAGCTCTTGTTCTTGCAACAACCTCATCTCAAAGTTTTCTAGATACGCATAGGCTTGTTCCTCAGTGCACATTTGCCCACGAATCTCCCGAATAAGGTTCTGTTTCACACCCTCAAAACGTTCCACAAGATACTCGCTTTCGAGAGTTTCTCCTAAGGTCTCAAGAGACTCATAGAAACAAGGTTCTACAGCCGAAAGGCTCTTAACTGATTCATCAGATGATGGGTCGACACCATGGTGCTCTGAGATATCTGAGCTCACGTCCTTGTGAGTATTCAAAACATCACATTGAGCAGGAGTGTCACCACGACGATTTTTTGTCATAGCTCTATCATCGCTGTTTAAGGTGAACACTAGCTGACAGTTAGGTCACATATTCATAACAATTTTTTTGGTATACCACCAGCAGAAACAGAGCAAAACATGTACCGTTATCTATAACAGCCGATGCAATATTTCTCGTTGCTTTTATCTAGAGCAGGAGAATCGCATCTTCATACATCTAAAGGAGTATTTCTTATGGCAAGCGAATCATCGTTTGACGTTGTTTCTAAAGTCGACAAGCAAGAAGTATCTAACGCATTGAATCAAGCTCAAAAAGAAGTCTCACAGCGTTATGATTTCCGAGGAGTAGGCGCCGATATTAACTTCTCTGGAGAAAAAATCCTCATCAAAGCAAACTCCGAAGAACGTGCCCTAGCTGTACTCGACGTTTTCCAGTCAAAACTTGTCAAACGCGGCATTTCTTTGAAGTCTCTTGACGCCGGTGCCCCATACGCTTCTGGCAAAGAGTTCCGTATTGAGTGTTCTATTAAAGAGGGCATTGCCCAAGACCAAGCTAAAAAGATTTCTAAGCTCATTCGCGAAGAAGGCGCTAAGGGAGTTAAGGCAACCATCCAAGGCGATGAACTACGAGTTTCGTCTAAATCACGCGATGATCTTCAAGATGTTATTGCGTTGCTCAAAGGTGCAGATTTGGAGGTTGACCTTCAATTCGTTAACTACCGATAACAGATTAAAGGTTCGAACCATTTAATATGGTTTTGTTTGATACACCAAAATAGTGGTGGCACAGCAAAATTGCTGTGCCACCACTATTTTTATGAGGTTTTATACCAAATATTTTATAGCTGCCCCATACTACGAGCCTGCGCTTCAAGGCGAGCAATACGATCTTTCATCGGAGGATGTGTTGCCATAAGTCGCTGTAAATCAGCTCCTCGGAACGGCTGAGCAATCATCATTGACGCGGTGTTGACCACTTTAGGGTTTTCGGCAGACATAGGGTATCGGCTTACCCCATGTTCTAATTTATGCAAAGCAGAAGCTAACGCAAGAGGGTCTCCAGTAAGTCGAGCGCCGTCTTCGTCGGCATCGTATTCGCGGGTACGGCTAATGGACATCTGAATCACACCAGTAGCGATAGGAGCTAAGAACGATAACAATAATGCGACGAGCATATTTTGCCCGCGACCTTCGCGATCTCCTCCCCCAAACATTCCGGCAAAGCCAAGATATTGAGCAATAGACGTAATAACAGAGGCAATAGCAGCAGCGACAGAGCTTGTCAGAATGTCACGGTTATACACGTGCATTAGCTCGTGTCCGAGGACACCACGCATTTCTCGCTCGTCCAGAAGCTGCAAAATACCTTCAGTGCAGCAAACCGCCGCGTTCTGGGGGTTGCGTCCTGTCGCAAAAGCGTTAGGAGTCATCGTCGGGGCAACGTATAGAGCGGGCATAGGCTGACCTGCTCGTGTAGAGAGCTCTTCAACAATTTTGTAAAGCCCTGGAACTTGTTCACGGGTTACGGGGTAGGCATTCATTGAGCGGATAGCGACAGAGGCAGAGTTCCAATAGGTGTACATCACACTACCGACGCTCATCAGTGCAAATATCCAGATAAACGCACTATTATTCATCATCGATGAGAGAAGATAACCGACAAAGAGTAGGAACCCTACCATTGACCCCATAAGGACAGAGGTTTTGAGTCCATTGTGATGACTATGCATGTTCTTCAATTCCTTGTAGTCTTCTTTTCTTCAAAGAATATATGGAAATCCTGAATATTTTATTGATTTTTCTCAAAAGATGGCGGTGTTCCCTGCAAGCGCAAGAGAACACCGCCATCTGATTAAGACGTTAAATTCTTGAGCCGACGCTCGTTCCGTTATCGATACAAGAGATTGATTCAATCTCACGGACGTTATAGAACGCAGCAAGGACGTAATAGGTGTATTCGGAATTTAGGACGGCAGAAGGCATCCATACGATATCTGTATAAATGTTTTCTTCTGGGTCGCCGAATACTGTGTAGTTTAGAACGCATTGAACGTTTGTTGGAACGTCAGTTCTTCCAAAGTCATCCCACGGAATGCTACGACTCCATTGCCTGTATTCTTCAGTGTTGTACCATCCTGGAACAAAGGTTTCTTCACCTTCATCTTCGCCTATTTCAGGCTGAGGGTTTTCTTCAGGTGTTCCGGTATCTTCACTGATAGGTTCGGGAATAAGACCATAATACGGAGGCGGTACGGTGTCATCTGGTTGTGTCGGGGTGTCATTATCTTCGTTGTCATCCCAGAAACTGTCGCCTGCTTCGGGGCGCCAGTAGCCCTCAGCTTCACCGTCTGTTCCGTTATCACCTTCATCTGGTGTGCCAGGTTCTGTTGGGTCGACTGGTTGTGTTGGGTCGGCCGGTTCTGTTGGGTCGGCCGGTTGTGTCGGGTCGGCCGGTTCTGTTGGGTCGGCCGGTTCTGTTGGGTCGGCCGGTTCTGTTGGGTCGGCCGGTTCTGTTGGGTCGGCCGGTTCTGTTGGGTCGGCCGGTTCTGTTGGGTCGGCCGGTTGTGTCGGGTCGGCCGGTTGTGTCGGGTCGGCCGGTTGTGTCGGGTCGGCCGGTTGTGTCGGGTCAGCTGGTTGTGTCGGGTCAGCTGGTTGTGTCGGGTCGGCCGGTTGTGTCGGGTCGGCCGGTTGTGTCGGGTCAGCTGGTTGTGTCGGGTCAGCTGGTTGTGTCGGGTCGACTGGTTCTGTTGGGTCGGCCGGCATCATAGGATCTGATACCCCGCCACTTCTAGCAGAGCGAACAGCCCACTCATCATTACCAGCGACAGTACCTGATTCATCAGCATCCTGAGAATCTGCCGGAGGAGGAAGGACTACCTCCTCACTACGGTCTCCTCCAACAGGAGAAGGAACATTATCCTCCAAAGCAGGCTCAACAGAATGCGGTTGATGAGTACCTGCCATTTCAGTAGTGTCTACAGTTTTAGGCTCCGAAACCGGAGAAGCGGTAGAAACAACCTCCGGTACCTTCTTGACCGGCTCACGAGGAGCTTCTGAAACAGCAGAAGAGCTCCCCCCACTACGAACTGAAATAACAGGAGCTGAATTATCGACAAAGACAGATGGCTCATCGTCTTGTTTCTGCACAGGAGCAGGCGCTTCAATCACAGGGAGTTCAACAATTCGCGGAGTCGGTGGGGTCTGCACAGCTTCCTGAACAGAGGCAGATTTTTGAGGTGTAGATGGTGCCGATACTGGTTGAGATATTGTTGCGGTACTAGCAGGAGCAGCATCAGATGTTTTTTGCTCAGTATTTGGAGACGGCGTTGAACCCCCAGCAGAAGAGGGCGATTCGTCGTTCTTTTCAGCGGAAGATTCGGGGGATGTTATTGGTTCTGCAGGTTTTGCTGGAGGTTCAGAAACATCGGGTATTGGTGTTGGTGCTGGAGCAGACGAAATTCCTTCAGCACTGATAACAGGCTCTTGAGAATCACGAGAAGTTGATTGGCTCGAGACAATAATGCCCCCACTAATCGCAACTGCGGCTACCGTTGCAGCAGCAACACCTGCCACAGCTTGCCCTTTGGTTCCCCACGTTTTAGGAGAGAGAAAGCTAAGAGTTCCAGCGCCGGAGGCTCCACTGCTATTGGCTACCGCAGCGGAGGTTCCCATAAGTCCAGCGCCGGCAGCCGTACCGCCGGCAGCAGCGGTAAAGGTTGGAGCGATAATCGCAAGACCATCGGTTCCCCAGACAGAGAGACCGGCGAGAACAGGGAAGACCCAGCTACGCATGGACTTGCTGACGTCAACAAGTGATAGATATTCACCAGTACAGTGAGAACAACCTTCAAGATGTAGGCGTAGAGCATCACTACGTTTTTGGGTTAATGAGCCGAGAACGTACGGGCTAATATGGCTTGAAAAACGTTTACAGTCTGGTGTTTGAGGAGTGTTTTGATGTGCACGTAGGAAGCCTTCTTTGAGGCTAGTTTTAGCGCGAAGAGATAGAGCAGAGACTGCGTTCGGGGACAGGTTCATCGCAGAAGCAATTTCTTGAGGTTTTTTTGCTTCGATTTCGGTTAACCATAAGACAGTCTGCCAGCGTTCCGGCAAAGAGGTGAAAGCAGAAATCACTTCGTCAGAATCATGGAGTTTAACGACGGTTTCGTCGAGGGTTCCCATAGCTTCAAGGTGTTCTTCTTCGCTAGGAATCTCACGTTGAGAGAGCAACCCGAATTCGCCAGCTAGGTGGGCGATAGTTGTGGCAAGGTAGCCTCCCATATAGGAGTGAGGTCCTTTTCCGCTCTCGAGTGCATGCAAGATCCGAGTAAAACTCTCAGAGACGATATCATCTACGCGGTGGGCATCTGAAGTATGTTTAAAAGCAATAGCTCTCGCCATGGGGTGATAACGATTATAGAGCTTGCTATAAGCTTCAACGTCTCCATCGCGAACGAGCGATAGAAGAAACTCGTCAGTTTCTTCTGGGTTGCTAAAAGTATGTTGCTTTTGCATGTTCAGTTTCCTGCATTTCAGTGCAGCGCAGACACGCCAAGTCTTGTTGCGCTGAGAACGATGGTTCTTTTCCACCACTTCTTTGAGGTATCTATTGGGGAAATAAACCGTATGTGAAGTTTCCACTTTAGATAAAGTATCTAGATTATACCTAAATATTACGGCAAATACAGCGTAAGTAACACAACCACCGGCAAGCGCATCACTCCCTAATGTGATGCTTAAGCTTGCCGGTGGCGTTTTACAGTGTTGATGAAGGAACTTTTCATAGTTCTCTCACCATATGAGTAGGTATTCCCTAAACTACATGCCCTACCATGCAGATACCTACTATTTGTTATGCGATAGACAATCTCGGTTCCCTAAAGATATTCCGACATTGCAGCCCTTTTCTTTTGCAAAGACTCTAGCTTGCGTGCAGCGTCTTTACTGTTTTCAGCAAAGTTTTAGCAAGTGGCTTCCCTAAGTTATTCCACTCTGAATCGATTCGTAACCGCCGGTGCTTACAGGCTCTGTGCCTGCTGCGATCCGAACATCGTTCTTTGCTGATTCAACGGTTTTTACGCCGTCACTTATTAAGAGCGGAAGAACGGCAAATCGTGACGCGAAAAAATAAAAAACTTTCCAAAAAAATTCTGCCCCACTAAAATAGTGCTTTTGGCTAGGCGTAATAGAGAAAAAAGTTTTTTGGATTTTCTTGTTTTCGGCGGAAAACTTCGCGCTGGAAAACTTTTTTCTCATTCTGCTATTATGAGTAAGTCATATCTGCTATTATGAAATAGTCAGAATAAAACACTCAGGTGGACCATGAAAGGTGACCTTATGCATCACACCATGCAGACCCTCGACAGAGAGTCACTCACACAAGCATGGACAGCAACGCTACGCACCAAAGGCCGTCGCGTCACAAAGCAACGCCTAGCGGTACTCGTAGCAGCACATAAGCACCCGCATGCTACCGCAGAAGATATTGTTGCAGCCGTCCGAGAAGAGCTACCAACCATCACTGTCCAGTCTGTATACGTCATCCTTGCAGACCTCGTCAGTATCAACATGCTCCGCAAATTCGAACCGCCTGGAACACCTGCACTCTACGAAACACGTACTGCAGACAATCACCACCACGCCTTCTGCATCCGATGCGGAAAAGTTCAAGATGTTGATTGCGCAATAGGTGCTTCCCCGTGCCTCACGCCCAGTGACCACCACGGGATGGCGTTAATCTCAGCAGACGTCCTCTACCAAGGAATCTGCCAAGACTGCCAAACAGAGCAAGAACGCTCCGTGGCACAAGAACAACAACGCCAAGCAGCAGAACTTCACACACACTAATCACACAACAGGAACAGAGAGGGCCTTCCCCACATATGGCCCTCTCAACACCTCACAAAAAATAAAGGAAGAAAAGTCATGACCGAAACCATCGGAACTTTTACCACCACAACCACAGGCACACCCGTCGCCTCCGACAACAACTCCCTCACCGTAGGCAACAACGGCCCTATCGTTCTTCACGATGCATACACCGTAGAAAAGCTCGCACAATTCAACCGCGAGCGCGTACCCGAACGTGTTGTCCACGCTAAAGGAACCGGCGCATACGGTGTTTTCAAAACAACTGAAGACGTCTCCGCATACACCCGTGCAGCACTCTTCCAGCCCGGCGTAGAAACCGAAACTCTCGTACGTTTCTCCACGGTTGCAGGAGAGCAAGGCTCACCTGATACCTGGCGTGACCCTCGCGGTTTTGCCGTTAAGTTCTACACCACTGAGGGTAACTACGACATCGTCGGCAACAACACCCCCATCTTCTTCATCCGTGACGCTATCAAGTTCCCAGACTTCATTCACTCTCAGAAGCGTCTACCCCAAACCGGTCTACGCGATAACGACATGCAGTGGGATTTCTGGTCACTTCGCACCGAATCAGCACACCAAGTCACATGGTTGATGGGCGACCGCGGTATCCCCAAGACCCTACGCCACATGGACGGGTTCGGCTCCCACACCTTCCAGTGGATTAACGCTGAAGGTGAACGCTTCTGGGTGAAGTACCACTTCAAGACCAACCAAGGCAACGACTTCCTCACTGCTCAAGAAGCAGAAGAACTCGCAGGTAAAGACGCTGACTACCACCGTCGTGACCTCTTCGAGTCTATTGACCGCGGCGAATTCCCTTCATGGACTTTGCATGTTCAGATCATGCCTTATGAAGATGCTAAGAACTACCGTTTCAACCCCTTCGACTTGACTAAGGTATGGCCACACTCTGACTACCCGCTGATTAAGGTTGGTACTCTTACTCTCAACCGCAACCCACAGAATTTCTTCGCTGAAATTGAGCAGGCTGCATTCTCCCCCTCAAACTTCGTTCCCGGTATCGCAGCATCTCCCGACAAGATGTTGCTCGGACGTATCTTCTCTTACCCAGATGCGCACCGTTACCGTGTTGGCACCAACTTTGCTCAGCTACCTGTTAACTCTGCAAAGGCGGCACCCGTCAATAACTATTCTCAAGATGGAACCATGCGTTACAGCTTCAACGATCCATCAGTACCTTCTTACGCGCCAAACAGCCTAGGTGGTCCTCACGCTGATGCTGAGCGTGCAGGCGAAGGTTCTTGGGAAGCAGATGGTGAGCTTGTTCGTGCGGCAGCATCCTTGCACGCAGAAGACGATGATTTCGGTCAGGCACGCTCTTTGTACGCTGTAACCATGAACGATGAGGAACGTGCACGTCTCGTTTCTAACATCGCTGGACACGTTGGCGCAGTTCGCAATGACGATATCCGCGAACGTGCGTTGAAGTACTGGGATTCTGTTCATGAGGAACTTGGAGCACGCGTTCGTGAAGCGATTGCTCAGATGAGCTAAGCTCGTGTACTCACCCTAACCGTTTAGGGTAAAAGGAGTGGCTGTCACAAGATGATTCCTTGTGACAGCCACTCCTTAGTTTAACTTGTAGTTTTGGTAGTTCTTGTTGACGCTAGATAGCTGTTTTTGTTTTCGCAACCAAGACGTTTGAGCATGCGCTAAGAGCCAAGGGCCTTGTCGTTGGCACAATCTATCGGCAGGCTAAACTTCTTCCGGTAATCTAGCCCTTGAGATGTCGAGGTTTATTTTCTCGTACGTATTCGTCGAGATTCTCAAAGCTCTGTGACGTAACTTCTGCCGTTCCCAGAACCTTCTTGAGAGATGCTGGTAGCCACCATGCTTTTTCACCCAGCAGATGCATTGTTGCGGGGATGAAGGTTGTGCGTACCAAGAATGCGTCCATTGCCACGCCAATAGCTAGAGCAAAACCGATAGGACGAACAACCGTCAGGTGAGAGAAGACGAAACCTGCGAATACAGAAATCATAATAATTCCGCAAGCCGTAACAACTTTGCCGCCTTGAGTGTAACCAACTTTGACAGCTTCACGAGCGGTGAAGCCCTCACGATAAGCGTCTCTCATTCCTGAAACAATAAAAATTTGGTAGTCCACAGAGAGCCCAAAAAGTACGCCCACCAGAAGAATCGGTAAAAAGGCAAGAATTGGCCCAGGATGTGTAACACCGAAAAGCATTCCAAGCCAGCCCCATTGGTAGACCAACACGACTGCCCCAAAAGCAGCCAAGGTAGACATTAAAAATCCGACGGTTGCCATTAGCGGTATGAGTAAGGATTTAAACACTACCGTCATGATGATCAGACACAATAACAAGACAACTGTCAGATATAGGGGTACTGCCTGAGAAATACGATCAGATATTTCGATGTTGGCAACGGTCTGCCCGCTTAAACCGATTTGTGTTCGAGTCAGGTTCTCTACCTGTGGTAAATCCTTATGTAGCTGATGAACTGTTGAGACTGTTTGTTCATCGGCAGGGCCAGTTTCAGGAGTCAATGCCACTACGACAACTGAAGAGTCTTTACTAATGGCTGATACTGCTGCGGAGCGAATACCAGATATTTTGAGGTGTTCGGCAACGTCAACGCCAATAGCATGAGCACCAGCCGCATCTGTGCCTACAGGCGTTGTTGCCACAGCATAGATTCTTCCATTTGCGCCAGGGCCAAAAGTGTCAGCAATTTTTTCGTAGCTTCGGTATGCGGTGCTATCTTGACTCTGATATGAGCCGTCCGGCAGCCCAAGGCGCAACGTCCCCATGGGAATAATAGCTAGAGCAAGCAGAGTCAATGATAAGACGGTCATCATAACAGGGTGTCGAGTCACGAATGCGCCCCATCCGCGCTCAGCTTTCACGAGTTTTTCTTCTTTATTATCGTGAGGCTGGCCCTGACCTAAGGTCTTTTGTTGTTGTGCAGAGAGAATACGCACACCAACAAGAGCTAACAGTGCGGGGGTAAGAGTAATTGCTACCAGTACGGTAACGCCTACGGTAAAAGCACCAGCTAGCCCCATAATGCTCAAGAAAGGGATACCTGTCAGGCTCAACGCAGATAGAGCAACGATATTCGTTGCACCAGCAAATACGACGGAATGCCCAGCGGTCATATTAGCTTTAACAGCTGAAATGATGAGTGTGTTTCCTTCAGTGAGGAATTCTCGATGTCGATGAATGATCAACAATGCGTAGTCGATACCAACACCTAGCCCGAGCATTAACGCGAGAACGGGGTCTGTTGAGGTCATGGGGATGATGAGTGTGCTGGCAAAGACTAGTAGCACTCCAACACCACAACCTACTAGCGCAATGAGAACAGGAAGACCAGCAGCAATAACAGACGCTAAGGTGGCGAGTAGGACAATAGCAGCAACAACTAAGCCAATAGTTTCTGAGGCGCCAAAGACCCCAGAGACGTCTTGTGCTAGTTCGTTGCTGTAGTCGACATCAATTCCATAGTTTTCTAGGGTGTTGAAGATGTCGAAGATTTTTTGACGCTGTTCGCTAGAGAGCGCTTGGACGTCTTCGGTAAAGGTGAGGGTAATAAGTGCAATATTGCCTTCTTTGGAGAGAACTCGTTCGCCGTTGGCAAGGTTGAGTTCTCGTTGAGCTTCAGCAAGTTTTTGTTCTTCTGTTTTGATACGGTCACGGCTTTGTTCTAGCTGTTGCTGCTGTTGAGCAAGCTCAGGGGCATTTTGTGTCACCCATTCGGGTGATGAGTCAGGAAGCTGTGAGAGCGCTCCGGCAAGGGCTTGTTGTCCTTGTGCTAGTTCTTCTTTAGCGTGTGTGAGCTGTTGTGTGCCTTGGGCTAGTAGTTCAGCGCCATCGTCTAAACGTTCTTGCTGTTCGAAGGGGTTTGAGGCTGAAGCGACTTCAGGGAGGTCTGTTACTTCAAGAGAGAGTTGGCGAATCTTCCGACGTTCTTGATAATCAATGGGTTTGCCGTCGCGTCGAGAGAGCACAATAGAAGCAGAGCTGGTGCCAGCTTCTGGTATTGCATGGTGAAGTTTTTCGTTAACTTTTTCGAATGTGGCACCGGGGATAGCGTAGTTACTTTGAGCGCCTTGAGAGAAAGTCGCCGCAAAAATACCGGCCACACCTAAGATGAGCACCCAAACAATGATAACTAGTTTTGAGTGGCGAAAACATGTTATGCCTAGCCACCTTAGTATACTTTCCACAAACCGCCCCTAATAGTTTTTAACTGCCATTTTTTGGCCTAGCATGATGGTATATGTTTTTGTCCCCAAAAGAGCGGTATCACGCGCTAATTACTGATATGTTGAGCCGAACGTACAATCTCGAGCAACTCTTGAATCTGAGACATCGGCAACGTAGCTGACGGACTCAACGCGTTAATACGAACACCATCAGCACCCAGAGATTGAGCAAATTCCAAAACCTCCATCGCAGGAGCAGAACGCACCTGTAATTGAGGGTCGACTGAAGCCACCTCCGCAGCCGAGGTAAATACCAACATTGTCTGAGGTTCTTGTCCTTCAGGAACAGGAATGAAGAGAGGGGCCTCTTCTCCGGCTCTTACCCCCATCAAAAGGACAGAGCTGGGTGCGGTGAGCGCCGCCAATAGACGTTGCATATCACCATCTAACAGAGCACTTTTGACGTGAATGTTGTGAGGAGTACTCAGTACCCACGCAACCTGTGGTTTCTCAATAAATGTCTCGTGTTCAGTACCCGGATCAATCACAACCACATCACAGGTTTTATCAGCTAAAAAGTCAAGATATACCTTGAAAGCGTGTTCTCGAAGAATCTCGGGTTCAGAAGAGGATTTAGTGAAGCGAGTATGGAATTCCTTAACATATTTAGAGCTGGAATAAAGGCATAAAGCACGCATATCGTTTGCAAGGCGTAGCACACGATAACGGATTGTAGAACGTGGCCCTATTTTCTGTGACCCAGCAGGAACAAAAGTTGAGTCACTAATATCTAGCAGGAAGTCCCCGCCTAAAGATGCGCGGAGGACGTTGACCACAATAGCGTCGCTACGTTCTTTGCCTCGAGCTTGAGACAGAGCTTCGCTCAGGTAAGGGTTAGGAACCTCACAAGAGTCCGTGTTGGGTTCGTGGTCTCTTTTAAGTCGTCCTGATAAGCGCAATTGTGCCCATTGTGGAATCTGGCTTGCGTGCCGAGGGAAGTGTTCGAGGTGATATCGCACGTCTTGGCGAGACATGCGCCCCTCCCCCTCCCAGTCTTGAGGCTCATCTTGACGATTATAGGCCGCCCCTATCTGATAGTCAGGTTCGGGCCAGTTCTCTGCAGTCACAATAACGGTGGCAGTAAACCATGTACCTTCGTGTTCATCGTAGGCAGCGTGTTGCAGGTTCTCAATTTCAGGGATAACGATGGAGCTTTCTTTAATGGGCCCAACACTGCCGACGTAATCTTGTTCGTCACGAGTTTCTGTAATACGAGCAAAGATGGTTCCGCTCAAGGGTTTGAGTTCAAAGACAAGTTCATTCCACCCTGGCTCAGTTTTAACCGTGTTCAGAAGCCAGCTACCAATACGGGTGAGAGCTTCTTGAACTTTCGCAGGGCGTTCTTCTCTGCGAAAACGAGGTGTGTTCGTCATAGGTGGTCTTTCTTGCTCAGTGCGCAGGTGATACCGATAGGGGAAGTTCGTATTCCTTGCCTTTAAAGTTTCTCTATCTCATTTATTAAAGCAATGTTTTGAGTAGTTTTTCTCTTTTTGACGGAATCTACTCATTGTTGAGTCTTCATAAGATTTTTAAAATGGGGACAATTCCCCTCATAATGGAGTGTTCTTGCGTACTCTTTCAGCATGGGGCGGTGGTGGTGATACCCCGTAGGTGTTTATCCATATATGTCAGATATTCTTCATAATTGTGTTTCTCTTTCTAAAAAATGATGAAAACACTGGTTCTTGCAGAGATAAATACCAAAAATAGGGGCTCAGTAGACACAATTTTTGCTAGCCTTAAGCACATGACTAAAACACTGCAGGATTTGATTGACGAATCAATCTTTATTTCCACCGAATACCAGGCACGCCTAGCCGAGCTCAGTGGCGGATCTGAGTGGTCTGTGGACTTTTCAGCACCGTCTTTCACCCTCCAGTCTGATAGCTCGGTCAAACTCACACCATATCTTTTAGGAACTGAATCAGAAAACCGCGGTTCTTGGATTTGGTCATGGCAAGAACTGGGACATTTCCCCGATTCTGTAGTTTCGGCAGCTATTCAGGCACGAGAGTCGGGAGCGCAGCACTCTATAGGTGAACTGACCACAGATGAACTTCCACTTACTGACGGCATTGCACGCCAAGTAACTCTTGCTGCCAAGGCCCTCACCGGTATCTACGCGCACTACCCCATCACTGCTGGTGCAGGTGTTAAGGCGTGGATTCTTCTCGATGGTGATGCTTTAGAGCTCGAAGCGCCAACGATTAACCGTATGGGACGAGTCATGGCTCAAGCTCTCCAAACAAATACCGCTGTTAACCATCAGCGTGCCGTAGACTCCTATGCTCGTCTACGCGGTGCTCATATCGCGTGGGATACTGAGGCTACCGCCGTTATCACCACCACCGATGGGGCGCTCCGCCTCTGGTTTGACGGACAAAAAATCTCAGGTATTGAAGCAGCTGAGCCAGTTGTCGATTCTGCAGAGCTTAACCGTTGCGCAGCTCAAGCAATTGCATTGCGTGAACAGGCTGCAGCAGAACGCCAAGAAGTTGAGCGTATTGCCGCTTCTGAAGCAGCTGCTCAAATTGCTGCTCGTGAAGCAGAACAGCAACAAGCGGTTCAAGAACAAGCAGAACGCGAGGCTCAAGAACAGCTGGCACAGTCCACTCAGACACAAGAAGTTCCTCAAAACCTTGAAGAATCTTCTGAGCAGGTTGTTGAAGAAACTCTCGAAGAGGTGGAAGGCGTTGTCACTACTGACCGCGTTTACCCTCATACCGAGAAGCCTTACGACCAAGATCCGAAAGAGGACGCTCAGCCTGGTCGCGTTACAACTTCTGCAATTGCAGAAGAAGAAATTATCAGCGACGTAGAAGAAGAACGTCCTGTGGCAGCAGAACCTATCGACGATAACGATGCTGACACCGCAGAGCATGAAGAACGTCCGAGTGCATTCCGTGTTGCAGGTTCTGCTCCAGACCTTGAAGAAGAACAACACGAAGAAGCACGTCGTCCACGACGTAAAGAACAGCAGGAGAAAAAAGGTTTCTTCTCTCGTTTCTTCGGGCTCTAGTCTTTTTCTTCTTTGTACAGTACCCCCGGCTCATATTTATGAGTCGGGGGAACTTTTTCCCCGTTTCTATTCACCCTCTTTTATAGAAATACGCACCTTTTATGTCTTCTCCTTCGATGCAGCAGGTTTCCTCTGCTTCTCATACTTCAAGAACTCGTTCTGGTTTAGTCTCTGCAATTAGTGCATATCTTATCTGGGGTACGTTTCCGCTGTACTTCGCATTGACATTGCCAGCTACCCCCTACGAGATTGTTTCAATCCGTGTTATTTTTTCTTTGCTTTTATGCGCGGTCATTCTATATTTTATACCGCGCGGGTACCAGAAATTTTGGCAGGTTCTTAGTAACCCTAAAACGCTTCTTGTGCTTTCTATTGCTGCGGTGTTGATTGGTGCCAATTGGTTGTTCTACGTTATTGCCACGACCACCGGACATACGCTGGATGCTTCTCTGGGGTATTTTATTAATCCGCTGGTTAACGTCCTTCTAGGGGTGTTCTTTTTACAGGAGAGGTTGCGTTTACTTCAATGGGTTGCAGTGGCTATCGCAGCTGTTGCAGTGCTGGTGATGAGTGTACTTTATGGGCAGATTCCGTGGTTGGGGTTGGGCCTTGCTTTTAGTTTTGCGTTCTATGGTCTTGTCAAAAATAAGTTGGGTGGGAAAGTTCCACCTATTGCAGCATTTACTGTTGAAACGTTAGCTTTAGCTCCCGTAGCTGTTGTGGTGTTATCTGTTCTATGGAAGCAACATCATTTGACGTTATTGTCGGAGGGTACTGCTCATTTTTGGATTCTTGCAGCCTCAGGTATTTTGACGACGCTGCCCCTTTTGCTCTTTGCTGATGCTGCATCAAAACTGCCGTTGAGTCTTGTTGGCATTATTCAGTATATGACTCCTACTATTCAGTTCTTCCTTGCAATTTTGGTATTTCATGAGCAGCTCACGGCAGAGCGCTGGATTGGTTTTATGTTGGTGTGGATCGCAGTTGCGTTGTTTACTGTTGACGCAATTCGGTATTCACGGGTGAGAAGGCGTGCTGTTCTTAAAGCTGCATAGAGAGTGGTAAAAGTGGCAGAAGCTGTGCGTATTTAGTGTTCTTTTGCTTGTCATAGTGGTGTGGGTGGGCTCTCTGTAGAGAGCCCACCCACACCATTTAATGTGCGTTGAATTCGCGATGATAATTAGATGTTATCTTCTTCTTCCTCGGGGTGACGAGAGAGGTTAATTGCTGCGGCAACGAGTCCTCCCCAAATCATGAGGATTGAAGTTGTCATCATCATAACGGCGCTAGTTTCCATTATTTTAGACCTCTTTCTGTGCGTTGGTACGGGTGGGGTCGACGTATTCGGTCATGACCGCACCACCACTAACAGGCTGAGCTGGTGGCTGTAGCGCAGCTCGTGAGCTATTCGACCAGGGCAGACGAGAGATAACGACAGCAACGACGACGAGCAAGATGGACATGACCCACCCGAAAGGAATCAGTAGTGAGTCGGGGTAGCCTTCGTAGGGGGTGTTGATGAGTTTGATGACGGTAGTAATCAACGTGTATCCCAGCACTAGCGGGGTAATGACTGCTAGTAGTGCCATCCATAGTCCACCAACTTTGATAGAACCGTGTTGGTTGAGGTGGTCACGCAAAGTCGGCAATCCACGAACGAAGTAGGCGACCGTAACGATCGCGACAAGACCTGCAGCAAGAATGCCGAAAGTGTTGACGAAGTTATCGAGGATGTCGAGCACGTATAACGCGGAGGTTGTAGACATGAAGACGGTGGAGATGAGCGCAAGAGGCACGATAACTAATGCGGTAGCGTTGCGTCGAGCCATTCCGAATTTATCTTGAACACCAGCAACAATCACTTCCACAATGGAAATCATGGAGGTGAAACCGGCGAAAAGAAGCGAACCGAAGAATAGCAGTCCGATGATGGTTCCGCCAGGTGCTTGAGAGATGATGGTGGGGAAAGCAATAAATGCAAGTCCGATGCCTGATGTCGCTACCTCAGATACGGCAGTTCCTGCAGCATTTGCCATAAAACCTAATGCCGCGAATACGCCGATGCCTGCTAGAAGTTCAAAGCCAGAGTTTGAGAATCCCACAACAGCGCCAGAGCCGGTGAGGTCAGCTTTAGGTTTGAGGTAAGAAGAGTAGGTAATCATGATGCCGAAACCTACAGAGAGGGAGAAGAAAATCTGCCCGTATGCGGCAACCCATACTTGGGGGTCTGCCAATGCTGCCCAGTTCGGAGTGAAGAGTGCGTTAAGTCCTTGGAAAGCTCCTTCAAGGGTGAGAGAGTATGCGACAAGGACAACGAACATGATGATCAGTAGCGGGATGAAGAGAACGTTTGCTGCTCCGACACCTTTTTGAACGCCGAGGGACATCACCATCAGTAGAACAGCCCAGATGAGTGCTAAAGGAATGAGAATTCCTGGAACGAAGTCAAAGGATAGGGCAGGATCTCCTACGTGGAGGAATTCTCCCGTAAAGAATGAGGCTGGGTCCTCTCCCCAACTGCTGTTGAGAGAGAAGAGCATATAGCGCAAAGACCATGCGAGAATAGCTGCATAGTAGATGGCGATGATGAAGTTGATACCCATATGCCACCAACCGATGAACTCGGTTTTGCGGTTGAGTCGGCGGAAAGCGAGTGGGGAGGATGCGCGCCCGCGGTGGCCGATAGAGTAGTCGAAGAAGAGGAAGGGCAGACCCGCCGTAAGTAGTGCTACGAGGTATGGAATCATAAATGCGCCGCCGCCGTGATCGTAGGCGACGTAGGGGAAACGCCAAATATTGCCCAGTCCAACTGCTGAGCCGATAGCGGCGAAGATAAATACTTTTCGGCTAGAGAAACTTTCGCGTTTCTTTGGTGCCTTTGCGGTTGCTCCCATGGAGTAATCCTCAAGTCGTTGTGTCAATGTGTGTATGTGTGTTTTACGTGAGGTTGCCTGAAGATGACGCGCTTGCGTAAAAAATTTACTCTTTACAATGCCAGATTTATTGTCAAAATAACGACAATCTACGGTATTTCTCATTATTTGAGACTTCAGGGGATGATACACACCAAAGACTCCCCTCATCCGCGAATGAGAGGAGTCTGAGTATTAGAGGTTTGGTATTCGTTTAAGAATCACGGCGAACAACAGCGTGAGCGAAGGAGATGAGCGCTTCTTTTGCTGTCGAATCAGGTAAGGATTTAAGCACCTGAACAGCGTCGTCAGCCCATTGGCACGCGATGCTCCACGCTCGCGCCGTTACAGGGTGAGCAGATAATGCTTGTACCGCCTGTTCTAAGGCTTCGTCACTCGAGAGATCTCCACGAATCATCTCAAGGATTTCTTGTGCTGAGCTGTCTTGACGTTCAGCTTCTTGCTCTAGAAGAATAGTCGGCAATGTGGGAACGCCTTCTCGCAGGTCTGTTCCTGGAGTTTTACCAGATTTTTTACCTTCGCCGGTAATGTCGAGTACGTCATCAGCTAGTTGGAAAGCTACACCGACAAGCTCTCCGTATCGTGCAAGAGTTTGAATGGTAGATTCTGGCGCTTCTGAGAGGATACCGCCATAAGAACCGGCGGCAGCGATGAGAGAACCAGTTTTACCCTCAATAACTTTGATGTAATGGCTGAGGATATCTTCATCTGGTTCGGGGCCTAAAGTCTCGAATAGTTGCCCAAGGACGAGGCGTTCAAAGGTTTGAGATTGAACAGACATGGGGCGAGAGCCAAGGTCGCTGACAATCAGAGAGGCACGGGAGAAGATGAGGTCTCCGGTGAGAATAGCTACAGAGTTACCCCAGATGTTTTGTGCGGTGTCTACGCCTCGGCGTTTGGGGGCGTCGTCCATGACGTCGTCGTGGTAGAGGGTTGCAAGATGTGTGAGCTCAACGACGACTGCGGCGTCAAGGACTTTGTCGTTGATTCCACCACCGGCGGCAGCTGCCAGTAGTGTCAGTAGGGGTCTGATGCGTTTTCCGCCGGCATTAAGTAGGTGTCGCGAGGTGACATCTGCGATACGGGAGGTTTGTGTTACGGCTTTGGAGAGGCGTTGTTCGATTTCGCTGAGGGATTCGAGAATCTGAGGCCCGAGGTGTTCGTCTTGGGCGATGATGTCGAAGCCTTTAGGGAGGTTGTAGGAGATGTCGTTGAATAGTTCGTTTACCATGCTAGGCTCACAGGTGTTCGTCTCGGGGGACTTATTTTGGTCTGTCACGGTAGATAGTCTCTTTTTTCTCACGGAGTGTTATTTCTCAATAGTAAAGCCTCGACCGGGTTTAAAACCACGGTGTATAGCTACGATGCCGCCGCTGAGGTTTCGGTATTTTACGTTTTCCCATCCGGCTGCTACAAATTCTTGTGCTAGTTGGTCTTGTGTGGGCCATGCCAGAATGGATTCTGCGAGGTAGACGTAGGATTCTGGGTTAGATGAGATGACTCGTGCAACCGGCGGAATGGCTCGCATAATGTATTTTTGGTAGATGGTGCGGAAGGGCTTCCACGTGGGTGTTGAGAATTCGAGGAGTACGATTCTGCCGCCGGGTTTGGTGACTCGGTAGAGTTCTTGTAGTGCACGCTGGTATTCGGCGACATTACGTAATCCGTATGACATGGTAACAGCGTCGAAGGATTCGTCATCGAAGGGTAGTTGGGTGACGTCTGCTTGCATAAAGCAGATGTCGGGTCGGCGGCGACGTCCGACGGCGAGCATTCCTTCGGAGAGGTCTGCTGCGATGACGTCTGCGCCGCGGTCGGCGAGGGGTTCGGATGAGGTTCCGGTACCTGCTGCGATATCGAGTATTTTTTGTCCTGGTGCAACGTTGAGTGCAGCGACGGTTTGTTTTCGCCAGTAGATGTGTTGACCTAGGGATGCGATGCCGTTCATGAGGTCGTAGCGGTCGGCAACGTCATCGAACATTGCGGCAATATCTGCTGTTTTCTTATCAAGATCTGCTCGGTTCACATCTGCTATTGTTTCATGGTTTCGTTGAAAGCTCATCTCGGCACTCGTATGTTCTTGCTAAAGGGCTGAAAAACCTTATGGTTACGTTATCCTCGACACATTCCCCACTATTGCATGTTTTTACACTACTATGCATAATTTTGCGTTAGGATGTTTAACACCGTTGAGCACACACCATGCATAACGCGTCAAACAACATAGCCCGCATCAAGGAACACACCATGAAAAAGACCCTCTCCACCACCGTCACCGTTCTCGCACTCAGCGCCCTAACACTCACAGGATGCCAGTCAACAGACTCAACCACCGCAGAAGGCGACCCAAAACTCGTTACCAGCGGCGAGCTCACAGTGTGCACCAACAGCCCCTACAAACCCTTTGAGTTTGAGCAAGACGGAAAAATTGTTGGCTACGACATGGACATTGCACAAGCTATCGCCGACAAACTCAAACTTAAACTCAACATCTCCAACACCGGCTTTGAAGGACTCGACTCCGGAGTAGCTCTCTCTTCTGGACAATGTGACATCGCCATTTCCGGCATTACTAAAACCGAAGAACGAGCCACCAAAATGAGCTTCACCGAACCATATCTCAACGACAATCTCGGCATTCTCGTACCTAAAGATTCAACAATCGCCAACGCCGACAACCTCAAAGATCAAAAAGTTGCAGTACAACAAGCAACCTCTGGAGAAAAATACGCCACAGAACATCACGCAGACACCGTCCAATACGAAGACGCAGCGCTGATGATTCAAGCTCTACAAACAGGTCAGGCACAAGCTGTCATCGCCAATATCTCCGTGATTTCTCAAGCACTCACCTCAGATGATTCCTTGAAACTTGCAGAAGAAATTAACACGCACGAAGAAATTGCTGCAGCGGTCGCCACCGATAACCAAAAACTTCTCGACGAAGCGAACAACGTTATCACCACCCTCAAAGAAGACGGCGAATTAGCAAAGCTTCAAGAAAAATGGCTCGGAGTCTCCACACAAAAGTAGCCCGCGAACCACACCATTTTCAGATTGGTGCGCTCACGCACCTCACTCTTACGCACGGGGAATAAAGGACATTCCATGGCATTGACCTTACGTCAAAAACAGACCTACAGCAGATACGCTCAATATGCAGCACTAGCAATCATCATCTTAGTGCTCGCTGCCCTAGCAGACTGGCATACCCTCTACAAACAGGTTTTCAACCCAACTGTTATCGCAGAGCAATTCCCATCGGTCATCACCATCGCGCTCAAAAATACTATTATTTATACGGCGTTAGGATTTAGCTTAGGACTATCATTAGGTGTGGTCTTGGCCTTGATGAAAATATCATCTATCGCGCCCTACCGTTGGATAGCATCAATTTATATTGAACTTTTCCGCGGAATACCAGCACTATTAGTATTCCTCGCGTTTGGATACGGCATTCCCCTTGCATTCCACGTAAGGTTCAATAGCTATATCACCATCATGCTGGCGTTGGGTATTGTCTCTGCCGCATACATTGGCGAAGTGCTCAGAGCAGGGCTACAAGCAGTACCTAGTGGACAATATGAAGCAGCGCGCTCACTTGGAATGTCCCACCCCCGTGCAATGGTAACCATTATCATCCCTCAGGCCTTCCGCATCGTGCTACCACCGTTAACAAACGAAATTATCCTCCTGACCAAAGATTCTTCACTGGTCTATCTATTGGGGATGTCTATTTCCGAATACGAATTAGCCAAGTTTGGCCGAGAAGGGCTCTCCGCCGCAAACGCGGGGCTGACACCTCTTGTCGTAGCAGGGTTCTGCTATCTGCTCATTACTATTCCTTTAGGCTTCCTCGCCCGCTATTTTGAATCTCGTTTCAAGACCACCACACGACGCTAACTCGTATCGGAAAAATACTATGACGACTCAATACCCTGCATCCTCAGTTCATATTTCTAATCTGCATAAATCCTATGGTGCTGTAGAAGTGCTCAAAGGTATCAACCTCGACGTTCAGCCCGGAGAAGTCCTCTGTCTCATTGGACCTTCAGGCTCTGGTAAATCAACACTCCTACGGTGCGTCAACCTTCTCGAAACTCCTGAACAAGGAGAGATTATTGTCGCCGGACATCATGTGTTAAGCCCAGATGTTGATATCAACGCACTACGGCAGACGGTGGGGATGGTTTTTCAGCAATTCAATCTCTTTCCTCATCTGACAGTCCTTGAAAATTGCACTGTTGCACAACAAAAAGTTCTTAAACGAGACAAACAACAAGCCAAAGACATCGCGCTTAAAAATCTTCAAAAAGTCGGTCTGGCAGATAAAGCACAGCGATACCCAGAACAGCTATCTGGCGGACAACAACAGCGAGTGGCTATTGCTAGGGCACTTTCGATGAACCCTCAGCTTATGCTTTTTGATGAACCAACCTCAGCGCTAGACCCCGAAACAGTTGGTGAAGTACTCACCATCATGCGAGAACTTGCTGAAGAGGGTATGACCATGATTGTGGTAACCCACGAGATGGACTTTGCACGAGATGTAGCAGACCGCGTCATTTTCATGGATCGAGGCGTTGTTGTCGAAGAAGGTCCAGCTTCACGAGTCATTGGTTCCCCACAACAAGAGAGAACTCAAGACTTTTTATCTCGTGTTCTACACCCAACGCAGACTCGAGCTCAATAGTATTTTTGAACAGCTATCAGCAATGGTTATAGTTGCTCAGCAGGAACCTGAATTTTGGGGTCAAGGTTCTCGCCCGTAAGCATAATAACCATCACCGTCGCTGGTGTATCAGCGTCTACTTGGTGAAGAAGGTGGTCTGTTAGATGAATTATCTGCCCAGGAACCAAGGTGCGGCTCTGCCCGCGAACGGTCAACCGTACTTTTCCTTTGAGCACTTGCACAATAATGGGGTGAATACTGTGATGTTCTTTCCAGCTTTGTCCTTGTGCTAGTTCAAGAAGCGTCACGCTAGCGCCCTGAGCATCCACAATTTTTTGTGCTCTACCCTTATGTTCTAATGGTTGCAGTAATTCTGTTAATCCTTTGAAGATGAGGGCTTGCCCTTGATGTGTTCCTGCCATGAGTCCTCCACGTGATGGATTGTAACGCTCATTCCCTCAGGGAGCTGATAAGCATGAGCAAGGTCTTCGAGTCGAACACGATGAGGTGTTCTAAAGAATCGTTCTACGGTGTGAGTATAGGCAGGGTCTTGCGCAAGTTCTCCGTGTTCAAGCGTTGAGAAGATACCGCCTCCGCAATCGTCAAGAACATCAATATGCAGTTGAGGAGTCAGCTCGTATGCGCCGATGTTCAAAGAAGACACGTCATAAAGATACGTTAAATCTCCGCAGATAAGGTGCACGGGGTCAGCAGATTCAGCGGTAGAGAATTCTGTTTCTCTCCCATATCCGCCCAAAGAAATGCCACTTGCGGTAGCTATCATCCCATCAATTCCAGCTAATCCACGAGATGCATAAACTCTCGGTGTTTTTGAAGCGCTGGGGGCAATAAGGTCAAGGTCACGGATGATGTTTGATGATCCGCATACAAGAATTTCATGATGTTCAAGAGCCTTATTCCATGCTTCAAGAGCTAAAGACATTCCGCTTAAGCGTTCGTGAGTTTCTCCATTATTGCGGTAGTTTTCGAGAGAATTCAGCAATTGTTGGCGAGATTCTCTACCTGAGTCTTTCCAACGTTGTAGCCAGCTTTTAGCCGATTGAGCAGTTTCTGTTACTCCATGCCCTGAGAATTCTGCTAGTTCGACGAGAGTGGTGTATATTGTTTCGTCTCGTTTTGAGGTTTCACACCAGCTAGCAGGTTTTTCCATATATATGGCTTTGCGGATGTCTTGACGCTGAAGTAAAGAACTAATTTGGCGAGTGAGAGTCGGGTGCCCAAAAAGCACGACCCGTTCTATTTCTTCGCTCAAAGAGGTGTCAAGCACTTTCGGGTATGCCTCGATAGCGGTTTCTCCGTAGCGAGCGTGCGAGGATGGTTCAGCAAGAAGAGGTAAAGAAAGTTTTCGCGCAAATTTTTCAGCGATTGAGCCGGCTCCGTCTCCTGCAATAACAACTGTTTTATAGGAGTTTTGGGGGCGGTATTCTTCAGCTAAGAAGGATTCTGCTGTTGTATCGACGCGAGAAATAGGAGAGTATTCTTGGCGGTTTTTAAGGGTGTTAGCCCATTGGCTCAGCAATGGTGCGCTGCCGGCAGGCGGTGTTAGCGGAGTGTCAAAAGAAAGATTGATATGTGCAGGCCCGATGGGTGTTTGAGAGGGCTGATTCCAATTTTGTGGGTCGCGTCCGCTGAGGGCTGCAAGGACTTCTGAAAAATGTTGAGTTTGTTCTCCAGCCGGTGATTCTGGGTATTGGGTGAGATCAGCTTGAGCACGTACAAATGCAGTAAAAATACCAGGTTGGTAGGTGGTTTGGTTAGCGCCAGTTCCGCGGAGGCGTTGAGGACGGTCTGCGGTTAAGGCGAGGAGAGGGATTCCGCTGTGGAAGGCTTCCATCATTGCAGGCAGTAGTTCACCGACGGCAGTTCCTGATGTGGTGACTACGGCGACAGGGCGTTGCGTGGCTTTGGCTATTCCGAGCGCAAGGAAACTGGCACTTCTTTCGTCGAGACGGACGTGTGCGTGCAGAATATTTGCTTGTTCAAGGGCAGCAATGGCGTAGGCGAGGGGTGCGCTACGTGAGCCGGGGCAAAGTACGATATGTTCCATACCAGCACGAACGAGCGAGTCGAGAACGGAGATTGCGCTGATAAGCGATTCTGGGATGGGAGCATTTTCGTCGGCTGAAGTCACGTTGCTATTCTACTGTCTCTGGTGAGAGTGCGCGAAAAGTTGAGTTTTTCTTAAGAACTATTGTGGGTTAGTTCATATGTAAAAAATGTTTTTAATCTACGTTAGGGGTGCTTTATTAAAGTTTCTTTACTTTAATAAAGCACCCCTAATCATGGATTAAAGTGCTAGTGATAATGTTGCCGGTCCTGCCTTATGAAGAAGCAGTTTTGGCAGTTACCGCAGAGTAGTCGTAATAGAGGTTCCAGCGTTCTTCTTCAGTGAGTTCGGGAGTCATGAAAATCTGTTTGAAGTTCTTGACAATCTTGGTGCTTACTGAGTGTGATTTCATAGTTTTAGGGGAAGATTGCAGTAGAAACATTTTCTTTACCTCTAATATCGTGGTTGACGCATTGGCGCTGGTATTTGGGGGCATCCAACTTCGAATGCGTCCAAGACCTCTTTGCCGTGAAGCATTTATCTTGCGAAAACCACAGTAACACAGTTATGCGTCCACCTGTAGACCTCTATGGGGACAAAAATGCCAAAAAAGCGGAGCGCTAGGCGACAGTTGTCCCCTATTCATAAGAAACTTATGCAAGTTTAAATAAAACGAAAGTCCTCAAGAGGCTAGATGTCACCATGAAACCTTTCGAATTAGAGCTAAAAACTCAACATCAAAACATTTCAATGAAAAATAATAGACAAATACATAAAATAATGTAGCTATCAAAAAAAGATTGAAAAACTACCCTTTTACGCGGGCACAAAAAGCACCACACCAATAAAAGTGATTTTATTCACACAAGCGGTGTCGTAGTGCTACCGAGCGAGACAACGTCACAAACGTTCTTCTAACACCCGATAACAACGACGCACCCTCTCATGCCACCAACGACGCACATCTTCGTCCACCGACAAAGAAGAAACTAACGCTTTATCCACCTCAACATCACACACAGGAATCACCCCATCGCGAGCGCACAGCGAATCTCGTGTCACGTCCGAAGACATCAAAGAGACCGTCCCCAGACCACAGCCAAAAGGAAGCTCCGGTAAAGAGGCTGCCAAAGCAATACCCGAACGAATACCAACCGAACTTTCCAAAGCAGAAGAAACGACCACCGGCAGTCCGGCTTGCTCACACACTTCAAGAGCGCGTCTGACACCGCCTAAGGGCGCCGCTTTAAGAATCAATACATCGGCAGCGCCACGCTCAGCCACTTGCAAAGGATCTTGCGCTTTACGCACCGATTCATCCGCAGCGATAAGCGTACCGACACCTTGCTCACGTAACTTCGCGTGCAAACTCGCCATCTCATCGACCGATTGAACAGGTTGCTCTACATACAACACGTCAAACTCTTCAAGACGTTGTATTGCCTCAAACGCTTCATTCATGCTCCAGCCTCCGTTAGCGTCAACTTTTAAACGCGCATCAGGAGCATACCGGTGTACAGCACTAACTCGTGCAATGTCCTCGGCTAAGCTCTGCCCTCGCTCCGCAACCTTAATCTTCACCTCGCGGATTTTCCCCTGATAACGGCCAAGAACCGCAGGAACCTGCCCAGCGTCCACCGCTGGCAACGTTGAATTGACAGGAATGGTAGAATGTATCGGTTCGGGGAACCCTAGCCATGCAGATTCTAAAGCTGATGACAACCAATACGCAGCTTCTTCCGGTGGATACTCAAGAAACGGAGCAAATTCACCCCAGCCAGATTCTCCTTCAAACAACATCGTCTGGCGAAAGTGAACCCCTCTAAACTTCACTCGCATTGGTATTTGCACCACAACGCTATGAGCAAGCACCTCCGATAGTTGTGGCAAAGTACCTGTCTTCCAGATAGAGGACGCAGAAGGTTCCATGAGACTCATTTCGTACACCAAAGAGAGAATAGTTCCGTATCCCCATCATAACTAATCACCGAAAACTAAAATTTCCGTTAAATACAGCACCTAGGAGCAGGGTTCGTGAAACGCACACCATTTTGTCAGGAAAACTTCAAAACTTTCTGCAACAATAATGATGGCTCTCAAACACAATGACCACAACCGTAGACCAGCAGAAAGGCAGTTCGTACGCTCTTATGCACAGAGAAGAACAGCCCCGCCAATCCCATCATGGCGACCAGACAACTCAGGTTCTACCCACCACACCAACAGCGCGTTTTCCCACAGAGCACACATCTGCCCTGAGCACGTCAGCACTTAAAGAACTGACGCCAAGCCACCTTCGACGGACACGGCCCACCTTCTGGGCAATGATGCAACACGTATTTGTTTTTCTTCTTCTCAGCACTGCGTTGACTGGCTCTTTTTATTTCTTCGTTAAAACAAGTATTGGCCAACGTCTCGACGAAATCGCTTTTACAGAGTTTTCTTACCAACTCACCGATTATCAACAACCTACCGAGAGAATACTCAACTTCATTCCAACTGTCGCTGTAATAAGTGCTATCATCGGACTGATTTTTGTCGTTATCTGGAAACATCGTTTTGTGCCTTCACTCATAGGCCTCGGTATTGCGATGTGCTCCTATCTCTCAGCCTATCTACTCAAATACCATCTCATTACCAAACCTAACTACGGTATCCAAGAAGCCGTTCTGAACTCTGCACCATCGGGGCACACCACCGTGGCAGCAGCTGCAGGCTCTGCACTTTTTCTAGCAGCTCCTAAAAAACTTCGGCCTCTAGTCGCTCTGATCTCTGCAATTCTTACCGCAGCGACAGGGTTTTCTACTATCGTCAATGGGTGGCACCGCCCAGCGGACGTTATCACGGCAGTTCTCTTAGTATCCCTCTGGACTGTTATTGGCCTTGCCATTCTACGTTTTGTGCGTTCTGAGGAACTCGATATGAGTAACACTCAACGGAGCGGTTTAATTCTTATCCCCCTGTTAAGCATTGCTGGTTCTTTTCTTGGGTTCTGTTCTTTAGCGCTCTACGCCATTACGATTTATTCGCCTTTTCCCGGTTGTGCTCTTAGCGCAGCAACCTGCATGATTCTTACGGTTATCTCGTTTAGCACATCATGGCTTGTTACTCTTTTGAGACCACAGAATAAGATACGTTCCCCCTATTACACGAAGGTGTGGACCTACTAAAAAACATGGGGTGGGATAGAACAAGAATGTTCTATCCCACCCCATGCGCATTAACAGCTCAAGAGCTCACGCTATAAGCTACGTCCTGTGGTGATAGGGCCGGTAAGCCCACTCGGATGATCGTCAAAAGTCGTCTGACTCAAGCCTTGGCCTTTATGTTCCTGATTCTCTAACCACTTCATGCGGTCTAGAAGAATACGGGTTGCTCCACCAGAGTACGGTAATTGGTACATTGCAGCGGTGGTTACGCCGGCACTTGTATTGAGAGCAGAACCTTTAATACGGTCAATTGCATCTTGCATCGTATCTGCCATACGAACAATAAAAGTACGCTCTACGGGGATACCATGTCCCGGAACAAAAACCCGATATCTATCAAGCTCAGCTAAATGACGCAGAGTCGATACCCATAGTTGCGGGTAAGAGTCGTCAAAAGCGGGGTCAGAACCTTGTTCTACGACGTCTCCGGTGAAGAGAACGTCATCTACACCGACCAACACGTCCGAATCGGTATGTGCCAGTCCCAGATAGAAGAGTGTTACCGCACGATCCCCTAACTCAACTCGAGTAAATGAAGCGCGGGTTCCGTCTCCCGGTAAGAGTCGTTGAGGAACAACAAGGTGTGTATTAGGGCCTTCTTGATGGGCCATCTCTGGTTCAAGAACTTCAACATATGAACGCTGTAGATTGCCATAAAGCTCAATAGCTCGTGCAGCTCGAGGGTGCGCCCAAAAACCTTGTGCACCATCAGCTTCAAAAACAGCATTTCCCATAAAACGGTCAAAATGAGCGTGTGTGCTCACAATCGTCAGAGGAAGTTCAGTAATGCGTCGAACAGCACGCAGAATCTCTGCTCCCTGACGGGGCCCTGCTCCCGTATCGACGAGCATAGCTTTTTCCGCACCGACGATGAGACCCGAGTTCAGCCGGTAATTATCCGTGCTAATGAGGTACACACCGTCTGATATTTCATTTGTACGTGCCATGTGTTCTACGGTACTTGCATTAGGTGGTATATGTTGTGTTCTATACCCATAAAAGACCATGTCGCAATACATCTCACAGCATTTTATGAGGCTTTACCGCCAATTATTCATAAGACCGATACCATATAGACCGTGATAGACTTCGGCAATTTTCCTTCAACAGATACAACATCGACGCCCCCTATACGAGGACGATACGCTCCTTCCCCCTCTGGAGATTTACATTTAGGGAACTTGCGAACCGCTCTTTTAGCGTGGCTTATGGCTCATAGCCAAGGCGGAGATATGGTCATGCGTGTCGAAGACCTTGATCGTGTTCGTGAAGGAGCTGCACAACGACAATTACAAGACCTCACCCAATTAGGTATTACCTATACCGGTGAGGTGCTTTACCAGTCCACACGCCAAGAAGCCTATCTTCAAGCAGTCGAAAAGCTTAAAGAACAGCATATGGTCTATGAGTGTTTTTGTACTCGTAAAGAAATTCAGCAAGCAACCACGGCACCTCATGCTGCCCCAGGGGCTTACCCTGGAACGTGTCGCTCCATCTCAGATGATGAGCGTGCTGCCCGACGAGAGGTACGTACCCCCGCATTGAGGTTACGTTCTCAATGCTCTCAATACACGGTTCATGACTTTTTTTACGGAGAATACACAGGTGTAGTTGATGATTTCGTCTTAGTGCGTAACGATGGAACTATTGCATATAACCTAGCGGTAGTAATTGACGATGATTTTCAAGGGGTTACACAGGTTGTTCGAGGTGATGATTTACTTCCTTCAGCCCCACGACAGGCGTATCTTGCGCAGCTTTTGGGATGTTCTCCGGTGCAGTACGCACACGTTCCTTTAGCGCTCAATAGTGCCGGTCAGCGCCTTGCAAAACGAGATGGTGCTGTTACTATCCCCGAGTTGTATCGTCAAGGTGTGAGCATTGATGAGATTGGACGGCTTATCGCTTCTTCTATTCCGCTTCCGCGGTTAGGACCTCAAAACGGTGGCCTTTTGCCGAAGAATGCTTCAGAGATGCTCACAGTATTTTCTCCCCAGCTGATACGTCAGCAGCCCTGGGTTGTTATTGACCCGTTTGTGAAAGGATAGTGGTATTGGCTAAGTTCACCGTAGATGCCCTAGCAGCAAAAATCCCCTCTGAGCACCGCGGAACTGCTGCTCTAGCTCTCGTGATGCTCGGCTCAATCAGTCTGCAGGTGTCTACTGCTTTCGCCTCAGACCTCTTTCAGCAGTTCACTCCCATTGCGGTCACGGGAATGCGTATGGCAGTTGCGGCAGTTATCCTCTTTTTGATTGTTCGCCCTAATCCGTTCGCACTTAAAGCTTCTGACTGGCCGCAGGTGTTGCTTTATGGTCTTGTTGTGTCTCTTATGACCGGCAGTTTTTATATGGCTGTTAGTTATATCCCGTTAGGAATTGCGGTCACTGTTGAGTATCTGGGTGCTTTTGCTATTTCTCTTTTGGGCGTTAAACGTATTCGAGATAGTTTCATCTCGTTAGGTGCTTTAATCGGTGTTGCCCTCATTGCTGGGCCGACTTTTGAAAGTAGCCATCTTATTGGCTATCTTTTTGCGGTGATGAGTGCAACATGTATGGGTGGATATACGTTCTTGTCAGCTCACCTTGGCACTAAAGGTTCTCCAGCGGTGAGTGGGCTCAAAGGCTTGTCACTCTCTATTTGTTTCTCGGCATTATTGCTGACGCCGTGGTCTGCACCGTCATTTCCGAGAGTGGACTTCAACGGTTGGTTCTTATTAGTCATGGTTGGTTTCTTAGGCGTTGTCGTAACATATTCTTTTGACGCGATTGCTGGCCGTATTACCTCGCCTGCTGTTATCGGAGTGTTGTTTAGTTTGGATCCGGTGAACGGCGCAATTATTGGGACGCTTCTTTTGGGTCAGGTACTCTCTATTTGGTCCTATGTTGGCATCGTATTGATTGCATGTTCCGGCGCATTATTGGTCTGGCAGACGAACAAATCGGCTATTAAGATTTCTGCTAATACGGCGATACTTGATGTGGTGGTTTCTACACGTACTCAGCAGTTACCAATCATTAGTAAGGACCTCAAATAGTTCTAGGTCGAAGAAGAATGAAGCAAACGCGCTGACTTATAGAAAGAGTGTCAGCGCGTTTCTCATATACTAGAATTAAGTTTTTCTTAAATATCATGCTCGGTTATTCTTAACAGTAAAATTGACCCGAACACCTATTGGTGAACTGTTAACCACTCAGGTCTAGCACTATTATTACATACATCACATACCCAATTCTCTAGGGGGCTCCTCAATGAGCAATACTACATTCCAGATTGCCGCGCTGGTCATCTACTTTGCCGGCATGATAGCCATCGGACTCTGGGCAAAAACTAAAAACAACAATCTCGACGACTACGTCCTCGGCGGCAGGTCACTCTCCCCCACCACCGCCGCACTCTCTGCAGGTGCGTCTGATATGTCAGGATGGCTCCTCATGGGCCTCCCCGGCGCACTATATATCTCCGGACTAGCAGAAGCATGGATTGCCGTCGGGCTCACCATCGGCGCGTGGATCAACTGGAAAGTTGTCGCTCCACGACTACGCAGCTACACCGAAATTTCCCGAAATTCCGTCACTGTACCAGTCTTTTTCCACAACAGGCTACGCGATAACACTAAACTCCTGCGGATCATTTCATCCCTCATCATCCTCATTTTCTTTACCTTCTACGCATCCTCCGGCATGGTAGCCGGCGGAAAATTCTTCGCATCCTCCTTCAACTTAGATTTCCACGTCGGAATGCTACTCATCGCAGGAATTACCGTCCTCTACACTCTCTTTGGTGGGTTCCTCGGCGCATCCTACACCGACATGGTTCAAGGATTCCTCATGTTAGGTGCGCTCATCCTCATGCCTATCTTGGCGCTGTTCTACGTGGGTGGGCCCAGCGGTGCATACGAAACTATTTCAGCGGTCAACCCCACCGCGCTCTCACTGTTCGCAGGAACATCTTTCATCGGGATTCTCTCTGCATCAGCATGGGGCTTAGGGTACTTTGGGCAGCCACACATTATCGTGCGCTTCATGGCACTACGCACCCCTAAAGACGCAATCGCAGGACGACGTATCGGCATCGGCTGGATGGTTCTCACCGTTATCGGAGCTTGCTCATCCGGATTAATCGGCATCGCATACTTTGCAAAACACCCCGATGCGGCACTCACCGACACAAAAAACGCAGAATCCGTATTCCTCGACATGTCACAGATACTGCTACCTTCTTTCGTGTCAGGTTTCATTCTTGCAGCCGTTCTTGCCGCAATTATGTCCACGCTCTCTTCACAGCTCGTTGTCTGCTCTTCAGCCCTTGCCGAAGACCTCTACGGAGTTGTCACACAAAAACCACTCGAAGCAGCAAAAGGACTGTGGCTTGGACGCATGGGTGTGCTCGTAGTCTCCATCATTGCAGCAGTACTAGCATGGAACCCCAATAGCTCTATCCTCGAGTTAGTGTCCTTCGCATGGGCAGGATTCGGTGCAGCCTTCGGCCCCATCGTTTTGCTATCCCTCTTCTGGAAAAAACTCACCAACTGGGGAGCTATCGCCGGACTCATTGCAGGAACAATTACCGTATTTGTCTGGGGAAATAACGAAGCTCTCTCTAGCACTTTCTACGAAATTGCACCAGGGTTCATCGTTAACCTTGTATTTGCTGTAACCATCTCTTATGCAACATACTCACCCAACCCAGAGATTGAAGAAGAGTTCGAAGCAGCAGCGCTAGCGGCAAAGAACTAAAACTTCTCATAATACAGCTCAGGCGGTTACCACTAAACACCAGTGGTAGCCGCCTGAGCTGTTCTTTATCCTTCATCTTCCAGCCAAGATACAGAACGCAACGGTACACTAAACCCATGACCTATACACTGCCCGAAACTGTATCTGATATTTTTGACCCTCAACAATGGCGTACCGTCGAAGGGTTTGAAGAATACACCGACATCACCTACCACCGGCAAGTACTCCGCGACGAAAACGGCAACTACATCAAAGACCTCCCCGCTGTACGTATCGCGTTCAACCGCCCAGAAGTACGCAACGCCTTCCGCCCACACACCGTTGATGAACTCTACCGTGCACTCGACCACGCTCGAATGACCTCCAACGTCGGAACAGTGCTGCTCACCGGTAACGGGCCCTCCCCCAAAGATGGTGGATGGGCATTCTGCTCCGGCGGAGACCAGCGCATCCGAGGACGTGACGGCTACCATTACGCAGACGGAGACACCGCAGAAAGCATCGACCCTGCACGCGCCGGACGACTCCACATCCTCGAAGTTCAACGGCTTATTCGCACCATGCCCAAAGTCGTTATCGCCCTCGTCTCGGGGTGGGCTGCCGGCGGAGGACATTCCCTCCACGTCGTCGCAGACCTCACGATCGCGTCCGAAGAATACGGCAAGTTCAAACAGACTGATGCCACCGTCGGTTCCTTCGACGCCGGTTACGGCTCTGCCCTATTAGCACGTCAAATCGGCCAAAAAAATGCTCGTGAAATATTCTTCCTCGCACGCGAATATGACGCTCAACGCATGTATGAAATGGGTGCTGTTAATGAAGTTGTCCCACACCAAGAACTAGAGCATAAAGGACTAGAATACGCGGCACATATTGCACGACAATCCCCCCAAGCTATCCGCATGCTCAAATTTGCTTTCAACCTTCCCGATGACGGTCTACTCGGACAACAAGTCTTTGCAGGAGAAGCAACCCGCCTAGCCTATATGACAGATGAGGCTGTAGAAGGACGAGATGCATTCCTCCAAAAACGTGAACCCCGCTGGGAAGAGTACCCTTACTACTTCTAAAAGAACGAAACCTTAACGGCAGTCTCCACCGCTAAACGTTAGAAAAGACTGCCGTTGAGGTCTTCTTCTATCAACACGTCTAGAAAAACATTGCAGAAAAACACTCTATGACTGTCTCTTTTGACCCATCACAACTGCAGCCTTTTAGGCTACCAACCCCCGATATTTCACGAGCATTGCGTTTAGAGGCACAACATCCACGCGCGTATTCGCCAACAGACGTCCTACACTTTTTTGACAGATATTTCGCCGCAACACCTCACACCTCAGAAGATATTGCGCTTTTAGTGGGCACATCAGGCTCTACAGGCGCACCTAAAACAACGGTTCTTAGTCGTTCAGCATTAGTCCATTCTGCTCAAGCGACAGCTCAAGCAACAGGCTCTCAGCAATCACAATGGTTGTTATGCTTGCCCGTGCACTATATTGCCGGAGCACAGGTGCTCATTCGATCGGTACTCAACGGCACCACCCCCGTCATCACTGATGCCATCATGCACAACAGACACTTTAGTAGTGAAGATTTTCTACAAAGTGCTCGCACTATGACAGCCAAGACGAAAATGGTGTCACTTGTACCAACCCAGTTACAACAGCTTCTTGATGATGCACAACGGTTTCCAGAGCTCCTTGAACTCTTACAAGAGTTCTGCGGCATTCTTCTAGGCGGGGCACCAGCTTCGCGCTCATTACGTGAAAAAGCGCAAAAGTATCAGCTTAAGATATTTACCACCTATGGAAGTGCAGAAACAGCAGGCGGTTGCGTCTATAACGGTCTCCCGCTGTCCTCGACTCAACTTCGTATTGAAACACAGCATCCAGAAGATACAACAGGAAGAATCTGGTTAGGTGGAGAACACGTTGCCCACGGATATCTTGATCAGCCGCAGCGTACCGCTGAACATTTTTGGTACGAGAACAACGGGACACGATGGTATCGTACCGACGATATTGGTTCTTTATCACAAGGGTTTTTAGAGGTTCACGGTCGAGCCGATGACATTATCATTAGCGGTGGAGTAAAAATTGCTCCCGCCCCTATTGCACAATGTTTAGAAGCTCATCCTGCGGTCGTTTCTGCTTTTGTCTTTCCAGTTCCTCACCGACGATGGGGGCAAGCGGTAGGGTGCGTCGTCTACGCCCCTGAAGAATCACCGGCACGATTATCTCCCCAATTACAGCAGTTATGCCAGAATCTAGAACCTGCACAGCGTCCTAAATATCTCCGAGTTATCAGCACTTTGCCTCTACTTTCCACAGGAAAACCAGATCGAGAAGCGCTCCATACACTATTGCGTGAAGGATGAGGTCAATAAACTTTTTCTTCATCAAGGATTGCAGAAGAACAACTCCTGTTTCGTTCAGTATGAGAGAATGAGAGGTGCTCTAGCACCACTAGATGTTGTACCGCAAGAAAGGAATAATACGTGGCTACTCCGGCTCAATGGATTGAGGGGGCGCGTCTACGCACCTTGCCACTAGCTGTGGCACCCATTATTGCCGGTTCAGTTGCAGCTTTTGAATTAGGAAAGTTTAACCCGTTCAGAGCTTTTCTCGCTTTTCTTGTCGCCTTTTTTCTCCAAGTAGGCGTCAACTATGCCAATGATTATTCAGACGGTATCAAAGGAACAGATGAAGTAAGAGTTGGCCCATTACGTCTGGTAGGTTCAGGTGTAGCGAAACCGAGCCATGTTAAATACGCGGCTTTTAGTTGTTTTGCGTTATCTATGGTTGCTGGATTCTACCTTGTCTTCCTTGCGCAACAATGGTGGTTTTTAGCTATTGGAGCGTCAGCTGTCTTTGCAGCATGGGGATATACCGGAGGTAAACGCCCCTACGGGTATATGGGGTTAGGGGACCTCTACGTTTTTATCTATTTTGGTCTTGTTGCTACAGTTGGTACGCTCTTTACCCAAAGCGCACATTTAAGTACTACCGGCTGGGTGAGCGCAATATCTATTGGATTATTCTCTTGCGCATTATTGATGGCCAATAATATCCGAGATATCCCAACCGATAAAGAAAGCGGAAAATATACTCTAGCTGTACGTCTTGGGCAGAAGTGGTCGCGCAGAATCTATGTTCTTGAAATGCTCTGTGCCTTAGCTATCACTCTCATACTTGTTCCAGAGAATCCTTGGTACATGTTAGTTTTTGTACTGATAGGGCCCGTACTTCACTCATGTTTTGTGATATTAGCTCCGACTCATGGCAAAGAGCTCATCCCTGTACTCAAACAAGCTGGGCTCGTCACCCTTGCATATAGCCTGCTTCTGGTACTTGCTGCTTATTTAGGAACTCTCGATATATTCATCGTAGAGGCACCCACCTTTAACGGTTTCTAATACGAGGGGCATCATACGAGACTAAAAATCTAGTCCCTGTGATTTTTTCATCTGCTCTACATACTCGTCTTCAACGAGAGTATCTTCATGTTTAATGTTCTTTGCTGGAAAGAGTTTCCTCCACAGTTGTGCAACCTCAACCCCTGCGGCTTCACGAAGTTTCGGGAAAAACAGATACGACAACGATAAAGACATAAGAAGCGCAAAAATAATAGAGAGCAGCACCGCAATTTTAAGTACCCAAACACAAATCAGGCTGATACTAAAAACGAGTGCAAGACGGAGAAAAGTGTATTTGAGCAGATTCATAGATACTAGTCTAACGGAGAACGCTAACGGTTCGATAAGCACCAAATTTTGCACTGCTCACACTCATACAGGTGTCAAGATTCATGAGAATACCCTTACAAAAGGCACTATTCTGAGTTCATCCTGTTCTTCCAGAAATTTACGTCCCATAAAGTAGATATTATTCAGTTATCCATGGAACACTAATATCTATGGTTCGCGCAATAATGATTATCGGCTCTATCGCCCTGCTCATCGGCATCATCATCTATTCCTTCATAGATTGCATCCGTACAGACAACGAACGAGTCAAAGTATTCCCTAAACCCGTATGGTTTTTAGCTATCCTTATCTTCCCTCTTGCTGGAGCCTTATTATGGTTGTTCTTTGGAAAACATGCCAGCTCACAGTTTTCCTCTAAAGCTCCCGATAATGATGAGGAATTCCTCAAATATCTTGAAGCGCGTGCCAAACGTCAGATGAGAGAAAAAGACGACAAGACTACTCCCCCAGAAGATACGAATGGTGAAGACACTCACGAGGATTCTGCTGAGCAGTAGCCTCATCAAGACCTTCAGTTAAAGCTGTTGGGCTACCCACTTACATCAGTGGTAGCCCAACAGCTTTAAACACGGATAAAAACCCTATAGGTAGTACCAGTTATAGGCCGGAATAGCTGTGCAAACCGGAGAAGAAAATATTGACTACCGTAAAGTTAAAGATGATGCATAGATAGCCCACGATAGAGAGCCATGCAGAAGGTGCACCAGACCAGCCGCGTGTTGCTCGAGCGTGCAAATAGGCGGCATAGACAACCCAGATCACGAAGGTCCATACTTCTTTAACGTCCCAGCCCCAATAACGGCTCCACGCTTTCTGCGCCCAAATAGCGCCAGCTGCCAGAGTAAACGTCCACATCACAAAACCAACAGTGTTAAGACGAAACGCAAAATTCTCTAGCGTCTGAGACGAAGGAACCATCGTCATAAACGGCATCGAAGGCTTCTTCCCAGCAATAATTTCTTTTTCGCGACGAGACTGCAGAAGCTGAAGGATAGCCATCGCAAAGGTAATAGTAAAAATACCCGAAGCAAGAACAGCAATAGAAACGTGAATAACAAGCCAATACGACTGCAAAGCAGGTTTGAGATGTCCAACAGGAGTAGGGAACGCAATCGTTGCCGCGCACATCATAATAAGGGCAAGACCCGACACTAACATTCCCACAAAACGTACGTCACGGAAAATCAGAAGAATCAAAAAGACGGTAGAAACAACTAACGCACCAGTTGTGCAGAACTCATACATGTTTCCCCACGGAACACGATCAGCAGCAATACCACGAGTCACTACACCAACAGCATGAACTAATGCACCGATAATCATGATGGCAACTGCGATACGAGCGGCACGGCGGGGGCTCGTATCAGTACCCCAACGCATTGAACTATCGGCAACTTTACCTTCAAGTTTGCGTTCTGCAGCGCGCTTATAGCCAAGTCCGCGAGCGCCCGTGCCTTTCTCACTGCTGTCAATATAGGAGGCACGTTTGTGCGCTGTTGTGGCAGCTTCGAGAGGTTTATCTGCGGTGTTGTCCTGTTGTTCTAGTTGTCGGACAGTACGCGAGTGAGAGGCAATATCTGCGGTGAATAGGATAAACGCTATCATGTAGATAATTGCTGAGATGTACATGAACAGCTCGCTCCATTGAGCGAGGGATGCGTTAATCATCTGCTAGTTCTTCCTTCAGGTATGGGGGGGGGTGAAGTGTTTTATGCTTCGGTGTCTTCTGCTTCACTAAATTCTAGTTCCCAACAGTGAGCGAAAGCTTCTGTGAGCTTATCAGCTTCCGGTAGGAGTCGTGGGTCTTCTCCTCGTGCTAGTAGAGCATATTCTACGGTGAGGTTCTGGCCGTCTCGATAAGCACGTACCCAGACACGACGTCTAGGGACGAATAACGAGATAATCAGTCCGGTGAAGGCTAGAACAAATGACCAGAAAACAATACCTTTTCCAGGGTCATAGTGAATGTCTACACCAATATAACGCTTATACCCCTCAAAACTGATTTTTCCTCGTCCATCTGGCAGATTTTCTTCGGTGTGCGTAGCTGTGAGGATGATACCGTTTTGTTGGGCCATCGAGTTCATTTCGGTCAGTTTTGAGGTATCGAGAATATACACGTTCTGTGGGGTACCGTTATCTAGCCCTAAGTCGCCATAGTAGGACTGTAGGACGAGTGTAGGGTTGTAGGGCCCAGCATCAAGAGAGACAGGGACTCCAGCGCTATTGTAGCCTCCTGTGGGGAGGAACATTCCGACGAATCCGAGCTGGTCGGGGTGTGCGTCAGGAACTTTAAGCACGATAGATGAGTTGTATTTAGGGTCAGTGGTGAGTCCGACGACGGGGCCTTCAAAAGCGATGGTTCCGTCGGGGTTTGTCACTTTGATAACGGGTGCATAACCGTTACCGGCAAGGTTAATATCGGTACCGTCGACGGAGAGTGGTTCGTTCACTTCGAGTGTTTCATTCCGGTGTTCTCCAGAGCGGTCGGTAACGCTGAAGGTTGCTTTGTACCCAATATCAGAGCCGTAGCTAGCAGATTCATGTTGTCTATCGTATTGAACTTCAAATTTTTTAAGTGTTATCGAGTAGGGTGTAAGCCAGTCTGGGTTGTAGTTTGTTCCAGGTGTGAAAGAGTCATAGCTGATGAGGGAGTTGACGAAGGTGTCTCCTTCAACCAAGATTTTTTGTCCTCGGTATCCCAGTAAAGATCCGATAGCAATACCGATGAGAATACCAATCATCGATAGGTGGAAGAGAATATTTCCGACTTCGCGTAAGTACCCGCGTTCTGCTGCGACAGAGTAGCGACCGTGTTCTTCAGGGTGGGTTTCTACTCTGTATCCGCGTCGTGAGAGGATGCGGGAAGCATCGTTGATTGCTTCTTCTGCGGTAAATTCTTCGAGGGGTACGGGTATTTCTAAGGTGCGGTGTACGGGTAGTCGTGAGAGGTTCTTGGGTGTGCGTACTGGGGGTTTACACCACATCTGGTAGTGTTTTTTGGCTCGTGGTAGGACGCATCCGATGAGGGAGATGAAGAGCAAAAGGTATATTGCGGAAAACCATGCGGAGCTGAAGACGTCAAAGAGCTGGATTTTATCTGCAATAGGTCCCCACGTGGGGTGGTTTTCGATGTAGTCGTTAACTTTAACGGGGTCTTGTATTCGTTGTGGGAAGAGTGATCCTGGAACTGCAGCTACTGCTAAAAGAAGAAGCAGAAATAGTGCGGTATTCATTTTTGTGAGTTGTGTCCACGCCCATTTTGTCATTCCCCAAACTCCAAGAGCTGGTGCTTGAGATGTTGTTTGTTCTCCCATAGTGTGCCCTTAGCTTTAGATTGGTAGTTCGTAGGTAGGTAGTGTGGCTTGTATCCAAGCGATGATGGAGTTCCATAAGCCACTTATCATGAGTGTCCCGATCAGAATCAGTAGTATGGATCCGCATTGTTGTATGCCTCGATGGTGTTGCTTAAGCCACCGTAAGCGTTGTGTTCCGCGGAGAATACCTAATGCGACGATCAAGAAGGGGATGCCTAGCCCTAAGCAATAGGCGAAGGTGAGAGTTATTGCTTTTGCGGTATTAGCCCCATCGAGGTAGACCAGTGTTTGTACTGCGGCGAAGGTTGGGCCGATACATGGTGCCCACCCTAGACCAAAGGTTATTCCCAATAGTGGTGCGCCCCAAAGCCCTGTGGGTGCTTGGGCGTGGATGAGTTTGCGCTCTCTTTGTAGCCAAGGAATTTTGCCCCAGAAGACCAGCCCGAGCAGGATGACAAACATACCAAGGAGTATTTCAACCCAGCGTTGCCCTCGGATCCAGGGGGCTGCACCTAGTTGTGCAAAAACCACGCTCAAGAGAATGAAAATTGTTGAGAAGCCAAGGATGAACAGGGCGACGGCGCCTAGTGCGTATCGGGTACTGGTGTTTTTGGTGTGTCCAGATAATCCTGTTACGTACCCGATGTACCCTGGCACGAGGGGTAGCACGCAAGGGGAGGCGAAGGATACCAGACCTGCTAATACGGCTAGGGGTATGGCTAACCATAGCGACCCGTCAATAATGATTTCTCCGAAAGTGTTCACTATTTTTGGGCGTCCTCGAGGAGTGTTCTCACGATGGATTCGTCAATTTGTCCTAACACTCTTGAGGTGACATGTCCTTGTGCGTCAATGATGAGCGTGGTGGGAACAGCTTGTGCGGGGACAACTTGTGATAGTTCGTAGAGGACGTGACCGGTTGAGTCTTCAAAACTTGGGTATTCAATGGAGAAGCGACGTTCGAAGGCCTCTGCTGTTGCTTTTTCGTCTCGGACGTTGACACCATAGAAATGTACTTTGTCCGCAAATTTTTTGTGAAGTTTAGCTAAGGTGGGGGCTTCTGCTCGGCAAGGAGCGCATCCGGCATACCAGAAGTTCAGTAGTAAGGGTTTTCCGCGTAATGATTCTGCAGTGATTTCGGTGCCGTCGTAGAGTGTTCCGGTAAAGTGTACGGGTTCTGTTCGTTTTTCTGGAGGAAACTCTGTGACCGACCCATCTCCTGCAATGTATCCTTTGGAGTCCCCCGCATCTGCTTGGGCAGAAAGAGAATCAGACGATGAGCATGCACTTAAGCTTAGGAGGCTGGCGGCGGCTCCTAAGCTCAGCAGATGACGGCGTGACAGTCGCTGTTCATATGGTCTTTGGTAGGGGTCTAGCATGGTGTTCTTTCGGGTGTGCTCAAGGTCTTAGGCTTCGGGGAAAAACGAGGTAAGGTTTTTTCTGTCACGTTCCAGGTAGCTGTATAACACCGTTGTAGAGTGCTGCGGCGGGTTCGCTATAGCTAATCTGTGGGCGTTCTTTGCCGTCTAAATCACTAAATGTGCAGGTTGTGAGTGAGGCAAGGTTGCATTCTCGAGTTCTGGGGTCGTGAGGGAGCATTTTCCCTTCGATGCTACGTCGTACTAGCCAGATGGGAAGTTGGTGAGAGACGATGACAGCTTCGGCGTTCTCTCCCCCGATATCGTAGGCGTGCTGAGCAGTTTGGCGTACGGCTTGTGCCATACGTTTGACTTGTTCTCGGTAAGGTTCTCCCCAAGAGGGACGTAATGGGTTATAGAGTTTAGACCAGTGTTTTGGGTGAGTGATCAATTCTTGGGCGTTGACGTGGAGCCCCTCAAAATAGTTTTCTGCTTCGATTACGCGAGGGTCGTGGTGTGCTTCTAGCCCGAGGAGTTCGGTAATCGGTTCAGCTGATTCTTGGGTACGTGTTAGTGGTGAGCAGGCAAGGTAGACGATATTCGCGCCGTTGTGTGCTTGGCGTGCGAGTTCTTCGGCAGTTAGACGAACCATGTGGCGTCCACGTTGACTCAAATGGTAATTGGGTAGACGCCCGTAGACGATACGTTGAGGGTTTTCGACTTCCCCGTGACGCATAAGGTGGACTTTAACCTGAAGTGAGCTCATTGTTCTAGTCTCTCAAATAGTTTGTCTCATTCCCAATTCTGCAACCTGTGAATTGTCAGAACAAGTGGTGAGTTATTTCTTAACGTTGGTGATTTTGGGTAATTTTTTGGTGCAGTATTTTCTCTAGGCGTCGTGGATTAATCTGCCAGAAGTCTTTAACTTCTCCGTCGACGAGAACTACCGGTATTTCGATGGCGTGGCGGGCTTTGAGTTCTGGAGAGTTTTCGATGTTGAGTTCGGTGAAAGTGAGCCCGAGGCGTGCGGTGACGTCATGAACGACGTGACGAGCTTTATCGCAGAGGTGACAGCCTGGTTTGGTGAGTAAAGTGATGTCAATCGGTGTTTTAGCGGGTAGTTGTTCGCTCATCTGGGGTCTTTTCTGGGCATGGGTTTGTCATAAGAGGTGTGTTAAAAACAGTGCCTCGCCCCTACTGTTAGCAGTTGAGGACGAGGCACATAAAGCTCATAAGAACTTACTTCTTATTGCGACGCTGGTGGCGGGTCTTACGAAGCAACTTACGGTGCTTCTTCTTGGACATGCGCTTACGACGCTTTTTGATAACTGAACCCATAGGATTCACCTCACTTACATTCGATACCCGGCATCTCTACCCATCGTAGATATGAGATGTTAGCTATCCGGGCGCGGTTTATACCGGTATAAACGCTTCTTAAAGACCAATTCAGGCATAAAAATGCCTGAACGGAAGAAAACGCTCTCTGTATAGAGTACAAGCATTCTCGAGATTTTCCGCATTCTGAACCAGATTCATGAACATTTTCTCGGATAAAAAGCTAAAATCTGGGTCTGCACCTTCAAGAATGAGATGCAGACCTCAGATTTTAGGGAAGCTGAGATGTTATCGTTTCTTCTTCTTTTTCTTTTGAATTTTTTTGTTAATGGTGTACACCTTGGTGCTCAGCTCTGGTTCTTCAGTATGCGTTGTTGAGCTCTGCGGTTCGTGAGGCTCTTCAGAGCTGGAGTCCGCGGAAGAAGAATAATGTTCTTCTTCTAGGGCACGCTGTTCTTTTCGTGATAGACGCGGTGTCTCATCAATAATTTGAGGCTCTTTAGCGTCGTCAAGTGCTAGCTCATATCCTTCGGGTGCTAGCATCTGAGGGTCAGCATCAGCAGATAATGATTCTGCTTTTTCTTCGATTTCATCAATAGCTGCGACGTGTTTGCGCCCCTTTCTCAAAGTGAGCTTTGTGAAAATACTCTTTTTTTCGGAAGAGACGACATCCGTTGCACATTGTTCAGATGTTTGTTCTTGAGTTTGAGTTTTCTGTAGTTGAGACTGGGTACCTGCAGTCTGCGTGTCAGCAGATGGTGTTGCGCTATTGTCTTTAGCTTGTTCTGTTATTTTTTGTTCAACAGCGAGTTGAACCTGTTGAGTGCGCACACCGAAACCTAGCCAACGACCGATGGCATTTCCTTTTTTCTCTGGTTCAGAAGAAGACAGATACTGCGAAGTTGACTCTTGAGGTTCTTCAACTCTCGGGTGTGATCCGGGTACAACTTTTCGTGCCACCGGTTTTGCCCTTAAAGTGTCTGACGAGGGCTGCGTCCAAGACGTATCGCCATTTTTACGTATTTTTATGGGCGTTTCACCGTGTGGGGTGCGATAAATAGGTTTGATAACCGTCGCATGGACAGGAACGCTTACTGTTCCTCGTACTTTACGTGTACGTCCTGCTGTTGGAGCACGCAAAACATTGTGAACAGGTGGTTGAGGATCGTTCTGGACAACAGATTTTTTCTCCTCCGATACAGCGGCAGAAGAATGCTCAGAGCTGTGTTCAGCGGTTGAGGTGTTATCTGCTTCAGATGTTTTGCTATGGGAGGGAGTTTCTTCTTGCGCAGAAATCTCTGAGCTGTTTTCTTCACCGGTACTTATTGAGGTGTGCTCTTCAGTTGAGGTTCCCAGTTCTTGTTCTTCGGCAGAAACCTCATCTTTGCGTTGTTCCTTAGCGTACTCTTGTGCAAGAGTCCACCTTTGAACTTTCGGCCGTTCAGAGGAAGGTTCACTCTCAAGATTCTCTGAAGCAGTATCCCCCTGTGGACTCGTTGTTTCTGCAGTAGTTGCCGGTGTAGTTCCAACATTTTCAAGAGCTTCGATGAGCGAAGGCGCGATAGCTTCTTCCCAGTGATCGGGAATCAGGTCGTCATCATCAATTTCGATAGGTTCCATTGCTACCACTGTTCCTGGCAGTTCATGAGCAACAGCGGTTTCTTCATTGAGGTCAAGACTTGCCTCAGTGTATTGGCGTTCGATATTGGCGATGAGTAGTTGTTTCGCTAGCGTTGTGTCACGGTATCGGATAGCTTCAAGTAGCGCACGGTATTCTGCGCGTAGTCGAGTTGCTGTCGCGCTCCAAAGAGGGACACGTCCCATAATCGAGAGTAGATAGTCCGTAAGCGAAGTTCTCAGAGCCGTCATAAGCCCTGTTATGAGCTGGTTACCAGAGAGTTTCGTGAGAGCGATATGAAAATCTACTTCTAGTTGATGGAAGGTGTGAGGCGTGGTCCCCTCGTATTGCATCTTTTCGAGGATGCGTTCTAGCTCGTCCATCGCTGGGTTTGTAGGGTCTGCGTTCTCAACGGCGAATGTTTCAAGCAGAATACGTGCTTGGATGAGGTCACGAACCGGATAGCGAGAGCTTGCCATATGTAGACGTAGAGCGGGGGTGACGGAGGCTGCAGGCTCGCTGACGAGGTGAGCAATGATAGTTTTTCGCTTTCCCTCATAGAGTCTCAAAACCCCCATTGTTTCAAGGTATTTGAGTGCTTCACGGGTACTTGAGTGACTTGCACGAATGATATCGGCAAGTTTTCTATCATCGGGCAAGCTTTGCCCGAGGTGCAGTCTTCCTTCAAAAAGCTCTGCTTCAAGCCAGTTAAGAATTTTCTGGTACACAGACATGGATAGCTTCTACGTATTCTTTCAATAGTGATTCTAGTGAGGACGGCGACGACCCCAACGGGTCAAGGTTGCGAATAATCCGCGCGAGTCCTGTGCGGAGTTATTCTGCGTTTCTGAAGAAATCTCAGCGGCAGTGGGGAGCGCTGGAAGAACCTGCACCTGAGAATCTTCTGTTTCAGATTCTGTGAGGTGTTCTGATTCTTGTTGTTTCCAAGCTGGAGGATGTTCTTCGGTGGTTTCTTCTAAGGTGTTAGAAGATGCATACTCCGTGGAGGTGGGTTGTTCTTCGTTCTTCTCTGGTTCGTCAAGATCCTCAGGTGGAGGGTCTAGTGGACGCGGAACAAAGGGCATTAACGGAGTAAAACTAATAGCGCTATGAGATTCTGATGTGCGTACCCGCTGTCGGGGGTCTCCAAGTTCACCGAATTCAAAAATATCAGGTGTGCACTCTTCATCAGGTGTTTGCTGTTCGTGTGATACGTCAGAGGACGCTAAGTCTTGTTCTGTTTTCTCAACGGGAGTCTTTTCAGCAGCTGAGGCTACTGGTTCGGGGTCAGATTGTTGATCTGTATGCTCACTATTATTTGTAGCTGTTTGCGCTGGTTCAACAGTGTTTGAGACCTCATCGGTTTGCTCTTTGTCTGTTGTTTTATTCCAAGGGGTCAGAATGTTCAGTGTTTGGGTGTGGCATTGGTTGAGGCTTCTAATCCATTCCAAAACATTTTCAAGTGGCTCCGGTGTGAGCGAGTAAAAACGTTTCTGCCCCACAGCTTGGGTATCAACGAGTCCAGCATTTCTTAGGACTTTGAGGTGTTTAGAGACCGTAGGCTGACTTACGCCTAACTCATCTACCAGATCCCCAACTGGGCGTTTGCCTGCGGCAAGAACTCGTAGGATCTGACGACGGGTAGGGTCTGCGATTACAGCAAAAACGTCATCAATCATACATACATCATGACATATATACCTGTGGGCGAATGTATCGACACTAAGAGAGTGAGAATTCTCAGCAGGATTCAGCATATTTTGAGCTTAAAACCATGTATTCCACCCTATAAATATAGGCTTTGACCAGTGTTATTAGCAGATTTCCACTCGTGTTTTTACCCCTCAAGGTTCTCAAACTCAGAAAGAAAAGCATCTATTGTTTTGCAGGTTCTTAGCCTATATCACAAGGATAATCCGGCTGAGTGAAAACATTACGACTAAGCTACATATAGTCCCTTCATCCGAAGAAAGAGAGCAGCGTTGCGAGAATCAACATCTGCACACCCTAAAGAGACCGAGGGTACACACACTTTATCGGCAATGCTCATTCGTTTACGTGACCTTGTCGACGCCCTCATTGGTACCTCTCCTTCGCGCGTAGCGATTCTTGCCTTCGCATTGGTTATTGTATTTTTTAGCGCAATGCTCGCGTTGCCTATCTCTTCTCAAGACGGTCATAGTGTAGCCATTCACCACGCAATTTTTACCGCAACGTCTGCGGTGACCGTGACGGGACTCACCACAGTATCAACCGCTGATCAATGGTCATTTTTTGGTCAGTTAATGATTCTTCTGGCGTTCCAAATTGGTGGTCTAGGAACATTAACAATGACCTCTCTGCTAGCTATGGCAGTCGGTAAAAAACTGGGCTTACGTTCTAAACTCATTGCCCAAGAAGCAATGAATATCGGAAAGCTCGGAGAACTCGGCTCCGTATTACGCACCGTAGCCGTGACCTCAATTTTTATTGAGGCAACTATCGCGCTCATTCTTTTACCGCGTTTTATCTTGTTGGGAGAATCAGTTAAGAACAGTATCTGGCATAGCATTTTTTATTCTGTCTCAGCGTTCAACAATGCCGGTTTTACCGCACACTCTCAAGGTCTTGTCCCATATTCTCACGATTTATGGATTCTTATTCCCATTTGTGTGGGAGTTTTTATTGGCTCTCTAGGCTTCCCCGTTATTTTGATTATGCAACAGAATCCTCTCGCCTTTAGCCGATGGAACCTCACCACCAAGTTGACCATCATCGGAACCGTCGCATTATTTTTTATTGGCGCTTTATTGTGGGGTTTCTTCGAATGGTCTAATGATAAGACCATCGGTGAGATGTCTCTGGGCGGAAAAATTATTAACGCCATATTTGCTTCAGTCATGACACGTTCTGGAGGGTTTAACCTCGTAGAGATGAGCGATACGAACCCTATTACATTGCTCATTAGTGATGCATTGATGTTTATCGGTGGGGGCCCCGCTTCTACCGCTGGTGGCATCAAAATTACAACAATTACCGTGGTAATTCTGGCAGTTCTTGCAGAAGCGCGCGGCGACCAATTTGTGATTGCATTCAACCGCACCATTCCGGATTCAGTACTTCGTATCGCGATTTCTGTGATTATGATGAGCTTCATCATTGTTTTCTTAGGCACCTCTATTATCGTGTTTCTCACGGAGGAGCCTCTCGATATGGTAATTTTTGAAGTAATTTCTGCTTATGCAACCTGCGGGTTATCGGTGGGGCTATCAGCGAGACTCCCTCCGGCTGGCATCTATGTTCTGTCTGTACTGATGTTCATTGGGCGCATAGGTATTATTACTGTGGCAACCGGCTTAGCTTTGCGCTCTCGCCGTCGACTCTATAAGTACCCAGAAGAAAGACCGATCATTGGCTAAACGCACCATTCATAATGCACCCGTATTAGTAATTGGGCTAGGGCGTTTTGGTGCCTCTACCGCTGCCCAGCTAAGACGTCAGAATAAAGAAGTTTTGGCGGTCGAAAAAGATGCTGTCAAAGTTCAAAAATGGGCGGGTCTGCTCACTCACGTCGTTGAAGCTGACGCCACAGATATTGATGCCCTCCGACAGCTTGGCGCTGGCGACTTTACGTCAGCTGTTGTTGGGGTGGGCACTTCTGTTGAAGCATCGGTGTTGATTACCGCTAATCTTGTTGATTTAGGAATTGAACGTATTTGGGCTAAGGCCATTACCCCAGCGCACGGCAAGATTCTTTCTCGTATCGGGGCGCATAACGTGGTGTTCCCTGAGGCTGATGCTGGTCGACGGGCTGCACATCTTGTCTCGGGTCGTCTTTTGGATTACATCGAATTTGATGATGACTTCGCGATTGTGAAAATGTATCCACCGAAGGAGACTCAAGGGTTTACCTTGGCAGAATCTGATGTACGCGGAAAATACGGTGTCACGATTGTGGGTGTGAAGTCCCCTGGAGAAGATTTCACGTATGCAACGCCGGAGACAAAAGTTACCTCTAGAGACCTTTTAATTGTGTCGGGGCAGGTAGATCTTATTGAGCGTTTTGCGGCTCGTCCGTAACCGAAAAATAGGCATTTATGGGCTTTTACTAGGAGTTTTATTTAAATAATCTACAGCTAGAAGACATTTTATTTGGTAATCGTCACATTTTTGCGGGTTGAGGTTGGCATATTTAAGGAAACATGCTTATGATAGTGTCACCTCTAAAGGTGCGAGTGATTACTGGACGGATTGCGAACCCGTTCAAAACAGCTTGCGCATTTAGCAACAAGGTGGTCCCCCCTAAACCACCAGCTAAGTGAGCGTGCTGATAATACTAATATCTCTAAGATATTGGTGTTCTGGAAAACGCCGGCTGATTCCCTACAGCCGGCGTTTTTCTGTTAAGTTTTTCAACTCACCACATTTTCTGATATCCAGTGCAACGACACCAACGCCATCATCAGAATAAAGTAAAGCAACCTGTTCAAGATATCTTTCGTCATGAACGATTACAGAAAAAGCACAAAAGAAAGAGGTATTGCAAATATCTAGTACGCTGTAACTAGGTGCTTTACCCCTCCCTCCCGTTAGCGAAGTCGTAACTGGAATAATTCTCGCTATCGGCGGTACGTGGCACTGATAGATATTACGTTCAGACAATCCACGATTTAGAGGTCATCATGAGGAACCTATACAACGCTATCTGCCGTTTCGATACACAACGCGTCAGAATATTGAGCCTATCCATCATTCTTTCCTTCAACGGACTATTCCTTTTGATATCATCCGTTAAAACAGGCCTACCCATCATTGCAGTCATCTCCGGACTCATGATGGGCACAGGTCTAGGCCTGTGCTATCTAGTTGCCCAATGGGACAAGAAAACAACAACCAATATAGTTTTGAGTGTATTCATAGCCAGCTCATCGACCGCAGTCATCTCGCTATTATTCCTTGCAACGCAAGGGAATCTATAAAGGCTGGTTCAAAAAGCCCTCTCGACACCCAAATATTATTCCTATAACTGTTGCAAATCATCGACTCGTCAAAAGGTCAAAGCACTCATGTTGGTATTCTTGTTAGCGCAAACTTAGCTTCATCTAACTATTCTACTAACGTGTAAACGTTCTTCTTAAGACAGAAAAGATTCACAACGCCCTCAAAACAACTTGTTATCAACCGGTAATACGCGTTTTCTTTGACCGCACAACGTTGTTTTACTCTTCTACGAATAATCACGAGTCATCTGAGCCGATTTTTGAGCACAAGCACGCATCGCCTGCTCAGTCATTTCTTCCAGCCCATTCTGACAAAAACTCTCAATAGCCTGCTCCGTCGTACCGCCGGGGCTCGTTACCGCACGGCGTAAAGCCACAGGATCCCCGTGCGCACCCAGAAGCTCACCAGCACCACGAGCAGTCTGCACCGCTAGCTGTTCAGCCAGCTCAGCGTCAAGACCGAGTTGCACCCCAGCTTTCATCATCATCTCAGCTAACAAGAAAAAATACGCGGGGCCAGAACCAGATACAGCCGTCACCGCGTCCATCTGATGCTCAGCAACCTCAAAGACTTTCCCTACCGAACCTAAAATTTTCAACGTCAGCTCACGTTGCGGTTCAGAGACAGAAGCACCACAAGAGACCGCAAGCACCCCACAACCTACCTGAGAAGGGGTGTTCGGCATACAACGAATCACCGGCTGACCCACAGGCAACACAGCAGATAGCGCATCCAAAGATACACCTGCCGCCACCGAAATCACCAAAGTATCAGGCTCTAAAGCAGGAGCAATCTCACGCGCCATATCTAATATCGCATAAGGCTTCACACCAAGAATGACCACCTGCGCACCAGTAACAGCCCGAAGATTAGCCTGAGGATCTTCAGCCACCGAAAAAACTCTAATCCCCTCAGAACCCTCTACTCCCCATGCTGACGAAAGACGCTGGGCACTGTCCTGAGAATATACGGTTACTCGTACCGATGAAGAATCATAGCCACCGGAAATCAATCCAGAAGCTATAGCACCATTCATCGACCCTGTTCCGCAAAAAGTGACTATTGCACTCATCATGTACTCCTTGAGCTAGTGTCAGAAAAAACGCTCACGTCATATCATCTTGACGTAACTACCACACAGCTTAGCCGAGCAAGAACATAAGAACAGCGCACTCACACCGATATTTCACCATAAGACACGCACCCAATGGCTATTTGCAGAGCTCAGATGTTCACATCTGACCCAAATGGCGACGAGCAAATTGCAGGGTCTCATACAACCACTCATCGCGTTCAACAGCTCCGCGAGCGCCACGCGTCGAGACCTCAGCACAAACCACGCCGTTCCACTGCTGTTGAGCTAAATACTCGAGAGTTTGCGCTACCGGTTGAGTACCATATCCAGGGCGTAGGTGTTCATCAAGAACTTTTGTGCCACTACCATCTGTCAAGTGCACGTGTCCTAGACGGTTTCCAATTTTCTTGACGTACTCTAAAGAATCAACCCCAGCAGCTGCAGCATGCGAAAAGTCCCATGTCATCCACTGATAATCAAACTCTGTTGGGTCCCACCCTGGGGAATACATCTGCACAGATGCACCACCAGCGCTCCACGGATACATATTTTCTACAGCGATTTTCACGTTCTCTTGCTCAGATATTTCACGAACACCGTGAACAAAATTTTTAGCATACAGACGCTGCCACCGAAATGGAGGGTGGGCAACGATGACATCAGCTCCAACGGCTTTCGTCATTTTTGCGGCCATCTGCATTTTGTTCCAAGCACGCCCCCACACTTGTTGAGTCAACAACAAGGTGGGAGCATGAATAGCAGATATCGGAATCTGATATTTCTGAATAAGATCACGAAGATCATCTGGCTCTTGAGAGATAGCATTTCCGGTCACCATCACCTCAATGCTGTCATACCCCAAATCTGCGGCAGTAGAAAATGTTTCAGGCACCCCCAGTGGGAAAAGGCAGGACGTAGACAATGCGATACCTATATGAGGGGCTCTGTTCTCTGCCATCGTAGGTGGTCCTTTGCATCAGGGGGCTTACAAAGATACTCCTTGGCTAGGCCTCAGAAGTTTTCTTCGTCGTACTAGCTTTCTTTGTGGTGCTTTTCTTCGCTGTAGTTTTCTTGGTGGTGCTCTTCTTCGTAGCAGTCTTTTTTGTCGTAGAACGCTTACGCTGAACGGGCCCCTTGGCACGTTTTTGAGCTAATAGCTCAACCGCGCGCTCATGAGTGATGGACTCAATCGTGTCCCCACGAGGAACAGTAATGTTTGTTACCCCGTCAGTGATATAAGGACCAAAACGACCATCTTTAATCACAATTTTCTTCTCAGAAACAGGGTCAACACCCAGCTCCGCCAAAGGAGGCTTCGCCGCCGCACGACCACGCTGTTTAGGTTGCGAATAAATCTCTAACGCCTGCTCAAGAGTAATCGTAAAAATTTCTTCCTCAGAGCCAATAGAACGAGAGTCGCTCCCCTTCTTCAGATACGGGCCAAAACGACCGTTCTGCACCGTGATATCTTCGCCCTCAGCATCCTGCCCAAGCAGGCGAGGAAGACTCATCAGCTGCAAAGCCTGCTCTAAAGTCACTGTTGCCAAAGACATTGAAGAGAACAAAGAGGCTGTACGAGGCTTCTCTGGTTTTGGTTTCTTCTTAGGCTTCGGGCGACCATTCTTATAATATTCCACCGGCTGAGCATCCATCCACGCCTGAATTTCTTCCTCAGACATCTGAGGAATCAACTCGGTAACGTACGGGCCAAAACGACCGTCACGAGCAACGATGGTACGCCCCGTCTCGGGGTCTACACCCAATTCACGACCGTCAGATTTGCCCTGTTCGAGAAGCTCTTGAACCTTTTCAGCCGTAAGCTCATCTGGAGCAAGATCTCTCGGAATATTTGCACGAATAGGATCTGAAAGTTCACCGGTTTCTTCGTTAACGGTTGGCTCAGTCTCGAGATACGGCCCATAACGTCCCACGCGAACGTTAACGCCATCAGAAACTTCAATAGAGTTAATAGCACGGGCGTCGATATCACCAAGGTTATCGACAATAGGTTTCAACCCGCGTTTATCGCCACCACCAAAATAGAACTGTTCAAGCCATGTAGCGCGCTGTTGCTCACCACGAGAAATACCGTCGAGGTCTTCTTCCATCTGAGCGGTGAACTCATAGTCCACATATTTACTGAAATGTTCTTCTAGCAGACGCACCACGCTAAAAGCTGTCCACGAAGGAACCAAAGAACCACTACGGTTCTCCACATAACCTCGGTCAATAATTGTTGAGATAACAGCAGCATAGGTTGAAGGACGTCCGATACCTAGCTCGTCCATAGCCTTGACAAGAGAAGCCTCCGTATAACGAGGAGGAGCAGAAGTATCGTGGCTAAGAGCTGTAACATCTTGAGCTGTTAGCGCATCTCCTTCAGCCAATTGAGGTAGACGCTTATCTTCTTTAGCTGAGGCAGTATCTTCAGCATTGCGTGACGCGTCTTGCCCTTCTTCATAGGCGGCTAAGAAACCACGGAACGTAATGACTGTACCGGAGGCACCGAACTCTACTTTATGTCCGTCACGAGAAGTAGCAGAAATACGAACTGAAGCAGTAGAGCCCTTAGCGTCAGCCATTTGAGAAGCCACTGTACGCTTCCAGATGAGCTCATATAAGCGGAACTCATCTTGGCTTAGTGAACCTTGAACTTCTGCCGGTGTGCGGAAAGAATCACCGGCAGGACGAATCGCTTCGTGAGCTTCCTGCGCATTCTTTGATTTAGAGGCGTACACGCGAGGCTTTGAAGGAACATACTCAGAGCCATAGAGTTCTGTCGCTTGAGCACGAGCAGCAGAAATAGCCTGTGTTGAAAGAGCAACAGAGTCGGTACGCATGTAGGTGATATAGCCGTTTTCGTAAAGACGCTGAGCAACCTGCATCGTCGAGCGAGAAGAAAAACGCAGTTTACGGGCTGCTTCTTGTTGCAAGGTTGAGGTGGTAAAAGGTGCAGCAGGACGACGCGTGTACGGTTTAGTCTCTAAACTTCGAACGCTAAAAGCGGAGCCGTCAAGTTGCTCGGCAAGAGAACGGGCTTTCTGTTCATCAAGGTGTGCCACTTTCGTCGCTACCGCAGGTTTTAATGAGCCGTCGTCGTTAAAGTCTTTACCGGTGGCAACGCGGGCGCCGTCGACTGAAACCAGTTTTGCGGAGAATGTTTCTTCAGCTGAGGTATGGAACGTTCCGCTTAGGTCCCAATAGTTAGCAGAACAGAACGCCATACGTTCGCGCTCGCGTTCGACCACAAGTCGAGTTGCTACGGATTGAACACGTCCAGCGGATAGCCCTGGTGAGACTTTGCGCCAGAGCACTGGTGAAATTTCGTAACCGTAGAGGCGGTCGAGTACTCGTCGTGTTTCTTGAGCGTCTACAAGGTTATTGTCGATGTCACGAATTTCGTCAAATGCGCGGTTGACGGCCTCTTTTGTAATTTCAGGGAAGGTGAGACGGTAGACAGGAACAGTGGGTTTAAGAACTTGTAGTAGGTGCCATGCGATAGCTTCTCCTTCGCGGTCACCGTCGGTTGCGAGATAGAGCGCGTCAGAGTCTCGAAGCTTGTTTTTGAGCTCAGCAACTTTTTTCTTTTTATCGGCGTTGATAACGTAGTACGGTTCAAAGTGGTCTTCGAGGTCTACAGCAAACTTACCCACTGAAGTTTTTTTGAGTTTTTCAGGAAGTTCAGATGGTTGAGGGAGGTCTCGGATATGCCCCATGGAGGATTCCACCTCATAGGCGCTTCCCAAGTAACCGCTAATGGTCTTCACCTTAGAGGGTGATTCTACAATGAGCAGGGATTTACCATGTTCTGCTGTATTTTGAGCCTTGGTTGGCACTTTGCTCCTTGACCTGTGTGTCGTAAGTTCTTGAGATGATGTTCGATGTCAATGATGACTCAGCATAACAATAGCGCAGATTATCTGACATTGTTCACGAGTCAGCACCTTTTCAAAAGTTTTTGAAGTAGTTATCTGTTCATTGCATCAAGCGGCACGATGCTCATTTGTCGTCCAGAAATCTCTTCGGGGATGACCTCCACCCAGTTCATAATACGTGGGTCTGCGAGGGAAGATTGAGCCTTATGTTCGGCAGTGAGGTCAATATCGTAAGGGTACCATTGTGCGGTTCCGTGGATGATGACTGATTTCACAATATCTTGATGTACTTCACCGACTTCAAAGGCTACTTGCCTGCTGACCACAATAGAGGAAAAGGTCTCTTCTGCACGTGTTTGAAAGAATATGTGCCCGTGTTCCACCACGTATTTGACGGTGAAGATATCGATACGGTGCCCCATTTGTAGGGAGAGCCGACCGATATTGTGAGAGTTGATGAGATCCCAACACGTCTGTTCTTCAAGAGTTGTCAAAAGTTGCGGAGGGTTCGTTTGTTCTGCCATGTCGCCAGTCTAATCTGCTGAGGTAAAGCGGAGGAATCCTTTTTCGATAAGTTCACGGATTTGTTGAAGAAGTTCTTCTTGGTGAGTGTTGTCTTCCCAGCCTAGTAGTACTGCGAGCGCACCGAGTATTTGTTGGACGCTAAGCTCGCCATCGCAGGCAGAGACGAAGCCAGCAAGTTCAGTGGATTCGAGGATTGTTCGACGGAGCCCAGCTCCTTCGCGCAATAAAATCACTCCGGGGTGTTCCGCTCCGGGTCGGGCGTGTCTTTCTTCTGTAACGTCTTGTGCGACTTCTAGATGGGCGCTGAGGAGTTCTTCTGAGGTGAGCTGGTTTAGCTGGTCGTAGAGTTCTACGGCTTCGGTCAGGAAGGGGGCAAGGGGCTGTTGTATGGGGTAGGTGATTTCTTCATAGCGTTGCAGTGGTTGTTGTTGTTTTGGTGTGGAAGATGCTGGTTTTCGAAGCCATAACATGCCGAGCCCGATGGCGGTTACTCGTCGTTGCGCGAAGTCAAGCAGGTAATCTTTGTAGGCTTGTTCGTAATGTTGTGGGTCTCGTTGTTCGCTGGCGTCTTTGAGCCAAGTTTCGGCGTATTGTTCGGGGCTGAGGGTTTCTCGTTGGATACACCATACGTCAAGTTCGTTGTTGGTCCATTGGCGCACTCGATGGTCCCAGTGTTTGGAGTCTTCCCAAATTTCCCAGTTAGCGAGCATTTGAGCTCGCCCGTTCGGGGCGAGGATTGTTGGCAGCTGGTTTAAGAGGGTTTGGATGAGTTGGTCTCCGGCAAGACCACCGTCACGATAGGTGAATTGGTCTTCTGGTTTTTCTTCTGCTTTGCGCGGCGTAATAACAAAAGGCGGGTTAGAGACCACGAGGTCGAATTCTTGCCCTTGTACGGGTTCTGTGAGAGAACCTTGAAGTAGTTTGACTCTGTTCTGCAGATGATGCCGATCGACGTGAAGTTCTTCGGCGTTGAGCAAGATATTGAAGCGGGTGAAGGCTAAAGCTCTTTCGGAGATGTCGGTGGCAGTGACGTGTTCTGCATGAGAAAGCAGGTGGAAGGTTTGAATACCGCATCCGGTACCAAGGTCTAAGGCACGTTTGATGGGGGTGCGTTCGGTGATTTGAGCTAGTGTTAAAGAGGCTTGCCCGATACCTAGAACGTGGTCTTTACGCAGGGCGCCAGTACGCTGGTATGCCCTTACATCGGAGCTAACCCATAGTTCGGTGCCGTCGTCTGCACCGTGGGGTCTTAGGTCGATCAGTGCACGGTATTGTTGTGGTGTTGGTTCTTCAACGAGGTTGAGAGTTTTCAGCAGAGGTAGGGAGTTCTCTCCTAATGCTTGGTTTAGTTCTTTTTCGGTGCATTGGCGTCCTAGCATAAAGAATCCGGTAAGGTACGCTAACGATTGTTCTTCTGTGGTTGCGTGTTGGTCGCTGAGGATTTGTTCAATGCGAATTTTTCCGGGAATGATTTGTTCGCGTGTGATGGCTTCTGTTGCTGATAGCCCTAAAAGTTCTGTGATTGCGTCGTTGTAGTAACGTGCTTGGTCTAATCTTTGCGCTAAGGTTTCTATCGCGCTGAGGTCATGGCTATGAGGGGCGTTTATCGTTTGGGAAAAGTTTTCGGTCATCACGTTCATCATTGTGGCATATCTTGAGATTTTGTGTGTTTTTCCGTACCGGTGAGTAGATGTTTTCGTGAAGAAAAGAACAAAAATGTTTTATTTTTAAGATGTTCTCTTTGTGGAGTAACAGGTATATCATTTTTCAACAAGGAGAGATCTTATTATTAACTTTTTAATAACCTTGTTCTATAACTTTAATACCTTATAAGACACGAAAGAAGTTAAGAATTATTTATAAAACACCTAGTCAGAAAAATATTAAGAAAATTTTTTCAATATTAGTATTCTGACACTAAAGAATAGTTGTGGTTTAACGTACACTATCGGTATGGCAGATGCACAGAATATAGAAAATATCAAGAAATCTATTGCAGACTGGCAAGCAAAGCTCGACGCTGGCACAGGTTTCGCTCCAGAAGTTATTCAAGAAATCATCGCTAAGCTGCAAGAAGATCTTCGTAAGGCTGAAGAAGCCTAAATCTTGAACGGCATACGCGCCGCCAAGAAACAATAAGTCCCAGTAGGATCTACTCACCTATATGTGATAGCTCCCTACTGGGACTTTCTTTTATCACCGTTCTCAACTCTTACACGACGTTCTCTGCGAATACATCTTCCGGTGTAGCACTCATCCCTGTCACACCCGACCACACGTACATCCGGTAATCTGAAGGATCCATATCTGCTGGCCCATACACTTCAAGACGGACACCCGTTGGACTCAAGGCTTTAGCAGGAATGAATTGTGATGCAAGAACATCAAATCCTTCATCTATGGCATTTTGCTCTGCCCCATTGATAAGAACGGTGGCATACATCGAACGAGGAACAATCACACCGGTAAGCCCTAAAGCAGACACCTCAGCAATGCTACGAACCATATATCCAGCAGTATATGTCAGCCCTTGATCTTCAGCATCAGGCATGATGACACCAACGCGTTGCATTTTTTCTAAAGAACGACATTTTTCTGAGCCCAACCGATCATAGAGTTGTTGCCAAAGATCTCGAGTGTCGTATCCAGGAGTTAATGGAACATTTATTCCAGCAACCAAAAAGGCGTCGTATTCAATAAGCGACGGATCTGCCATATTCTTCATGTCCTTAAGTTCTCTTCCTAAAAATACCTACCATAACCAAAAGGTGTTCAAAGCCAAAGAACTTTTAGGCTTTGAACACCTTTTGGGGAACATGTGCACTATCTGCACATCATGCGTCTACTAAAGCTGATTTTCCGAGAGCTTTCTCAGAACAGTCTGCGCATAAGAGAACAAGGTCACGTTGTCCTTCAACATCTAAGTTTTCAAAAGTGTTAGACGGAGCACCACAGTGTTCGCATTCTCCAATGGTGACAGTATCTGGCGAAAATTCTACGTGCATACGCTTATCGAAAATATACATTGACCCTTCCCATAAACCAGAGTCTCCATATTTTTCACCGTAACGGACAATACCGCCGTCAATCTGATAAATCTCTTTAAACCCGCGGTTCTTCATGAGAGCCGAAAGAATCTCACAACGAATACCACCAGTACAGTAAGTAACTACCGGCTTATCTTTAAGGTCGTCGTATTTACCAGATTCAATTTCACGAATAAAGTCGTGCGTAGTTCTCACATCGGGAACAACCGCATTCTTAAACTTACCGATTTTAGCTTCGAAAGCGTTGCGTCCATCAAAGAACACCACTTCGTCTCCGCGCTCTTCAACCAGCTTGTTAACTTCTTCGGGCTTGAGATGAACACCTCCCCCGACAACACCATTCTCGTCAACAACGAGTTCATCAGGTGCACCAAAAGCAACAATTTCGTCTCGAGCTTTGACTGATAGACGAGGAAAGTCAGAAGCAGACCCATCAGACCATTTAAGTTCAAGTTTTCCAAATCCAGGATACTGACGGGTCGTCTTCCCATATTGTTTAAGAGCGTTAATATCGCCACCGAGAGTACCGTTAATACCGTGCTTAGAGATAAGGATACGTCCGGTCAGACCGAGTTTCTCGCAAAGTGCACGCTGCCATAGCATCACAGCAGTAGGGTCACCAACTGGGGCGAAGCAGTAATATAAAATAATTCGTTCTTGAGCCACATCTTCATTTTAGACACTCACGGGGCTGTGATGTTGTAACTGAACGAACAAAACATACGAGCAATTTATAGGTTTTTCAACACCTCAGGAGAACCAGCACGGCTTGTCGCTTCTACCTCCTGAAGCCAAGAAAAAACTCCTCCTATTGGCACACGCACCCGAACGTCGACAGAACCGGGCTGATGCTCAACGATAACGCAACGAACCCATACCGCACCATGTGCCTGCCCAACACGTTCTGCGGTATCACATGGATCACCGGCACGTAAGCCTCGCAACGTATCTGCAGCAGCGAGAGCCGAAATATCTGCTGCACGCATTGCCTGATATTTACTGTGATAAACAGATGCAATACCGGTAACTCCCGTGAACACCATCAGCAAAATACAGATTATTCCCACTGCCAGAACCGTCCCTGAACCCCTGTCTGAAAAATCTTTGACGACAGGTGTCAGCTTATGTGGGCAGATAATTCTTTTATTCATCATCATTGGCCCACGCTTTTTCTGCTGTACCTTGAGCTTCCGCCTCAAGTACCCATCCAGTTAGCTCTCCTAAGACCCCAGGGGCAGGACGGCTCACATGCACCGTGTAGTTATATCCCTGCTGTTCTAGACGAATTGTTGCATGAGGAGCATTCTGATGAGCAACCCGCATAATATCATCATGATTTTGGCCCCGTACAACAGCCCGTAGAGCAACGCGAGCGCAGTCTTCTAATTGCATTTGGCTAAGACCAAGAGAAGACGCACCTAAAACGAGCGTCAGCACAAAAATAACGGCAGGTAATGCCACCGCAAATTCGGCGGTTACCGCACCTTCTTCGGTATGAGAGGGTTTCATAGATGTCTCAGCTTCTCCCTGCAATGATATTTTCACCGTTTTGTTGTATCGGTTGCCGTGACAGGCTCGTAGAAGAGTCTTCTTTTTTCTCTACGAACCTGCCACTTTAGGCCTAAGACATACCCGTAGACAGGGCATTCTGAACAATGCCGAAGAGCAAGGCTCTCACGTCGTCAGATTTCAAAATGGCAACAAGTAAACCAGCAAAACCAACTGCCGCTAACATGACAATTCCATATTCTGCAGTCGTTGCGCCTGCTTCACCATCATGAAGGATGTCTACAGAGTCCTCTAACTTTTGGTTTCTTCGATGGGCAGCGGGCGAAAGAGGTTGTTCGTGGGTAGAGTTCGATTCTGACATGAACATAATATTCTCCTTGAATAGATAAAGGTTGAAAAGGGGAAATGGGTTAAAAGCCCAAGGACGGAATTAAAGATATAAGCAAAGGAATCACACCTAAACAGATAAAAGCCGGTAAAGAACATAGCCCTAGTGGCAGAACAAGTCGTACACCTAGCCGGTGAGCTTGTTGCTCCGCATAACGGTATGCTTGACGACGCAACCTATCTGATACCACTTGAAGAATCTGAGCACTTGGAGCACCTGTTTCCGATAAGAAACCCAAACTTTGTTCAAGAACAGTAAAAGGTGCTCTGTCTGGTACACTCTGCCAACTCATAGCCCATGAATGACCGAGATAAAGCTGCTGGATAACCTGCCGTATCTCTTGGGCCTCATCTTCTTGGTGAAGAACTTCTTCATAGAGCTGAACAATATATTCAAGTACGCGATGTAGTCCCAAACCTGCTTCTAACATCACGGTGCATAAATCGATGATTAAAGCATCTGGCACAGTAAAAGCTTCCTGAGTTTTCTGAGAAGAACACATCAACACGCTTTTTCTCTGACATCGTGAGGTTGGCCTTGAGCTATTTTCAGCAGTGGGGGATCTGTTCCTTAGTGGATTGTTGAAGAACATTTTTGACCTTTCTGTGCTTGGGCGATGAGTCTAGATGTCCACAAACGTCCGGCTAAAGCCAGCCATAAACCGATGAGGCTTATCAAAAGCCCTCCAGATGATTGTGTAAGAATCACTAGAGGTTTAGCACCCATCAACATTCCTAAGGCAATACCGAGGGCAGGAAGCCAAGAGAGAATCATCCCTGTTGTTTGTGGAGCAGCCATTGCTGAACTCCGTGACTGATCAAGATCTATTTCACTTTCATAAAAACGCGCTAAGCGTTCTATAGCCTGAGCAATAGGCGCACCTGTTTTCTCCGCGATATACCAGCAGGAAATCAGTTCTATACACCGTTGATGAGAGTAAGAACGTGCCGGAGATAAATCTTGCAGAAGCGTTACCATCGGTAATCCCGCACATGCCCTCTGGTACATACATTGCAATAGTTGTGCGGCATCTTCTAAGGCAAAGTAATAAGCTCGTTGTTCTCGCCTTAGGAATACAACATGTTTTTGAGCGTGAAGAGGATGTTCCGTCAACATTTTCGTCAGGTGTTGATGCACTATTTTGATGATGTTAGGTAGGCGTAGTCCTGCACGTAGTAGAGAGCTCATACGCCAGGTGATATCTGGCCATAATTCTTGTTCTTGGACGCTTGGTTGCGTGCTCTCTAAAAGATAGTTCGTCCTTCGATAAGGGGAAGTGCTCATCAATTTTTGCCACATAGAGCATTCCTTTGAACAATCAAAGTACCTGTTTGCGTCATGTCATGCTCAGAAGTGATGTTTTGTGCAGTGGTTTGAAGCATACGGTCGTGCCATTTGGCATATTTTTTCAGAAAGAGATGACCTTCTTCAGACCATGTTCCGCTGGTGTTCTCTCCTTCAGAAGGTGCCGTATAAAGTGAGCAGGTTCGGAGTTGCCCCTGTGCAAAAACTAGGGTTGAGATATTACTCAAGATTCGTTGTCGCCCACGACGGCTCAGATGGATGATGTAATCAATTGCAGTATCTGCTTGCAAGCATAAGGCGTTCTCATACATTTTTCCCATGGCTCCCATTGCCATTAGTCGTGCAGGAACTGCCTGAGCAGAGTTTGCGTGGATAGTTCCTCCAGCTCCTGTGTGTCCAGTGTTCATGGCGGTGAGCATATCGGTCAGTTCTGCACCACGGCATTCTCCAACGATTAGTCGGCTAGGGCGCATTCTTAAAGCGTGGCGGATGAGCGTGCTGAGAGTGACTTCTCCCCTGTTTTCGCTGTTATGTTGGCGGGTTTGGAGAGAGATAGTGTGTGGATGTGTAGGGCGCAGCTCTGTTGAGTCTTCAATCATGATGAGGCGTTCGTTGTCCTGACATTCTGAGAGCATTGCGTTGAGCAGCGTCGTTTTTCCGCTTCCTGTGCCACCGCTGATTAAGAAATTGGCGCGGAGGGAAAGAATATAGCGTAAAACGTTTGTAAGCTGTGAGGTCAGCATCCCTTGTGCTTCAAGCTCTGTGAGGGAAAACCGTTGAGGTGGTTGTACTCGAATAGATAGGAGTGTCCCTCGTTCGCACAGCGGTGGTAGTACTGCATGAATACGGTGTCCTCGCGAGTTTGTGATGTCGGTGCTGAGGTTACTTTCATCAAGCCGTCCTCCTCCGGAGACAATGAGTCGGGTCGCTAAAGCTCGTATTTCTTCTTCGTTGTCAAACCTTATGGTGGTGTGTTGAAGGGAACCTGATTTTTCAATCCACACTTCTTGTGGGCCGTTGACGTAGATGTCGCTCAAGCCTTCTTCATCAAGTAATGGTTCGAGTTTTCCTAGATGGAAGATCTCGTGCACAGTTTTTTCGTCTAAGACAGTAATTTTTCGTGAAGTATCTAAATCTTCCGATGTAGTTGTGTCATATTGGGGACGGAATTTTTTCAGAAGCATTGTTTCATGCGAATGTGATGCTCTTTTCATGCGGTGTTCTCTTCCTGAGCCGTTGGAGTTTGGTGGCTGTTGGTACTTTGAGTGTTCCGGTTTTGGCGTGAGAATGCACTGTATGGGAGCGATTTGTGGATAGGGCAATCACCTCAAAGAGGTGTTTTGAACTGTCTGCGGGGTTCTCCACAGTTTTAGGGTGAGAAAGTTCTACGGTTTAGGGTGCGCACATTGACGTGTTGCACCTTGTTCAAACGCAGAACAGCCCCGCTATCGGCTGATAGCAGGACCGTTCAAAGTTGTTTTTGAAGAATGAGCACTCAACGTATTCAAACGTGTGTGGCAAGGATGTCGGAGCTAGGCGCTATGCGCTTAGGCTCCAGCCTTGTGCCCGAAGTTCTTGACGTGTAGCCCCATGAAGAAAAGCTAAATGCAAACGTTCTCGACCTGGGGCGAATTCGTATTTGAGCAGTTTAGTTGCTTGAATTTCATCAGTTTCACCTTCACCGTAGCTAGGGCAAAGGTCTGCTACGGGGCATACCCCACAAGCTGGTTTACGTGAATGGCAGATTCTTCGTCCGTGATAAATCATACGGTGAGAAAGCATCGTCCAGTCTTTTGGTTCGAAGAGGGCGGCAACATCTTTTTCTACACGCTCAGGTTCTGTTGCTTCGGTCATTCCAAAACGACGTGCTAGACGCCCAAAATGTGTATCTACTGTCAGCCCAGGCATACCAAAAGCATTACCCATAACAACAAAAGCCGTTTTGCGGCCAACTCCGGGTAGGGTAATGAGCTCTTCAACGGTGCGAGGTACTTCTCCGTCGTAGCGTTCGAGCAATCCTTGAGCCAGCCGCACGATAGAGGAGGCCTTTGAACGGTAAAATCCCAAAGGCTGTACGATGCTCTCCACATCCGGCAAAGAGGCTTGTGCTAAAGCTAATGCATCAGGATATGAGGCAAAAAGTGTGGGTGTTACACTGTTGACTCTCACATCTGTGGTTTGTGCTGAAAGGACAGTGGCAATAAGCAATTCGAAGGGGTTGGTGAAATCTAGTTCTGCCACCGCGTAGGGGTAAGTGTCGTCGAGGATACGTTTAATTTTTCGTACACGGCGCTTTTTCCCCAGCTCACTTTCTTGGGTGCGCGAGCGACGACGTGCCGCTTTTTCTGCTTCAAGAATGGACACTGAACGAATATGCAGAAGTTCTTGTTCTTGCTCTGTTAAGGGGGTGCTATCTGCCTGCTCTTTCACCTTTCTAGCCTACCTGTTCTATTCAGTGAAGCCTTTTATGAGCTGTGGTGTTCGGTCTTTTTACGAGGTAAATCACCTCACCGCATAGTTTGTGAGGTGTTGTTCTGATTCGTTGAGTGCTCTCGTAGAATAGTGCTATGACTCAACAACGTATTTTTGTTCTCAACGGCCCTAATCTCAATCTCTTAGGACATCGTAAACCGGAGGTCTATGGGACTAGCACGTTGAAAGATATTGAGAGTTCACTCCAGCACCGTGCACAAGAATATGGTTTTGCACTTGAGTTTTTACAGACGAATCATGAAGGCGTTTTGGTAGATCAGGTTCAGCGGGCACGTTCTGAAGCGGCGGGGATTATTATTAATCCGGCGGCGTACACTCATACCTCGATAGCTTTACATGATGCGCTTGAGGCTGTTGATGTTCCCATTGTTGAAGTTCATTTATCGAATATTCATCGCCGTGAGCAATTTCGTCATCAGTCTTTTGTATCGCTTCAGGCAACAGCTATTTTTGCTGGTGCTGGTGCTTATGGGTATCTTCTTGCTTTAGATTTTCTTGCACATCTTTTGGGCGAAGAAAGCACATCGTAGGATACTAGGCTCTGGGCCTAAACGTGTGAGCATTAATTAGTGTTCTCGGCAGGTACCTGTTAGTACCGCTTGAGGTGTTTCGGGAATACTCGCTAGGGCTTCTTTAATAGTTGTTGCTGGAATTGCGTAGCCAATTTTATCTCCAGCGACAGAACGGGCAAAGACCATGCCTACGGCGTCTCCGTTCTCTGTTACCAGAGGTCCACCGGAGTTACCTTGGACGATATCTGCGTTGATTTGGTAAAGGTACCTGATGCGAGATAGCTCTTGAGTTTCGGCTTCAATATTTTGGATGTTTCCGAGTCCTCTCACGCTTGCTGGAGTTATCGTGTAGGGGCCGCCTGCTGGGTACCCTAAAACAGCAAGAGCGGTTCCGGGTGCGGCGTCTTCGCCTAGGGGGATTGCAGTAAGATTGAGCGCTGGTGCGTAGAGAACAGCGATGTCTTCTTCGTGATTGTAGTAAACGGGAGTTCCAGTGACGCTGTATCCGTCTCGTTTTTCGAGCAGAATTTGTCCTGCTCCTTGTATGACGTGGGCGTTAGTTAAGACGTAGTTGTTTGAGGAGACGAATCCACTGCCTTCTGAGGTGTATCCGCAGCGAGGTGCGTATCCGTGAATTTTTACAACGGAGGTTCCTGCGTATTGGATGGTGTCGCTCAGTTGTTCGGTGGTGGGTATGTCTGTTGGAATGGAAGTTGGGACGAGTTCGGGAAGGACCTGACCTAGAATTTCTGGCATATTCGAGGTAACGCCTTGTGCTGTTTCAGAGTATTCTATGCCGATGGTTTGGTAGAAGATGCGAGTAAAGCGGTCTTGTAAGGTATAGATGCTTTCTTTGACGGGTTCGGGAGTGTGTTCCAGCATATATGTAATGACTTTTGAGTTATTTATATGCTGTGTGATGCTGGGAATACCGAGCGGTAGCATCATGAGGACGACGGTAAGTAGAAGGAATAGGTAGACGATGGCGTTGCCTATTGCTCCGAAGATTCGGTTGATGGGTCGAAGAACGCTCAGTCCAAAGAGGGCTCGTAGGAGGCCCATGAGTATAGAGCCGACGAGTTTTCCGGCGAGGAGGAAGAGTATGAGCGCGATAAGGTACCCAAATTCGTGTAGTTGTTGGGGCAGATTTTGACGTACCCAGACAAATCCGAAGGTAAATGCACAAAGTAATGCAATAAATGTTGCGATGAGGTTGATGAGTATGCCGATGAATCCACGCCGTGCACCTGAGATTATGCTCAATAGCAGTAGTCCTAGCAGACCAATATCTAGAATCGTCAAGTCCATAATATAACGCACCTTGTCAGATGTGATTTTTGAGGTGTTCCCCCCAAAATATTCACTCATTGTTGTTGAGGTTTTAACGGTAGTGGATATCTCATAAAACGGGTGTGCTTTACTCTATTTTTACCGTTTTATTGAGCATCTTTTAGTATCTATTAAGAAATCTCTTGGTGGGTTTGAGCTGTACATTGAGAGTTTTTGCGGTAGTCTCATTATTGATTATGTCACACCATTTTATGGCACTGAGTGGTTCGAGCGTTATACTTGTCAGTCGGCAAACCCTAAGAATGGGTGGCTTGTAAAAAAAATTATCTCAATTCTTGAGGAGAAAAATGGATATCGAGGTTCTACGTCGGGCACCTTTATTTGCCTCACTCGACGACCAAGCTTTTGCAGCACTCACTGAAGACATCACTGAAGTTGATCTTTCCCGCGGCGCTACTCTGTTTTATGAGGGTGATCAGGGCGACCAACTATATTTCATCATTTCCGGAAAAATTAAGCTTGGACGTACCGCTACTGATGGTCGTGAAAACCTTGTAGCCATCATGGGTCCTGGTGAAATTTTCGGTGAGATGGCGCTCTTTGATCCTTCACCACGTTCTACCAGTGCAACTGCTGTTTCTGAAACACGCCTTGCCGGAGTTAAGCACGAATCTTTACGTAAGGCTATGGAGAAGTCACCTCAGATTTCTGTGCAGGTTCTTCAGGCGTTAGCTCGTCGTTTGCGCCGCACCAATGAAAACCTTGCTGATCTTGTGTTCTCTGATGTTCCAGGTCGCGTAGCGAAGGCTCTACTTGATTTGGCTGACCGTTTCGGTCGCCCTGCAACCGATGGTATTCTCGTTGCTCACGAACTGACCCAAGAAGAATTGGCTCAGCTTGTTGGTGCTTCTCGTGAAACCGTCAACAAAGCTCTTGCAGAGTTTGTATCTCGCGGTTGGATTCGTCTTGAAGCTCGCGCTGTTGTGATTTTGGATCTTCAGCGTTTGCGTAATCGTTCCCGCTAAAAAGATTCTAAATATTTTTTGAGGATACGTTTATGGGGGCGGTAGAGAAACATATTTCTCTACCGCCCCCATATTTTTATCGTTGAATTAGACGGCTGAAAATTCACCTGACTATAGGGAGCATTTCTGCCGATTCTTTGGCTTTTGAGGCAGAGTGTATTTGAGGAAATATTCTCCGTCGTGTTCTACCACCTCAGCTTTTTTAGGGAGTACTTCTCGTTTTTTTGCGAGGTACGCTACCGAAGTATTTACGGCTGCGAGGTCTTCGAGGATACATAGTGTCGCGGGGACGATGAGCTGTTGCAGGGTTTTTCCTCGAGTGCGTTCATGTCCAATAGCGTCACCTAGTTCTGTTGTTTCTTGCTGTTCGAGAAGTTCACGTACGTTCACCCAGTCACCCCATAGCCCTTTGGAGGAAAGAAGTTTGGGGCTTTGCCCAACGGGCGCCACACTAGCAAAATAATGCGTGTCATAGCGTTTATGACGAAAATCTGGAGATTGCCAGCGTGCGATGGGACGTAAGAGGTCTGTGCGCAAGGTCAGTCCTCTTTTAGCGAGGTAATCAGCAAAACGTTGGTCGCAGTGAGAAATCGCTTCGCGTGCGGACATCAGGTCGAGAGCTTCCGAAGACGTTTCAACGGTGCTTAACTCATCTCGTCCGGCAAGGAGCATTCCTGTTTCTTCAAATGATTCTCGAAGGGCACCAACAACTGCAGCTTGAGTAGCAACGGGGTCTTCTTGTTTGAATGCTGCTGCCCAAGTTTTAATATCTGGACCAATCCACGCGAGAGGGTCTTGATCGCTGGGGATGCATAGCCCTCCAGGAAAAGCTAAATCGCCTAGTGGTGAATGTTCTGAACGGAGCGTCAGGATTGTTTCGAGACCTTCTTTTCCGTCTCGAACAAAGACCACAGATGCGGCAGTTTTAGGCTGACAGGGTGTGTGTTGGTGGTCTTCTAACCAAGCTTGAGCGGCTGAAGCATATTCGTCGGGGAGCTTGAATAGTCTCTCAGTAGAGATAGAGATGGTGGGGGTTTCTTCAGTACGTTCTCGAACGACTTTCAACGCCCCTGTATATAGTGTTTGATTAGACATATTCTACGATGAGTTCCACTTCCACGGGGGCATCAAGAGGCAGTACGGCAACGCCTACCGCAGAGCGCGCGTGTACTCCTTGTTCTCCTAAAATGTCGTGAAGTAGTTCAGAAGCTCCATTGATCACTTGGGGTTGCTGGGTGAAATCTGGTGCGGAAGAAACGAAACCTACAACTTTAACAACGCGTTTGATGCGGTTGAGGTCTCCTAGAACAGATTGAACAGCAGATAAAGCGTTAAGTGCAGCGATGCGTGCACATTCTTGGGCTTGTTCTAGGGTAAGGTGTTGCTCTCCGGTGTTCTGGGATGAGAGTTTCCCGCGGTGCAGAAGTTCACCGTTGACAAAGGGTAGTTGTCCGGAGGTGTAAACATAATTTCCGCTGACCACAGCTGGCACGTAGGCGGCAACGGGCTGTGGTGTGCTAGGTAGAGTGTAGCCTAGCTGTTCAATACGAGATTCGATAGAAGTTTTTTCGCTCATCAGGCGTCTTTCTCTGTTTTTAGCTGAACAAAGACCGGCTTCACACCCGAGGGTTATGAATCCGGTCTATGTTAACTATCTTTATGATGACGCAACTTTACGTTTGAAGTATGCGATGGGGTTGCCCACCGTTGGAGCAACCATATTTCCCTGAGGTGCAGCCCCAGCAGGTGCGGTTGAAGGAAGGACTGTTACCAGTTCCCAGCCGTCTTGTCCCCAGCTATCGAGGATCTGCTTGGTGGCGTGAATCATCAGGGGCACTGTAGCGTATTCCCATTTATCCATAGCCCCCAGCCTAATAGTTATGAGCCTAATTGAAAAGTTTTATGCTCAGAGAAGCACAAATTACTGTAAATAACCGTGTTTTTCTTGGTGTTATGGTGAGGTTTGAGGTCCTAAATGTGTGAAATATAATGCCAGCAAACCTAAAATCTTTACCGTTATGTGCCCATCTAGACACCTATTTTTCAGGTTCTACTTGTAGACTGTGGGAATGGCTTCATCGAAGAATGTTCGGAAAAAACGTACTCCGAGTGATTTTATTCAGTTTATTGCACTGAGTGTTATCGCTGGTTTTGTCGCAGCAGGTATCCTCATTCCCCCTACTGTTGGTATGGGTATTGCTGCAACATCTTCTATTTCTTGGTTTAAAGGTCTTCCTGATGACCTCTCGGAGGGTTCTCGTTTTAAGGCGTCAACTCTGTATGCTTCTGATGGTAAGACGAAACTTGCCAGCTTTGAATCTCAGCGTCGTCGCGATGTCCCCCTCGATCAGATTTCAAAGTATATGAAAGACGCGATTGTTTCTGTTGAAGATCGTGATTTCTATGAGCACGGTGCGGTTTCTCCTCTAGGCATGGCTCGTGCTTTTATCAATAACTTGATTCGCCCTAATAACCGTCAGGGCGCTTCAACCCTCACTCAGCAGTATGTCAATAACCTTCTCATCGAGCAGGCGGAGTACCGTGGAGAAGAGGCAAGCACCTTAGGTTCGAACAAGGGCTATATCGATAAGATCAAAGAGATTAAGCTTGCTATCTCTATGGAACAGAATAAGTCTAAGGATGAAATTCTTGACGGCTATCTGAACATTGTGAACCTTGGTGGCACAAACTACGGTGTTGAAGCGGCATCTTACTACTATTGGGGTATCAAAGCTAAAGATCTTAACTTGCAGCAATCAGCACTTTTAGCTGGAATGGTGCAGTCTCCAAACATTTACCGCCCCGATGTGAACCCTGAACTCGCTAAAGAGCGTCGTAATACTGTTTTAGGTACGATGCTGCGTGATAAAAAAATCACTGAAGATCAGTTTAACCTTGCGGTGAGTTCCGGTCTCGATCTCGACATTCACACCTCTAAGACTGGTTGCGTTACCGCGGGAGATGCAGCATTCTTCTGTGACTATGTCACCGCGAAGATTTATCAGGATGAGGCATATGGCGCAACTCCTGAAGACCGCCAGAAGAATCTTTATCGTGCTGGTTACACCATTGTTTCAACGATGAGTGTCAGCGCCCAGAAGGACGCTAAAGCAGCCGTTGAGCAGACTCAACCTTCGACAAGTAACGTCGATGATATTAATGCTTCTTTGGTATCCGTAGAGCCATCTAACGGCAATGTTGTTGCTATGGCGCAGAACTCTGATTATGGAACGACTGATGATTTCTCAGCCTCGCTGTATAACTACAACGTGGATTACCAAGATGGCGGTACTCCTGGTTTCCAGCCTGGCTCAACGTTTAAGCCGGTTGTTCTTGCTGAATGGCTCAAAGAAGGAAAAGGCGTTAACGCAACAATTGACGGTACTTCTCTGAATTATCCGAATTCTTTTCCTTGGCGTGCTTCTTGTCTTGACGGTGGTGTATTCCATTATTCAGATACTCCTAACGGTTTTAGCTTCGCTAACGCAGAAGAAGGATTCCAACGGTGGGGCACCGTTGCGTTCGGTATCAAAAACTCCATCAACTCGTTCTTGTATAGCATGGCCTCTAAGGAAGATCTCTGCGGTATTCAAGACATGGCAAAAGCTCTCAACATGCTCACTCCTAAAGTAGGCAAGAGCGGGGGTGACGTAGCGTTTAACCCTCGGTTCTTAGCGTCATTAATTGGTGGCTCTTCTCAGGTTTCACCGTTGACGATGGCTTCTGCATATGCAACTTTTGCTAATGATGGTGTCTACTGCACTCCTCAAGCAATTAAGACTGTCGAAGATCGTTCTGGTAAAAAAATTAAGACCTACGATAAAAAATGCCATCAAGCTATTAGTAAAGAGATTGCTAACGGTGTGAGCTATGTGCTTAAACAAGTTCTTGTTAGTGGCTCTGGTTATCAGCGTGGCATTGGTTTGCCGGATGCTTCTGCAGCAAAAACTGGTACAACCGACTATTCCCGACAGACGTGGATGATTGGTTACACTCGTGGTCTTTCCACAGCCTCATGGGTCGGCTCTTTGAAGAGTGGTTCTCGTTCTCTGAACGGCCTATCGATTAACGGCAAGCGTTTAAACTACGTTGATGGTGCAACCTATGCTGGTGCTCAGTGGCAGACCTTTATGAAGGAGCAAGCTAAGAACTATAACACTGACAAGTTCCCGCTTCCTCCCAATGAGATGCTAGGAACTCAGCAGTAGAATGATGATGTTTTCTACTTCTTCTCAATAAGACGTTTAAGGAGTTTCCTGTTTGATGGTAACTACCAACACTGTGGCGGTTTCTTCCCGTTCTGTAGCCCGTTCTCTTGCACGAGTAACGGCTGCCGGAATGGTGGCAGGAGCCGCCACTGTGGCTTATGCCCATTTTTATGAGCTCAACCATTTCACGGTTCGCAGTGAGAAACTTCCGGTATTACCTGAAGGTGCTCAGGACTTTAGTATTCTGCATATTTCGGATATGCATATGATTCCGGGGCAGCAGAAGAAGATTCGTTTCATGCATTCTTTGGCTGAGCTAGAACCTGATTTGGTGATTAATACTGGGGATAATCTGTCTCATCTTCAGGGGCTGCCAAGTCTTTTAGAGGCGCTTGATCCTTTGCTGGATATTCCAGGTGTGTTTGTACCCGGCTCTAATTGTTATTATGCGCCGATAATGAAAAACCCTGCACGCTATTTGTGGAAGCAAAGCACCGCAGATGAAGGCATTGATGATGCTCGCGTTAAACTTCCGACAGAGCAGATGCATGAGACTTTTGAGGAGCGTGGCTGGGTTGGTCTCATCAATCGTTTTGATGTGATGAACTTTGAGAAGCTACGTCTAGAGTTTTCGGGCGTAGACGACCCACATATTGGTTATGATGAGCACCCAGGGTTCTCCCCCAACGCTTTTTCTACGGATGATACTCCATCAGTGCGTTTGGGTGTGTGTCATGCACCGTATTTACGGACGCTTAGACGTTTTGTTGAGGATGGGGCTCAAGCAATTTTTGCGGGACATACTCATGGTGGGCAGGTTTGCCTTCCAGGTGGGCGTGCTCTTGTCTCGAACTGTGATTTACCACCATCTCGCGCTAAGGGTGTGAGTTTGGAAGATGATGTTCCTGTTCATGTCTCTGCCGGTCTTGGGACTTCTCGTTTCGCGCCAGTGCGACTTTTTTGCCCACCGGAGGCGGTTCTTGTAACGCTCACGGCAGGTTCATAGCTCGTATAACCGTGGAGACCAAGGTGGTGTGTTTGTTTCTGGTTGCTCTGGTATCTTCTATCAGCTATCATTGAACAGTTGCTTGAGAGGTTATCTCTTAAAGCTAGCGGGATGTGGCGCAGCTTGGTAGCGCGCGTCGTTCGGGACGACGAGGTCGCAGGTTCAAATCCTGTCATCCCGACTCTACTGATAATGAAGATAAAAAAATAATATTTAGCTGTATTTTAGATGCAGCGGGTAGATAAAAGGCTCTCAGAAAGTTCTGAGAGCCTTTTGCGTACCCTATTTTGATATTGGGTGAGAAAGTATCAGCTCATTACTCCAGTTCTGGGGTTTTTGCTGGCCACCAGAGCTTCTCTCCTAGTTCAACATAACTAGCTGGTATCAAGATCATATGGATTAAGAGAGCTTGGATAGCCACTGCACAGCTAAGGATACATGCTAGTTGTGCTAGGAATGTTAGTGAAATTGCAAGCAGATAGATGAATACCGAAAGAAGTATTACGCCGCTTGAGAGCAAGACTGGAATCATCATTCTTAGCGCATTTCGGTTCCCTTCGTCCCAACCGTGGCGAATGGTTTCTTCTCGAACACGCATAAAGAAAAAGACGTTGTAGCTGAGGGAAAGAACCATCAAGACGATGAATCCGTAAAGGCTGACGTTGGGGTCTGCTCCAGCACCTGACCACAGGAGCTGGCACAGTGGTGAAGATAGTCCGAGGCTAGCAGCATAAGAAATAGCAGTGATAACAACCATTAAAAGGGCAGGAACGACTGCTCTTAAGGTAATAAAGAGCACCAGAAACATCACAGCCAGCATAAGCGGAATAATCATTTGTTTATCCTGCTGCGCACTTATTTTTACGTCGAGTTCTTTTGCGATTTCACCACCGACTACTGCGGTGGTATCGATATTATTGCGAAGTTTTTGACGTATTTCTTTGACGCTAGCTAAGGCCTCTGGGGTGTCTGCGAAATAGTGTAAGTATACGTTCAGAAAAACTTTTTTATGAGAAACGTAAGGTGCCGGCTCAGATGAGATGTGTTCTTTAATTTTCCCGTTTTCTGATAAGAGAACTTGCCCTGTTGTTGACGTACGGGAAGGGGAGGTAATGCTCTCTACTCCTTGAACGCTGGTGAGAGTTTCTACCGTTTTCTTGAGGTCCTTTTCTGAGACGATCACTTGAGCTAGCGGTGTCATGGGCATCTCAAAATGGTTCTGGTAAATTTCTTGCCCAATACGAGCTTGAGAAGTTCCTGTTACTTTCTGGTTTTCGGCAGTACCCATCGAGGGAAAGCTAATTGCTAGGGTAGAAAGAATGAGAATCGGCAGTGCAACCGCTAACCACATTTTACGGGGCGCATGGTGTATCTGTTGGATGAGTTTTTCTCGTAAGCGTTGGGGCTTTCCCATGAGCGTTGGCCGTTGTGGTGTCTTTGGGGGAAGAAAAGAGAACCGTGTAAGTAGGGCAAGCATTGCCTGAAGAAAGCTTAATGAGGCAAGTGTTGCAAAGAGCATACCAATGCTGCCGGTGATACCGAGAGCTTTTGTTGCTTGTGTTTGAGAGAAGGATAGGCATAACAAGGCAATAGTTGATGTGCCACCAGCGATAAGGATAGGACGCCAGGTACGAGAGAAAGCCTGTTGGGCAGCTCTTGCAAGAGAACGGTGACGTTTACGTTCTTCACAGTAACGCCACAAATATAGCAGTGAATAGGTCATTGACGCGGTAAAAACAAGAACGAGCAGAGTACCTTGAGTAGGAGCTTGGATGTAGATGACTCCGTGGTCTGCAAGAACCCATAGCGTCAACAGAGAAGCACAAAGAGCAGCTACGGTGCTAATCATCACCGTTAAAGACACAAGAAGTGAGCGAAAAATTATTGCTAGTAAGATGAGCACGACGGCAACCGCGTACATCATGAAGGTGATGTTCATAGACTCTAGTGAGTCTGAGAGGTCTACGGTAAAAGCTGCTGGACCAGTCACATACCCTTGGATATTTCCAGGCGGATTGGCAATAGCTCCTTGAATTTTATGGATACTTCGGCGAAGGTCTTGGTCTTTAGCAATTGGAATTGTTATCTTTGCGACTTCTTGGTCCTTTGAGTATTCCAAAGAGTGCAGATTTTTAATGTCTAGCCCTTGGTCACGAAGGTATTGAGGTATTCCTTCTAAATAAGCGTAGTCAATGTCTTGAAAAGGTTTTCCTGAGGAAAAGACAATGATCGCAGGAGTATAGTCCTTGACATAGAACTCTCCTCTCTCTTGAGCAACATGTGAGGACTCAACTGATGAAGCAAGTATCGGTTGAGGTGCGTTGATTGCAAGGTCAGAGATTCTTCCAAAGAGTGAACCTCCAATAACGGTTAAGGCTGCCCAAAAGACGATAAGCACCGCCATGAGAGCTAGTCGCCACCATGGAGTTGTTGCTTGAGAAGAAGAAAAATGTTTAGGGGACATACACTCAATCTTAAATAAGGGACATCAATACATCTGTAAAATTTTAATAGATTTGTCTGTGAAAAAGTGAAAATAGGGAGTATCTAACACGTTATGTACGTCTTAGTATTCTCCGTGGGATTCCTTACAAAGCACCTTTCATCAAGTATTGTTACTATCTTTAGATTCCCACTATGTCAGACTTATAAAGAAAAGTCATGTACACATTTTATATGCTAAGGAATAGCGCGTATGGGTTCTGTCGAACACCTGATTATTGCCAATGCCAGCAGTGAAACGGCAAATGCATACATCTCCATTTTTTGGATTGCACTTGTGGCAATGCTGTCTCCTCTTCTTTCTGCTCTAACCAAGAAGAAAATTCCTGACGTCGTGATTCTCCTTTTGCTCGGAGCAATCATCGGACCTAACGTTTTGCATCTGGCAGACACCGATAACGGTGTTGAACTCATCAAAGAACTTGGGCTCGGAATCCTATTCCTCATCGCAGGTTATGAAGTCAATACAAAAGCGATGCACTCTCGTCAAGGAGGCTTTGCTTTAGGCACTTGGGCGGTGTGTTTTGCTCTTGCGCTCTTAGCATCTGCAAACTTTTTCTCTGAGTTCCGCAACGGGCTCGACCATATTGCGGTGTTTGCAATTGCCATGAGTTCTACCGCTCTTGGCACGATTTTGCCCATGGTCCGAGCCAACGGGAAAACTGGTACAAAACTCGGCGACGCTATTATGGTGCACGGCGCATTAGGTGAAGTCATGCCAGTTTTTGCGATGTCAATTTTGTTATCGACTCATTCTAAAGGTTTCGCTGTCCTCATTCTTCTTGGGTTCTTACTCATTGCTCTTATTACAGCGATTCTACCTCGCCGCGCTTTTGCCCATATCCCTGGGCTAGGGCGCACCATGGCTGCCGGAGCAAACCAAACAACCCAGACAATGCTACGTCTTGCAATGTTGATTCTTTCAACTCTCATGATGTTTGCAGCGGTCTTTAACCTTGACGTTGTCTTAGGCGCCTTCGCTGCCGGTATTATTTTGCGCTCGCTCACTCCCGAATATGCGTTTGAGCCCTTTTCTGAACGTCTCGATGTTCTCGGCTTTAGCTTCTTAATTCCGCTCTTCTTCATTTGCTCTGGCATGGGAATTGATCTTAAGAGCATCGCGAAATCTCCGGTAGCTCTAATCCTCTTTGTACTGGCGTTACTTATTCTTCGTGGACTACCGGTGTTCCTTGCTGAACGATTCTTCGACACCGGTTCTGGGCTACAAACGCTCAATGAGAAGGTTCAGCTTGGTTTGTACGCTGCAGCTGGTTTACCGATGATTGTTGCGGTAACTGAAGTGGCACTTTCTCATGAGCTCATCACAGAATCAGCAGCTTCACTATTAGTCGGCGGTGGAGCTTTAACAATTTTGATTTTCCCACTCTTAGCTTCTGGTTTAGACGCAATTTTCCGCAATAAAGACGCTGTTATCGAAGAGAAAACCACAAAAGATAAGATTACCGAGAAGAAGCGTCAACGTCATCAGTCCTCACAATTATCAACCAGTTCGTTGCCGGTAATTTCTCAAGGTCCTGACGGTCGCGGTATCGATCCAACGAAGAAACCTGTAGAGTCCTAAATCTTTTAGGTTTAAAAGCATTGGGCGGTTTCCCACGGACTCGTGGGAAACCGCCCAATATGTTTAATGAGTTGGTATTTCACCTCAATTATTTGAGGATAATAACGTCCAGGGTTCGTGGCCCGTGCACACCTTCAACACGAATCAACTCAATATCTGAGGTCGCTGAAGGTCCAGAAATCATCGTAATAGGACGTTTATAGGAGACTCGTGCGATAGCTTCTGGAATGAGTTCTACGATGGTGTCCTCTTTAACAACACAAATATGGTGGTCGGGAACAAGCGTAATAGCTCGTCTTCCTTCATCAGGATTCGTGTTCAAGAAGATTGTTCCTGTTTCCGCACATGAAACAGTAGAGTTAGTCACCACTGCGTCGATACGGTCAAGCTCTTTAAGCGAGAGCGTCCCCGCTTTTTGAATGTTACCGGCGTCGAAAACGCGAGAGCGAGTAGCGGTATCTTCGGGAAGCCAGTTCGTGTTGATACCGGTAGGCACCACGTAACGGGAAGCTTTTTCTAGAAGCTGGTCGATACGGTCAACGATGCTCTCTTCTGTTTCGTGGTAAACATTCGCTTTATAGTCGATGAGACGGTCAACGAGCATTTCGATGGTGTCTTCTTTGCTCAGTTCACTGACTCGACGATAGTTGCGGATTGGCTCAGCTGGCTGAGGGTTATCAGAAAGTGAGGCACGAATACGGGCGAGGATATCTTCTTTAGCGGTGCTCATTATTCGCTCTCCTTTGCGTGGCGCGCAGCCTGAGCTTCTCCTGCTGCTCGCGCATTAGCTTTTACTTCTTCGACCTTGCCACGGTTAGCCTCTATGAGCGCTTGAATGTCTACGCGTTCTCCGCCCACACGTTCAGCAGCAGCGCCGCGTTCTTTCTTCCACCAGTTGCGGAAGGACTGTTTGGGAGGTTCTGGAATGTCACGGTATTTTGTCCATCCGCCGACAAGACCGGGAAGTTTAGAAATCTTGTGGTCTCGTCCGGTGATAATACGGGACATGGGCAGACCCTTTTCAGCCAAAGACATCAATTTGCCGGAGCTAAAGAGTACTTTAGCGCCAAACATCATAGCGTCCATCTGTGGGTGAGGATGCTTCTTGCCACCTTTGAAGTCGCCTTGTGCTTTTTCGAAGTCGACGGCTTTACCTCGTAGGTGAACGAGCACGTCAGGAATATTAATCTTGACGGGGCAGGCTTCGTAGCATGCTCCGCAGAGGGAGGATGCAAACGGTAGTGAGGAGTTGTACTCATTTTCGATACCGCCGAGCTGTGGTGAAAGAATTGCACCGATGGGTCCGGGGTAGGTTGAGCCGTATGCGTGTCCGCCGGCACGTTCGTAGACGGGGCAAACGTTCATACATGCTGAACAACGGATGCAGTGTAGTGCTTGACGGCCAACTTCATCGTTGAGGACTGCTGTTCGTCCGTTATCGATAAGGATGACGTGCATGTTTTGGGGTCCGTCACCGGGTGTTACACCGGTCCACATGGAGGTGTAGGGGTTCATGCGCTCACCGGTTGAGGAACGTGGCAAGAGCTGTAAGAACACTTCGTAGTCGCTGAAGGTTGGAAGAATCTTTTCGATACCCATGAAGGTGATGAGAGTATCGGGAAGGGTCAGGCACATACGTCCGTTACCTTCAGATTCGACGATGGTTAAGGTGCCGGTGTCGGCAATACCGAAGTTTGCGCCGGATACTGCCACCTTAGTGTTCAAGAATTTATCACGAAGGCGAATGCGGGAGGCTTCTGCTAGTTCTGCGGGGTTATCAGAGAGGTCTACTTTGACGCCTTCAATTTTTCGTTTGAAGATGTCACGAATTTGGGTTCGGTTGAAGTGAATTGCTGGAACAAGAATATGTGAGGGACGGTCTTCTGCCAGCTGCACGATTTCTTCTGCCAGGTCAGTTTCGATGGCGTTGATGCCTTTTTCTTCAAGAAATTCGTTGAGGCCCATCTCTGCAGTTGCCATAGATTTAATCTTGATGATTTCGTCTACGCCTTCGGCTTTGATGAGGTCATAGGCAATTTGGTTTGCTTCGCTGGCGTTACGTGCCCAGTGGACGTGTCCGCCGGCTGCAGTGAAGTTCTTTTCGAACATTTCTAGGTATTCTGGCAGGTTCGCAAGAACACGTTGTTTAATCATTGATCCGGCGGTGCGGAGGTCTTGCCAGTCTGGTAATTCGTTAATAACGTCGGCACGCTTATTACGGATTTTGTGGGTTGCAAATCCGAGGTTTGCGCGAAGTTGTTCGTTGGTAAGTTCTTTTGCCGCGTATTTTGGGAATTCTTCGAACTCGAAGATGTTTCCTTCACCGTGATACACACGAGGCATGCCTAGTGATACTGCTGTCATAATTATTTACCTCCTGCGGCTGCTAGTTCTACGGGGCCAGAGACTTTCAGCGGGTTTTCTTTAGTGGATGCAAGAATTTCGGCGAAGTGTACGGTTTTGACGTGTGAGCCTTTTCGGCTGAGTGCACCACCAATATTCATCAGGCACGATACGTCTCCGCCGGTGCAGATGTTTGCGCCGGTTTTTTCGATGTTGTCTGCTTTGTCGGAGACCATAGCACCTGAGGTATCTGCATTTTTGAAGGAGAAGGTTCCTCCAAAGCCGCAGCACTGGTCGAGGCCTTCGATTTCGGTGTATTCAATTCCGCCGACGGTGCGTAAGAGGTCGGCTTGGCGGGTGCCGAGTTTGAGTAGGCGCATGCCGTGGCAGGAGTTGTGGTAGGTGACGTGTTCTGGGAAGTATGAGTTAAGTTGTTCTGCAGCGTTGGTAATACCGAGAACGTCGATGAGCAGTGAGGATAGTTCGAAGGTGCGAGCGGCAATAGTTTCTGCGCGTCGAGCGAGTTCTTCGTCTCCTGCTTTACGAGCGATCATGGGTTGTTGGTGTCCTAGAGATGCAACGCATGATCCAGAGGGTGCAACGGCAACGTCGAAGTCCCAGGAGTCGAATGCGTTGACGTGCGCTTTAACTACTGGATATGCGTCGTCGAAATATCCAGAGTTAACGTGCATTTGGGAGCAGCAGGTCTGGCCTTGAGGGTAGACGACCTCGTGCCCTAAGCGTTCTAAGATTTCCACGGTAGCCTGCGCTGTGCGTGGGTACATGCCGTCAACAAGGCATGTTGAGAATAGTGCAATTCGCATAGCTTTCTCCTTAGATGGTGCGCTACAGACTCATTCGTGGTTCGCACCCAAAAAATAGAACCCTTGAGTTTGAATAGAGATAGCGCGTGTATATTCTTATTTTTCATTTAACACGAGTTTTAGTACATCGAACCATTTTGATTAGCGCATTTTTTTATGACTAAATACCTCTTTTGTGAGGATTTTTCAAATTACATCAACAATGTTTCACGGCAATACAGAACACATTTTTGAGGTGTTTGAGGATATTTTTCTTGAACTCTCCTCTTTTTTCTTGCACGGAATCTCGTTATTTTTGCAAGACACAGGCACTTCCCACACAAATACACATAATCCCTCAAAAACACGAAATGGGGTTGAATTCACAATAGTTTTGCAATGGTGATACGCCTCATGTAGGGTTATAACATTCTAGTGGTCAGACCACATATTTTTACATCACACGTCAAACCGCTTACCAGCGGTTTTCTTAGTTCTATAAAGGAGAGCTATGAATACTTGGTTTGCACAAACCGACGCAGTCGGTGGCAGCCTGGGACTCTCAGCACTCGTAGCATGCCTACCGCTTCTCGCGTTCTTCATCATGCTTCTCGGTGTCAAAGCCCGCGCACATATTGCCGGCCTTACATCCCTCGGTGTCGCTATCATCGTCGCAGTTATCGGATTCGGCATGCCTGCCGACCTCGCCTTCATGTCAGCACTTCGTGGTGGACTCTACGGCGCATTCCCCATCGTCTGGGTTATCCTCATGGCAATTTGGTTCTACCAAATTACTGTTCTCTCTGGTCGTTTTGAAGACCTCCGTCGCACCTTCGACGCTATTGGTGGAGGCGACCTACGTATCCAGGCCATCCTCATCGCGTTCTGCTTCGGCGGCCTACTCGAAGCACTTGCAGGCTTCGGCGCTCCTGTTGCTATCACCGCAACAATGATTCTTGCATTGGGTGTTAAACCACTCAAAGCAGCTGTCACCGTACTCATTGCAAATACCGCTCCTGTAGCATTCGGTGCGGTAGCTATCCCCATCACCACCGCAGGTGAAGTTGGTGGCAAAGACGCAACCGTTATTGGTGCAATCGTTGGTCACCAAGCACCTTTCCTCGCATTCTTCGTTCCGCTCATCCTTCTTTTCATCCTTGACGGCGTCAAGGGCGTTAAAGATGCTTGGGTTCCTGCAGTTGTTATCGGCTTCTCTTTCGGTGTTGCACAGTGGCTCACCGCAACCTACTTCGTCTACCAGCTCACCGACGTTGTTGCATGTATCGTTTCGCTCGGTGTAGCAGTTGCCTTCTTGCGCGTATGGAAGCCTCGAGGTATCGCAGGCGTTCGTGAACGTTACGGACTACCTCCGCTAGAAGAAAACGCAAAATCCGAACTTACTGGAATGCGTGTTTGGATGGCGCTTATGCCTTACGCAGTTGTTGTTCTCGTCTTCGGCATTGCAAACTTGGCAACCCCCGTTGTTACATGGCTCAAGAGCACCAACCTCGTTGTTAAGATGCCACTACTTGAAGACCGCCTTGTTAATTCAGCTGGCGAACACGTCAAGTCCGCATACTCTTTCGCATGGTTGAATAACCCTGGTAGCTTCCTACTCTTTGCGGGTCTCATCGTTGCTGTCTTGTACATGGTCTTCAACGAAAATAACCGCTATGCTCTCAGCTTCGGTGATGTTGTCAAAGAAATTGGTGTTACCGCATATCGTATGCGTTTCTCCGCATTGACCATCGTTACTGTTCTGGCGCTAGCATACGTTATGAACTTCTCCGGTCAGACCGTTGCAATGGGTGCATTCGTTGCAGGACTCGGACCAATCTACGCGTTCCTCGCTCCTTCCCTCGGCTGGATTGGAACTGCTGTTACTGGTTCTGACACTTCGGCAAACGCGCTCTTCTCCAAGCTACAGGTTGCGGCAGCAAATAATCTCGCCCATCAAGGTATCACCGGTGTGACACCTGAACTATTGCTTGCGGCTAACACCAGCGGTGGTGTTGTTGGCAAGATGATTTCCCCACAGTCTTTGGCTATTGCAGCAACTTCTGTGGATATGGAAGGCAAAGAGTCCGAGATCTTCAAGTCAGTTCTTCCATGGTCTGTTGCCATGTTGGTTACCGTCTGTACCTTAGTCTTCTTGCAAACCAATATTTTGCACTTCCTAATCGAAATTCACCACTAAGATACGCCCTAAGGTTGTCTCACCTAAAAGTGTGTTACTTACGGTGGCGGTATCTCAACTTCGGCTGAGGTGCCGCCACCGTTTTCTATCATTCCGCCATATCAAAGAGGAACTGTGAAAGAAAGAACCTTTAGCGTTCTCATCGACTCTATAGAAACAAAACTTCGCCGTGGACAATTACGCGTGGGAGATAGACTACCCGGAGAACGAGCTCTCGCCGAACAATATGGTATTTCTCGTGCCTCCGTACGCGAAGGACTACAAGTTCTTGGTGCTGTAGGTCTCATCCGCTCACAGACCGGTTCAGGTCCAAAATCTGGAGCTATCGTAGTGTCAGAGCCTTCGGATGCGTTAAGCTGGGCTATTCGGATGCATATTGCTACCAAGACGCTTCCCGTATCCGACGTTGTGACAACACGTATTCTTTTAGAAGGCCATGCCGCACGTATTGCAGCAAATGGTGAAGAGACTGTTAAACGTTCCCAAGCCTTACAACGAGCCAAAAGCTATCTTGATGAGATGGACTTTGAAAACATTAGTAATGAACGTTTTCATTTTTGTGATACGCGTTTCCATTACGAAATCTCCACACTCAGTGAGAATCTTGCTCTAGAAACTGTTATTGACTCACTTCATTTAGCAACGGTAGGTTATGTCGAAGAAGCTGTACCCTACTTACAGGACTGGGAAAACGTCAAAAAAGAGCTGCAAAAACAGCATCGAAAAATCTATGACTCTATCCTTGCCCAAGATCCAGATACAGCCCAGCAAAGTGTAGCGGAACATATTACATGGTTCTACGCGCTTTCGGATGAAGCTCAAAAACATCGCGAATACCACGAGAAAATTCGTGACGGGGTAACCCCGACAAGTTCGTAGAATAACAACGCATAGACGCTGGGTATGACCGATGACGGTCATACCCAGCGTCTATCTCAATCTTTTGATGTTGGCGGCATAGCCCCAAGCGCTATGCGGTAAATTTCGTTTGCGTTAGACGCTCGTACGCTTCGATATAACGTTCCCGAGTTTTTTCAACAATCTCGTCAGGTAACGCTGGCACAGCACCCTGTCCGTTCCAGCCTGATGCATCAGAGATGAGCCAATCGCGAATAAATTGTTTATCAAAACTAGGCTGTTTCTGTCCTGGCTGATATTTTTCAGCATCCCAGAAACGAGAAGAATCAGGCGTAAGCACCTCGTCTCCAAGAGTGACAGCTCCACGATAAGAATCTAATCCAAATTCAAGTTTCGTATCGGCAATGATAATACCGCGTTCACGAGCAATTTTTTCGGCGTGAGAATATATCGATAAGGTCAGTTCTTCGAGCCTATCGGCCATAGGCTCACCAATTTCTTCATGCAATTCTTGACGCGTAATTAGTTCGTCATGTTCGCCAATTTCGGCTTTGCCGGTGGGAGTAAAAACAGCAGGAGTTAGGGGAGATCCATCTACTAGTCCCTCAGGTAGCACGGTATCGCCGATGGTACCGGTCTCCTGATATGTTTTGAGTCCAGAACCAGTGAGGTATCCTCGAGCAATACACTCTACAGGGAACATATTCAAAGATTTACAAATCATGGCTCGCCCAGCAACAATCTCAGGAACGTCGGTAGACAGAACGTGATGAGGGACTTCCTCAAGTTCACTAAACCACCATAATGAAAGCTGAGTGAGAATCTTTCCTTTATCAGGGATAAGGGTGGGAATCACTTGGTCAAAAGCGCTCACACGGTCTGAGGCGACAACAAGAACAGAGCCAGCACGCTGTTCGGCATCATCTTTTATAGACAGCCCAAAGACTTCATCGTGCCCTTCAGCTGGAATATATAAGTCTCGAACTTTTCCGGCATATACGTGTCTCCATCCTGGAATCTCAAGAGGCTCCTCTTTCCAGTTCATGATGCTCCTATAGGTTGTAACGAGTCAAAGTTAAAGGGGGGATAAAAATGTGTGTGCTCATCGTTGTGAGGAGCAAATCTATAGCTACGAGTATTGTTGTGGCACCGCAATCTGCTGTTGTACAGCAGCTAAAGCAATATCTTGACGGTATTGGGCACCTTGCCAAGAAATACGTTGGACGCCTTCATAAGCTCGGTCTCGTGCTTGAGCAAGGTCTTCTCCTAGTCCAACGACGGCAAGAACTCTGCCGCCAGAGGTCAAAACGTCCTGATCCTGTTGGGTTGTGCCAGCATGAACAACGTAGAGATCTTCTTCATCAGCAAAATCGTCTAATCCGTTAATAACGTCACCTGTACGAGGTGTGTCAGGATAGTTTTCTGCTGCCATGACGACATCGACCGCGTACCGTGAATCCCAAGATAGTGTGGTGTTTTCGTCTAGACGTGAACATGCTGCCGAATAAAGAAGCTGCCCTAGCGGTGTTTTCAACCGAGCAAGGACAGCTTGTGTTTCTGGGTCGCCAAAACGGGCGTTGAATTCAATGACGCGAATGCCACGAGAGGTGATAATTAAACCGCAATAGAGCACGCCAATGAACGGGGTTCCACGATGTTTCATATGGGTGATGGTTGGTTGTGCAACGCGTTCCATCACGGTCTGAACAAAATTTTCAGGAAGCCACGGTAGAGGACTATAAGCGCCCATACCTCCGGTGTTTGCACCGCGGTCTTGGTCAAAGATGCGTTTAAAATCTTGTGCTGGGGCTAAGGGGATGCATCGTTCACCATCAGAAATGACGAAGAGCGAAACTTCTGGGCCATCAAGGTATTCTTCAACAACGATGTGTGAGCCAGCGTCGAAACAGGCTTGGGCATGGGCTAGGGCTTCTTCGCGATGGTGAGTGACGACCACGCCTTTTCCAGCGGCAAGACCGTCGTCTTTGACGACGTAAGGTGGGCCAAAGGAATCGATTGCTTCGGTGGCTTCTTCCATGGTGTGAGCAATTTTTGCGAGTGCTGTCGGCACTTGCGCTTCTGCCATTATTTCTTTTGCGAAGGCTTTTGAGCCTTCGAGTGCAGCGGCTTCTTGGTCTGGCCCAAATACGGGGATGTTCTCTTGACGTAGAGCGTCTGCAACACCAGCAACTAGCGGTGCTTCTGGCCCGATGACGACGAGGTCGATATCGAGTTGTTGTGCTAACGCAATGACCTCTGCAGGGTTCTGCGCATTGATAGGGTAAGTGGGGATTTGTTGCGCAATTCCAGCGTTTCCAGGGGCACTGTACACCTGGGTTACTTGTGGGTCTTTTTGAAGTGCGCGGATGATTGCATGTTCACGCCCGCCGGGGCCAAGTACCAAAACCTTCATTCTCTAAGGCTACGCGAAAAGTTCATAGTTTAGTCTCAGAATCTCTCTATTTTTCTGGAATTACGGCGTATTGAGGTTTTATGTCTTGACATTAAAACAGGAAACTTTTTCTCAGCCTTCACTCAGCATATAATGAATCTTTTGGTCTCCCCTATAGCGCAGATGTCCCTCCTATTTTTAGGGATAGTGGTCCTCTAGCCTGTACCGCAGGCTAATCATCGGGTCTAAGAATTATGCAATACTGGAGGGTATGCAGACTTTTCATGCTCAAGATGCCGTAGAACTTGCAGTCGTTCGCCGTAGCGGGTTCGTTGAATCCCGTCACATAGGTTCTGCTATTTTGCTCAACGCAGATGGCTCTCCCCGTATTTCTTATGGTGATATTGATACCCCAATTTTTCCGCGCTCTGCGCTCAAACCGTTTCAGACAATTGCTTCAATGAATGCTGGTGCTGAGTTGCAAGGAGCTCAGATTGCTCTTGCTTCGGGGTCCCATACTGGTTCTTTTGAGCATATGAAGGTTGCGCAGTCTATCCTTGCTGAGGCTGGACTTGATGATAGTGCGTTGCAGTGTCCTCACGCGCTTCCCTCAGACCAGCCTAGTTTACAGGCTCTCTTTCGGGCTGGTAAGGGAGCTCAACGTCTGGCCTTTAATTGTTCGGGAAAACATAGTGCTTTCTTATGGGCGTGTATCAAAAATGGGTGGAACATTGATTATTACCTTGACCCCAAGCACCCCTTACAACAGCGAGTTTTAGAAACTATTAGTCATTGCGTTCAAGAAGATGTCTCCATCGTAGGTGTTGACGGGTGCGGTGCTCCGTTGGCGGCGCTATCGTTACGCGCTCTTGCTCGAGGATACTCTTTGCTCGGTGCAGGCATCGAGAATATTCATGCTGACGCTCGCGTTGCTACGGTGGCTACCGCCATGGTCGATTACCCTGAGTATCTTCAGGGAGTGGACACCCCCTATACTCGTTTGTCTGTTCTGTTAGACGGTGTTGTCAAAGGTGGAGCAGAGGGTGTTTTAGCAATCGGTTTACGCGATGGCTCGTCTCTATGTATTAAGGTTCTTGACGGTTCACACCGCGCCTTAGTTGTTATTGCGTTGAGTATTTTAGAACAAGCTGGACTCATTACTGCTCAGCAGCGAGCGCAGGGTATAGAGCAGTGCACTTCGCCTATTATGGGCGCTGGTACTGTTGTTGGAGCTGTTGAACCGGGTGCAGCGTTACAGCAGGAGGTTTAGTCTTAGCAGATGAGCACCCGTCGTAAGATTTCTTTAGAACAGGGAATAGCGTATATTTCTGAGATTTTTCAAGTTTTTGAGTCGCCAGAACCGGAGAAATCTTTTGAACAGTTACCGCGCAGTGTTCAAGCTGGTGCGGTGCGTTTTTTATTGGAGGAGTTAGCGTATCGAGCTCCAGGCAATTCTGTTGAGGTGAGAGTTCCCCCTTTCGGCGTGACGCAATGTATTGCTGGTCCTCGTCATACTCGTGGAACGCCTGCCAACGTTATAGAAATGACGCCTTATCTTTGGTGCGCTTTAGCCTGTGGAGTAGTGGATTGGCAAGAGAAAGAAACTCACATAAGCGCTTCTGGTGTGCGTGCTAATTTGCGCGATATTTTGCCTTTATATCAGAGCGTTTAGGGGTTTGGTTCTCAAGCTTTGACAAGGTTGTTTTAAGTTTTTCTTGTAGAGTAATAGGGTCATATTTTTCTATTTTTGTATCGCGCCAGAATAGAATGGTACGTGATGAGTACTTCTACCCCACATTCTCAAGATTCTTCTTCTCAATGCCCTCAGGAGCGTCTTGTTCAGGTGCGTCGAGCACCTTCTTTGATTGCTTTTGGAGTCACCGGTGTTCTTGTTGGTTTGCTGGTTGCCGCCGTATTAACGTTTTTTGTTGGTAGCAGTGATGAATACACAAGGTCTTCCGTTTTTGGTGTCCTTGCCGTGTGCTCGATGAGCGTTTGCACTGCTATTTCTTTGACGGTTGCTCTTATCATCGATAAGTTTACGGCTCGTCACGCTGAGGTGGTTCGTGCTATTGAAACAGATGAAGAGTAGTTCTTAAACGAACATATACTCAATTTTTTCTAGAAAGTGGATGTCCATAGGCTAAACTAGTACCGTCTTAGCTTCTTTGGTACACGTCACACACCTTAGATGGTTAGGTCACTATTTTTTGTTCGGCCCCGACCTTCGAAAAGATGGCAACATTGGTTCGTCCCGACGGTAAACTGACCCATGATCTCGACCCTATTGACCACGGCCCTAAAGATGAATGCGGAGTCTTTGGCGTCTGGGCTCCAGGAGAAGACGTAGCAAAACTCACCTACTACGGCTTATACGCACTACAGCATAGAGGCCAAGAATCTGCTGGTATTGCTACTAGCGATGGAAAACGAATTAACGTCTATAAAGATATGGGGCTGGTATCCCAAGTCTTTGATGAGCACACCCTCAACTCTATGCGAGGGCATATGGCAATTGGTCATTGTCGTTATTCCACCACTGGAGCCTCACATTGGGCTAATGCGCAGCCTACTCTTGGAGCTACCCCCCACGGGACGTTAGCTTTAGCGCATAACGGAAATATTACAAACTCTGCCGAACTCTACGACAGAGTTTTAGAAAAAAATAGTGGTGAGACACCCGAACGTGGCGAATTAGCACAAGGAAACACCACAGATACAGCTCTCGTGACAGCTCTTCTTGCTAAACATCAGCACCCCTCCCTCAAAGAGGCCGCTTTGGAACTCTTACCTACCCTCAAGGGAGCTTTCTGCCTTGTTTTTATGGACGAAAACACCCTTTATGTGGCTCGTGATCCACAAGGTGTGCGTCCCCTTGTCTTGGGAAAGCTTCATCATGATGGTTGGGTTGTCGCTTCAGAAACAGCTGCACTAGACATTGTCGGTGCAGCTTTTGTTCGCGAAGTTTCTCCTGGAGAGTTTCTCACCATCACCGAAGACGGCGTTCAATCAGAACAATTTGCCCCTGCAGAGCCTGCTGGTTGTGTTTTTGAGTATGTCTATCTAGCGAGGCCAGATACCACGATTAATGCTCGTTCAGTATATGAGTCACGGGTAGAGATGGGCAGACAGTTAGCACGAGAGCATCGTGTTGAGGCGGATTTGGTTATGCCTACCCCCGAGTCAGGGGTTCCAGCCGCAATTGGGTATGCTGAAGAATCCGGTATTCCTTTTGGTAATGGTCTTGTCAAAAATGCTTATGTTGGGCGTACCTTTATTCAGCCGTCGCAGACTATTCGTCAATTAGGTATTAGGCTTAAACTCAATCCGCTGCGTTCGGTGGTTGAGGGTAAACGACTCATCGTTGTTGACGATTCTATTGTGCGAGGTAACACTCAGCGTGCATTAGTGCGGATGCTCAAAGAAGCTGGTGCGGCAGAGGTTCATGTGAGAATTTCTTCTCCTCCCGTCAAATGGCCGTGTTTCTACGGTATTGACTTTGCCTCTCGTGCTGAGCTCGTTGCTAATACGATGAGTGTTGAGGAAATTGGAGAATCTTTAGGTGCTGATTCTTTGGGGTATATCTCAGAAGATGGCATGATTGCGGCGACTCAACAGCAACGTAAAAACTTATGTACCGCTTGTTTTACGGGTAAGTACCCTATTGAGATTCCAGAACGTATTGGAAAGAATCTCTTTGACGCCCAAGACACCGTTGCAGGTGCTAGTGGACCGTTATCTAGTTCTATTGCTGAGGTGACCGCAGAACGTCCGGTACCCCAAAAGCCAGAACATGCTCAGGCATATTCTATTCATACTCGCCAAGGCTCATCGTCTACAGCAGCAGGCCCCGTGGTGGGTGGGTGTGCGTCACGCTGTGAGCCTGGTCCAGATTCGGAATTAGAGTCTCTTATCTTGCCCGAAGATACGATTTATCCACAAACGACAAAGGAAGACCCCCATGACCACTGATTCTTCACAGATAACGTATGCTTCTGCTGGTGTAGATGTTGAAGCTGGCGACCGCGCTGTTGAACTAATGAAAGACGCGGTTAAAGCTACTCATAGTTCTGCGGTGGTAGGGGGTGTCGGTGGTTTTGCGGGTCTTTTCGACCTCAGCGTGTTGAAAGACTATCGCACACCGTATCTTGCAACATCAACAGATGGTGTTGGCACGAAAGTTGCTATTGCTCAAGCTTTAGATATTCACCATACAATTGGACACGATCTTGTAGGTATGGTGGTCGACGATATTGTTGTCACCGGAGCTAAACCTCTGTTCATGACTGATTATATTGCGACAGGAAAGGTTGTTCCTGAGCGTATTGCAGATATTGTTCGCGGCATTGCTGAGGGGTGTGCACTTGCTCAAACTGCTCTTGTAGGTGGTGAAACAGCTGAGCATCCTGGCCTGTTAGGCGAACATGAATACGATGTGGCAGGAGCCGCTACAGGCATTGTTGAGTCAGATGAATTACTTGGCCCAGACCGTGTTCAGGATGGAGATGTTCTCGTCGCCATGGCGTCTTCGGGGATTCATTCGAATGGTTATTCTTTAGTACGTAAAGTGGTAGAGCATTCTGAGTTCACTCTAGAGAGCCATATTCCAGAGTTGGGGCGGACTCTCGGTGAAGAATTGCTCGAACCGACGCGTATCTACACCGCAGCATGTTTAGAGCTCTTAGAGAAGTTCCCTGTCAATGGTGAAGACGGACATACCGGTTCTGGTATCCGTGCTTTCTCTCATGTAACAGGTGGCGGTTTGGCTGCTAATCTAGCACGAGTTTTGCCGCAGGGTCTGATTGGTGTAGTCGATCGTTCAACATGGGAGGTTCCCGCAATTTTCCGTTTGGTTGAACGTCTTGGTTCGGTCCCTCTGGCAGATATGGAAAGAACCCTCAATATGGGTGTGGGCATGGCTGCGGTTGTTTCATCTCAGGTTGCTGATGAGGTTGTTTCTTCTGCCTCAGAACAAGGCATAAGTTCTTGGATTTTAGGTGAGGTTCGTAAGGATGACGGCTCTTACTCATCATGCGAGGATTATGTTCAAGGAGCTAAGGGCGTCGATGGTGGCGCTGCTCTTTTGTCTAAGACGTATCTTTAGCTCAACAAGGTGAAGAGTAAAGCTCTTCTTCTCGTCTCATGAGAGGAGAAGAGCTTTATTGTGTAGCTGAGTAGTACCGTTCACCAAGATGTTTTAGGTGCGTTTGCGTATAAAAAAGTAGTGTACCCCTCGGGGCACACTACTTTTTTATTGTCTCAAAATGACTAATCGAGAAGATTAGTCTTCATCAACATAATCGTCAGAATACTTGTCGAGGTATTCTGAGTAGTCGTCCTCATCATATTGATGACCGGATGACTTTCTGGATGAGTTATTTTTGGCACCACTGAGCTCGCGTTCGAGCGCAGAGTAATCGGTCTCGGGGCTGTAGTATTTCATCTCCCGAGCCTGCCGTGTTGCTTTAGCCTTTTGACGGCCGCGCCCCATGGCGTGACCCCCTCTTTATCCATCGTGTCCGGTGGGCCAAGTGTGTGAGCACACAGGTAGCCCCGGAATCCTCTTACAGTCTTTCCTGCTTAAGGGTACATGTTTTTTATTAGCTGTGCTTAATTCGTATCCCTTTGAGAGGAAATTAGTGACGATATTTACTCTTAAAACCGTGAAAGGGCCGTATTTCCCTCCATAGAATCTCAAAAAATGTTTTTCAGATTACATATCGTTACGATTCTTCTCAGCCTCATGAAGCGTCTGCACGACTACATTAGTTGAGCGAGAGCAGCCGCCACGTCACTACGCCACATATACGTTGCTTTGCGATCTGCGCGTGTTGGCCCACCATTAATAATTCCTAAAGGCTTCTGGTCTTTATGGGCTTCAAGAGCAAATTTATATCCGCTCATCACCGCTAGGGAACTGCCCACAACAAGTACAGAACGGCAATCACGGTACATCTGCCAGGCTCGTGTTTTTCGCTGGGCAGGCACGTTCTCGCCAAAATATACAACATCAGGTTTGAGGAAAGTCTGTTGGCAGTTCGTGCAACCAACCATCTGAAAGTCAGAAATTAACGCATCGCTAAGCGACACATCTCCATCGGGGTTTACTTGAAGATTTTGGTCCTCTAACCGTTCTAGGTATCCGGGGTTTTTCTCTTCAATTCTGAGGTCTAGTTCGGCACGGTGTTCACGGTTTTGGCAGATAAGGCATACGACGTACTCTAAGTCGCCGTGAAGGGTGAGAACGTTCCGTGATCCTGCACGCCGGTGTAATCCATCAACGTTTTGAGTGATAATACCTGCCAGTTGCGAGCGCTCTTCAAGTTTGGTGAGTAGGTAGTGTGCTGCGTTAGGTTCGGCTCTTCGCATTCTGCGCCAGCCTACGTAGGAGCGGGCCCAGTATCGTTGGCGTGCTTCGTCGTCGTAGCGGAATTCTTGGTATGTCATCGGGCGGTGGTTTTTCAAAGAACCGCTTTCTCCGCGGTAGTCGGGGATTCCTGAGGCTGTGGAAACACCGGCTCCGGTGAGAACGAGGACTTGTCCTTCGTATAATAGATGCTCAATTCCTTCACGGGCGTATTGAGTGTCGTGGGCGGGAATTTCGTTTTCAACGATACGTGCGATGGAGCGTAGTGCTGATTGATGTGCGCGAGCAATTTCGGGGTGGTTGGTGAGCTCAATGCTGGAACTGTACATCGAAGAGCGGGAGGAGGATTCAAAGTTCACTCTCTTATTATCGAGGATGGCTCTGGTACAGGGTAGTATTCGTTGCCGTGAGAGTGTTCTCGTTCTTCTTGTTGTGGGGTTTTAACGGCGTGTTGCCACCCCGTGCGGGGTGGCAACATCATCGAAGGGGGGGCACCTGAGAGGTTTTTATCGGATGGATTCTAGGTGCAGAGTCTTTGGCTCTTGGTCGGTAACATCCACATGGACGGTGTCTCCTTCGTGGATATCGCCGGCAAGTATGCCCTGAGCTAAGCGGTTTCCGAGCTCTGTTTGAACGAGGCGGCGAAGTGGTCGGGCTCCGTAGGCGGGGTCGTATCCGTTGGTGCCTAACCATTGGATGGCGTTTTCGCTCACGTCGAGGCTGATACGCTTGTCTTCTAGGCGGTGTGCCATCGATTGTATTTGTAGTAGCACAATTTTTCCGAGGTCTTCTTCACTCAGTGGGTCGAACATGATGATGTTATCCAACCGGTTGAGGAACTCAGGTTTGAAAGAAGCGTTGACGACGTTCATGACAGCTTTGCTTCGGTCTTCTTGACTTTGCGTTGAGTCAATTAAGAATTGAGATCCCAAGTTTGAGGTCAAGATGAGGATAACGTTTCGGAAGTCCACGGTGCGGCCTTGTCCGTCTGTTAGACGTCCATCGTCAAGAACTTGAAGGAGGATGTCGAACACTTCTGGATGGGCTTTCTCTACCTCGTCGAGGAGTACAACAGAGTACGGGCGACGGCGTACTGCTTCGGTGAGTTGTCCGCCTTCTTCGTATCCGACGTATCCGGGAGGAGCTCCGACTAGTCGTGATACAGCATGCTTTTCAGCGTATTCAGACATGTCGATGCGAATCAGCGCGCGTTCGTCGTCAAATTGGAATTGTGCAAGTGATTTGGCGAGCTCTGTTTTACCTACACCGGTTGGGCCTAAGAAAAGGAACGAACCGATGGGGCGGTCAGGGTCGCTAATACCAGCACGTGAACGGCGTACCGCGTCAGCAACAGCTTGAACAGCTTGGTGTTGTCCGATGAGGCGCTTGCCGAGTTCGCTTTCCATGTTGAGTAGTTTTTCGCTTTCGCCTTGGAGCATTTTCCCTGCGGGGATACCTGTCCATGCGCTGATGACTTCGGCGATGTCTTCTGCTGTGACTTCTTCTGAAATCATAGATTCTTCGCGGACTCGGTCTTCTGCTTGTTGAGCATCAGTTAGTTCTTTTTCGAGGGAAGGAATTTCCCCATAAAGAAGGCGTGATGCTTCGGCCAAGTTTCCTTCACGTTGGGCGACTTCGGCACGGGAGCGTAGCTCATCGATGCTATTTTTGATGTCTCCGACGCGGTTCAGACCGGCTTTCTCTGCTTCCCAGCGCATATTGAGTTCGCGGAGTTCTTCTTGCTTATCTGCCATATCAGCCCGTAGCGCTTCGAGGCGTTCTTTGGAGGCCTCGTCTTTTTCTTTGGCGAGGGCAAGTTCTTCCATGGTCATACGGTCTACGGCTCTGCGTAAAGCGTCAATCTCTTCTGGAGCTGAGTCAATTTCCATACGTAACCGTGATGCGGCTTCGTCGATGAGGTCGATGGCCTTATCTGGTAATTGGCGTGATGGGATATAGCGTTGCGAGAGGTTTGCGGCGGCAACGAGTGCGGAGTCTGCGATGGCTACTTTGTGGTGTGCTTCGTAGCGTTCTTTGAGTCCACGCAAGATACCGATGGTGTCTTCGACGCTGGGTTCGCCTACGTATACTTGCTGGAATCGGCGTTCTAAGGCAGCGTCTTTTTCGATGTTCTGGCGGTACTCGTCTAGGGTGGTTGCACCGATGAGTCGAAGTTCTCCGCGAGCAAGCATAGGTTTGAGCATGTTTCCGGCGTCCATGGACCCTTCAGATGCTCCGGCGCCGACGACAGTATGTATTTCGTCGATGAAAGTGATGATTTGGCCTTGGGAGTTTTTGATTTCGTCAAGAACTGCTTTGAGTCGTTCTTCAAATTCTCCACGATATTTTGCTCCTGCGACCATGGATCCTAGGTCGAGGGAGATCAGTGTCTTTCCGCGTAAAGATTCGGGGACGTCTCCTGAGACCATGCGTTGTGCAAGTCCTTCAACGACTGCGGTTTTTCCGACGCCAGGTTCGCCAATGAGTACGGGGTTATTTTTAGTGCGTCGTGAGAGTACTTGTACCACTCGTCGTATTTCGCTGTCGCGTCCGATGACGGGGTCGAGTTTTCCGCTTCGTGCTATGGCTGTGAGGTCTGTTCCGTACTTTTCCAGGGCTTGAAAAGTTCCTTCGGGGTTTGGAGTATCCACTTTTTTACCTCCTCGTATGTTGGGGATGATTCCTTCAATGGTTTGTGCTGTAGCTCCGTTATTTTTTAGGAGTGTGGCTGCGGCGTTTTGTCCCTGAGCGATTCCTAGCAAGATGATTTCTGTAGAGATATAGCTATCTCCAAGTTTTTGCGCTTGCGTTTGGGCATTTTCTAGTGCGTGGAGAACGTCTTGGCTTATTTGGGGTTTTGCAACTGTTGCTCCAGAAGTTGCAGGAAGAGTTTTAATCTGTGCGGAGACTTTTTCAGATAGTTCGTCGAGGTTTACCCCTGCAACTTTAAGTGTTGCTGCGGCGAGGCTCTGGCGAGTATCTAGCATCGCTTTTAGTAGATGTTCTGGCTCTATTGATGGGTTTTTGAGAGTTTGAGCGTAGCTATTTGCTTGGTTGAGCAGTTCTTCTGATGCGCTTGTTAATTGCATGTTCATATAGTGTCCTTTCTGTGTCGTGTGCTGTTTTATGATGTCCGAGCACTCCATTAACGATACCCGGTTCAACTAACTTGAGTCTACAACGCTCAACTTAGTTTATGCAATACTTCCCAGAAAAAACGTTTTAAAAATATTTACAGATACAAAAGACTATGATTCAAGAAACTCATAGTCGCTAGACTCGCGAGCTATCCGCTCTTCATCTTCTTCGGTAATACCCGCACTCAGTTTCGCAGAATGCCGGCAATAATTCAGCGCAAGAAAAAAGACTGCGAAGGCACTCACAAAAGTCAGGATTCCAGCAGTGTTACCAAAACCAGCAGCCAACCCAACGTAGTGTTCGCCAAATATTTGAGAGAGCGCAGAGATTGTTTTCCCATCACGCCGATCAGGACACAACACCCCAAAAGTAAAAGCCCAAAACCACGTAAGGCAATGCATATAAGCTAAAAACACAGGCAAGGAACGCCCATTTGAATACCTACAAGCGTCACGATAACCCCAATAACACCCGCACAGCAGAATAACCAAAAGACTAGGGGTGATACTTATAGCAAAAATCCACGTCAGTTCGCCTTGTGCGTCAAAAAGGATTCTCCCAAAACTAACCCATAAGGCGCTCAAGAAAGCACCAGGCACAGACAGCCTATATACGAGACGCCCAAAAACGCTCTGACACCTTATCAAAGTATTCTCATTGGAGAGTGTTGCAGTCACTATTCCATCTTAAAACACACAGCCCTCAAAGACGAACAACTCATGGTGCAACACACTTCAAGGCAACCTCCGATAGAGTAAACGTATGAGCGATACACAATATCTAACACCACCCGAAGCTGTTTTCTTTGACCACGATGGGACACTTGTAGACACCGAACCCATCTGGGAACAAGCCAAGCAAGCAATAGCACAAGAACATCACGCTTTTTGGACGGCACAAGATACCGCCGATTGCTTAGGAAAATCTATTGACGCTTCTTTGATTCGATTACAAGAAAACGGCGTACCTCTAGAGCTTCAAGAAATGAAAGCAGAGCTTCAGAAGCAGGCTGAAACAATTTTAGAGACTCATACCATTTCTTTAATTCCTGGAATACCAGAGGTTCTTCAAGAACTTCGCAAGGCGAACATTCCCGTCGGCATTGTCACCAATGCCATCACTAAAGTAGCAGAGCATACTGCCAGCTTATCCCCCGAAACTTTTTCAGTAATTATTGGTGATCAACAAGTTACCAACCCAAAGCCACACCCTGAGCCTTATCTGCAGGCCGCAAAGCAACTCGGCGTTAATCCTCAGCGTTGCGTGGCGGTGGAAGACTCTCCTTCAGGTGTTCAAAGTGCACTATCTGCAGGCATGAAAGTTGTTATTGTCCCAGGTGAGATAGATGTTATTAAAACCAAAGGGACGACTAAGGTTAGCCATGCTAACCTATCTCTTAAGGACATCCTTATTTTGAGTAATTCATAATAAAGCTTGCAAGGGCCTTCTATTCTTGATATATTCGTAATAACGAAGCGTTGGAAATCCCACATTTACCCAACACTTCACAGAACATCACAAATACACAGGAAGGCAACAACAATGGCAAACACTGCATCATTTACCGTACCAGGAATCACCGAGAACTCAGGACATCAGGTCGGAGAACTCCTCCAGATGCGCCTCCACGCAATGAACGACCTCCAACTCGTACTCAAGCACGCTCACTGGAACGTTGTCGGACCATCTTTCATCGGCGTTCACGAAATGATTGACCCACAGGTATCCCTCGTACGCACCTACGCAGATGACATTGCAGAACGCATGGCAACTCTCGGAGTAGCACCTAACGGACTAGCCGGAGACCTCACCGAACAGCGCACCTGGGAAGAATACCCCCTCGGCCGCGCTAAGGCGCTTGATCACCTCCGCGCACTCAACGAGGTATACACCCGCATCATTGAAGACCACCGCGTAGCCATCGCAAAGGTCGCAGACATCGACCCCGTCACCGAAGATTTGCTCATCTCTCAGACCGCAGAACTCGAAAAATTCCAGTGGTTCGTACGAGCACACCTCGAAGACGGCGAAGGCAACCTCGTCTAAGGTCTAAAGCACCTCTCTAGAGAGAAACCTAACAACCGGCTGTACACCATAAAAACTTATGGTGTACAGCCGGTCTCTCGTTATAAGGTAAAAACCATGGAGCAAGAACAGCACGAACCAACACCCCAAGAGATCAAACGCTGGAGACGATACCTCGCTGAAGAAATATCTGAAGCAAAAATTTACGCGTCTTTAGCACAACGATCACAAGGCGCCGAAGCTGAAATCCTCCACGAAGTCGCCACCGCAGAACAACGTCACCAAAACCATTGGAGACAGCTCCTAGGAGCACATGCAGAACCCACACCACGCCCCTCTATTAGTGCGTATATTCTCGAGTTCTTAGCAAAACACTGCGGAACCGTCTTCGTCCTCGCACTAGCTCAACGTGCAGAACAACGCTCCCCCTACGCCCACGACCCCCACGCAACCGAAGCCATGGCAGCAGATGAAGCTGTACATGAAGAAATAGTCCGAGCATTATCTACCGCCGGACGTGAAAAACTATCAGGTAATTTTCGTGCAGCTGTCTTTGGAGCTAACGACGGACTCGTCTCTAACGTCGCCCTCATCATGGGAATTGGAGCCAGTGGAGCCAGCTCAGAATTTATTCTACTCTCCGGCATTGCAGGACTACTAGCCGGAGCCCTATCCATGGCAGCAGGAGAATTCGTCTCCGTCAGATCTCAACGAGAATTACTCGACGCCTCAAACCCCACCCAAATCACCCTCAGCGTCGCAGACCAACTCGATATCAACCAAAATGAACTCAAACTCATCTATAAAGCACGAGGAATGAGCGAAGAAGCCGCAACGCACCGAGCACAAGAACGCTTCGGACAATTCTCTTGCGACTGTGACCCATCATTGTCCTACCAAGAAAACAGCAATACCCCATCAACAGAATCGCACACCACAGCTCTCGGTACAGATATTGGAGCGGCAGCAGCATCCTTCTCATTCTTCGCCTCTGGCGCGCTCATCCCCATACTCCCCTACGTCTTCGGAGCATCCGGAACATTCGCAGTCTTCCTATCGTTACTTCTCGTATCCACAGCCTTAGGTATTACGGGAGGAATTGTCGGACTACTCTCAGGCGCTTCCCCCCTCAAAAGAGGACTACGACAAATCGCCATCGGACTATCTGCTGCAACCATCACCTACATATTAGGCCTACTATTTGGCACCGGAGTCGCCTAATCACCCCCCACCAAAACGATACCCACCTTATGAGCTAAGCGCTCCAGAGTCTTTGAGCGACTGCACATTAGCTCTCCATAATGCTCGCTGAATCAAAAGCATCACAATTCCAGCAACACACATTCCCAAAACGTTAATTACCAGTTGAGCAGCAGAACCCACCACCTCTTTGGAAGAACCAATAGCAATTCCTAGGGCAAGATTCCCCACCGCAGGAATCGTCGTCACCGAAATAAAGACACCAATAAGCGCACTAGATTGGTGGGTGTCTAAAGCCCAAACACCCACTGCACCAGCAAGAACCGCAACCAAAAAAGACCAAATATTAGGACGCCAAATAAAACCGGTCTGAGGCCGTGCCCCTAACACATCCAATGGTGTAAAAAGCCCCAGATAAAGAGCAATACACGCTAACAACGTCACCACTACAGTTGCTAATAAATATCCACCCCATAAAGTGCACAAACTACGCACTATCAAAGAACGTTCTTTAAAAGCGACCCCTGTACACAAAGCAGCTACCGGAGCAAAGTCAGGGCCAACAACCATCGCACCCACCACCAAAATAGCGGAATCTGTCAAAACAGCAATCGCAGCAAGAATCACAGCAACAACAATAAATACCCCATAGGTGAGGCTGAAAAAACTTGAATTCTGGGCTTGTGCGAGCTGATTAGCCCACATTAAAGTATTACGTTCACGCCGACTCAGCATCGAAGAGTCCTGAACGCCAACAGGGCGAATCTCTTGAATACTCACATCCGAATATTCAGAAAGCAATTCTAAACAGTTCTCCAAAGCCTCTTCTGAAATACACCATTCAATCACATCTTGAGCATCATCTTGAACCGCTCCAGAACGAACCCTCAACTGAGATACCTCAGCAATCGCATGAAGCCGCCGAAAGACTTCTGTACTCATACGGGGAGAAACATCAACACGTAATTGCATGATTCCCATATATTCCACCTACTTTTCGTGAAGGCATCTCTCTGCGGATAGCGCAACGCCCCTGTGCCCACTATATAAAATATATGGTAAGCACAAGGGCGTTTCACGCTATCGCACAATAATGTTCACAAAAGAACTAGTCGTGTTTGACTTCCTCAATATATGCGTCTGGATCAAACGGAACATATTCTTGGTTAGGGGCAACACGGGATTCACGCTCATCAAGCTTTGAACCAAGAATACGGTTCATGATCAGCGCAATAGCGCCATCACCAGTCACGTTAGTTGCTGTTCCAAAAGAATCAAGAGCAATATACGTTGCAATCATCAAAGCAACCTGTTGATCGTTGAAACCAAGCATAGACTGCAAAATGCCAACAGCTGCCATAATAGCGCCACCGGGTACACCCGGTGCTGCAACCATCACAATACCGAGCATGCACACAAAACCAATCCACTGGCCCGTAGTCACATCAATATGCTGAGTGAAAGCGATAGCAATAGCAAAAGCTGTAATCTTTGAAGTAGAACCAGCGAGGTGAATTGTGGCGCACAACGGAATAACGAAGTTTGCAATAGGATGACGAACACCGTTTTTAAGCGTCTGACGAAGCGTAACCGGAATCGTCGCCGCAGAAGAAGACGTACCTAGTGCTGTCAAATACGCGTCTTTCATTGTCCACACAGCGGTTAAGGGGTTTTTACCAGAGATAGCTCCGGCAATACCATATTGGGTACCTAAAATAACAACTTCAAGAAGAAGTACCAGCACAACAACAACGGCCAAGGTTGAGATGACTTGAGCAGCTTCCCCAGAAGCACTCAAATTCAAGAAAATACCAAAAATATGTAATGGCAAAAGTGGAATAATAACGCGCATAATCAGAGCGTTAATAATTTCTCTAAATTCTAGAAAACCACGGCGCAACACTCCACGAGGAACAATAGAAAGCCCGATACCAATAACAAACGCAAGGATGAGAGCCGTCATGACGCCAAACGGTGGGGCCATCTGAATAGTGAAGTAACCGGAGGCCGCAGATAGCGTTTCTTCAGTAGCAGTAACGTTGTTAAAGGTGGAGGTGTCGATAAGTTTGGGGTACGCCAGCAAAGCAACAACAACCGTCAAGAAACCGGCAAACAAAGTAGAAGAGTATGCCAAGGCAGCGGTTAAACCTAGCCATTTTCCTGCGCCTCGACCCAAATCACCGATAGCAGGAACAACAAGTCCAATAATAATCAGAGGAATAGAGAACGATAAGAATTGAGAAAAAATATCGTTATACGTATAAAAAATCCGAGAGATTTCTTCAGGAAGTAATTGGCCAAAAATCAGACCAAAGACTATTGCAAGAATAACCCAAGGTAAGATTCCATATTTTTTGAGCAGAGACATAAGCTTCATTCAGTTTAAGACGAGTATTGTCTCCAAAATCTTCCCACTAGTTCGTACAGCTTCCAGACAACACACTGCATATTCACCAGTTCTGTGGTTCAACTAACGAAGATTATGGGGTACACCGCGTAAAATCTCCGTCATCTTCATCCCTCCCCACGATCCCTCCACATCACAAAACCCCTAGAGCACACACACCTTATCGATGAATATACGCTAGGGGTTTTGGTTCAAGACGGGAAGTGAAATTCTATAGGGATATTTCTACTTCCCCTAAGACTCTTACCATTTTTATGACTGAGCAAAAATCTCACGCATCAGCTGAGCAGCCTCAGACGGGGTTTTACCCACTTTGACGCCCGCGGCCTCAAGAGCTTCTTTCTTAGCTTGCGCCGTTCCAGAAGAACCAGAGACAATAGCCCCAGCATGGCCCATTGTTTTACCTTCTGGAGCGGTGAAACCTGCAACATAACCTACGACAGGTTTTGTGACGTGTTCTTTGATGAACTCTGCAGCGCGTTCTTCAGCGTCACCACCAATTTCACCAATCATCACGATTGCTTCAGTCTCAGGGTCAGCTTCAAAGGCTTCTAACGCATCGATATGTGTTGTACCGATGATAGGGTCACCGCCAATACCGATACAGGTTGTGAACCCGATATCACGTAGCTCAAACATCATCTGGTATGTCAAAGTACCGGACTTTGATACAAGACCGATTTTTCCTTTTCCGGTGATATTCGCGGGAGTAATACCCACCAAAGATTCTTCAGGGGTGATAATACCGGGGCAGTTTGGCCCAATAATTCGAGTCACCATCTTGCCGTTTTCATCAACAGAGTTCTTCGCATGTGCCCAGAATTCTGCGGCATCCTGCACCGGAATACCTTCAGTAATGACCACGACTAACGGCATTTTTGCGTCAATAGCTTCAATGACTGCGTCTTTAGAAAAAGCTGGAGGAACAAAAATTACGGATACGTCTGCGCCCGTTTTTTCCATAGCTTCAGCAACAGTGCCGAATACTGTTAGTTCAATATTTTCGCCCTGTGCATTCTGATGCGAAACGGTGCTTCCTGCTTTGCGGGCGTTAACGCCACCGACAATATGAGTACCAGCAGCAAGCATACGAGCGGTATGTTTCGACCCTTCAGCGCCGGTGATACCCTGAACGATGACTTTTGAGTCTTTGTTCAAAAAGATAGACATGTCTTATGTACCTTCTAAGAATTCTGTGTTTGAGATGATGCGTAGGCAAGTTCTGCGGCACGAGCTGCGCCGGAGTCCATTGTTTCTTCTTGATGCACAAGAGGGTGATTAGCTTCTGCGAGGATACGTCGTCCTGCTTCAACGTTATTTCCATCAAGGCGTACTACTAAAGGCTTAGTCGCAGAATCGCCAAGAATCTCCAAAGCACGTACAATGCCCTCAGCCACAGCGTCACAGGAGGTGATACCGCCAAAGACGTTGACGAAGACGGATGAAACTTGTTCATCACCGAGAATGATATCTAGTCCGGCTGCCATTACTTCAGCTGATGCACCGCCACCGATGTCTAAGAAGTTTGCAGGTTTGACATTTCCGTATTGTTCGCCAGCATATGCCACTACGTCTAAAGTCGACATCACAAGACCAGCACCATTACCGATAACGCCGACTTCGCCGTCGAGTTTAACGTAGTTGAGGTCGTGTTTTTTAGCTTCTGCTTCAAGGGGATTTTCTGCGGTTTTGTCGGCTAACCCTTGGTGTTCTGGCTGGCGGAACTCTGCGTTATCGTCGAGAGAAACTTTTCCGTCGAGAGCTAGAATCTTTCCGTCTTCGGTTCTTACCAGCGGGTTTACTTCAACGAGAGTTGCATCTTCTTTTTCAAAGACAGCGCCAAGTTGAGTCAACACTTCTGCGACAGGGGTTTGTAGCTCTTGGGAGAATCCAGCAGTTTTAACAATATTGTGTGCGGTGTCTAGGTCGAGACCAGTTGTGGGGTTGACCTCAACTTTAGCAAGCGCCTCGGGGCGTTCTTTTGCTAGCTGCTCAATTTCCATACCGCCTTCAACGGAGCACATCGCGAGGTATGTTCTATTAGCTCGGTCAAGGAGAAGAGAGAAATAGTATTCTTCTGCGATTTGTGCCCCTTGCGCAATCATGACGCGTTCAACGCGGTGACCTTTAATATCCATCCCGAGGATGTTTTGGGCGTGGGTGTATGCTTCTTCTGGGGTTTTTGCAACTTTGACGCCACCGGCTTTGCCGCGCCCGCCAACTTTTACCTGTGCTTTGACGACGGTTACTCCGCCAATTTTTTCGGCTGCTGCTTTTGCTTCTTCAGGTGTTGTCGCGACGATGCCTTCAAGCACGGGCACTCCGTGCTTTTCAAACATGTCGCGTGCCTGGTATTCAAACAGATCCACTAGATTCCTTCTTCGTTGAAGTAGTGCTGGCAGTGATGCATGCCAGCGTTCTTTCTTCTTGGATATTGTTTCTACCCCGCTAAAGAGAGGTAGAGCACAATATCTTCTTCAAGACACTTTAGCTCAAAGGAGGAATAGATGCAGGTCTATGCGATAAGAGCCCCTATTTTCTTCTTAAAACCTTGGCTTTGACTAGTAGATAATCAATTCTTAACTTTTTCAATAGTGTCAAGTAACGTCACTAAGAATGGTGCTGTTGTAGAAGAACGTGGAACCATCAGATATTCAAAACGGTCGATACGCCACAACATGAGTTCAGCTTCGCCCACGTTACAACGCCACCCCATACCAATATCAAATAGTTCTGGTGTAGCGTCATCTTCAAAAGTGACACAGCGGGCAAGCACTTCAGGAGCTTCTTCACCAGATAGCTCGATAACAGTCCTATTTGCAGAGACATCAAGAACAAGCCCCGGTTCTGAGCCGAGGGCACGATCTAGAGCACGCCCCAATTTTATGGGGTCTACGTGAGTAGCGATGAGGAAGGTATCCTCATGAACCCACAGAGCCGCCACAATTTGACGCGTACCATACAGAATCTCTCGTGCTTGAGAATCCCCCGTAACTTCACCGCGATGACGAGGAAAGTCAATGCCAAGCACCTGAGACATGCGTGCCGCAGCGACAGAGTCTGGTGCAACTTGAATACGTACCAATGTCAACGACGAAATTTCTCGAACCTGCACGCTCGTATCACTTACAGCATTCATTGCTTCGGTGAATTCAGAAGCAACAGAAGGCACAGTATCTCGTTCAGGCATCAGTAATCCTCCACAATGACGGTGAAAACTCACCCCTATTTTATCGGTATTCTTCACGGCGTATCGTCAAACCAACAATCGCACCGAAGATTATGCACACAGCTAATAATTACCTAAAGTTTCTTTAACGGTGCATAGCGCAAGAGGAGACGTTTTTCTTCTGAACCAAAACGCACTTTTGCAACGGTTTTATCTCCGCTTCCTTCTAGCGCTATAACTTTTCCTGGTCCAAAGCTTTGGTGCAAAACCTCTTCTCCAACTGTTAGTTGAAGAATCTCTTTATTTGGTTGAACACGAGAGACGTTGACGCGACGAGCCGCTTCACGAAGCCCCGCACCCGAGCTCTTGTGAAGCCCTGTTCCAAGAGCTTCCGTGCGAGGGTGAGAGGAGGTGGTAGACACGGCGTTGAAGCCTTTTCGAGCCCATTCAATAAGGTCTTCAGGAATCTCTTCAATAAATGGAGAGGGAGGGTTCATCTGGCTTTGGCCCCAGAGTGAACGGCTCTGAGCCCGCGTAATATAGAGTTTTTTGCGAGCTCTTGTCAGACCAACATAGGCAAGTCGGCGTTCTTCGCTCATTTCTCCTTCATCGGTCATTGCTCGCTGGTGTGGAAAGATTCCGTATTCCATTCCAGTCAGGAACACCACTGGGAATTCTAGGCCTTTAGCCGTATGCAAGGTCATCAACGTAATAACCCCTTGCGCTCGTGCTTGTGCCACTTCTTCAGCAATTTTCTGAGCGCTTACCGTCTGTTCGTCTGTGTTTTCTGGGGCAGCCGGTATCTGGTCGGCGTCTGCTACGAGTGCAACGTGTTCGAGGAAGTCAGCCAAAGACGCTTCGGGGTGGTCATGTTCAAAGTCTTGGACTGCTTCAACTAACGCGGAAAGGTTCTCTATACGAGACTCGTCTTGGATGTCTTGGGATTCTCGTAGTGATTGTAAGTATCCGCTTTGTTCTAGTACAGCTTCTAAGCAGTTTGCTGGAGAGGAGGATTGAACAAGCGTTGAGAGGTCTTGGATGAGTTGTACAAAAGAGGCAATTTTTTTCTGTGCAGCTACACCGAGTCCTGATATTTCTGAGCATTGGGTGAGAGCTTGCATGAAGGAGCAATTTTGACGGAGTGCGTAGTCAGCCACAAGCCCTTCACTCTTTGCGCCGATACCACGTTTAGGCACGTTGATAATACGGCGAGTATTCACATCGTCATCAGCGTTGACCATAATTCTTAGGTAGCTTAGAACGTCTTTAATTTCTTTGCGTTCGTAGAAGCGTGTACCGCCGACAACTCGATAGGGCAGGCCTTCCCTCATCAGGGCTTCTTCTAAGATACGAGATTGCGCATTGGTTCGGTAGAAAATTGCGATATCTCCGGGGCGTATCCCGTGTGATGCGTAAAGACGATCAATCTCAGCTGCAATATATCGCCCTTCACCATGCTCATTTTCGGCAACATATCCAACAATTTTTTCGCCTTCTCCAGAGGCTGTCCAAAGTTTTTTGGGGCGTCGGTCTTTGTTTTTTTCGATGACCGCGTTAGCTGCCGAGAGAATATTCTGTGTTGAACGGTAGTTCTGTTCAAGCATGATGGTTCGAGCGGAGGGATAGTCTTGTTCGAAATCGATAATATTGCGAATATCTGCTCCACGAAACGCGTAGATAGACTGATCAGAGTCACCGACGACCGTGAGTTCTGCTTCGTTTTTGCCGACGAGTTCTCTCACGAGGGCGTATTGTGCGTGGTTTGTGTCTTGGTACTCGTCCACCAAAATATGTTTGAAACGTGTTCGATAGTATTGAGCGACCTCTGGAACTTTTCGTAGAAGATGCACGGTCTTTGCGATGAGGTCGTCGAAGTCTAGGGCGTGAGCTGCTTGGAGTCGCTGTGTGTACCCGTTATAGACTTGTGAAACTGCACGGTCAAAGGGATTTGCTGGATTCATGGTGGCTTGAAAATCGTATGCTGTGATGAGCTCATTTTTTAGCTGACTAATCCGTGAGGCAATCGCTTTAGGCGCTATTTTTTGAGTATCTATTGCATAGTTTTTAGCTAAAGTGGTGATGAGTCTTAGAGAGTCTGCAGAATCATAGATAGAGAACGTCGTCTTCATATCTAGGTGGGATGCTTCTTTACGTAAGACTCGCACACAGAAGCTGTGGAATGTAGAAATCCACATACGGCGTGCAGATTCTCCGACGAGTTCGATAATTCTCTCACGCATTTCGGCGGCGGCTTTGTTGGTGAAGGTGATCGCAAGAATTTCGCTTTCATAGGCTCGGCCCGTTGCCAGCAAGTAGGCAATGCGATGAGTCAAGACACGAGTTTTTCCTGAGCCAGCACCGGCAACGATCAGCAGCGGTTTCCCTTGATGGATAACGGCTTGATGCTGTTGATCGTTCAGCCCTTCTAGTAGGTCACCGGCTTGGTGATGTTCTGAGGCTGGGGCACGGTGGGAGGTCTCGACCCCGTATCCACCACTTTGGTAGGACGGTGGTAGGAAATCTAACTCTGCAATATCTTGAGGTACTTCAAGGTTAGGAGTAGGTTCTTCAGTCGGTTCCCATAGTGGTTCTTCGAAGATGGGTTCTTCGTATGTAAAGATGGCAGGCTCCTCTAGGTGTGGAGCTGGGGCAGCATGTTTTTTGGTGTGTTTCTTCGTGCCAGGAGTTAGGCTCTCATCATCAAATAAGTATTCCATCGTGTGAACAAGTCTATCTCGTACACGTGTTCGATGAAAATAGGTGGATTCTTATGATGTTGCGAATATCCGTTAAAGGTTCAATAAATCACCTTGAGCTGAGCTCATTCACGCACATGGTGTGTCAATACTTCATCCGTAGAGAAGTTTTTTGTGCCCTCGAATGGATTCGAACCATCGACACCCGCTTTAGGAGAGCGGTGCTCTATCCCCTGAGCTACGAGGGCCAAACTTTATTTAATTATTCCTGCTAAGGGACACACTATACCAATAAATTCTTAGGTGAACTACAGGTTCTTTTTCTTCTTACGAAAAATCATCTGAGCAACGACCAATCCGATGATAATACCAATACCACCTGTAATAGAAACCCACATTGCGGCGTTACCGAGGCTCAGCGCCATGAGTAGACCGATGAGGACGCCGGGTACTCCTCCGGAGATCATACCGACTGCCATGTAGGTAAATTCTTGGTCAGAACCGTTGCTGGGGCTTTCAAACTGAGTAGACATAGTCCTATCTTAGCGTGGATATAGAAATGCGACCCCTGCTGGTCGTACGAGGGTCGCATCACCCGAATAAAATATTCGGTGAGATTTCCTAGATCAGGAAAAGTTATGAATCGTTCACCCAGTAGATGACCAGAGGTGAACTCATATTATCCATCTAGTGAGGGGAACATTATGGATGTTCCCCTCACTAGCATGGGTTGTAAGTTTTTAGAGACCTGCGTAGGTGTAGTAACCGGATACAGGCATGAGTCCGCCACCGTCAACAGCGGTAAGCTGAGTACCCTGAGATGGGTTGAGAGCGGAAATCATCTGACCGTTACCGACGTAGATACCGACGTGTGCGAATCCGTTAGTGAAGACGATGTCACCTGGCTGTGGGTAAGCGGTAGGAACAAGCTGACCAACCATTGCGTAGGTGTAAGGAGTCAAGTTGATGCCTGCGCGTGCGTAAACGTTAGATACGAAGCCGGAGCAGTCCCAAGCTTTGTAGGAGCGTCCACCCCAGATGTATGCGCCACCGATTCCATCGTATGCAGAAGCAAGAACCTGAGCGCGTACGCCTGCAACGTTAGTGGTAGAAGACTGAACAGCGAGACGAGGCGCAGGAGCTGGTGCAGGCGCAGGAGCTGGTGCTGGGGCAGGTGCCGCAACAGGAGCTGGTGCAGGTGCAGCTTCTACAGCTGGTGCAGGGGTGCTTTCAACGGTAGCGCCCCAAGTGGTGATGTTCTCGTAAGAAACTTCAGGAGTGGTGTAAGTAGTAAGGGTTGCTGAGTAGTCAACAGGAGCAACGGTGTTTGCTACACCGAATGCGTTAGCAGGTGCAATAGAGCCTGCAAGAGCGGCACCAGCAACAACAGCGATACCTGCGTTGCGTGCGATGTTAGATTTCTTTGGTGCCATGTGGCGTGCAGTGTTAGCCATGTTTATTTTCCTCCATTGCCTCACGAGGTAAGCTGTCGGGTTCGAGTAGAAGGTTCACTCGGTTACTGGTATTCCAGTAACTTCACCCCTAGGGCTCTTCATCTAAGAACCCAAAAGGATGGGTCCCCCGCTTCTGCCAAGCATGTCATGATGTTTTCGTTACCTCAGTGTGAACAGTGGCAGAACTAGGCGATCTGTTCTGAGGGTGCCTCTCCGACCAGTGATTGGCACGTTGAAAACACTACTACACCTTCAACTCAAATGTCACGTTTTGGTTACGAAAACGTGTTTTTGTCTCACACAGTGACCCCTCAGAAACGCATTAAAACCACTATTGACCATGTTGTATTTTTTACTGATAACCTTTAAAACCCTTATTTCTTGCAAAAATACAGGGGTCTTTAATGCTCAAAACACACGAAAGCCAATATAAAGAAGGTCACGAAATGATTAAAAAAATATACGAGGTATGTCTCACACCCGTGTCCTTTTCGTGACTTTTCAGCTCAACAGGTCACTCTCAATGCAATACCATCGCCTATAAAATAAAGACTCAACAGCCCATCAACCAACAGCAAGATCACAACAACCCACCAAAAAAATGAGGTGACGTACCCCTAAATACAGGTACGCCACCTCAATAAACTAAGAATCTCTCTATTAGTCTTGCGACCAAGGCCTGATATCTACCTATCAGGAAAAACAGTCAACCCCTCTTGTGAGAAGACTATCTAACGCTTGACGATAATCGCTTCAGCAACATCCGCAGAAAGTGTCACTTCCTGTTCCTCACCATCAGCACGGACAATAACAGCCCCTTGTGGCGCAGATGCAATAGAAACGGTAGCACCATAAATAATGCCTGCATCCCCTAGACGACTCATCAATTCAACGTCAGTTTGAATAAACTCTGGAAAACGAGAAATAGTAAAACGATCCTCTACACGAGAATCCTTAGCAGCAATACTCATAGAGACAGTGCGCTCATCGTTATTTTCGCTCTTTGCCCCCAGCTCTTCAAGGCCGGGAATAGCATTTCCATACGGAGAGAACTTTGGATTATTGAGGAGCTCAACTAAGCGACGTTCAACACGCTCACTCATGACGTGCTCCCAACGGCAAGCTTCCTCATGGATATACGCAATATCTAAGCCGATAATATCGGCTAACAGACGCTCTGCAAGACGATGCTTACGCATCACCTCTACAGCTTTTTTACGGCCTTGCTCCGTTAACTTCAAAGAACGGTCGGAAGAAACCTCAACAAGACCATGCTTCTCAATACGGGCAACTGTCTGAGAAACGGTTGGGCCAGAATGTTCTAGACGCTCTGCAATACGAGCACGCATAGGGACGATGCCCTCTTCTTCTAATTCCAGAATAGTCCGTAGATACATCTCGGTTGTATCGATTAGGTCAGTCATACGTCCTAACTCCCTTCTCTGGCGCCAAACCAGTGAGCAAATAACCCTTTAACTTGAGTATATATGCACTTACCATTGTAGGGCGAACAGGGGATATAACCCTTGATAAATATGACAAATCTATAAGATTTTACGAAATTCAACAGAAAGTAAATCTGCCATAGAAAGTAACACTCAATACCTCAGGAAATATTATTCCTTTTCAGAGAATGAAACACTCTCTTTTCTTCAAGCAAGGCACAATAGAACATAACCGGACGTTAAAACCGGTATTAGCACTTATACGGTGAGTTCACCATGATTTGGAGAATCAGTGACACAGTTTCCTTCTATCCCAGTTAACATGCTTCCTCAAGACGGACGTTTCGGGGCAGGCCCGTCAAAAGTACGTCGCGAACAGATTTCTGCTCTCACCCGTGCAGCTGATCTTCCTCTTCTAGGAACATCACACCGGCAAGCACCAGTTAAACATCTTGTTGAAAAGATTCAACAAGGACTATCTCACATGTTCAACGCCCCAGAAGGTTACGAAGTCGTACTTGGCAACGGTGGAGCAACGGCTTTTTGGGATGCAGCAACTTTTGGGTTGGTGAAGAATAAGGCTCAGCATCTAAGCTTTGGAGAATTTGGCTCTAAATTTGCTCAGGCGACGCAAAAAGCTCCTTTTCTAGAAGAGTCCTCCATTATTGAGGTGCCTGCTGGTAGTTGTCCATCTGCTCAAGCGGAACAAGGCGTTGATGTTTACGCATGGCCTCATAACGAAACGTCTACTGGAGTCGTAGCCCCTGTTCTTCGCCCTGAAGGCATTGATACAGATGCCTTAGTCGTTATTGACGCAACAAGTGCTGCTGGTGGTATCGATGTGGACTTGTCGCAAACAGATGTTTATTACTTTTCTCCACAAAAAAACTTTGCCTCCGATGGTGGTTTATGGGTAGCTTTTTTCTCCCCTGCAGCTATTGAGCGCGCATATACTATCGCCAAGTCTGGACGTTGGATACCGGATTCTTTGAATCTTGTGACCGCAATTGAGAACTCTCGAAAAAACCAGACCTATAACACCCCTGCATTAACGACTTTGGTGATGTTAGCTGAGCAGATTCGCTGGATTAATGACAACGGTGGCTTGTCCTTTGCAAGTGAACGAACCGCTGATTCTGCCCAGAGGGTCTACCAGTGGGCGGAAGAGTCTTCCTTTGCAGAACCTTTTGTGCAGAACCCCGCAGAACGCTCTCAAGTGATTTGCACTATCGATTTTTCAGAGCAAGTTGATGCTTCATATGTTGCTCAGGCTCTTCGTAGCAATGGGATTGTTGATACCGAACCATACCGCAAACTTGGGCGAAACCAGCTACGTATTGCGACCTTCGCGGCAATTGAACCAGAGGATGTTTCAGCGCTCTTAGAATGCATTGATTATATTGTTGCTCAAAAGAGTGCATAACCGTTCATGATGTAGGAGTTCTTAAAGAGGTATTTTGAACCTTGATATAGGTGTTCTTGGGGCGCTGTCTGATGTTCAGACAGCGCCCCAAGAATTTAAAGGGGAAAGCATCGATAATTATCGTGGCTGTTGGATTTCTAGGGCTGTTGTCACGGGGTCAAGGGGCTCTTCAACCGCGCGTTTGAAAACAAACTTCGTTTTTCGAGAACGGTCAAAAACGAGTTTAAGTTTTTCAGAACGGTAGTACCATAACAGCCCGATACAACCGGCCAGAACACCTGATAACGCAGCAATGCCAAGGCCCCAACGTGCACCCCAGTGGTCGTTGACTAGCCCAACAAGAGGTGCACCGATAGGTGTGCCGCCTAAGAAAACTGCGATATATAAACTCATGACTCGTCCGCGCATCTGCGGTTCAGTAGTGACCTGAACATAGGCATTCGCTGAAGTAATAATCGTCAAGGCGCAAAGGCCCATGGGTATGAGTGTTATGGAAAAGAACAGCAGGTTAGGGGAAAGAGCCGCGCATAAGGCAGACAGCCCAAAGGCTGCTGAAGCCCCAAAAATGAAGCGCAGGCGAGGACGTTCTCGCCGTGCAGCAAGAAGAGTTCCAATGACAGAACCAACAGCCATAGTTGAGTTAAGAAAGCCAAATTCTCCAGCACCTTTATCAAACTCTGTTGTTGCCATTGCCGCGATGTTCATTGCGGAGTTAAGACCGAAGGTTCCCACCAGAAAAACAGCTACCATCACGGCCAAAATATCGGGGCGTTTTCTGACGTATGCGACGCCGTCGCGGATACGCCCGGTTGAACGATCCGCACGAGGAGTGGGGCGAAGTTCTCGAGTACGAATCAAGAAGATTGCAGCAAGCATGATGAGGAATGTTGCAGCGTTGATGAAAAAGACTGGCCCAGTGCCCAAAAGAACAACAAGAATACCTGCACATGCTGGACCGATAAGACGTGCAGAATTAAAGGATGTGGAGTTTAGTGCTACAGCGTTAGGCAAGTCGTTATCGTGAACGAGCTCAGAGACAAAGGTTTGGCGGGCAGGAACTTCGAGAGAGACGATGATTCCAGCGACGAGGGCTAATGCGTAGACATGCCAAATTTGGATGTGCCCGCTCATCACTAAGAATCCTAGTATTAGAGAGAGAACGCCCATTGCGCTTTGTGTCATATAGAGCAGTTTTCGGCGGTCTAGCCTATCTGCAAGGACTCCGGCATAAGGTGCTAAGAAGAGTTGAGGGCCAAATTGTAAAGACATAACGATTCCGAGTCGAGTGGAATCGTTATGAGAGAGTTCGTTAAAAATCAGCCAGTCTTGGGCAGTATGTTGCATCCATGTTCCGATGTTGGAAAGGAATGCTCCAATAAACCATAATCGGTAGTTAAAAATCCATAAGGAACGAAAAGTAGGAGATTTGCCGTGTACCGGTTCAGGCCCGTTGCGTTCAGTTGTGAGCGTTGTTGCAGGGGGTGAGGAGGTCTTCTCCTGCGGGAGGGTTTCGGCGTGTGGAATTCTCTTACTCGTAGAAATCAGTCCTTAGGTATACGTAGTTATTCGTCGTCGCTTGTATCTTCGGAGTGGGAGGTTGTCTCTTCGGTGTCGGTTGTTTCTGCGTTTTCTTCTTCGATGGTGTTCATACGTTCAGACCACGGTACCCATGCTGGAGCGAGGAGTGCATCATCTCCAGGGATAAGTCCTACTTCGCAGACGGTAGCAATTTTAGAGCGTGGTGTTCGAGAAAGCGTCGCAAACCAGAACCAACCTCTGTATCCGGACATCGTACATTCAAAGAGGTGTGTGGTAAGTCGTTCTTCCTCTCCGCGTAGATGATGAACAATCCCGATATTTTCTGCAGAGGTAATCTCTTGGATTCCAGCGAGGGCAATATCTTTTGCTTGAGCAAGAACAGTATCGACTTTGCTAGTTCGACGCCGTTTGGTAGGTGCACCTAATGTTGGTTCTGCGTTCTGGGCAGCTGTAGGAGTTTGTGCATTCCTATTATCGTGAGGGTGTTCAGATAGGGCAAAGCTACGGTCCTCTGATATTGAGGTCTCCGTGGGGGCTATATCATTCTTTATCTGTTGGGACATACCTTCTATTAAAGCGTGAAATGAGAAACTTTGCTGGGTGTTTGATTGATACGGTATGTATATGACTGAGAGTTCTTCTTCACTACCGGCTTCGTTAGCTGTTTCTTTCTTGAGTTTTTGTGGCGCTTTATGCACTGTTCTTGGAGTGGTCAGTGGGGTGGCGATGTTGTTGTTGATGTGGTTTTACGGCCATGCGCCTCATTTTTTGACGTGGGGTGCGATGGTGTTATTGCCGGTGGGGTTTTTGAGTTTGGTGTGTTCTCTTGTGGTAGCGATGGTGCGGAGGAGGAGGCAAAGAGCAGACTCAAAATCATAGTAAAGAGTCAGCTTATATATATCTGTCTTCCAGCAGACTCCCAGCTTCAAGAGTGAGAATAAGTATCGTGAATACAAATCAACCTGAAGCAAAATTACTCGTCGTAGACGATGAACCAAATATCCTTGAATTACTCGCAACCTCGTTACGGTTCGCCGGCTTTGAGGTTGTTACTGCGTCTAATGGTCGTGAAGCGCTTGAAAAAGCAGAAAGCGAAAACCCAGATTTAGCAGTACTTGATGTAATGATGCCCGACCTTGATGGATTCACCGTCACCCGTAAACTCCGTGCAGCTGGAAGACTATTCCCTGTTCTCTTCCTCACCGCGAAAGATTCCACTGAGGATAAAGTCGCTGGTCTAACAGTGGGCGGAGATGACTACGTCACCAAACCCTTTAGCCTTGATGAAGTCGTTGCACGCATCCGTGCTGTCTTACGTCGAACACATCAGGGAGAAGCAGACGACTCCCGTCTACGCGTCGGAGATCTCATCCTTGATGATGATGCACACGAAGTATTCAGAGGAGACCGAGAGATTGACCTCTCCCCTACTGAGTTCAAGCTATTGCGTTATCTGATGCTCAACCCTAACCGTGTACTATCCAAGGCTCAGATTCTTGACCACGTTTGGGAGTATGACTTCAATGGGGACGCTTCTATCGTAGAATCTTATATTTCTTACCTACGCCGGAAGATTGATAATGTTCCAGATCAAGCACCAATGATTCATACTAAACGCGGTGTTGGATACCTGTTACGCACCGCAAAATAGACGTGAGTTATTGTGACTAGGATTCGTCAAAAAATCGGACAACTGGGCGCGCTCTCTTTGCGCACCCAGTTGGTTCTTTTAACCAGTTTGCTCTTAGCCCTAGCAATTTCAGTAACGTCGTTGGTCGCGATATCTGCTCTGCGAGGACAAATGATTGAGCAGCTTGATGAAGAGATGAGTTCAAATGCTCAGACTCTCACAAGTTATCTCACAGAAGGCCCTCATCAACCGAGCACGAGTTCTCTTCTTCGGTATCAAGCGTATCTTTTAGATAATCAGGGAACGGTTCTCTCCTCTTTGGTGGGTGCTTCGTCTATTCAAAGCTCAACACCAGATTTGTCTGGATGGACGCACGAGAAGGTCAACCGATTCTCTCATAAAGGAATCACCGTTAAATCTGTTAATGGTAAAGCTGAATGGAGAATTCTCCCCATTGATTATGGGGATCTTGATTATTCTGTCATTATTGCGACTCCTTTACGGCAGACTCATGCTGTGGTGGCACTCGTAGCTGTTCTTACGTTGACTTTTGGTGTAGCAACTCTTTTTGCGTCTGTTGCAATGAGCTGGGTCATGGTTACAAGAGCATTTGAGCCGTTAGCACGAGTTGAAAAAACAGCTGCACGTATCGCTGCCGGTGATCTTTCGCAGCGTATGGAAAAATATAATCCGTATACCGAGATTGGTCATCTTTCGGCGTCTCTCAACACCATGTTGAGCCATATTGAAAAAGCCTTTGAGGTGCAGAAAAATTCTGAAGTCAAGATGCGTCGTTTTGTGGGGGATGCTTCTCACGAGTTGCGAACGCCTCTTGTTTCTATTCGTGGATATTCTGAGCTGTATCGTCAAGGTGCTCTCCAAAGTGAAGAAGCTGTAGCTAATGCGATGAGCCGTATCGAAGCAGAGTCAAAACGAATGGGGCAGTTAATTGAAGATTTGCTCACTTTGGCTCGTATTGATGAGCGTCGAGAGCTAGAAAACCGCATTATTGATCTTCTTGATTTAGCCCAAGATGCCTCCCATGATGCTTTTGCGACCTCTCCGGATAGAACAGTTCAAGTTGTTGGTCTTACAGAACATGCTGCTCCTGAAAGCGCTTATGTATATGGGGATGACTCTCGGTTGCGACAGGTCATTGCAAATTTGATGACTAACGCTATTCGATATACGCCCAAAGGCTCCCCTCTTGAGATAGCCGTGGGAACGGTCCAGTCTGATGATGCTCAGCAGTTCTCTCAGATTGAGGTTCGAGATCATGGCCCTGGTATTCATGGCGAAGATCGTCAAAGAGTTTTTGAACGGTTCTATCGTGCCGATACTTCACGTACTCGTGAAACGGGGGGCACTGGGCTCGGGTTAGCTATTGTTGCCGGTATTGTTGCTCAGCATGAAGGAAATGTTGAGGTACTAGAAACTCGTGGTGGAGGGGCAACTTTCAGATTACGTTTTCCCAGTTATATCGGAGACGACGTTTCGCGTGAAACATAAACTTTCCATCTTCTTCTGTGGATAATTAGCTATCGTTGCGTTAGTAACCTCTGGCTATCCACAGTTTTTTTAAAAAATCTACTTAACTCATGGATCTCTCCCTAATGTAAAGGGTAGAAGAATCGTTCTTCTACCTCATGTATAGAACATTTTTAGGAGATGTCATGGCACAATTTGTCGTTGATTCAGAGATGATTAGTCAGAAAAGCGCTACTGCACGCGCACAAATTGATTCAATCATTGCAGAAGTTAATGGGTTAACCAGTTCCTTACAAGATTTAGAAGGATCGTGGACTGGCGCTGCTTCACTCAACTTCCAAGGCGTCCTCGCCCAATGGCGTGCAACACAGCAACAAGTAGAACAATCTATTGCACAGATTAATGAAGCCCTTTCACGTGCAGGCATTAATTATGCTGATACAGAATCAGCAAACGCTGCAATGTTCCTTGGCTAAAGCACAAAAGGCAGGAACACTACCACTTAGAGCTGCTAGTGTTCCTGCCTTCTCTGTCACCTCAATGAGTATGAATAGACTCGTCCAGAATTTTTAGGATTCTTGCGGGCAGGCAGTATCTTGTCGTGAAGATAGAATCCACCCCAAATCACCTGTAGTGTCTTGAACCCATAGGCTCGTGCGCATAACCGACATATGGCGAGTCTTTACACGAGACAAAAGACGAATCACAGAATCCCCCAGCATCTCACAGCTGATAAAGATTGGTTCATCATGCGCATAAAAAGCACGTGTACGATATTCCACGGCGAGTGAACGTTGTGTGCGTATCCCCTGATATGTCACCCACCAAAAATCTTCCCCCAATACTTTTTCTAAATATTGTTCCTGCTCATAATGTTCAGGCTGGTAAAGAGTACGTTCATAGCCCTTAACTAGTTCAAGAACATCATCAACGTTCATTGCAGTAGAGGGATTTTTCGTGTGGTCTTCAACAGAAGAATTCTTTGTTTCTTGTGGCACATGTTTTGTGTCCGTCTCCGGCGATACCTCAAGGTTAAATCCCGGCCCGCTAGGAGTCGGTGTTCCTTGTTGGAAGGATAAAGCAGCATCTCTAGCGCGGGTGTCTGCAGCTTCATTCATATCTTGCCCAGAGTGCCCTTTAACCCATACGAACTCGTAATTTCGTCCTTGCATTGCCTCGTCGAGCGCCTGAATCAGCTCTTGATTTTGAACGGGCTTACCGTCCGCTTTCTTCCAGCCTTTTTTCTTCCACCCTGGCAACCATTTAGTCACCGCGTTAATGGTGTACTGAGAGTCACAAAGAACCTTGAGTTTATGTTCAGGAAGATGAGCAGTCGCTTCAAAAAGTTCTAGCACAGCACGTAGCTCACCCTGATTATTTGTTGCGTGTTCCCAGCCGCCCGCTGACCAGTTATCGTGGTCAATGTACCACGCCCACCCAGCAGGTCCAGGGTTCATTAATGCTGATCCATCTGTTGCAGCAATAATCTCTTGTGCCATGTACAAGACCTTCCTCAAGGACGTAGATTCTCCACACCCTAGCTTATCCGCTCTTATGTGTTTCTAGTGCTACCACTTTAAAGCATAAAAACATTTAGAATAGCCTGTATGAGCGCATACCCACAAACAGACCGACAATCTGTTCACCTATACATGTTGCCCTCAGCGATTCTTCGCTCAGGACACGGCATCACATGGTTATCCTATGTTGGTATCGCAGAACAAACTAAAGCAGCACAATACCGCAACCCTGAAGACGCACTCAACTACGCAGCACAACAAACCCTCATGCGATGTATTGCAGCATGTGCATTAGGTATTCGCCCCACTCATGCCTCACAAATTACCGTCGACAGAACGTGCCAGCTATGCGACCAAAAAGCGACACACGGAAAACCGCGGATTTCTGGTATTAACTTCAATATGTCACGAAGCCACGGAATGGTCGTTGGCGCATATTTTGCAGAAGATAGCCAAGACCCACAAGCCCAACTACTCGGCGTCGATGTTGAAAGAATGCGCGGAAACCTTCTCGACGGATACGATAAAGTCACCCTTACAGAAGAAGAAAAAACGGTTATCTCAGAATGTCCAGAAGAAAATAAAGCACTACTAAGGTTGCTACTGTGGACAGCTAAAGAAGCCGTACTCAAAGCCACCGGACACGGACTTGTAGCAGGCCCCCAAAAAGTGCATATGCAACTTCTTAACCCGCCACAAAACCTCGTCGAGATTTCTGGATACCGTGCAAGCGGAACCCTCAACATTGAAGGGTATCAACAACAGTTTTACGTACAGTGGTTTGTACAAGGTGAGTTTGTGATAGCAGTAGCAACAAACCAAAACCGCACCATCAAAGCCCACCCCGTTACCAAGCCTTATGACATCAAGCAGAGCATCCCACTATCTACGCAACGTCTCAAAACGGTATAGCCTCAGACACATTAATCTACGAAGATACCGTGTTAATATTTAGCGCTTGACCAAAAGAGCCGAGTTTAGTTCCTGTCTCACGGTGTTCACTATCTGGTGTTGAGGCTTTGACGAGTCCAGCCCCAGCAAATAAGGTGATGTGCTCAGCCTCAACCTGAGCACAACGCAAAACGAGCGCCCATTGTCCGTCTCCGGAGGGGTCCATCCAACCAACAAGTCCCCCAAAGAAACCTCTCTCGAAGCTTTCTAACTCGCGAATTACTTCGAGTGCTGTACTTGTTGGATACCCACAAATTGCGGGAGTGGGGTGGATAGCGCGAGCGCCGTCTAAAGAGCTCATACCATCTTTAAGACGCCCCGTAATTCTTGTCGCCAGATGCCATAGTTGTGGAGTGTTAATAAGCTGTGGCGTCGCAGGAAGGTGAAGTTCTTGTGTGAGCGAAGACAGACATCTTTTAATATCGTCAACGACCGTAGCATGCTCGGCACGGTCTTTAGGTGAGCGCATTAGTTCTTCACCGATTTGCGCGTCTTCAGTACTGCCAATAGGTGCTGTGCGTGGGGAGCTTCCGGCTAAGGGGAAAGTCGTGAAAACACCGTCTTCAACTCCGAAGACAAGTTCTGGTGAGGCACCCATCAGATAGCTATCATCTGATAGTTTCATCGAAAAAACATAGGCGCGTGGTTGTTGTGCCCATAGATTATGGTAGATGTTCTCTAACGTTGGGCGTTCTTCTTCATAGTAGACGTGAAGGAGACGAGAAAGCACAACTTTATCGAGTTCTCCGTTATTCATTTTTTCGACAGCACGTCCAACGCTCTGGCGGTATTCGGGGTTATCGATACCTTCAATACGAGTTGGTGCAGGGCACTTTTGTTCTTGCACAATGGGAGCAGGTGTTCGCTCGATGCTTTCAGGAACGTATAGAAGTGCAGGTTCTTGAGGGTCGAATGGGATGACTCCGATAACACCAGTTCCGCGTTCTTGGGCGCGTTTGAGTGCGTCTTTTTCGTTAACTGGTTCTAACTCCCCGAGTGCTCTGAGGCAGGTGTTTCCATAGGTAAATTGGAAGGCAGGGTACTCGTTCGTGGGCATAGGCTATGGTGTTCTTTCTATCGAGACGGGGATAGTGAGCGCGGGTTTGTTCATTCCCCGATGAAGGTTAGAAGGTTGCTCCGCCGTCGGCGGTAAGGCTCTGCATCGTCATGTGTTTAGCGTGTGGGCTTAGAAGGAATATTGCGACTTCTGCAATATCTTCTGGTTCTGCAATACGACCTAGCGGTATCCCCAAACGGTAATTTTCTAGTGATCCTTTGATGGGCGCTTCGCTACGGTCTTCTCCGTTCCAGGTGTCTGTGACCATGGGGGTTCGTGTTGTTCCAGGGCATAGAACGTTTGCGCGGATTCCGTGTGGGGCAAGTTGCAACCCAAAACTTGTTGTTACTCGTGTTGCAGCAGCTTTTGATGCGCCATAAGCTCCAAATTCAGCTCGTGGTACGTTCGCAGCGTTCGAACTGATAGTGACAATACCTCGACTATTTGTTGGGTCTTGCGGTTGTTGCTCTACCATGTATCGGGCTACTTCTCGAGTAACCAAGAATACGCCATCAGCGTTAACTGCATGAACAGTACGCCACTGTTCTAAGGTTGTATCGAGAAGAGGTGCAGCATGAACAACGCCGGCACAGTTGATGAGTCCTTGTACTGGTTTTTGTTTTTGACGAAGGTAATTTCCCATACGCTGTACACAGGCTTCATCAGTGACGTCTAAAGGATAGTATTCACAATGCTCGTTTTGGTATTGTGCCTTTTCCTGTATTTGCTCTTGGGTGTCGCAGGCAAGTACGGCGTATCCTTCGGTCAGAAGACGCTCCGTAACAGCTGCGCCGATTCCTCCACATGCGCCAGTAACAATAACGAGGGATGTTGTTGGGTTCATATCGCCTAGTCCTGACCAGATAATGTTCTCAGGATGTCTTGGGTTGAGGTGACGATGCCACATCGTTGGGCAACATAGTTACAGGCAAGTTCGTGCTCTTTTTGGCTGAAATCAGCGAGAGCGTCAGCAACAAAGAATACTTGTATATCCCGCATGAATGCGTCGAGTGCTGTCGTCATACAACCAATGTGTGCGTAGACTCCGGTAATAATCAGTTGGTTTCGTCCACTCAGTTTGAGGTCTTCTTCAAAGGTGCTTTTAGCGAAAGCTGAGTAGCGCCATTTAGTGAGGACGGTGTCCTGTTCGGCCGGTGCTAAGGCAGAGATAATCTCTGCATCAGCGTCTTGTTGTAGCCCTTGTCCCCAGATATCGGTAAGGAGCGCGCGGTCTTTAGGATCTTGACGCGGCGGTTGCGCAGTGTAGTAAACGGGGATTCCGTTATCTCGTGCTGATTTGATAAGTGCAGAAGTGTTATTGATGGCCTGTTGAATTTGCCCTGCTGTTTCGTCTTCAAAGATGGAAACAAAATAGTTTTGCATATCGTGGACGAGTAACGCAGCCTGATGCGGGTTAAGTTCCCACGTGGCGCGTTTTTCATAAGGCCTATAACTATACGTATAGGTTGGTATTGTTTTGAGAGCCATGATGTTTATCGTCCTTTTCCTGCCAAGAGTGTGAAGGGCTGAGAAAACCCCTCTACATGCTATTTAGGTTTACCTATGTTTTCAATACAGTAAACCTAAATCATGGTTCTTTACATGCTTCACCACCATATAAACAGGCTCACAGGAAGACAATCACGGCCTCATCAGTATTGACACTCACCATAGAGGAAAGAGACAAGAACCTCACGTACCAGAAGAAAGCTCTTATGGTTGAGATAACTCGTTGAGCAACTTATCGTAATGCGTATCAATAGTGGCAAGAGTCGACGTAATAATCTCAGCTGGAGTCTCATATCCTTGTTGAGCCCACATCGTAAATACAGCTAAGCAACCTTGCAGATGGTAATTAGCAAAAAGAGAGAGTTGTTGAGCTGGTACGACGTCTTTGAGAGAGCTCCAGAATATATCAATATATTCACGCTCTAACCTATTGCTCAGCACTTCAAAGAAGCTTCCAGCCCCACGTTGAGTCAAGAGCATCCGGCAGACTTCTTTATTACCCTGAATAAACTGCATAAACGCACCAAATACTTCACGGCTATTCATGTTTTTACCGTTGACAGGGTCTGGGTCAAGGATGCTACTAAGTTCTAGTAACGCAGTCTCTTGAATTTGTGAGTACAGTTCTGAAATGTCAGAATAGTGCGAGTAAAAAGTTGCACGATGAATATCAGCTTTCTCCGCTAGTTCACTAACAGTAATAGAGCTGAGCTTCTTATGCTGTAATAAATCGGCTAGGGCAAGGTATAACGCTGATTGAGTTTTACGTACTCGACGGTCAGATCGCTGAACTTTTTTCATTTTAATATCTCCAAAATCTATTTGGTAAACACTATACGGCGTATTGTCTACTATCCTACATAATAAGACCTCTTTGGTCATTGCGGATTTTCTCACACCCCACGTAGGGTTTGTACGTAGGCTCACCATGTCGAAACGGTAAGAACATATGATTGAATCGCCCAACAAAGCAGATAGACAAGCTATTGCTCAGCTCATCAGCGACAAATACCATCATTTTGTGCGTCGCCCATCCAGCACACCAGAAGAGCAACAAAGAGCTATACGCCTTATCATCCGAAGATTTAACCCCGAACAATCATTTAGTGTTCGCCGAGACGACAAAATCGTTGGATTCGCTGTTGTTGAGACCTCAGAATACCCTCACGCGCTAGCTATTCCTTATGCTTCAATCCGCAGAGAATTTTCCTATTTTAAAAGTATTCTCTTCTGGCTTGCTCTAAGAATATATCGTTCACGCAAAATAGAAATTGACGAATACAGCGCACGAATAGAAGTATTCCTTGTACACCGCGACTACCAACGCCAAGGCGTGGCTACTGAACTTCTGGAAAAGATTCAAGAATTCGCACAAGAAGAAGGAAAAACCTCACTCACCTTAGAAGTACCAGAGGACGATATCGAAGCCCACACCTTCTTCAACAAGGTAGGGTTCACAACACTCAGTTATCGGCGACTCACCCAGTTCTTTCACCGGCTCATACTCCCCACCGCACCTACAAAAACTTTTCAGCTACGCTATCCACTCGACGATTCAGAAGAATAATCTTGACGACGTAGCAGAACCATCACCTCATAATGCTGAGTATGAGCAAACATATCTAGCACCCTGCCTTGCACTGGCTGATAAGAGGGCATCTTCTGCAAATCTTTTATTAACGTCTTTGCATTACAGCTAGAGTACAGCACCGTATCAATACCAGATTGTTCTATCCACTGGCAAAGAACCGCCCCGATACCGCGACGAGGAGGGTTCACCACCAACATCTCAGGTAAGGAGAACCCGCGTTTTTGGCTCTCAAGGGCAAAGGCTGTAGCGTCCATTGCCTCAAAATGAGTATTGTTAAGACCCATATCTGCCACCGTACGATGAGCGCTCTCAATAGCCTCAGCACTAATCTCGATACCGGTCACACGGGCCTCTGACGACATTACTTGTGCTGCGTGTATAGCAAACCCACCCACGCCACAATAAAGATCCCATAGACTTGCTGGGTTACGCTCAGAAACCCATTCTTGTCCTTGACGATACAAGGTTGAAGCAACAGAAGAATTAGTTTGGAAGAAACTCTGTGGACGTAAATGCAAGGTGATATCGTTGGCCCTCATCGCAAGAGTCTGGGCAGAGCTAAGAATAATTTCTTCCTCACCTTCAACTCGTGCAATCGGTTCGCGTAAAAGATTGACAGAAAAAACCCGAAGCTGTGGTAAACGTTCTTGAAGCCACGGCAAAGAACGTTTGATGGGAACAATCAACTTTTTAGAACGCAGAACGCAACGCACCATCAGCTCCCCCGAAGAAGACGCTGTCATAAGAATATTTTTAAGCTCCCCTTTACGCGTTTTAATGTGATAGGGAGTTAGCTGAGCCCGAGTAATAAATTCTTTAAGAACCGGCATGGCTTTTAACAACGCAGGTTCGTAAAGAGGACATTGGCTCAGGTCAGTACCTTGCCCAGAACCGCCATCAACAATACCGAGCACTGGGTGATACGTCGTTCCAGATACCACTATTTTTGCTTTGTTTCGGAAATTTTTCTGTTGACTGGGAACAGCCTCGAGCCACTTAATCTGTGGGTATCCTGCCGCTAGTTCACGCATATGACGTTCTTTAGCGGAAAGTTGTTTTGGGTAAGGAATATCCAGTTCAGTGCACGAAAAGCATTGGTGAGTATCAAAATAGTGGCATTGCATAGCTCAACTATCCTACCGGAGTCCGAATATCCAACATAGATTCAAAGGAAATAAGACTCTTAAATAAAACGGGAGTATAACCGTTTTGTCAATTCTCAAAACACATGTGAATGTTATAAATAGCAGTGTCTATGAATGTTCATATCTCCGGCTCTAGAAAATTAATAAATGCAGTTCAGCAGGACGTCCCTACACTCAAGCAAGAGCACAAGATACCCCGAGAGGATACATGGATGAGGCACACAGACTTGACACCCCGTACTTGGTGTTCATACACCATAACGATATTTTTAACTGGTCTTATTAGTGTAGGATATGGTGCCGTTGATCTTGTGATGGTTGCATACAAAGGGGCACCCGCGATAGCAGCAGTTGGACTAGGAGAAATTATTGCGGGCGCATTATTTGCACTTCTAGGACTTGGAATAGTTGACAGCTTATCAGCCCATATTGCTTCAGAAGAAGGCTGTAATAACTTAGAAAACAAAATTAATATTTTTTTAGGAGCTATGGTAGTTCTTCTCATCCCAGCAACGATATTGGGATTGTTAATAGCGTCTACCCTAGAACCTATTCTTCAGTTATTTGTCCAAGATGATGACATCGTTACACTTACTTCTCATTATACGTGGATTAGGCTTATCAGCCTTCCTATTGCAATTGTCTTTATGCTTTTTGCTGAATCACTTAAAATCTGCGGTCTAAAAAGTTGGAGTCTTCTACTACTAATAGTTGGGTTTGGTGCTAATGCCGCTCTCAATGGGTTAGTACTATACACACCTCTAGAAACAATATTTCCTTCACCACTAGCAGCAATATCAACAACAACAACTATAGTACAAATATGTAATACTATTCTTGCAGGTTGGATTCTCTACAAGTCTTTAAAACAACGCAAAACCGAATTTAGAAAACCTAGCTGGACAGAAATTTATGATGAATCCGCTACAATCGGTAAGTCCGCTCCAGGAATTGGGATACGCCATTTTAATGACTATATAGGAACTATTGCTGTCATTTTTCTTTTAGGAACATTTGGAGTAGAAACTTTAGCTGCAGTTACTGTTGCTACAAAAATATGGAGCTTATACTGTCGAATTCCCCAAGCTTGTGTATCTGGAACTTTTGTCTTTTACGCTTACGCAATAAGACGTTCAGAAAAATATTCAGGAAAAGCAGACCTACGCGAAACCGCTCAACGCTTATTGCGATACGCTATGATACCAACGTATCTTGGAGCATTGATACTTGCTTTTTATTCGCCCTTGTTTATATCAATTTTCGCTTCAGATAGCTTAAATAAAGATTTAACTCGTTATCTACTTCTAGCCTTCCTCATAACAGTACCGGTATACCTTATTGAAAAAAATTATGGCGAGATGTTAACAGTTAAAGGCCGTGGTAGGGTACTTGCTGTTGGCTCATCTTTTAGTACCTATTTAATTGCCATCCCTCTAGCAACAATAGGAACTTTTTGGCTAGAATCACCAGTATTCGTCATATTGGCTGAAGGAATCTCGTCGTTGGTTCTTGCCTTAATATTTCATAAATCGCTACAACTTTGTGAATTTGAGGAAAATTATTTCCCGCGAGCGAGTTTATCCCACAACCGGCTAGGCAACACAGAATGAGCCAAAAGAAGAGGACGCGCCCCAAAACCAGCAACATAACGAGTCCTCGGACGAGAAGCTGAGACAGCTTGTACCAACGCACGAGTAATCACCTGAGGATCAGAAGCCCACCGAGCATAAAGCTGACGCATCCGCTCTGCAGTCGCCCGAGCAGAATTCTCATAGGCTCCACCCTCAGCAACCCTCTCCAAATTCTCTATTGCCACATCACTCCACTGACTAGCAATAGCACCAGGCTCAATGAGCACCACCTCAATACCCAAGGGTCCAAGCTCCATACGCAAGCTATCACTGAGCCCTTCTAAAGCATATTTTGTAGCGTGATACCAACCACCAAATGAAGTGGTTAAACGTCCAGCAATAGAAGACACATTAATAATTCTTCCGCGCTTTGCTTCACGCATCGCAGGAAGAACAGCACGAGTAAAGGCAGCTAACCCAAAAACATTAACATCAAATTGGTGTCGAGCCTCGGCTAAGGAGACATCTTCAATCGCACCGTACATCCCATAGCCGGCATTATTGATGAGCACGTCAATACGGCCCGCTTCAGCTAGGACGAAATCCACCACTTTATTGATAGTTTCTTCATCCGTCACATCAGCATATAGTGGCGTCACACCGTATTGTTTCAGCGGCTCCATCAGCTGAACCCGCCGAGCCACAGCGTACACGCGATGCCCTTGCTGAGCTAAGCTCACTGCCGCGTCATATCCGATTCCGCTAGAAGCACCTGTAATAATGATGACTGCACTCATTGTTCTTCCTTCATCAATCCATCGTACGTTCAGAGTACTCTTTAATTCCCGCTTTTTCCTTCTCTAAGAGGAAGAAACCAGCCACAAGGTCTGAGGGTTTTCCCTTTCCCATGCTAAAAGACGGTGCCCCGATACCAGTAAAGTATCGGAGCACCGCCCTACAAAGAATTTTCAACATATCGTTGAAAAAATTACATCATGCCGCCCATACCAGGATCCATAGCAGGTGCAGCACCAGCAGGTTCAGGCTTGTTAGCAACAACAGCCTCAGTGGTCAAGAAGAGACCAGCGATAGAAGCAGCGTTCTGCAACGCAGAACGAGTCACCTTAACAGGGTCGTTGATGCCAGCAGCCATCAGGTCTTCGTACTCACCGGTTGCAGCGTTCAAACCGGTACCAGCAGGCAAACCGCGAACCTTATCAACAACAACACCGGGTTCTAGACCAGCGTTGGTCGCAATCTGCTTCAACGGTGCGTCGATAGCAACCTTGACGATATTTGCGCCAGTTGCCTCATCACCGGTGAGTTCAAGCTTCTCGAAGGCTTTAGTGCCAGCCTGAATCAAAGCAACGCCACCACCGGCGACAATGCCTTCTTCAACAGCTGCCTTTGCGTTACGAACAGCATCTTCAATGCGGTGCTTACGTTCTTTGAGTTCAACCTCAGTTGCAGCGCCAGCCTTGAGAACAGCAACGCCACCGGCAAGTTTAGCCAAGCGCTCCTGAAGCTTCTCGCGGTCATAATCAGAATCGGAGTTAGCAATCTCGCCACGAATCTGAGCTACGCGACCTTCAATAGCAGCTGCGTCGCCAGCACCTTCAATGATGGTGGTCTCGTCCTTAGTAACAACAACCTTACGTGCAGAGCCAAGAAGGTCAATAGTTGCTTGGTCCAAAGACAAACCGACTTCTTCGGTAATAACCTGTCCACCAGTCAAGATAGCGATATCTGCCATCTGAGCTTTACGACGGTCGCCAAAGCCAGGAGCTTTGACAGCAACAGACTTGATAGAACCACGCATCTTGTTCAAAACCAGTAGTGCAAGAGCTTCGCCCTCAACATCTTCTGCGATGATAAGAAGTGGCTTACCAGCCTGCATAACCTTCTCAAGAACAGGGACAAGATCTTTCACATTAGAGATCTTGGAGTTCACAATGAGAATATAAGGATCCTCAAGGACTGCTTCTTGACGGTCTGGGTCAGTGACGAAGTATCCGGAGAGGAATCCTTTATCAAAGCGCATACCTTCGGTGAGCTCAAGCTCTAGACCAAAAGTATTGGACTCTTCAACAGTGATGACGCCTTCTTTGCCGACCTTTTCCATGGCTTCTGCAATGAGCTTACCAATTTCGGTGTCGCCAGCAGAGATAGATGCGGTTGCAGCGATTTCTTCTTCAGTCTCAACTTCTTTAGCAGAAGAAAGAAGTTCAGCGGTAACTGCTTCAACAGCTTTCTCAATACCGCGCTTGAGGCTGAGAGGATCTGCACCAGCAGCAACGTTGCGGAGGCCTTCACGAACAAGTGCCTGAGCAAGAACAGTTGCAGTAGTGGTACCGTCACCAGCAACGTCATCGGTCTTTTTAGCAACTTCTTTGACCAGCTCTGCGCCGATCTTTTCGTATGGATCTTCGAGTTCGATTTCTTTAGCGATAGAAACGCCATCATTGGTAATCGTGGGAGCGCCCCAAGACTTTTCCAAAACAACGTTACGACCACGAGGTCCGAGAGTAACCTTCACAGCATCTGCTAGGGTATTCAGACCCTTTTCAAGGCCACGACGTGCCTCTTCTTCAAAAGCAATGAGCTTTGCCATTATGCTTAATCCCTCCTGGACTAAGAAAGTATTTTTCTCTCAGTTGTGCCCGCGACGGACGATGTTCTATAAGCCATGCTCTTCACAACTTATAAAGACATCTCACAAGATGAAAGTAGATATTCTCAAAGCTACCTACCGCGAATCTAGCACTAGGATTTAGCAGTCGGAGACTTTGAGTGCTAACAACAATTTTGACACCTCAAAGCACAGAGCGCAAACCTCTTGAAAGAACAAACACACTTAATCGCCCATAGCGCACAGATTACGGGGCAACGGCAGGAAGATAATCAGAGGCAAGAACAACATACAACGGGGAAGAACCAGAAGAACGCTCTTGAATATAACCAATACCTAACGCATCAGCCAAAGTATTAGCCTGTTGCTCATAACCGGCAGAATAAAACACTGTCGAAACATATACAGGCGTACCCTTCCAATTCTCTGTCACGGGCACAGGGTATCCTAAAGCCTCCACACGCTGAGTCAGTTCTGCAGCAGCACCCGTATAGGCCGAAGAGTTATAAACCTCAACCTTAATATCAGCAGGGTCAGTAGGAGCATAAGTTGGAGTCACAGCGCTTTCTGAAGCAGTAGCGCTCGCAGAGCCTGTTTCAGAAGCCACCGGAGAAAGAGTGCGTGGCTGAACCACAAACATTACTGCACCCACCAGAAGCGCAAGCGCACCAGCAACAACAATCAGAAGAGTCTGCCTCGTAGCATGAGCATTACCTAGAGGCTCACCACGATAAGCACCACGACGTTTTGAATTTTCAGGTACGTCGTCGAATTCATCATGAGGATACGAGTTCACATTAATCTCCGATAGCTACAAGCAATAGTTCTTCCATCTAGAGTACACAGGCTACAACCTAAAAACCCTTTTATTTTCCGTGGACTATCATCATAAAGAGCTCAAGACACCGAAAATTCAGGGCTTAGAATTGTCGCGTTGTTCCCTTAACCGACGGATCAACGCTGGTTCCTGAGCAATGACACGTGGAGAATCTATCAGTTCGTTAAGAATCTGATAATACGCTGTTGGATTTAATCCTAAACGTTCTCGAATCACTCGTTCTTTCGTCCCAGGATAACGCCAACGCTGCTTCTCTAAAGCAATCATCTTTTCTTCTTGTTCTGTTAGCCCTGTATCAGGAGTATGCTGAGAAGCGTACAACTCAGAAGTATCTTCGCACATATCACTCCCCCATCTTTCCTAACCCGGTATGATAAAAAATCCCATTGTATCTTATGTGTTCTGCCAAATAGCACACATATCATGACGCATAGCAACCATTCAAACGGTGAGAACGGAATCTCATGCCCGCTTTACCCCTTAAAGAAATTATGTCTCCAGACTGGGCTGAAGCCCTAGCCCCAGTAGAACACAATATCCGTGCCATGGGCGACTTTTTACGTCAAGAACACCAAGCTGGACGACGCACACTACCGCCGTCACAACAAATCTTCCGAGCCTTCCAAGAACCGCTAGCACAAGTTAAAGTCCTCATCATCGGACAAGACCCGTACCCCACCATAGGGCACGCCATGGGACTTTCTTTCTCTGTACACCCGCAAGTGCGCCCTATCCCACGTTCACTTCAAAATATTTACCGCGAACTATCCTCCGATATGAACATTACCCCGCCAGAACATGGTGACCTCAGCGCGTGGACGCAGCAAGGAGTACTTCTTCTCAACCGTGTACTTTCTGTTGGTGCAGGAGAAGCCGGATCTCATAGAAATAGAGGGTGGGAAAATATCACCAGCTGCGCAATTGAAGCTCTCGTCCAACGAAAACAGCCGCTTGTCGCCATACTGTGGGGACGAGATGCACGAAATACGAAAACTCTTATCTCACCCTACCCCTGTATCGAATCAGCACACCCATCACCTTTATCGGCATCACGCGGATTCTTTGGATCACGACCCTTCTCAAAAGCAAACGAATTGCTAGTTCAACAAGGAGCAGAGCCTATTGATTGGCGACTTCCGTCGTCAACACCTATAGCGCCCTAAAACGTTAGGCTAACGGTCAAAGACGGTTGTGGAAAGATCTTCTCGTTCACGCCCGAAACGTTGAATCAGCCACTGCATGAGGTAATGCCCCAACGCAACACCTGAAGCCATCGCAACAATAATTGCGGCAGCGGTGATAACGCCGGGCATTGAGTTGAGGGTGTCGGTCTCTACCGTAAAAGAGTACATACCTCGGAATAATGACAAACCAGGTAGGAGGAATGTTAGAGACGGAATCGCAAATATGGCTTGTGGGGCGTGCAGACGGTATGCCAAATATGTGCTGACCATACCAATAACGAAAGCTGCTACCGCCGTATTACCGCGCCCTGCACCTTCTCCCAAGAAAAAGGTGTACACGTGGTAAGTGCTCAGCCCGCTTAAAGTTACTAGCGCAATCCACCACAATGTTTTCAACCGTGCATGAGTTGTAATAGCAATAGCAAGGGTAGCGACTGTCATCCAGAAGATGTTATCGACGATAGTTGGTTTCGCAAAAACCGACTGCGATACGTCAATAGTGGTTGCCGTTGTAATCGATAAGACGGTTACACCGCTAGCGAGTCCCACAACAAGCCCCAAAAAAGACATACCTGTAGACACAAAACGACCCGCAGCAGTTACCGGAAAACCGTTAATCGCGTCTTGCACCGCCGACACTAACCTAAAGGTCGGTAAAAGCATGATGAGTCCGGCAGCAACAATGTGAGGACCAGAGACGTTCAACCCGATACTATGCAAGATTGAGCCGTCATCTGTAGCGTAAATCGCGACGAAGGTAATCACTGCAGCACAAGCAGCCATATTGAAGAAGCTAGGCATTCCCATTTTGTTCATGATTCGAGTAATAAAATGAACGATGACCCATACCATTGCAGATAACGCCGCAGCATAACCGCTACCACCAATACCCATGGTGAGTGTTCCAGCAGCAATAATATTTGCTAACCACACCACCATCGGTGAGTATGGTTTCTTTTGAGCGTTAATCGCATTTAATGTTTTTTCAGCTTCTTCACGGTCAATACCGCGGTGGGTAATTTTATGAATCAGACGGTATATATCAGCCAAAGAAGCATAATTATCAGAGGTGGAACGTACCACGCGCACCACAGTATGGCTGAAACGTTCTTCTTTGAGAGTACGACGTCTTGAATCAAGGATTTCTACATGACCGTCAACGTCAGAAACATAGTTGATAATCACTGATTGATTAGTGATATCCACTTCAACGTCTTCAAGCCCATACGCGGAGCAAACAGCGACAATAGCAGAATCCACATCCATGGCGTCAGCACCATAGTGAAACATCGTTTCAGCAAGGCGTAATGTAAAGTTCAGTACGTCTCGTGCTTGTTCTTTCTCTTGTACAAGCTTCTCACGATCACGTCGGGTCGATAATGAAAACTGGCGTTGAGCAATGCGACCTAAACCACGAATGGGTGCGGTCAAAGAAGGGTCTGCTCGAACAAAAGAACGTAAAGAAGAAGAAACCCAACCTCCCCTAGTGTTTTTAGGTTCGACTTTAGGGATAGACGTTGTTGCAGGGGATACAGAAGGGTAACTACCTTGTTGCATCCCTGTAGCAGAAATCGCTGATTGTTGCGTGGATACAAGAGGAATACCACTAGTTAGCGGGGCAATAGGTTCTTGTTCTGGTGTGCGTAACGGTTCAAAGGGGCTAGAAGCAGAAGACACCGCATGCTGGTCAGGTTGAATTCCCGTAGAGGCATCCCCAAAGGGGCTGTTGGGGGCAAGATTCTCAACCGGAGCAGAAGCAACAGCCGATATGTTCGGACTAAAAGGCGTCTGCTCAACTTGTTTATTCTCTAATGCCTGACGAAGAGCAGTATCTTGTACCCGGTCCAAAGAAATAGCAGGCATATTGCCCGGCATTTTGGTAGGGGTTTTCGTTTCAGGTCGCGATGTTCCAGCTCGAGGAAGTGAGACTGTTGCACCGAACGCTTGCGAGGTCGGTTGTTCTGGCGTTGCTTGGTCAAAGGCAGCGGCGGAGGGGTATGCCTTTTGCTGTAGCTGCTCATCCGAATGAGTGCTAAGAGACATTGCCACCTCCGCCGAGTTGCGTCAAAAGATTTGCCATCACGTCTTATTGTGCTGATGTGTTCTCGTTACACAAAATACAATACGTAGCTGGGCTTATCCTACGGTTTAGTAGAAAGGTTGCCCTGTTTTGCGAACCCAGAGACCACGCATAACCTTCTCAGCAAGACGATTCCATATGGTGTATTTTGCCGGAGAAAGAACATAATCCCAGACACCAACATAGTCAATGACGGTTTTTGTAAAGGATGTCTTAAAAAGACCTAAACCATAGTGATGGTGTTCTTTATTTTTGAGCTGATCTTTAGGCGGAGTACCGCAGAAGTCATAGCTCTTAATGTGGTATTCCTTCATGAGGTCCGTCAAAGCAGTCCACTGTACTTGATGTGAGTCGCCATATTGTTTACGACGAGGCTTAGAACCACCATCTTTATAGGTTCCTTTATCGCCATAACGAATAACGTAAGCACCGACAGAGGGTTCGCCGTCTTCATAGGTGAAGTAGAGGCGTCCTTGACCAGCTTTTTCAAAAGTTGTCCAGAAGTCACGGTAATACTCGTATGACCGGAGGTGGACATTTGCTGAGCCTTGTCCGACAGTGTCCATGAGCGCATACATGGTGCGCATATTCTCATCAGTAAGTTCGACACGTTCCACTTCGCAACCTTCACGAGCAGAACGACGAACGGCGTTACGCCCTCGAGAGTGAAGAGATTTAAGAACATCTTCTTCGCTCTTGTCAGTATCAAGGATGGCAGTAGAGTCGTTAGGCTGAATATTCCATGACTTAACCAGACCAGCTTTTGACAGGACGGCGTTGGTCTGTTCATCAGCGAGAATATCTGGCTCAATTTTAATCAGGAATACGCCAAGTTTATTCTCTTCTACGAAACGCTTACTTGCTTCAAGAATGGCAGGTACATCTTCTACGCTGTAGACGTCTGGGCCTTTAATCATGTACCAGACTTTTCCAAGTGCGGGCACACTTTTTTCAAGAATAAGGTTATAGCTGGTCAGTGAAGTTTCCGCACCTTCGACCTCTGTTGTACCTTCATATACGAGGTATAGAGGTTTCCAGCCGTGCTTAGCTTTTACTGATGCAAATGATGCTGACTGCAAGAGGTTTCCGCCATTGGGGTTAGCAATAACGTGCTCATCCCAGGTCGCTATTTCTTCTGCAGTGGCAAAACGCGCTGTAAATTCTCGCAAGGGCCTCAACTTCCACATCGGTGCAAGGTTTTTCTTGCACTTGTTCTTGTTTGTATCAAACTCTAAGTGTAACGACCTACGCCACCGGAATACAGCCTGACTTGATGTGACAGGAAGCATTTTCTGAGAAATAGGTGCTTAGCGTAGAACGTAATGTCATGACGATGCCCCGCCTCATACATTGCATACAAGACGGGGCATCGACAAATTGTTTAAAGACTACTCAGCGTCGTGGTCGGTCTCAAGAATCTTTACAAGAGATTCGAGAGCTTCCTCGGCGCCTTCGCCTTCTGCGCGAAGAACAACGCGGTCGCCGTGCTTTGCGCCAAGAGACATCAAAGACAAGATGGAAGCTGCGTCCATAGCCTCATCTGCTGGCTCACCTTCAGCGGCGATGGTTACCTCTACGGGAAGGTCGCCAGCTGCTTCTGCGAAGATAGCTGCTGGGCGTGCGTGCAGGCCAACACGGCTTGCGATGGTGGCGATACGTTCTGCCATGATTTTCTCCTTGAGATAAGAGTGCGGGAAAAGTTATCCCACTATCGAGTCTAGGACAGATTGGATAGGTTTTGCACTACCAAACCAGCCTATGTCGGTTTGTTTTTAGAGACCGAGTTCTTCAAGAACAGGGAGTTTCTTACGTGCTGCGTTTTTAGCTTCTGCAGAAGAGATCTGTGCCAAAGCGTCAGCCGCAATTTCTGCCGCTTGTTCTTTAGTAACGGAGCGAAGAACTGCTGCAACAGCTGCCATAGCACCAGCATTCATAGACAAGGTGTCTACGCCAAGTCCGACGAGAACAACAGCTAAGGCAGGATCTGATGCTGCTTCACCACACACCGAAACATATTTTTTGACGCCGTGGGTTTCTGATGCTTTACGTGCACCTTCAACGGTGAGCTTAATCATTTTCAAGACTGCAGGCTGCCATGGGTTGTTCAGGTGAGCAAGGTCGCCCAAAAGACGGTCTGCTGCCATGGTGTATTGGGTGAGGTCGTTGGTTCCGATGGAGATGAAATCAACTTCACCCAAAATAGCTTCAGCGTTTACGGCTGCAGCTGGGGTCTCTACCATGACACCTTTAGTTTTAATGCCGGCTTTGTCCAACATATTCTTGAACTTACGAGCTTCAGAGGTCGTTGAAATCATCGGCGCCATCACCCAGATGTCAGCTTCGGTCGCGTCAGAGGCACGCTTAATAGCTTTAAGCTGGCGCTCTAGAACACCGGGAACAGCGTTATCGGTGCGGAATCCGCGTACACCCAAGGCAGGGTTTTCTTCTTCTGTAACGTTCAAGAAGGGAAGGGGCTTATCTGCACCTGCGTCGAGGGTACGAACAACAATGTGTTGACCAGGGAAAGCATCGAAGACTGATTTGTAGGTCTCTGCCTGAGTCTCTTCACTTGGTTCGGTGTCGTTACCGAGGAAGCCAAATTCGGTGCGGAGTAGTCCAACGCCTTCAGCCTGTTTGCTAGCAGCCTTCTCTGCAGATTTTCCGTCACCAACGTTAGCGTAGAGGGGAACGTGGGTTCCGTCGGCTAGTTCACCCTTGCCGGTGAAGTCAGGTAGAGGCTTACGATTTGCATATTTAGCAGCTGCTTCTTCGTGTTCAGCAGTAGGGCTAGTCTCGATAATGCCTTCGTTGGAATCGATATATACCTTGGTTCCGTTAGGAATTTCGGTAACTCCCTTAGCAGCAACAACAGCAGGAAGGCCAAGTCCACGCGCCAAAATTGCGGTGTGTGCTTGAGGTCCACCGTCAGAAGTAATCAAGGCGATAACTTGAGAGGGGTCAAGAGTTGCAGTGTCGGCAGGAGCAAGATCTACAGCAGCCAAGATGAAAGGCTCATTTGATTTAGGTACGCCTGGTGCTTGCTGTCCGGTGAGTTCTGCCACGATACGAGCACGCACGTCATGAATGTCGGTAACGCGTTCTGCCATGTAACCACCGAGTGATTCCATCTGCCGAGCAAAGTCACTAGCAGCTTCCCAGATAGCACGTTCGGGGGCTAGGCCTTGTGCCTCTACCTTTTTAATAGCGCCTTTAAGGAGTGCGCGGTCAGTTGCCATCTGCGATGTTGATTTAAGGACGGCTTTTCCGTCTCGTCCTGCGCTTTCGGCACGCTCTAGAAGATCGGCTTTGACCGCCTGAGCTGCTTGCTGAATACGCTCAGCGGCTTGTTCTGCAGTTTCGCCTTCAGCTAGCGGCAAGCCTGCTTTAGGTTCTTTGATGGGGTCTGGCATCTGAAGTACCGGACCAATAACGCGACCGGCGTAAACGCCAACGCCTTTATAGGTAGTAGTCATGTAGAGTTCCTCTATTCCTTATGTATCGAAAATATCGCTATATCTTGTGTGTACGTTGAGCAATGCTTACGCCTTAGACAAGATTCCCTTTTTGTTTATAGTTGTGTAGACATCATCTAGAGCAGGCGAGCGCTCCTCCCTTATCAGAAATGATATTGGCTTCTTGAAACGTGGTTTTATGGTTTCAAGAAGTCACTACTTCAGGCCATAGAGAAACTAGAGGGTTATCTCTCGAACGCTCACGGCGTCGGTGCGAGTTTCTGCTACGGTCGAAACTTGAGTACCTGGTAGTGCTGCAGCAGCTGAGCCTTGAGCTACGGCTTGTACTAAACATTCCACGGGGGTTTTGCCGAGTTCGTGGGCGATTAGATAGCCGGCAAGGGCGCAATCCCCTGCTCCGACGGTGCTGCGGACTTTTACAGGTTCGTGTATGGCGTGCCATGCGCCTTCTCGTGTGACGAGAACAGCGCCATTGCTGCCGAGGGTGGCGAGGACGGTGTCGATGCCACGGTCGACTAGCTCTTTAGCTGTACGTGCGGTGAGTTCTGCGTCTTTTTCGAGGGATTCCCAGGCTTCTGGTGTGCCGACGAGTTCAGCGAGCTCTTGGGCGTTAGGTTTGATGAGGTTTGGCATTCCGTCTTGTCCGGTGACTGCGTCACGTAGGGCGGTACCGGATGTATCGACCGCGATGAGTGGGGCTTTTTCTCCTTGAGCTTCGCGAATAGCGCGACCGACTACTGCGTAGTAGTCGCTGGGAACACCCGAGGGTAGGGAGCCTGCAAGAACTAGCCATGAGGCGTCGTGAGTCTCTTTAATTAGGAGGCGTGTGAGTTGTTGTTGTGCCACGTCGTTGAGAGGTTCACCGGGAGCATTGATTTTGGTGGTGGTTCCGTCTGGTTCGACGATGGTGATATTTGAGCGTATGGGTGCACCGATGGGCATGTTGGTGAAGTTGACGCCTTCTTCGCGTAGGCATCCTAGGACAGCGTCTTCGTCGTCGCCGGGAAGTATCGCGACGGTGTCGAAGCCAGATACTTTGAGGGCGCGGGCGATGTTGACGCCTTTTCCGCCGGGGTCGTCTACAGCGTGTTCAGCTCGTATGACTGCCCCTCGTTGGAGGACTCCGGGCAGTTCTACGGTACGGTCCATGCTTGGGTTAGCAGTTAATGTGATGATCATGCGATCAGTACCTCTACATTGGATTCTTCAAGTGCGGCAGCTAAATCACCGTCTGGAGCTTTATCGGTGATAAGGACGTCGATGTCTTCTAGCCCCGCAAAACGTACTAGTGATTCTCGTCCGAACTTTGCTGAGTCGCAGAGGAGTACCACTCGACGCGCAGATTTTACAATCGCGGTTTTGACGGTTCCTTCGTTAATTCCGGGGGTGCTGAGTCCGAAGTCTGCGTCTAGCCCGTTGACGCCGATAAAAGCGATATCGGGGCGGATGGAGGCAAAGTGTTCTGCAGTGCGTGAGCCGATGGCGGCCCACGTCATTTTTCGGACTTGGCCACCGATGAGGTCTAGAACGATGCCGTCAGCTTCAGCTAGTTTAACGGCGATGTGTAACGCATGAGTGATGATGAGACGGTCTGCCCCAGATTTGAGGCTGAAGTCTTCTGCTGCGATACAATCAGCGAGAATCTGTATCGTTGTTCCAGCGTCAAGAACGATAGCTCCGGCATCGGATTCTTGAAGGAGTTCGTATGCTTTGCGCGCAATACGATTTTTTTCTGGATTGTTTTCTCGCTGGCGAGATGCGATAGAAGATTCTACGGAGGTAGATTGCTCTACGGTTACAGCGCCGCCGTGGACTCGTCGTAGGCGTCCCTCAGCTTCGAGGGCTGCTAAGTCTCGGCGAACTGTTTCCATTGTGACTTCATAACGGCGCGCTAGCTCTGCGCCGTTGACTCGACGCGCGGTGGCAACGAGCTTCGCGATTTCAGCGCGGCGTTCTTCAGCGAACATAAGAAAATCACCTTGTATTGTGGAAATAAATAAGTCTTGTGAATTTGATTTTATGTGGGTTTATGTTGTTTCGTCAATGTAATAAGAGACAAACCCACGCAATATTATGTGTTGTTATTCTCTCACCCGAGTTAAGCCCTACGACGCAACCGATACGAGGAATACTTCAACGTTACCACCGCAAAGACCCAACCGAGGGAAGCTCCTAAAGTATTAGCAAGAATATCTAAGAAAGAACTTGTACGCTGTGGTAAAAACAACTGAATACACTCAATCGTACACGTTACCAAAAAACCCACAAGCGGCACGTAAGAACGGTATCGTCGCCGAACGAGTAAAGTACCCAGAAAACCTCCTGGCACAAATAAAATAACGTTACTCAACCATTCCACAGTCGAATACGTAAACCAAGACGGCAACCATCCCGCTTCGTGCGAGTGTGCTAAGAACTCAGCCAGCCATAAACCGCCGCTATTATCATCAATATGTCTTGGCCAAAGGACGATAAAACCCAATGCCAGAAGATATAGCCCAAAACTTAGCTGAGCTGCACGGTATAACAGCCGTTGTGCAGATGGAACAAACATCAAGACCTCGTACTCAAATACCCTATGGTTTACCCACCAGAAGAGGTTCGTTCTCTTCTGCCCAACGGAACAAGCCATCAAGAGGAATCTCCAGAGCCTGAGCATTAGGTACGGTTTCTTTCCATTCTTCTCCTCGAGAAGCACTTAGCACACGACGAATCAGTGAACCGTGAGAGACCGCAATAATATGTTGTCCAGGATAGTCTGAGACAATCTGACGTAAAGTTTTGATACCGCGAACGTACACTGAACGTTCTGATTCGACTCCTTGATAAAAGGCGTCTGGTTCACGGCGAGCTTCAGAAGAAATATCTTGCCCTTCAGCCTCCCCATAATGACGTTCAACAAGGCCCTCATACGTTCTCGAAACCTCCACACCCAAATAGTTGCCAACAATTTGAGCGGTTTCTAAGGCTCTCGATAGCGGAGAAGACACTATCACATCACAACGAATGCCCTCCTGAGTTAGTTTCTGAGCGGTGTCGAGGGCTTGTTCACGACCAACTTCGTTCAGTTCAATATTGCTAGAGCCTTGCATGAGACTTTTTCTGTTCCAGTCTGTTTGCCCATGACGAATCATTAGCAAAGATCCCGTCAGAAGAGGCTCTACATCATGCATATTTTTTCCTTCGCGCGTTAGTAGGAGTATAAAAGTTCTATCCTTGATAAGACTCAAGGGTGTGAAGTGGCAGTTCAGTCACCGAAGCATTCTCGGGGATACTGTGTTCTTCACCAGTCAACGCCGTCATGATTTGAGCAATCCATAGACCATGGGCCACCACAATAATATGGCGGTTAGGATGCTTGGCAACGATCTCTTTAAGAGCGTTAATACCGCGCTGAATCATCTCAGAGAGAGGTTCAACGTCGGGGAATTGCTCTTGAATATCACGCCAGTGATATTCAGTTGCGACGAGCCCTTCCGCAGCACCGAAGGAGCGTTCTTGAAGTCCTTCATGTGTACCAGAAATATCTAGGTTTAGATGCTCACCAATGATTTTTCCTGTCTCATAAGCGCGCGAAAGCGGAGAAGTGACGATTAGTTCCCAAGCAAACTCAGGAGTGTGTTCACGTATCTGTTGCTGGTAGTCAGTGAGATTTTGAGCGGCTACTTGTGCTTGCCCTCGGCCTGCATCATTCAACGGAATATCGCTACGGCCTTGAAAACGACGCTCAACATTCCACGCTGTTTGCCCGTGACGAATCAATACCATGCGAGCAGAAAAATCAGAAGATAAAGAACCCATGCCTCTTATTATCTCAAACTCTTAGAAGAAGCGAAGAGTTTGAAGTATAGAGATAAGGCACAGTTCTTGGTGTATCTTCCACCGACTTCATGAATATGAAACAATGAAGCTATGTTTACTCATTCTGTTGACCCCGCATGGTTTCCTACGTGTGCCGTCTTCGATTGTGATGGAATACTCATCGATTCTGAACGCAGCTGGAATGCCGTCCAAAAACAAATTTTCAAAGAGTACGGAACAGAGCTAACTCCCGATATTGAACGGCAATTAGTCGGGGCGGCAGCTCCCGCGGTCGCCCGCACCCTCGCAGATAAGACACTACCCAACGACGCCACCGAGACAGCAGCAGAAGAACACTACCAGAAAATTCTGCATCATTTGATGAGTGTAGAACACGATGTGATTCGTGATGGAGTTCAGCTCATACCAGGAGCTCGAGAAGTCATGGCATTACTAGCTGAAGTCATGCCGGTTGCGGTAGCTTCCAATAGCAGTCAAGAATTATTGACATACAAAGTCAATCACCACCAATATAGCCAGTACCTTCAAACATGGGTTGGTTCAGATGCGGTTGCTCAACCTAAACCAGCGCCCGATATGTATTTAGAAGCTATCCGTCGCCTCGGCGGAAACCCTGCAGACACCCTCACCTTTGAAGATTCCGCAACGGGAACACGTGCGGCTCAAACAGCTGGAACCGTCACCATGGTGTACACCCAAGATATTGAGCATGCTCCAGCAGCTCAGGGGCATTTCGATAGCTTCCGTGACGAAAAGTTCCTCACCCAAATTAAGCGATGGATAGAGCTATACCGTGAGCACCACCCCAACTCCTAAATCACCCCAACACAACGGGAAGTACGGTCTTCGCTTCGACCAAATGGACGAAGAAGAACTCGAGTATTACCGCGAGTTCTGGGAGATACCGCAAACACCCGAAGATACCAACACCGTTGTGTCTGAGCAAAGACTTATCAACGCAAAAATGCGAATGGTTTCGGGGCTGAGCTTCACGGTCATTCTCATTGGGTTGTTAAGCACCACATTGGGGTTCCTGAGTTCCTATCTTGTTGCAATAGTCGCAGGAATTGTCATTGTCATCGTCGGGGCCACGATTTTAATGATGGCAAGGCGCCGTTATACGAGGCTTCTTGGCACAAGCTATCGAACATTGCACATTCATCGGCGCCATAAACGGTGGTTTCGTATCGCCCATGTTCTAGCAGTTCTTGGGGTGCTGTGCGCCATAGCAAGTATGAGTATTATTCCGAAGATTTTTGAGCATGAAGAGATTGCTCTTACCCGAAGCCACGTTGTCCTATGGAATGAGCTTTCATTGCTCTTTCTTCTGGTTGCAGCACTTATCTACGGTATTAACTTCTTATCGGTTTATACCCCTGTCGACGATGATGAAAGCATCATTCGCCCTACCGATTATGCGCAACAACGTCTAGCTCAAGATCTTGCAAAAGATAAAAAACGCCATGACGATGAAGATTTCTACGATTCATCATGGATTAGTGGACGATAACAAAAAGCACTGAACACACTAGAAGGGGTGGGGTGAAACTCTTAGAGAGTTTCACCCCACCCCTTCTCTTTAACAAACCTTATCGGCGCATCACTTTACGAGCTAACGTGTTACCGACAAGCTGAATGAGCTGAACCAAAATGATAATAATAGCGACAACAGCCCATGTAATCGCATCGTTGAAACGCTGGTAACCGTCGACCAAAGCGACTTTACCAAGACCGCCACCACCGATGTAACCGGCCATTGCAGACATATCAACCACACCGATGACTAAGAAGGTGTATCCAAGGATGAGAGGGCCAAGTGCTTCTGGCACCATGACGGTGAAAAGAATACGCATCTTGGATGCTCCCATAGCACGAGCTGCTTCAATCACACCAGGATCGATAGAAACCATGTTTTGTTCAACGATACGGGCAATAGCGAAAGAAGCTGCAAAGCACATCGAGAAAATAGCAGCATTCACACCAAGGCGAGTGCCCACAACAATTGAGGTCAACGGCCCTAAAGCTGCCAGAAGGACGATAAAAGGGATAGGGCGAACAATATTAACAATGACGTTCAACAAGATGTTGATGGGTCGATTTGCCAGAATATTCCCTTGTCGTGTGGTGTACAGCAAAGCGCCAATTACTAACCCCACGAAACCAGCAATAATCATCGTAATCGAGACCATATAGATGGTGTCGAATAAGGCGGGAAAGAGTTTTTGGGGTAAGAATTTATCCCAGTCCACGTCATTAGCGGCAAGAAGAGTGCCATTAGCAGTTGTCAAAGCGCTCATCATTTAGCGAACCTCTCTTACGGCGGTAACGGTGGCAAGTTCAGCAACAACCGCATCAATACTTGTAACGTCCCCGACGAGTTCGAGGGTTAGGTTTCCGTAGCTTTTACCTTGTAGGGTTTCCATACCACCTTGTACAAAGTTAAATTGCACCCCACGTGCGCTAAGGTTAGAAAGAATTTTACCGATACCGTAGTTTCCTTCTGTCACCTCGATGTTAATGAGGTATCCACGGTGTTGTCGGCACAGTTTCTTAGCGTAATTGCCACGTGGAGTTTGTTTAACGGTGGTGGCGACAAAGCGTCGAGCAACTTCTGTGCGAGGGTTTGAGAAAACGTCATAGACGTTACCGAGTTCTACCACTGCACCTTTTTCCATGACAGCAACACGGTCGGCGATGGTCGAAACAACGTCCATCTCATGTGTGATGACAACGACGGTAATTCCGAGTTCTTCATTAACTTTTTTGAGGAGAGCAAGTACTTCGTGAGTGGTCTCTGGATCTAGTGCAGATGTTGATTCGTCTGCTAATAAGAGAGAGGGCGATGTTGCGAGCGCACGCGCAATACCTACACGCTGTTTTTGTCCTCCGGAAAGCTGGTCAGGGTAGTTTTTCGCTTTGTCGCTGAGTCCCACAAATTCCAGCATTTGTTCGACTCGTTCACGGCGTTTTGCTTTATCCCATCCAGCAATTTTGAGGGGAAATTCGACGTTTGCTGCAACTGTTCGGGAGTTCATCAAATTAAATTGTTGGAAAATCATGCCGATGTTATGTCGAGCAACACGAATCTCAGATTCTTTTTTTCCAGAGATGGTGAATCCGTCAACGCTGAGGCTTCCAGAAGTGACGGTTTCTAATCCGTTGATTAGTCGGACGAGAGTTGATTTTCCGGCGCCAGAGTATCCGATGATGGCGAAGATTTCTCCACGCATAATCTCTAGTGAAACGTTGTTGACGGCGGTGACGATGTTCTTTCCGACGGTAAATTGTTTGGTGACGCCGTCGAGAACAACCATGGGTGTGGGGTTCTCCTGCTGTGCTGCGGTACTCATACTGATGCTTTCGGGATGTTGTTCGTCTCTAGCTATGCTCTATACAAGGCAAAGCGGTAACTGATATTGCAATCTTTGGTAGGTCCTTAAGACTGCCATAAAAATCAGTTACCGCTTTACTTATGTGAGGAAGATTAGCTTTGACGTTTCTCGTCTTCTGCTTTCTTGAGTGTTTCACGAAGGTCTTTGACGTCGGTGTTTACTTCTACAGCGGTTCCTTCAGTGTCTTCTTGGACGACTGCCTGAACTTCTGGGGTGTGGAAAAGCTTGACGATTTCCTTATATTTTTCGTTGTCAGCGTTATCGGCTTTGGCAACAAATAGGTTGACGTAAGGCTTCGCGGAGTCATCGGCTGGGTCGTCTTGAGCTAAAGCGTCTTTGGGGTTGAGCTTTGCGTCGCGGATGAAGTCATTGTTGATTACTGATGCGTCAACAGATTCTAGAGAAAGTACTGTTTGTGCAGCGTCAACAGGAGTAATTTTAACCTTTGACTGTGCGGTGTCGATGTCGTCAACAGATGGGCTTTTTACGTCATCGGAGGTGAAGGTGACGAGGTTATTTTTCTTGAGAAGAAGTAGCGCTCGCGCTTCGTTGACGGTGTCATTGGGGATGGCGATTTCTGCGCCCTGAGGGATGTCGGCTACAGAAGTGTGTTTCTTGGAGAACAGTGCCATGGGGTAAATAACGGTGGGACCGACAATTTGGAGGTTGTCGTTTGCTTCGACGTTGTAGTTTGAGAGGTATGCGATGTGTTGGAACCAGTTGAGGTCGATATCGCCGTTATGTAGTGCGGGGTTGGGCTGAGTGTAGTCGGTGAACTCTTTGTATTCGATGTCGATGCCTTTATCGGCAGCTACTTCTTTGAGTTTTTCGTTGACGGGGTCTGCCCCGACAACTCCGATGGTGATTTTGTTGTCTTCTGCTGGGGTTTGAGTGGAACCGCATGCAGAGAGCCCGAAAGCTAGCGGTAGGAGAGCCAAAGTGGCAACAAATTTCTTCACGGCTATGAATCTTTCTGTTGTTGTGTGCTTGTTGTGCAACCACTTTTTGAGCAGAACCTTCTGGTAGCTCTACCGCTAATCAAGTGGTGTCCTCCTGTGTTTGGTAAGGAGGTAGTTATCATTCAAACATGATGGAGCGATGAGTGCGAACTCGTTACGTTACGAGGTCGTTTTTCATAGTTTTAACGAAAAGAAGCGCAATAATGTCACAAAACGTAATATTACTGTTCTCCGTATTTCTCTTCTAATTTCTTCCGCACTTCACGACGCAGAGTCTTACCCAACATGGAACGCGGTAAATCATCAACCTCAAAGATTTTGCGGGGCACTTTATACCGAGTAACAAGACCGTAGCAATGTTCACGCAGCTCATTTTCATCTATCGCGCAGCCCTCTACCGGCACTACTGCGGCGACAACCATCTCGCCGCCACCAGGCTGAGGCAGACCCACCACAGCAGCATCTTGAACCGAATCATGTTGACGTAAAGCGACCTCAACTTCAGTGGGTGAAACGTTGAAACCTCCGGTAATGATGACTTCTTTAATGCGGTCTACCACGTATAGGTAATAGTCTTCATCAAAAGTCACGATATCTCCGGTGCGTAACCACCCATCCGGAGTAATTGCTTTCATCGTTGCTTCTTCACGCTTCCAATACCCGCGAAAACGTTGTGGGCCTCTAACCCATAGTTCGCCTTCGTCCCCAAGGGCAACATCTTCCAAGGTTTCAGGATTCACTACCCGAATATCTACCCCAGGAAACGGCACACCAATAGATCCGGCTCGCCGAGTATCGTTGAGGGCGTTACAGGTCACCAGAGGAGCACACTCAGTGAGCCCGTACCCTTCAATAAGGTACCCGCCAGATTGTTCTTCCCATTCAGCAACAAGTTCTTTCGGTAAGTTCATCGCACCAGAGACGGCATACCGAATTCCCTTGAGGGAGAAATTTTGTTCCTTTGCACGGTCTAGTAAACGACGATAAACCGGAGGAACAGCAGGAAGAATCGTTGGCATAACTTTCTTCATTGCTTTGAGAATCAAGTCGATATCGACTGTTGGAAAAATCACGAGACGAGCTTGACAGACCACTGCAATCGTCAGTCCAAGTGTCATCCCGTAGGCGTGGAATAGGGGAAGTACCGAATAGATGACTTCATCATCCCCTGGCTGAATCCACTCTTCTCCCATACGCGCATTTGCTTCGCAGTTACGGTGCGTAAGCATTACGCCTTTGGGCTGTCCAGTAGTGCCTGAGGTGTAGAGCAACAGCGCTAAGTCATGAGCGGTTGGTCGATGATGTGAAGGGTCAATCGGCGAATTTTTAAGGAGCGTTTTCCACGGCGTTGTTCCGCGAGCAGGTGCTGTAAGTTTTGCGCGCGAGGAACGAGCAGTCTTGAGCGGAAGTTTAAGAGCCGCACGCATATGCAAAGGCATGGCCTCTAACATGTTCACTGAATAGATACGTTGGGGGCGTACGTCAGCTGGCAAATTAGTCACGTTTGTTGCTGCTTTATCCCACACAATTGCGACTTTTGCTCGATGGTCTTCGAACATATGACGGAGTTCAGCAGAGGTATATAACGGGTTATGTTCTACTACCACAGCACCCAAACGCATCACCGCATAGAAAGCAACAATATGCTGAGGACAGTTCGGAAGAATGAGAGCAACTCTATCCCCCTGATTCACGCCCGCCAGACGAAGCCCCTCAGCTACACAACGAATTTGTTCACCTAGTTCTGCATACGTTGTTGTGGCTCCAAAAAATTGTAAAGCAACCTTTTGAGGGACTTCACGCACTGCTTTTTCCATTAGATGACTTAGCGAAGTATCAGGAAGGTCCAAGTCATAAGAAACACCAGCACAATAGTTCTTGTACCAGGGACGATGAGCTAACGGAAAATCATTCTGAGCAGTGTTATTAGCTTTTTGCATACCTATGATTGTGCCACGAAAACCACTATGCGGGCATAACTCTCTCAGGGGAACATCCTTGAAGAGAGATACTTCATCTTTCTCTCCTGGGACAGTCTTTATACCATTTATGGCTATTCACTGACATACTTAGCTATATGGCTAAAAAACTTCCACCTATTACCGAAGAAGAGTTCAGTGAGCTGATTCGTCATATCACAAAAAGAATGTTGATTGGTGGGGCTATTGCGATTCTGATTGGGGTTGCCATCATTGCAATAACCGCATTCTTTAACAGCTGATACATCTTAGGTTTGAATAGCACACCCGTTGTCCACAAAGTCCAAGGCGCTGAAGATGAATAGAAATCATAGTTCGCGGAATCGTCCTGCCGGTCAAGACCCTTATCCGGCTGATGATGACGCCACTCGTATCATTCCCTCCTATGATGCTGGGTTCTACGACGATACCCCTACAGAGGTACTCTCTCATGAGGATGCGCCAACGCGCCCTTTTAATACTCGTAGCACGCAGAAGGGTTCCTCCTATGATTTTGACGCCCCCACTCAGGTGATAGGCGGAGCATCGAACTACCATCAACAAGGACACGGACACTATATGGAGGAACCTCCAACGGTTCCGTTCAATCAGTATTCGGCTTCGGCTCCTCCGTATAGGAACTCTTCGAGACCTTCAGGTTCTCAGCCTCAAACAAGTCATGCTATTCACCCGAAGACTGGTATGCCGGTGCGCCTGATGCAGATGCAGTTATTACCGTGTTTCTTGGGTTGGATTGTTGGCTACACCCTTTTTGGTTTTCTTCTAAACTTCTATGACCTTGCAATATCGTTATTAGGGGATCGTTTCGGTTTAACATCCTCTTACGGTTCAGAACATACAAGCGCAATTCAGGCAATGTTAACAGCGCCTGAAAGCACTATGAGCAACATACAGTTATGGGTGGTAAGCACCGCATTGCTCTATGGTATTGCTTTTTCTTTTGCCGGTTATACGGCAACTCGTCTGACACGAGTTAGCCCGTTTAAACAGTCTTTGGGCATTATGCTTTGGCACGGTCTTTTCGTCGTCATCACGGTTATTTTCTCTTTTATTCCTGTGATCGCTCAGCCGTTCCATATCCCCTCGCTCACGCTATTATTTGCAGAGAATTTCCCGTATGGGTTCTTGCTATTTGCGGGGTCGGCTATCTGCATTTTTACGGGTTCGTTGTTGGGCTCTTTCTTTGGGCTAAGGTACGGCAAGCAGGTCGTTCAGGAGCAAGAACGTAACATAAGAGATTAAAATTTTTATTAGGCTTGCGAAGTATAAAATTTAGCACGTCTTATTAACTAAAGTTGTAAGATGTTACTACATCTAGCTGAACCTAGTTTTGGTTCACAAGAGCATAAAATAATTCATATATTTTAATGATCATTGAGGTGAACTGAACCCATATCCCACGCAGCGCGTGAGTTGGCAGGAAACCAGAGTATCTAACGGGGAAAAAATGACTCTTACACGAGTAGCAATTGTCGATGACCATGAAGTCGTGCGCGAAGGTATGCGTGCAGTAGCAGAAAAAGCAGAAGCAGTTGAGCTTGTAGCAGCTTCCCCTACCGTCAATGACTTACTAGTAGCTTTAGGGCGCAACCCCCGTAACCCCAGCACTGCAGACCTTGGAAAAATTAAACGAGACTGCGATGTTGTACTTTTAGACCTGTCGCTCCAAGACCGTTCCCGTCCTAGCGAAAACGTAGAATTATTACGTCAAGCCGGAGTCAAAGTCCTCATTTTCTCCATCGGTGAGAACCCCGCACTGATTCGTGAAGCGTTGAAGTCTGGCGCACTTGGCCTTGTCCGTAAATCTGAGCCTTTAGAACATGCACTAGCTGAGGCAAAAAATATTGCTGATGGTAAAGCTGTTGTCACTAAAGAACTCGCCGCAGCTATCGACGGAGACCACGAGTTCTCACGAGCAAATCTTTCTCCTCGAGAGCAAGAAACTTTGCGTCTATACGCTTCAGGGTTCGCGCAAGTACAGGTAGCACGCCGTATGGGTATCAAACAGTCTGCGGTTAAAACTAATATCGATCGCATTCGTGAAAAATACGCGCGTGTAGGCCGTCCTGCCCCCACGAAGATTGACCTCAGAATTCGTGCTATTGAAGATGGACTGGTCGACACTATGGAAGATATTAGCAGCGCAGAACGTTACTTCTAATCAGGTAAGCACCGCAAAACATAACTGCTATACTGTTCTCTGCATTAGTAGAGATCGTAGCCCCCACTATAGGAAATAGGTTGAATAGACTCAGAACTGGAGCTACAAAAGACCTGTCACGCTCCTTGCAACAGGGTTTTTCGCTCCGGACCTTATTCTCTGGGGAATCCCGGCAGCACCGCACCACCAATGACCTGGCGACGACCTATACTTTTGAGGTATTTTTTGCGCCCCTAGCAGTAGCTCTACTAGTACAAGGTCTTGCAATACCTAGTCACCATGTCATTGATTTTGCCCTCTGGCATATTATTTTCGCCTTATGTGTATTACTGCATTCTGCCAGTCTGATTTATCTGGGAATGCGCAAAGATGATTCGCCGAAGGTGGCTCTCTTACCCCCGTTGTTCATTGCCTACGCCGCATATCTGACCTGGCCGCTAGCAGTAACCCCTGAAACGAGCACTGCTCTCATGCCGTGGTGCCGTTTTCTTGGTCTTTACGGTCTCATCACACCCATCTGTCTAGGAAATTTCCGAACCGTTATTTATAACGTTATAGGACTTTCAGCAGCTCTTTTTGGCGGACTGATTTTTGCGTCTTATCGAGCGACATCAGAAATTCAATTAGATGAGGCTCTTGGACGAACAGTAACGTTTACGATAGCGGCGCTTATCCTCGGTACGATGTTCGCATATATCAAAGATTTTGCACGACGAACGGACTCCGTATATTCTGATGCACTCTCATCAAAACTTCAGCTTAACCGTTCAAAAGACCAGTCAAAAGACCTTCAAGAATTCGATAAGCTCGTCCACGATAATGTGATGGCAGCTCTCCTCGATGCCAGCCGTATGGCTGGACCGGTAGCAGATAGAACACGTACGCTTGCTCAACGAGCCATTAGTGTTCTTGAAGAAGAAGCCTATAAAGCTGAACCAAAGAGTTTTATCACCTTCCAAGAGCTCACCGAACAAATTGCCACAGGTGTATATCCTTGGAATACTCGTTTACGTTTCGTACCGGAAAAACGACAAACCTTCCCACGCGCTAATCCTAACAGCACCATACCAAACGACACTGCACGCGCTTTTACTCATGCCGTCACGGAGGCCGTCTCTAATAGTGCGCGACATTCTGGGACTCGAACGACCTTCATTAGTATTCGTACAGAACTGCGTAGACCGAAAAATTCCACGAAACGTGTCGATGAAGAGAAATCTTATATTTACTGCACCGTTAGCGATAAGGGGCAGGGCTTTGACCTTAAGAATCTTGATATTCGTCGCCTTGGTGTGCGCGTATCAATGATTCGTTCTATGGAAGAGGCTGGAGGGAGTGCAACTATTGAGTCAGCACATCATAGGGGCACGACCGTCACCATTCAATGGCCGAGTGATGACCATGCATAATACTCGTCAAATGTTCAATAAAAAATACCACAATATTACAAACGTTAAAAAGTATTATAATGCGCCGGCCTTCCGTATCAGCTCACTAGCAATTTTTGTGCTTCTCTCTCTGGGATACCTTACATGGCATATATCATTAGCCGCTATCCCGCTCGGCAATGATGTAACCCTCATTGCATGCATTGTGTTGAACATGATTTTATTATTGTTCCCCACACAAAAAAGCATAAAACTCCCGCTCATTCTTTTACCAATCATCATGTTCGTTTCGATGCTTATTACGCAGTTAGCACTGAGCGACTTACCACATAACCTACGGCCTTTCTGGCTACTCTGGCCCGTTTCTGTCACCCTGATTACTTGCATTATTCTGGTGCTCCGGGAGCGCACCTATACTGCTGTTGCCATCTATATTATTTCGGCTTTATTAGTCGCTAAATGGCATCAAAATCTTTTTACCTCAACGCTCACCATTTTGGCAGAGTTCATCATTCCTGCATTTTTGATTAGAGCGGCATATATTTTCCGACAACAAATCACTTCTATTGATAGCGTCCTCCGCCAAACAATACGACTCATTAAGCGTTTGCAATCTAATAACGCACAAGAACAAGATATTAGTAATATTGCCGCTCAACGAGTTCAAGAAGTACGAGCTTTGACCGAAGGCATGTTACACCGCATCGCGTATAACGATGCTCCGATTACAGCTGAAGAAATTGATGACTTTCGTTTTACCGAGGCACAGCTGAGAGACACTATTCGTGGTCGATATATTGCGAATCGTTCCATTCTCGACGCTGCCCTTAAAGCTCGACGCAGAGGCGTCAAAGTGGATATTCTTGACGAGCGCGGTTGCTCACTCCCAGAAGCTGTTGAAAGCTCTCTGACTGAATGCGCACTTGATTTATTAGGCCGCGCAACAGGCGGAACTATCACGATTCGCGCTTTTCCAGCCAGCGACAAAGTTGCTGTCATGGTCGTTCATGATGGCAATGACGAAGATGACGAGAGCCCTTCAGCTATCGAGATTATGCAAGGAACTGGAGAAGTTATACAGTTCTAACAAGGCTGTTTCTCTCCTCTTCCCAAATAGCATATTTCCGAAACCACCATCGCCCATATGACGAATAACATACGATATCTTCTCGTAACGTGGAGTAAACGGCGCGAAAACAATACTTTGTAGGCTTATTTGCACTATAAAGTAAACAAGTTTAGGGACATACATTTTCAATACTTTTTGGAATAATTATTTTTATGTTGAGAGAAGTGGCAACCTCATCGGGAGGTACCAACATCTAAAAATTCTCTGGGAATGTTGGGGGACGGACCCAGAAAATATTCAACATACAAGGTGTAACACCAGGTTCTTATCAACGGAGATTGAAGAATCTTTTTGACCGTTGAGAAAGTTCTTGGGGGAGAACATCTCAACAACTCATATAAGAACACTTGTCATTCTGGGTAGTTCGCACTCATCATGAGTACCGCAGAGAATCCAGAATATAAGGCTGGTAATACACCGCCTTGACGTAAGGCCCGCAGGTACGAGTACCTGCGGGCCTTACGTTGAGAAGAAACTCTCCCTAAATATTAAAAATATCAGCCTCTGACTATTCCAAGAGCAAAGCTGGCTCTTCCAAGATGGCAGCAACATCCGCCATAAAACGAGCAGATAAGTCACCATCAACCACACGATGATCAAAAGACCCGCCAAGAGTCGTCACCCAACGAGGAATCACCTCACCATCAACCACCCACGGCTTTTGCTTAATCGTGCCAAAAGCAATAATGGCAACTTCTCCCGGATTAATAATTGGAGTTCCCGTATCAATACCCAAAGCACCAATATTCGTAATGGTCATCGTCCCCTGAGCCATCTCACTCGGCTGTGTTTTACCTTCACGGGCACGAACCGTTAACTCATGGAGTGCTACAGCAAGTTCCTTCAACGAAAGCTCTTGAGCATCCTTAATATTAGGAACCATCAAACCCCGCGGAGTCGCTGCAGCAATACCCAAATTCATAAAATGCTTAATAAGGATCTCTTGATCAGTCCATGTCGCATTCACCTGAGGATTTCGAGCAGCTGCCCAAATAACAGCCTTTGCCAAAATCAACAAAGGCGTCACCTTAACCCCCGCAAACTGCTCTGAAGTTTTAAGACGTTTCACAAACTCCATGGTGCGAGTAGCATCCACATCCACAAAAATAGAAACATGCGGAGACGTAAAGGCAGACTTCACCATAGCCTTAGCAGTAGCTTTACGAACACCACGTACTTTAATCCGTTCAATACGGTCGCCACCAGAGCCCTGCGGTATCCAAAAAGACTCAGGGAAAACTTGCTCCGTTGTCGAATCTTTTTCACGCAGATGAGCCACATAATTTAATAAATCACTCTTAGTCACCTGACCATGATTTCCAGTAGGAACAACATCCGCAAGGTTAACCCCCATATCCTGTGCAGCTTTACGCACCGGAGGTTTCGCCAACATCTGCGGACGAGGAATAGAACCCACCGGCTGGTTAGCAACCGGTTCCTTCTCTACAACAGGAAGACGTTTAAGCCCTTCTTCCCACAAAGCACTCGCTTTTTCTGTCAAGGCGCTCAACGACGCCCTCGAAAAACGTCGTTCGTGAGAATCTTCCTGAACCGAATCATCAGATACTTGAGGCTGAGCAGATAACGCAGGCTGATGTTTCACCCCATCTGCTACACGGCGTTTACGGGCACGACGCTTGATAGGGTCAGCTTTAGGCCCCGAACCAACCAAAGTACCCTGGACTGAACTGCCCTGAGCGTTATTGTCTTCAGCAGCTTCGTGAGAGTTCTGCCCCGTAGACTCAGAATCCTTTTCGGAAGACGAGATAGTAGCCAACGCAGCACCAACCTCAAGAGTTTGCCCCTCCTGAGCGTGCAACTCCTGAACCACACCCGCATAAGGGGATGAAAGTTCCACCACCGATTTAGCAGTCTCTACTTCAACCAGCACATCATTAATCGCAACAGTATCACCGCAGGAAACCTTCCACAGAAGAATCTCTGCTTCAGTGAGGCCCTCTCCCACATCGGGAAGTCTAAATACCTGAGACATCGTTTGTATCCTTTCGTCTGAGGGAGATGGTTCTAATACAAGAACGAACGGTCAATAGCATCAAGAATGCGGTCAATACCGGGTAAAAATTCTTCTTCAGCTCTTGGTACCGGATAAGGCATATGAAAACCACCTACACGTAATACAGGAGCTTCTAGAGAGTAGAAGCACTGTTCTGTTACAGCAGCACTTAGCTCTGAAGATAATGACACAAAGGTACTCGCTTCTTGAACAATCACAGCACGCCCCGTCTTGTTCACAGAACCTGCAACCGTATCAACATCCAGCGGAGAGATAGAACGCAGGTCAATCACTTCAATATCGTGTCCATCGTCTAAAGCCGCTTCAGCTGCAGCTAAAGCAACCGGAACAAGAGCACCGTACGTGACCAAAGTCAGGTCTGTACCTTCTCGAAGTATCGCTGCATGGAACGGGTCATAATCATCTGCAGAAAAGTCGACATCCCCCTTGAGCCAGTAACGACGTTTAGGCTCCATAAAGATTACGGGGTCGGGGTGTTGGATACTCTTTCGAAGCATCCAATACGCATCATGTGAAGATGACGGAGCCACAACACGCAACCCCGGCGTATGAGCAAAATAAGCTTCTGGCGACTCTGAATGATGTTCAATAGCGCCCACTGCCCCACCATAAGGCAAACGAATGGTTACAGGAGCACTCAACTGACCAGTAGAGCGAGTACGGATCTTAGCAAGCTGAGTTGTTATCTGGTTAAACGCAGGAAAAACAAAACCATCGAATTGAATCTCTGGCACAGGGCGTAACCCGCTCATGGCCATACCAATAGAAGTACCGATAATTCCAGATTCTCCCAAGGGTGTATCTAATACCCGTTGTGGCCCAAAATCTTGGTAAAGACCATCCGTTACACGGAATACTCCCCCGAGCTTTCCCACATCTTCACCTAAAACAATCACCTCTTCACAAGCTGACATCTCATCAGATAAGGCACGAGTAATCGCTTTAGATAACGCTAAATTTTCGTAAGTCATGTGTTTAGTCCTCGTCCTCAAAACCTTCGACATATTCACGGTAGAATGCTCTATCTGCTTCTGTTTGTGCATGCGGTTGTGCATAGACGTTATCGAAGTTTTTCTCAAAATCTTCTGGCTCAGAATTGAGTGTATAGTCTCGTACTCGTTGAGCTATCGTCGACGCTTCCTGCTGTACCTGTTCAAAAAAGGAATCTGCTACCGCATAGTAGTTTCGTAAATGCTTTTCTAAACGGATGAGAGGGTCTAGAGCTAAATATTCTTGGAGTTCTTGTTCTTCACGATATTTCGTAGGGTCATCAGCTGTTGTATGCGCACCTAAACGGTAGGTCTCTGCCTCAATCAAGACGGGGCCTTCTCCTGCCCGAATTTTTTCGAGAGCATAGCGGGTTGCTGCGACGACAGCTAAAACATCGTTGCCGTCTACTCGTAGCCCTTCGAAACCGTACCCTTGTGCTCTCGTTGCGATGGGCACACGCGACTGTGTTGTAAAAGGAACAGAAATAGCCCAACGGTTATTTTGCACGAAGAATAATACGGGAGCGTCGTAAGAGGCTGCGAAAACCATTGATTCATGAACGTCACCTTCGGTAGAGGAACCATCCCCGAAATAGACGGCAACTGCCGGTTGGGAAGAATCGCTCTGCAGTGAAGACAGACGTTTCAGGCCCATTGCGTAGCCAACAGCTTGAGGTACTTGAGCTGCAAGCACAACAGTATAGGGGTGAAAACGGTGCTTTTTGATATCCCACCCGCAGGTTCCAGAACCACGAAAAAACGGCATTAAATGTTCGAGAGGAATACCTCGAGAGAAAGCTAACGCATGCTCTCGATATGAAGGAACCACATAATCTTCGGATGATAGAGCAAACCCTGAGGCAACTTGAGCTGCTTCTTGTCCTCGGCTAGGAACCCATAGTGATAGTTGGCCTTGGCGTTGTAACGCGGTTGCTTCATCGTCGAAGCGACGAACAATCACCATTTGACGATAGAACTCTTGAAGTTCTTCTACCCCAATGTCTTTGACGTATTCACTGAACACTTCGTGTGAGGTTAGTTGAGCTGAAGCATCCATCAATTGGATCAACGGTGGAATATTGCTCGTACTGTGGTGACGTTCTACCATCGTTCCGCCTTCGTACAGATTAGTGGGTGTTACCTCCTTATACACTATTCCTCTTTGGTGGGAATACTCTGAATACTTGATGTTCTGCGTGTCCTTATTAAAGCGGTCTCACCAGTACAAATAAGCATTTTATGGGGTCATCAGAGCACTCCCACACAACGCTTCTTCACCCTCCTTAAAGGGAGCTAAAAATGTGTTCCTTCTGGGCGCTGAGGTGCATATTCAACCGATTCGCAGAGCGCAATCAAACGGTCGTTAGCTTCATCTTCTCCAATAGAAACACGAACCCCCTCGTGAGCAAAAGCACGCACAGATAAGGCACATGATTCAGCTCTTTGCGTAAAATCTGCAGTATTTTCACCAAGATTAAGCCACACAAAATTGGCTCGAGTCGTAGGAATCCACCACCCTAAATCCTGCAAAGCATGTACCACACGCTCACGTTCAGCAACGAGATGTCTCACGCGTTCCATCACCACGTCACGGTGTTTAATGGATGCAATTGCGGCTTGTTCAGCGATACTGCTCACCGCAAAAGGTGTTGCTGCAACTCTCAGATATTGTGTTAGCTGAGGATGAGAAATGGAGTATCCGACGCGTAAACCGGCAAGTCCTTGAGCTTTTGAGAATGTCCGCAAAATAATAACGTTTGGATAATCAGGATAAACCGATAGCCCGTTGACCGGAGGTTCTTCTCCCGCCATAACCGGCGAGGCCTCACAGAACTCAAAGTAGGCTTCGTCGATGACCACCACAATATGTGAAGGGACCCGATCTAAGAAGGAACGGAGCTGGTGTTCTGTAACAGATGGCCCAGTAGGGTTGTTCGGTGTGCAAACAAGAATGACACGAGTTTTCTCAGTGATAGCTTCGACCATCGCGTCTAAATCGTGTGCGCCCTCAGCAGTGAGAGGGACCTGAACACTCTTCGCCCCAGCTAACCCCACACAAATAGGATATGCCTCAAAAGAGCGCCAAGCATAAATCACCTCATCTGCACCACCCTCAGCAGATGTTCCAGCGAAGGTCGCAAGAATCTGATTGAGTGCACCGAGGCTACCAGCACCGGTTACGATATCGTCAGCAGGTACTCCGTGTTCCTCGGCGAGCGCGTAACGTAGTGAGCTACACAGGGGGTCGGGGTATCGGTGAGCTTGAGTGAAGTTCTCAAGAATATGCGCCACTTCTGGTACTGGCCCGAGAGGGTTCTCATTAGAAGAAAGTTTATATTGTTCAAGTCCAGGTACTGGTTGTGGTGCTTTACCAGCAGAATATTGAGGTAATTGGGAGAATACTGCCCGTGGAGAGGGCAGTTGAGTGTTGTTATCGCAAGAAGGATTGTTCATAGTTTCGAGTGTAGTTCTTTCTGTTTTTCTTTTACACCTCCGTCTTGTTCATCTATGTTGGGGTGTTGTTGAAGTGTTGACGTTTTGTCTTATCTTTTTGCAGGATGGTAGTCATACCAGTATTCGTTGAAGGGGTTTTCTTCTGGCGTTAGGTAGTCGTTGCTGATGTCTTCTATTTTTTGGTGGGTGCTCGCGATTTTTCCGGCTTCTCCAGGAAGGTTCTGGGCAATAGATGAAGCAAAATGTGCCCCAACATGTGTGCCTGTTCTTAGGTCGTGAGCAAGTATTTCGGGTTTGCTGAGGTTTCTGGGCAATGTGGATCCAGCAATAACCGACAGCTTGGTTTTATGCTGTTTTTTCGAGAACTTTTTCATCATAGGTAGAGGCTGGTGCGCTCGTGGATAGTTTTCGGTGCTGATACGGTATTGGCGGTATCCGTGTTCGGTCGGGGCATGACGGCTCACTAATCCGGCAAAATATGATGTACTTCCTTGCCATATGGGGTAATGTCCAAAAATTTGTGTTGTTTCTCGAATTTTTTGGGCACGTTCTTGAGTTTCTTGAGCGCCGGTAGGAGTTTCTCTGTAGTGTGTCTCTAACATTGAGACGTTTGGGGTACGTGTGCTGTTGAGCGATGTTCCTTGGATACGGGTAACGCCGTCATCTTGGTCGGCAAGGACTTGTATGGGAATGTCTGTCGCTAGGGGCAAAGAACCGATGGGTGCGCCTTGAAGATATATTCCTTGTACATTGTGTTTTTTACGGAATTGTTGATGTGTTGATGCAACTGCAGCTATTGCTCCGCCTTGGCTAAATCCGGCTAAGTAGATGGGTGTATCTGATGGCAGGTTTGCCTGTTCTAAGGCAGTATCTAATAGTTGCAGTCCAGCAGAGCTTTCTTCCATCGGTGTTTCTGGTGAGTCTGTGACGGAGCTGAGGTTGCTGGCGATGCCAAGAGGACCACCATGTAAGGTGATACCGTCTGTATCGGTTCCTGGGACGTAAGCAACTACACCGTGGAGGTGTCCTGATTCGTCTTGGATGTGTTGTAAAAAGACGCCGTCGTATTCGACGTTGATTCCTTCTTGGTGTTGTAACTCATCAATAGTGTTGACGCCAGAGGATATGATATCCAAGTTATGTGCGTAATCAGCGGGGCTTTGAGGAATAACAAGTTGCTGTTCTATGTGTTCAAAGGTTGCATTGTCAGAGGCATCGTATGTTTGCACTCCTGATAGGTTTAATGTTCTGAGGTATCCTCCACGGTGGAGTTTATCTTCAACATATTCTGTGGCAGTTCTGCTGAGGGAGCTGATACCGTAAAGCTTCATTTTTTCTGCTCGACGACGGTTTGCGTATTCTTCACCGTTATATAGGTAGTCTCCCCAATACCCCATACCGAAGAAAATTCGTTGTCCTAAGAAACTCGTGATTGGACCAGCAACGGGCATCAGCGTTGTTGCGTCAGCAAGTGGACCGCCTGAACTAAAGAGTGAGCCCATCCAATACATGGCTGCCGGTAGTTGGGTTTGGCAGGTGCGTAAAAGCTCCGTAGCAATGTAATCAGCTTGTTCGTAGGCGATACTTGTTTGTTCGAGACGAACGGCAAGGTCTAGTTGTTCACTGGCGCGCTGTGTGCTGCACTGAGATAGTTCTAGGATTTCTGTGCCCAGAGAAAGACCTTGAGGGTGTAGGGCAAGTAGCTTCATCACATCAGCAGATATGATGCTCAGTTCTTGCGCAACCTGTTGATTTATTTCGTGCGTGCGGTGTAGGTGTGTTGAGTATTCTTTAAGGCTTGTCGTGTCTACTCGCAGAAGGGTGGTGTGCCCTTCTCGGATATTTCTCATCACTGTAGCGTGAGATTCTTTCAACCTTATAAGAGAAGAGGTCATGATGGGGCTTTCTACGAGTAGGTAGGCAGGAAGTTCATCAATGGGTGGTGAAGGAGAGACTCTAGAGCTATTTGAGTATTTCTAACGCTCTGTGTGTGGAGGATTTCGACACCGGTTATTGCAGCGTCGCTGTATCGGTGTGCTTCTATGATGGCGTGATCTACCGCAACACCAGCAGCAGCGATAAGAGCGCTAAGTCTTTCTGCCTGTTGTGCTAGTTCTTCGCCAGCATGGATGAGGTCATGAGATTTTTCTTGAAGTTGATGTTCTAGATACTGTTGTGAGTGTTCTTCCTCTTCGATGAGCCGGTAAAAGTTTTTAGATGCGAGAGAGTCCCATTCCACCTGTGTTTTCAGCTGAAGGGTGCGTTGAATCTGTCGTTGATTTTCTTGTTGTTGGTCGAGGCGTTGGGCAAGTTGTTGTGTTTGTTCGCGGATGTGATGTCCAAGGTGAAAAAGTCCTTCAGCAGCAGGAGCACTTCGAGAAGTTCCTAAGCCATGCTGTTGTGCAAGAAGAAAAAGGTGTCGTTCTTCCATATCCATATGTATGGTCTCCTCAAAGGTGCATTTCTCTGGTGTAGGTGTTCTAGAGATACGCTAAATGAACAGCAGGAGTGAAGGGGAAAGAGAAGAAAAATTGTGGATAATATCGAGGCAAATGATGTTCTAAGTCGTATTTTCCACAAGATTGAAAGACAAGGTTTCTTGAGTATGACGCAACAGTAACTGCGCTTTTGACCTTTTCTGAGTTATCTCAACCGCAACTGGCATATCCCATGACAGAATAGAAATATGTCTCAACCTGATCTTTGCATGACCCTACCCAATGGACGACGTAGCCTCACTGGCTCAGCTATCGCGTTAGGCCCACTGGATGGCCGTTATAAAACGGTAACAGAGCCTCTCGTCGATTACCTCTCAGAAGCGGCTCTTAACCGTGACCGTATCCACGTCGAAATAGAGTGGTTCATCTACCTCTGCAAAAATAGTGTGCTTCCGGGGCTTTCACCCCTCACCGACGAACAAGAGCTCGCATTGCGTAGCATTGTCACCGAATTCTCTCCTGAGGATATTAACGAACTAGCGGAAATTGAAGCAACGACCGTCCACGACGTCAAAGCAGTGGAATATTTTATTGGTCGCCGCTTAGCAGCTATCGGGTTAGAACATCTAACTCCGCTCGTACATTTTGGGTGTACCTCAGAAGACATCAATAACCTTTCCTACGCTCTAGGTATTAAAGACGCCGTACACCACGTATGGATTCCACAAGCTGAAGAACTCATCACACAACTTCGCACCATGGCAGAAGATTCCGCTCATACTCCCATGTTGAGCCGAACCCATGGACAGCCAGCAACACCAAGTACCGTAGGTAAAGAATTAGCAGTCTTCGCCTACCGTCTTAATCGCCATCTTAACGCCGTCAAAGAAGTGCAGTTTCTCGGCAAAATCAACGGTGCAACAGGTACTTTCTCTGCACATGTCGTTGCTGCACCTAACGCTTCGTGGCTTAAAATCTCCGAAGAGTTTGTCACTTCATTAGGGCTAAGCTGGAACCCGCTCACAACCCAAATTGAAAACCATGATTGGCAAGCAGAGCTATACCATGCCATGTCACGGTTCAATCAGGTGCTACACAACCTCTGCACCGATATCTGGAACTATATCTCTATCGGTTTCTTCCGTCAGATTCCTGTTGCCGGAGCAACAGGTTCTTCAACTATGCCGCATAAGGTCAATCCCATTCGCTTTGAAAATGCTGAAGCGAACCTTGAAATTGCGAATGCTCTTCTTGGCACGCTCAGCGCCACATTGATTCAATCACGCTGGCAACGAGACCTCACTGACTCATCCTCACAACGTAATATCGGTATTGCCTTTGGCCATTCTGTTCTAGCAATGTCTAACGTCGTCAAAGGACTCAAGCGTCTAGATGTTGCCGATGATGTGATGGCTCAAGACCTTGACCAGAACTGGGAGGTACTTGCTGAGGCCATCCAAATGGTCATGCGTGCCGAAGCGATCGCGGGTGTTGAAGGAATGGAAAACCCGTATGAACGCCTCAAAGAGCTCACCCGCGGACAACGTGTTGACGCTCAACGCCTCCAAGAATTTGTTGCCTCGTTAGGGTTAAGTGCGCAGGCCCAGCAGCGCCTATCCCAGCTCACCCCCGCACTGTACACCGGTATCGCACCCGACCTCGTACAGTTTATGAACCGTAGCAACTAAAAATAGTGGTATCAACGGCTGAGGGTTGCACACCTCGTTATGAGGTGTGCAACCCTCAGCTATATCTATGAAGCGATACGACCTACCCGAGAATTATTCTGCAATTTCTCCCTGAATAATTGAAGAATCTTTCTGCGCCTGTTGTTGAGCCTGAACAGAATCTTCAAAACGTGGTGCTCGCTCTGCAAAAGAAAGCGAAGCAGGGAACATCGGTGGAGCCTCGCCAAACGCTTCATGAGCTGCTTCAACAACTTTGCGTCCTAACGCCAAGTTAGCTCCACCGCCGACCACAGCACCAATACCAAAAGGTAAAGCACGGCCCAAAAGAGCGCCCGATTGGCGTGTTAAGAACCGTTTCACAAACATATTGCGGATAGTGCGTTCTACGCTAAAGAACTTCTGAGAATCTTTGCCCATCATCAGCCCCCACTTATTGGAGATACCGGCGGCCTTACCAGTCTGAGACATCAAAGTACTCATCAGAACAGCACCATCATCACCTAACATGATGCCCATGACCATGGCGCGTGCAGCTTCAGGGTTATCAACGTGTACGCCGTGAAGCTCCGCTAACGCTTGTACGTATAAGGCGGTACGTTCAAGATAGCCTCCTACCGCTAGGGCTGATAAGCCAACGGAGGTTGCAGTTCCCACACCGGGAATAAAAGCTGAAGCACCTACAGCACCACCACCGATGGTGATATCACGTAGATAAATAGTCTCCAAACGTTTTGCAATTTGTGCCGGTGACTCTTCAGGATGGCGTTCGCGAACTCGCATCACCATCGACACCACCAAAGGACGCTGAATCCTCAAAATGGTATCAAGGCTTTTCGTCAACGCCGGTTTTGGTTTACCGTCAGTATCAAAAGGGTTCTTCATAGAATCAAACATGCTTTTAGTAAACCACCTTAGCTACTATTTTTCAGCTCAAAAACGCCTATTCGGCGCTAGCAGTCACCTGAACAAGAGTGTCCATAAAAGTTTTGTTTCCTCAGAACATCACCACGCACCCCATAAACCTACATATTTCTTGTAATTACAAGGTTCTTCTGAACCGAAAACTTAACGCTAAAATAACTATTCTGCTGTTACACCCCATAACCGCAACCACGACCTCCCCCACTACCATCTGCCGAAAAGAAAGTAAATTTGTCTACATTACCGCTACGTACGATACGACCTTCTGCACACACCGCCGGAGTATGGCTCGTCTTAGGTTCTTGCTTCTCACTACAATTTGGCTCAGCCTTCGCCGTCCACCTCTTTCCTCACATTGGCGCATGGGGTGTGAGCCTCTTACGCCTAGGCTTCGCTTCACTCATCGTCTTAGCATTCATCCGGCCTAATGTTAGAGTATGGAACACCCAACAATGGAAAGCTACCATCCTCTTCGGCATCTCATTAGGTCTCATGAACGGGTTCTTCTATCAAGCAATCGCCCGCATCCCTCTCGGATTAGCGGTCGCTATCGAGTTCGTGGGCCCACTCGTCTTAGCCATCGTCCTCTCTCGACGACTCATCGACTTTCTTTGGGCGCTCCTTGCCGCCACAGGACTTATCATTCTCGGAGTAGACGCCCTGAACGACTCTTCACATGTTGACCTGCTAGGCGTTCTCTACGCTCTAATTGCCGGCGGTTTCTGGGCGGCATACGTTATCACTAGCACCCGTTTAGGAGCGGTCATCCAAGGCAGTTCAGGACTCGCCGTAGGACTCTTCATTGCGGCACTCACATTATTACCCGTAGGAGCAGCCGGCGCCAGCATCGTCTTAAACGACATCAAACTACTACTCTTTGCCTTAGCCACCGCACTATTCTCATCACTAGTTCCAGCAACCTGCGAATTCGCGGCACTGCGCAGAATACCCCAAAATACTTTCAGCATCCTCCTCAGCTTAGAACCAGCTATTGCGGCACTTGCCGGTTGGATACTGCTTGCGCAACATACGGGTCTCTACCGGTGGATTGCAATTATCCTCCTCGTTATAGCAAGTATCGGAATCACCGTCAGCTCCCGTTCAAAAGTTGTCGGGGCAAACGTCACCCTTCGCAGAAAAAGAAAAACCTCATAGGCTCTTCACAAAATCAGCAACCTGCCATGTATCTAAAACTGCACCAGGATGTGGCCCTGCAGCCTCTAAAAAGGCTCTACTCGACTCATCTAACACATGACGACTACCCACCAGAATCAAGTTGCCAGCCTGTTTCGCCGTCAGCATTGAACGTTCGCATAAACACCACACATGCTCAAATACCTCTAACATGTGTTGAGCTTGAGAAGCAAAGAAACTCAAACCGGGATCATCACCAACATTCACTAAAAGAACACCATCATCGCTCAAAACACGTTGCACTGATTCATAGAATCCTCGTTGCCGTAGATGTTCAGGAGCGTCCCACCCTGAAAAAATATCGAGCACTATAGCGTCTGCGCCAACTGGACTATCTAATAGTTGCGGTATCTGATCTAACACCTCACGAGCATCAGCAATAACAGACTCACATTGCGTACCCGGCGGCAACGGAAGATGAGCAGTCACAAATTCAACGAGTTCTCGTTCAATATCGACAGCTACCTGGACAGAGCCAGGACGTGTTGCTTGAACATAACGCACAAGAGTTAACGCACCAGCACCTAAATGGGCAATACGCAATGGCTCCCCAGCATCAGCAAGCACATCAATCACATTGCCAATACGACGAAGATACTCATAAAAAATAGTCTCCGGAGACAACAAGTTAACATGAGACTGCTCTGCAGCACCAAGACAAAGAATATACGACCCTTGATTCATCTCATCAGGAATAATACGGGCCATAAGCCCCGATGTTGATAGGCGAAGAGAAGGATAAGCCACCGAGAATCCTTAAGGAAGATTTCGATAATGTTGCTCAGAACCAAACGATTCTGGTTCTAACTGAAAAGTAGAATGTTCGATACTAACATCAAAATGTTCTGCTACACAGGCTTGTAAATGACGCAAAATCTCAGCACTATGACCCGAGGTAAAACATTCTTCTTCTAAAAGAATATGCGCTGTCAACACCGGTAAATCCGAAGAAATCTGAGAAACATGCAAATCATGTACCGCAACGACGTGTTCTTGAGATTCCAAATGTTTTTGCAATTCTTGAAGGTCAAGATTACGAGGAGTCGATTCCAAAAGAACCTCAAATGTATCGCGAAGAAGCAACAACGTCCGAGGAACAATCAGCACCCCAATACACAAAGCAACAACAGCATCTGCACCGTACCACCCCGTTGTGCTCATCACCACCGCAGACACAATAACAGCAACAGACCCCAGAGCATCATTAACAACTTCTAAGAAAGCAGCCCTCATATTAAAGTTCTGGTGATCACCACCGACCAAAATAGCAATCATCATAAGGTTGCCGATAAGACCAACAACACCAAAAATCAGTACTTCAGCGCTTGCGATAGGTTCTGGGGAGAAAAAGCGGCGTACTGCTTCAACAATGACGAGTGCCCCAACCCCCAATAGAATCGAGGCTTGGAACATTGCAGAGATAATTTCGACACGTTTCCAGCCCCATGTGCGACGGTGTGTGGAAGGCCGTAGTGCAAGCCGTGAAGCAATCAGAGCAACTGTCACACCTAGTGCATCGGTTAGTACGTGCACGGTATCCAAAAGAAGAGCTAAGGAACCGGTGAGAAAAGAACCAAAAAGTTGCGCGGCACAAAGCCCCCATGCAATAGCTGCAACGGCTAAAAGCTTACGGGGATTTGTCGAGGAATGAGAGTGATGATGTCCCTGATGAGAATGGTGTGAGTGTTCGCCCATAAATGTAGTTCTCTCCCGATAGTCTTAGGGAAAATATGCTATCACTTAGGGTACGAAGTGAGGAGAGGAAAAGTCTGAAATCACACCGTTTTAGAGATTGGTTTTGAGCTGGCGTTGTTGAAGCAGAGGGAGGTTCTCTCGGGTGCGGTTCACCTGCGTCAGGTCAATATTGACGACAGCTAGAGCAGAGGTTTCGCCCAATTCACAGAGAATTTCTCCATGAGGTGCTATGGCACGAGAATAGCCGATACCGGTGGGCATGCCGGAGCTCGGTGTCGGTGATAGTGCTTGGTCTACAGCAATAACATATGAGCCGGTATCAAGAGCACGAGCGCTGGTCAGCGTCTGCCATTGTTCGCGTTTATGAGGGCCATCTGCCCAAGATGCAGAGACGACCATACATTGTGCGCCGGCCGCTGCCAAATGCTGGTAGAGCTCGGGGAAACGTACATCGTAGCAAGTACTGAGCCCGATACGGACTCCTTCGACGGTAACGAGAGTTGGTTCTTTACCGGCGATGATATGTTCAGATTCGCGGTATCCTAGGGCATCGTATACGTGTATTTTGCGATAATATTGAAATCTTTGCTGATTATCCGAATTTTTCGTATTATCTAGGGGAAACGCGCAACTGAGTTGGTTATAAACTCGGTGGGCGTCTAAGGGTTCAGGGGCGAATCCGCCAGCAATGATGTGAAGACCAAGTTCTTGCGCGAGCGCAGCGAGAGTTTGTTCCCAATAGTAGTAGTGGCAACGAGTTTGAGCGCGGAGGTCTTCCCCAAAAGGCAACATCGTTGCTTCGGGGAAGACCACCAGCTGAGCACCTTGTTGTTGAGCTTGTTCAGCGTAGTCTTGAACCGTTGTGAGATTTTCAAAAATGTTCGGTGTTGAGTGTATCTGCGCTAAAGCTATTTTCATGGTGCGTTCTCTGATTAGCTTCTGTGTTATTCGGTGATTCCAGCAGCCTTTTTAAATTCTTTGACCATATCGGCTGCGTCGGTTGAGGAATTGACATTTTCAAGGACTTTTCCATCTAGCACGAAGCTTGGAGTTCCTCGTACTCCAATTTTTTTACCTTGTTCAAAGGATGCTTTGATGATTTCTTCTGTTTTGCTGGCAGAATAGTCCGTTTTGAATTGGTCTATGTTAAGGTCGAGTTCTTTAGCATAGTCAGCGAATTTTTGGTAGGCGGCTTCTTCATTTTCAGATTCGCCCCACATCTTTTGTTCAGAGAAGACCTTTTCGGAGAAAGGGATGTATTTCTTCTGGTTTTGTGCACAAATCATTGCGCGTGCTGCAGAGATAGAGAAACGGTGCATAGGTAGTGGAAAGTTTTGAACGGTGACGTTGAGGATACCGTCGAGTTTTCCGGCTGCTTCGAGGTAGGCGGGGTCAGCTTTTTTGCAGTAGGGGCACTGGTAATCGGTAAAGAGTGTGACGGTTGGTTTGTCGTTGAGAACGGTATTGAGGTGGTATCCGTTGTCGTCTCGTACACCGGTGTCTACGGCTTTGGTGTTGCCGTGAGATGAGGCGGTGCTATCTGTTGTTCCGCAGGCGGTGAGTAGGAGTGTTGTAGCGGTGAAAGCGCTGACGCCAAAGAGAGTACGTCGGGTGTAAGGGGTATTTGTGTTCATGGTTGGTTCTCCGTTCCTATGATGGTGCTATTACTAGAAAACCATAGTGTATTGGTGTTTCTTGAGCACGCACCGTCATGAGACACAAAATATTTGCTGTGAACTGGCGTAAGAACGGGTGTTCTGGTACAGTGTTTTTCGTTCACTTTAGGGTGGATTAGGCCTCCATAGCTCAGGGGTAGAGCATTTCCCTCGTAAAGAAAAGGTCGTCGGTTCAAATCCGACTGGGGGCTCAATATTCAGCGCTTTTACCATGGTCATGGTAAAAGCGCTGTTTCAGTTAACGGGCTTTCTTTTTTCGTTGAACTATTCGTCGAGGTGTCGTTATTAGGTCTCTTTGAACTCTTTTTAATGCTTTCCCAAGAAAATATATGTTTGCTTTGTGTGCCTCTAGATACAGTAACTATAAAGCGTTATTGTATTAGTACACTCGCTTTTAAAATTTTCTCATTTTGGAGGAAACTCTCTCATGCAACGGGAGCATTTCACATTCGATAAGCATCGAACAGGACTCCGTTATTCGCGCGGTTTTATCCTGCTCTTTTTAGTCGCACTCCTACCCTCAGCAGGTATCTGGTTCTTTTACCGTTCCCTTTTTCCTATAGATTCGTCTCTTGTAGGCACAGTAATCCTCACTATTGTTACAGCATTATCTTGGGCGTACCTCATCGGGTATGCAGATGACCGGCACACTGCAGGTTAACAGTTAAGGCGCTAATTACGCCACAATCCGTAAGTTTTCGCAAGTTCAGAAACTTTACGTGCACGCGCCAAACGTGGAAGGTATGAACCGTCTTTGGGAACTGCACCATTTGTTGATTCGGCTAACATTTCGCGTGCCCATTGAATTTCTTCTTCACTAGGAGCAAGCGCAATATTAATAGTTTCTGCTTGCTGAGGGTCAAGAAGTAATTTTCCGGTCATACCGTGGCTTGAGGTCACAGCGCAGTCACTCATCAAAGAGCCACCGTGTTTACCTAGCGAAGGGCCGTCAATAGGACCAGGCAAGCCGCCAACACGTGACGCTAACACAAGTTGAGAACGCGCGTAGGATAAGGCGATAGGGTCATCCGAGACGCCTGTATCTCGACGAAAATCACCCACTCCGAAGGCTAGACGGAACGTCCCCGGTGCACGCGCAATATCTACCACGTTCACCATACCTAAGGCAGATTCCACTAATGCAATAACCGGTGTACCAGCTGGCATCATCATCGCAGTTCGAGTCACTTCATCGGGGTGCTCAGTTTCTGCCAACATGACTCCGCGTAGTCCTTTAACGTTGCTGAGTGCTTGAACGTCTTTCTTCCAGTGTTCTGTTCTCATGCCGTTGATTCTGGCCCAAGTACTGACTTCCCCATTGAGCAGTTCAACAATTTTTTCACGCGATTCGTCTTTAAAATCTTCAGGTGTCCCATCTTCAAGATCGATGAGGATGGAATCTGATTCTGACTCTAAAGCATTTGCGATATCTTCTTCAGAAGAAGCGGCTGAGACAAGTAACCAGCTGCGAGATAGGCGGGCAGGCAACGATGCGGCACGTTCATTGCGGTGAAAATGTGGCATGAGAGCTGTACTCCTAATGAGCCGATGATATTGTTCATCTCCAGTGTATAGATAGAGTCCTCAAGACTCCTAGAACTATGACGGTCTGAGAGCAGCTTTATCGAAAATCAATAGCCCTTGTCATATCCTCTAAAAATAGTTAAAACATCACATTTAAGATTCCTTACATCATAAGGTGTTTTATAGAACCTCGGAGTAGAGTGAATAGGTCGTAGCCTCGGCCTCTGAATATTTAGGAGTTTTAGTGCCTTCACCTGCATCACCTGATATACACGGTAGTTCTTCGTGGCTTGTTCCCGGTTCTCGTGAGCTACGCATGATTCTTATTGGACTGTTGTTAACGGTTCTTTTAGCTGCGCTAGATCAGACCATTGTTGCTACCGCATTGCCCACTATTGTTGGTGATTTAAACGGATTAGAGCATATTTCGTGGGTTATCACGGCATATATGATTTCTTCGACCATTACCTTACCCATTTACGGTAAGTTAGGTGACCTTTACGGACGAAAAACTCTCTTTCTATTTTCGGCGGTAGTTTTTCTTGTCGGTTCAGTGCTCTGTGGTGTGGCAGGGTCTATGTGGCAGCTTATTCTTTTCCGAGCAGTTCAAGGCATCGGTGGAGGTGGAATTTTTACAGGTGCAACAGCTATTCTTGCCGATGTGTTAGCGCCACGCGACCGTGGACGCTATATGGGCCTTATTGGGGCAGCTTTTGGTATTGCGTCTGTTGCCGGTCCTTTATTAGGTGGTTTCCTAACTGATGCACTGAGCTGGCGTTGGGTCTTCTACGTGAATCTTCCATTAGGTGCTCTTGCGTTGTTCTTTATCCTCAAGTTTTTGCATCTTGGTACACCAAAACACGCTACGCCGCCACGTATCGACTATCTCGGTATTATTCTGATGGTTATTGGTTCATCATCGCTTATTCTGGTGTCGAGCTGGGGCGGAACCGTGTATCCTTGGGGTTCTCCACAAATCATGGCTCTCATCGCCTTAGCGGTAGTCAGTGTTGCGCTCTTTATTGCGGTGGAGTTACGCGTTAAAGAACCGTTGATTCCTTTAGGTATTCTCAAAGACCCTAATGTGTGGGTTTGCGTTTTCATGGGAGTCGGTGTCTCTGCTGCGATGATGAGCGTGGGCGCGTACCTTCCGACATTTTTCCAAATGGTGTGGGGTGTTTCTGCAACTGTTGCTGGTCTGATGATTCTTCCTATGACTTTTGCTCAAGTTGCCGCCACAATCATTTCAGGTCGTCTAATTTCTGCTACAGGAAACTATAAGTTGTATCTTGTTGCTGGGCCGGCTTTGATTATTCTGGGGCTTTTTGGGTTTAGCCTTATCGACCAGCACACATCGTACCTATGGTTATCGGTGTTGATGGTCGTGATTTGTGTTGGTATCGGTTTTACGTTGCAGAATACTCTACTGGTTGTTCAAAATAGTGTTCCTCCACGTGATATTGGGGCAGGAACTTCTACAACAACATTTATCCGACAATTAGGGGCTTCTCTAGGAATTGCTGTTTCAGGGTCTTTATTTATTGGTAATCTCACGGCTTTTACACAACAACATTCTGCTCAGATGACAGCGCACTCTCTCAACGCTCAACAACTCAGTTCGCTTACTCCACAGGTTTTGGCGTCTTTGCCGGAGACTGCTCAACAGCTAATTGCTGAAGCATTTTCTACGGCGATGCCTCCTATTTTCTTGTTCTCTATACCAGCGGTATTGTTGAGCTTTGTTCTCAGCTTTTTCATCCGACAGGTACCTCTACAAAAATAGGGGTTGAGAGATGTTCAATGGGCAGAATCTTCGCAAGGGAAGGTTCTGCCCATTTTTCTCGATGGATAGTCCGCTATATTTTCTAAAGTTTACGGGCTTTTTCTTATGCGCTTTTTTGCTGAGCTTTTGTATGTACGGACGCAAAATGCCGATCTTTATACCGTAACGCGGGAACTTCAATGCACCTATACATCAGGATGCCAAGAGTTAGACCGCTTGCTACGAGTGTTAGCACTAAGGCTGGGCGAGGAAGCATTTCAAGGTGTGGCTCAAGAAAATGGTAAAGAACATCGTGAGAGATATAGATGCTGTAGCTTGCTAGTCCTAAGAGCTGTAGGCCTTTCCACCGTAAAATATTCATCAGCTGCTCACCAAGTTTTTCACGAATCGCAACTTGCCCCCATAGAATCATCATGGCTGCGGCAATAGCTTGAATGGTGTAGCGAATTGTTTGGCGGAAGAACTCATCGCGAATGAGCAGAGACACAAGATATAGAAGCACGGCAAGAATCACGATTGTGTTACGCCCCATGAGAGGAACAGTTCTACCGTCACGGATTCTTCGCGTATTTCGGAACCGAGTACCAACGACACGGCGACCTTGAACTGCTGGAGTATTGCGGTAGGTAAAGAACCATAGTGCAACTAGCGTCCCTAGCGCAATAGCTTCAACACGAGTTCCTGTACCAAAGTAGATACGGTCTCCGGTGGCGTGGTGAAGGCTTAAATATATGCGAGAGCAGATTGAATAGATGATAGCGGTTGAGGCAATGCCTGCCACAATTTTTTTATAGTGTTTGCTTTTCACGGCGAAGAGCCAGATGAGTGCAAAGACAAGGTAGAACTGTTCTTCAATAGACAGGCTCCAGGTCACAACAGAACCGGGTAGAACTGCTACCTGTGAGTCTAGGTAACGCCAGTTGAAGAAGAAGAATATTTGTCCGAGGAAGTCGATGATATCGATTTTTCCGCCAAGGCTCATATAAATCAGCGTGGGGATAATTAACGCTAGGAGCATAGGTGGGAAGATTTTGATGAGACGTCGCATGTAGAATCCGCTGACGTCAAATCCTCCGGTTTGTTCTCGCTCTCTCAGAAGTAAGAATGTGATGATGAAGCCGGAGATAACGAAGAAAATGGTAACGCCAGAACCGCCAGGGACAAAGCTAAGACCTGCATGGGAAAATACGACGAGTAGGACGGCAAAAGCTCTCATAGCGTCGATGTGGGCGTAGCGGTTCATTGTTTCCTTTGAATTTGGGTTGATGTCAGCGGTGTTATTTGTCGTACCGTATCCATGAAACCATAGCTCAGAGGTTTTTCTTCTCTACTCTGTAGCCACATTAATGGCTACTAATGTGGCGGGTTGAGCCACGTGTTGTGTTGTATGTGCCGGTTGAGTATTTTTCCGAGGTATTCAGCGCCGATAGAGCACATGAGGAGCGGCGCCCATAACTCCATCGGCGCGTGGGTGAGTTCTATGGTAAATAGTGCCCCAAAAAGTGCTGATGATTCGCTAGCAGATAATAATGATGTCGCACCAAGGAGCATGAAGACCGGTAGTTGTTCGGGTGTTCCGGATGCGAGCGCGATATAGGCACCGATGCTTGCGCCAGTAGCTAACGCGGGTGTGAGGGTTCCGCCGGCGGCACCAGCTCGTAGGCTCAGAAGTGTGAGTAGCGGTTTGGTGATGGCGAGGATGAGGAAACTGCTGAGGGTAATTTTGTGGTGGAGTCCTTGTTCAATGATGAGGACACCGTTTCCTAGAATATTTGGCTGGTAGGTGGCGATGACTGCGGTGAGGAGCATGAGTGAGCATAGTTGTGCAGGTAGTTTCCACCAGTGGCGGGGGTGTTCTTTGCGTATTTTTTGGATGATATTTTGACTAATGATACGAAAGGTTGTGCCAAGTATTGCGCCGATAAGGATGGCTCCAATCACCCATATCCAGCTGGAATATTCGAGTTTGTATATTGGTAGTTGGTAGTAGGGTGCGGCGCCGTAGATGGCTCTAGGGATGAGGACTGCAAGATAACTGATCGTTAGAGCGGCGAGAATTTTGCTCCATTTTTTGGTGGGGGAAACGATGCTGATGGTGTAAGCGGCTCCAGCATATGGGGTGTTGTAGACTGCCCCGAGTGCTGCACCGCAGGCGGCGGCGGTAAGAAAGTTGCGTTCTTCTGGGGTGAAGTGTTGTGGGTGGTAGAGACGGTGGGCGATGGTTGCTGCAAGTTGTCGAGGGGCGGCTTCTCTGCCGATGGAAGCTCCTGCGCCGACGAGGAATACTTGTGTGAAGGCGTCAATGGTTGTTCTGGTGAAGGGGTAGTGTTGCGCGCGTGTGGTGATGATGTCTTGGGTGCTAGGTAGGTTTTTTTGGCGTAGTTTCCACCAGCAGATTCCGCTGATGGCGCCGGCGGTTGCCATCATAATAGGTGTTAGGTGGGGCACCTGTTGAGTTTTGCTGATGAGGTGGAGGAATTCGGTCAGGAGCACGCCGATGATTCCGGCGCTAAGAGCAACGGTGAGGGCGGCGAGGGTGAGGAGTATGTATTTGCGCCGTGGGTTGGTGGGGTGTTGTGTGGTGTTGCTCATCGTGTTTTAGTTTAGACGTTTTGGGGTCTTTGATGAGTACTGGCAGTGTTTAGGCGGATGCACTAATTTTTTGTTGTGCGTATTCGTTGTGTCGTTGTGTTGTTTCGTAGTGTGCTTGTTGCAGGAGTTCTTCTGCACGTTCAATGTGTTCTCGCACTGTTTCGACACGTCGCATGACGATTTCTTGTCGGTTGCATTGGAATTCGCAGCTTCCGGCGCAACGTACCATGGCAAGGGCCTCTGCGCATAGTGCGACGGAGTTTCCGGCACGAGATAGACACCGATGAAGTTCTGAGTAGACGCCGCTGGGTGATGCGGGGATGTCGGTGCTGTTGCTGGGCGCTAGTTGTTGGGCGCGGGCTGCGATTGTTCGTACGCGTGGTAGTAGATCGGCTAGGGCGTTTGCTTCTGGAACGACGAGTTCAAGGGTTCCGTCGTCTGGTAGTTTTTCGAGGATTTGGTGGAATCTGTCGATTCCACGGTTGAAGCGGTCGTGTGCGCGTCTCCAGATTCCTTGGCCGAGTTCTGCGTCGTTACGGCGTCCTTGTAAGAAGTCTTTGAGGCTCACGTTCTCCCCCTTTCATCTACTTCCTTTTTCTTAGGTTACCCTAAATTAATTTGCTGACACTATGTCAAACGCAACACTACGTTAAGAAGATTGAAAAATCACCTAGAGAGGGGCCGTTTTTGACTCGTGCACCTTCACGATTCATCTAATATTTTATGTTTTCTGACACAATGTCACCGTCAGATTTTGTATTCCTTTTGATTCTCTGATAGATTCTTCTACGGATGGTTGTCCGAGCGGCCGAAGGAGCTGGTCTTGAAAACCAGTAGGCGGTAACCCCGTCTCAAGGGTTCAAATCCCTTACCATCCGCCACGTAAAACCGTGTTTCTCATGAGTGGGAGACACGGTTTTTCTTTTAGGTTAAAGAACGGCTGGCTCTGACAACAGAATTATTTGACCACACCCCACAAAACAGCTAGTATGGTGAATGCTGTATTGCGGTTGAGTCAGATGTTGACGGGCTAAACACGATACGGTGTTGGAGACGTGCCAGAGCGGCCGAATGGACTTCACTGCTAATGAAGGGTCGGGGTTAAACTCGACCGGGGGTTCAAATCCCCCCGTCTCCGCCACATAAAAATCCCTGGGTGCTTTCATATGAAAGCACCCAGGGATTTTTATGTTCTCCTCAAAACTTAGAAAGTTCTAAAAGAAACTAGTCGCGCATCGTGATCTAATAGTTCAGACCAAGAAGTCTCCACCTCAAAGACCGCAATCGAAGAGGGCGGAAAACCATAAGAGATATCCATGAGTGATTCGTAGTCAGATGTTGAACTCATTAAATCCATTGCTGCATCTTGTACGCCCGGCAAGTGAGCCACTAACATCATTGAGCGAACAGAATCGGGGGTATTCTCAATACACTGACGCAGCATACGAGCTGGAGCGTTATAGAGCCTCTCGTCGAGGGAGGCAGTTGGGGCTTTTTCTCCGAGAGCTTCGCATACCCATGTTGTTGTCTGCCGAGTGCGCAATGCAGCAGAAGAAACGATCATTTCGGGAAGAGTTCCTGTATGGTGCAGCCATTCGCCCGCGGCTCGGGCTTGAAGGTGCCCGCGAGAAGTGAGGGGGCGGTTGAAATCGTCCATACCCCAGTCAGCTTCAGCGTGACGCATCATAATCAGCGTTCGCGTGTCATCTGGTCTTTGTGAAAGTTCTTCAGCCATAAGCACCATCTTAGCCGGTCTCTAGCTTTGAGCTAGAAACTTTTTGAGGGCGTACACGGTCTCTTCCGGCTGGTCTGCGTGCACCCAGTGTCCAGCATTTTTAAACACAACTTTTTGCACACGTGGGAAGAGGCTCCTCATAACAGGGGTATCTTTTGATGTGATATATGGCGAGCGCCCTCCTGCAATCCATAGCACCGGTCGGTTGAAGGAAAGGTTGGGGTTTTGCCATCCCATAATTTTCGGCAGGTTTTCAAAGAGCATTTGTAAGTTGGGTTGCCAAGAGAATCCTTCTTCTGTGCGAATGAGGTTTTGAAGTAAGAATCCTCGCACGCTAGAGTCTGGCACGGCTGGTGTTAGCATTCTATGGGCTTCGGCCCTCGTCGAGAATTCCTCGATAGGAAGTTTCAGAAGAGAGCCAAGCAGATGGGTAAAGTTTCCGTTAGAAGCTGAGGGTGCAATATCTAAGACTACGAGCTTTCGCACGAGTTCTGGATGTCTTAACGCTAAGAGCATTGCGACCTTTCCTCCCATGGAATGTCCAACGACATCAACAACGGGGGCGGGTTCGCCGTGGTATGCGCAGATAGCTTGTGCGACGCTATCTGCCATGTTGTTATAGTCGAAGGATTCTGTCCATGGAGAGTTTCCGTGGTTGGGAAGGTCGATGAGCAGAATTGTAAAGTCTTGTTCGAGGTTCTTTGCAATTGCGGTGAAATTTTTGCCACGTCCCATGAGTCCATGCAGAAAGACAATAGTTTTTGGGCCTGTTCCTAGAGACGTTATTGAAAGAGTTGGTGTGTCAGCCATAGTTTTTGTTTTTTCGTGTTTCTCTTTAAACCCGTATAGGCGCCTATTTTCTAGACGCCTACAGGGGTTTTTATGCTATACGTTAGTTTAGATAGAGTATTCGGGAGCGGCCCAAACAACAACTTCGGGGTGCTCATAGAATCGGTAGCCTTGTCCTCGTACAGTACGTACCGTGTTAGCAAGACGCCCCAATTTTGAACGGAGTCGGCGAATATGAACGTCGATAGTTCGTTCATTGGGTGTTTCTTCAGCATCTCGCCAGAGGCTTGCGAGTAGTTCTTCTCGCCCAACGGTGCGTGCACCGTTTTCAACGAGGTAGTTCAAGAGTTCAAATTCTTTGTAGGTGAGGTTGAGGACTTCCCCATCTAGGAATACTTCTCGACGGGATAGGTCAATAAGAACACCAACGGAGTGAGCGGGTTTGTGCTCTTGGGATGAGTATTGTGTCGAGGAGAATGGCTCAGGCTGGTGGTGCACGGCGGTTGGGTCGCCTAGTGCGTTGCGTACAACTTCAAGGTCTGTGCCTTCTGCGCCGGATGGTGCCAGCGCAACGGCTGCGTAGGAGTCAGCTTCTGGCACGATACCTCGGGTGTAGTCGCGTAGTTCTTGTACGATGCGTACGAGCGAGGTTCCGTTTGATGCTGCTGTTTCTTCAGAGAGCCCGACATAGATGACAAAACCGCGTGCTTCGCTCTCGGGGTGGTTGAGTTTTGCTGGTGGGTTGTCAATGTGAGGTGTTGTCATAGGACGCAGGCTTGCGGGGTGTTTGGGCATGTGACGTCCCTGAGTTAGGTTGGTCGCAGTGCGTTGAGTTGATACTCTGTTCCGCTGGGAGATATGGACGTATCCAGGTGCTCCGGACATTCTTTTTACCTGTCTTCTTGTGGTGGGATAAGAGCGCGCATCTAGGTGGTTGGTGCAGGATCTTCTGCTTTTTCACGTATGAGGCTCTTGATCGCTTTACCGTTTTATCGTTGTATGATTTCGTCGATAAATCAAGTAACATTCCTCTGTTTTTTGGACGTTTGAGGGAAAAATCTCAAGAAATGATGTCTATACAGGCTTGCTTTTTCTCATATTTTGATACATAAAAATTCGCAAATATTATTTTTTATACACAAACAACCTGTATTTTCGGGGCGTACACTTTTGTTTGATATACACCAACCAACAACACCGTGTAGCACTAGCGATTTGTCAAGACTAACCTCAACTTTTCTCCTTTTTCGTCCCTACTAACACCAAGATCAATAACCAGTCCCAAACTCACCCAGCCTAAACCACACAAGACCACACACCTCACAAAAAGCTCCCACCACCATCGCATTCTTCCAAGATTCACAACAAAGCATACGTACTAAATAGGTACACTAAGCCACCACCAACACCGAGCGACCCCAACATAACAACACCAAAACTCATCCATAAAGTGAGGAGCACTCCTTCATGCCAACACTTTCCCACATTTATCCCAAGAGTGTAGAAAAGAGCCTCTAAACACCACCCCAGCAACCCAAAATAATCTCACAAAAAATTACACTCAAACACTACGCAAAATATTAAACAACACGGTTTATACATTTTGTATGCAAATGGGGGTATAAGAGCGTGAACTCTTATACCCCCATTTAATAAGGTCAAAAATTTTTTAATGACGAAACGCCAGACGGTCCAATATCTGGCTACTGAGCAAGACCATATAGACGGTCACCAGCGTCGCCAAGACCAGGAACAATATACGCCTTATCGTTGAGACACTCATCTTCAGCAGCCAAGAACAAATCAACGTTCTCGAACCCATCAATGCCCTCACGTAAAGCAGCAATACCCTCAGGAGCGCCGATAATACACAAGCAAGTAATCTGCTCCGCACCACGAGCACGCAAGAACTTAATAGATTCGATCAACGTTCCACCCGTTGCAAGCATCGGATCAAGAACATACACCTGACGCCCCGACAAATCTTCAGGCAAACGCTCAGCATAGGTCACGATATCTAGAGTCTGCTCGTTACGAGCCATTCCTAAGAAACCAACCTCAGCAGTAGGAATCAAACGAGTCATACCCTCTAACATTCCCAAGCCAGCACGCAAAATAGGAACAACCAACGGACGTGGCTTCGTCAGTACCTTACCAGTTGTAGACGTAACAGGAGTGACAATCTCACGCTCTTCAGTACGAATAGTACGAGTCGCCTCATATGCCAAAAGTGTCACAATCTCTTCAACAAGCTGACGGAAAATTGGAGACGGTGTGTTCTTATCACGAAGAACAGAAATTTTATGTGAGACCAACGGATGGTCAAGGATGGTTAAACGCATACTCTCAAGCTACCATTTTCAGCCCAAAACTGTACCGCTGTCTCGACGAAAAACACAGGCTGTGAAAAAGATAATCACCACCGCACCACAAGGTCAGCATAAAAAGAGCCTCTCCACACTGACTTGCAGTATAGAGAGGCTCATCATCGCGGTGACGGAGGGATTTGAACCCTCGGTACGGGGTTACCGTACACAACATTTCGAGTGTTGCACCTTCGGCCGCTCGGACACGTCACCAACTGTGGCAAGTTTACCCGTTAATACCAAACATTCTCAACTTTTGAGCAGAAAAATTCGTCTCACGCAGTTCCTCAACGCAAAATACACGTCCTAGTGCGCAATATAAGAATCAACCGTCAACATCACAGCACGAGTAGCGTCCTCAGAGGTACGCTCAGCAGCATGAATTTCACGGTCCATTGCAAGCATAAAAATAGACCCAAAAATAGAAATAGATACGGCCTCTGGATCTTGAGCATGGTCCACAGGGTAGCGAGTCCCAATCGCTTTGACCATATTTTCTAGTTCGCTCACCAAATCCTGACGAGTCTTCACAATCGCCTCAGACCAAGGTTCTTTACTGCGCCAAATCTCAGTAATCCACAAACGCGCAAAACCAGGATGCTCAGCCAAATATTCAAAAGCTTCCTTAATACCAGCCCTCATCGCCTCACGCGGATCAGACTTTTGAGACCCCTGTTGCACCCGAGTCTTCAAAAGCTGCGCACCATATTGAAGAAGCTGCTCAATCATCGTCTTTTTAGAACCAAAATTATAATAAACAGTTCCTTTAGAAACTCCAGCTTTAAGCGCTACTTCTTCCACCGTCGTCGCCTCAGCGCCCTTCTGGCTCATAATCTCCAAGGCAGCCTGAAAAAGCTTGAATTGCGTACGGTTAGTACGCCCCGGACGGCGCGTTACCGCAGCAACCGCAGGGGTAGGATACTGAAAATCTGAGACAGATTCATCTTGAGTATGAGACACCGACATTAAACTGCAATCTCCGGATTAAGTTTCTTCAAATTCCATGTGCGATTCTTATAGGTTCCAATAAACCCTAAGAATAAACCGAAAACACCCCATGCGGCGAGAACAAGTACATCACCTGTAATCGCACCATAATCAATTCCATAGGCCAGACGGCGTGTACCGCTGAGAGCATACCCCATCGGAAGGAACGAATGTAACCAACGAATAGACATAGGTAACGTTTCATAGGGCATCATACCGCCAGCAGTTACCAACTGTACAATAAGCACCACAAGCGCTAAAAGCTTACCAGGAGCAGATAACAAAGCTACAAAACCATAAATCACAGCGGTATAAACGCAAGAAACAAACGTTAAGAACAGCAACAAAAGCCACGGATGTTCCATCTTGAAACCAAGACCAAAATGTACCGCCAAGAACAACAAAAGAGTTTGTAATACGCCAAGAACAGCAAAAGGCCCCCAGCTACCAATAGCAATACGTAAGGTCGGAGCAGAAGACGCCAAAGCTCGCGTATTCTCCGGTCGTAGCGTCTGAACCAGCATCAAAGCGCCAATCCATAATGCCAACACAATAAAGAACGGCCCCATGCCTTCACCGTAAGTGCTTCCAGAAGCTAACGACGTCTCCTTAAGCTTGACAGGATGAGACATCACGTTCGCAATACGACGTTGCTCTTCCTCATTCAGTGAAGGGACTTTGTTCGTTCCCTCCTCTAGTCCTTCAGAGAGTTCTCCGGCACCATCTTGAAGCTTTTGAGTTCCCGAATGAATCTCTCCAGCACCCTGATCCAGTTTTGAGGCCCCGTTGTGAAGTTTCTGAGCACCAGAATGAACACGGTCAATTCCATCGTTGAGAGAATACTGCCCAGAAAGTGCTTGTTGCTCACCGTCAGCAAGCTGTTCAGCACCCTGAGCAAGCTCCCCCGCCCCCGAAGATAGGCGATGCGTTCCATGAGCAAGCTGCTCAGCACCATCAGATAATTTTTGTGAACCGTCAGAAAGCTGGTGTGTACCATCAGCGAGTGTCACAGTTCCTTGACTCAATTGAGAAGTACCTGCGACAAGGTCTTGAGCACCATGATGAAGTTTCTGAGCGCCCAAAGATAATTGGTGCATATTCTCAGAAACTTTTTGAGTACCATCAGCTACCTGTTGAGCACCTTGGAAACTCTTTTTTGCACCGTCAGCTAGTGAAACAGCACCAGTCTTAGCTTGTGTTGTAGCGCCTGCAAGCTTTTGAGCGCCTTGAGACAACTCATGAGTAGAAGAAAGTAATCTGTTGATATGTTCGCCAACCGTTGACGTTCCATTCTCACATAGAGAAGAAAATTCTGTCATTTGAGCAGATATACCTTGTAAGACGGCAGTGTTAAGGTCTGTCAAAACCGCCTTATTTTCTTCTGACCCTAAAAGTTCAAGCATCTGCTGTGCTTGTTCTGGAGTCAGAGTTCCCTCTTGAACAAGAGCTTGCAAACGCCGTTCAATGTTCTGGTGAAGTTGTGCTGTCACGTCATCTGTCAGCTGGTGAGCATAGTGAGCTACTTGCTCTTCTGAGGTAGGAGCCTGACACATGGCGTTAAGCCCCGAAGCTAGTTCAGGTAGTGGGGAATCTGCCAGAGTTTTGTCTAAGGTTGTGTTTCCCTCAGCTAAACGGGCGGCACCTTCGTCGATAGCTGTTATACCGTCTGCAAGTTTTTGCGCCCCCGTAGAGAGCGCTTCAGTACCGTTTGCTAATTTTTGTGCACCATCGTTGAGTCGTATAGTGCCTTGGTCTAGCTGTTGAGCACCATCTGAGAGCGTTTGAGTGCCCTGAGCCAGTTGTTGGGCTCCACCATCGAGTTTTAAGGCACCTGTTGCAAGTTTTTGTGCACCTTCAGCCGCTGATTCGAGGTGAGTGTTAAGCGTGTTTGCGCCATCGGCTAGACGAGAAGCCCCGTTCTGAGCGTCTTGCGTACCGTCTGAGAGTCGATGTGCGCCCTGAGCAAGTTTGGCAGATCCGTCCGCTAGTTTTTCTTGTCCAGTAAGAAGCTTAGTAGAACCGTCTTTGAGCTGTATTGTTCCGTCGCTCAGTTGTATTGTTCCGTTGTTGAGCGTGCTAGTTCCATTTTTGAGTTGCCCAACAGCATCGCTGAGAGTGATAGTTCCTTGGTCTAGTTGGTTGGCTCCATCGCTAGCTTCGTGCAGGTTTGAGTGAATGGTAGTGAAACTTGCGAGTAAGGCATTCGCTGTTTTATCGCCGACTTCCGATGCCACAGAGTCACGAACAGCTGTTCCAGCTTTTGCCACGATATTTGTCAGAATATAGTTGTTTGCATCGTTAGTAACTACTTCAATCCCCGCAACTTGGGGGTCAATATCAGGAGTTTTGCCGTTTTCGTCGGGTACAAAAGACCCAGCAGATTGCAGTTTCTGAGAAAAATCTTGAGGAATAATTAGCGCAAAGTCGTAGACTCCTCGAGTGACATCTTCAACAGCTTGTTCTCGAGTTGATACTTTATGCCACGAAAAATTCGCTTTATCAAGGAGAGTTTTTTCGACGTCTTCTCCGATGTTTATGGTTTCGCCGTCTTGGGTGGTTCCACCGGAGTCGAGCATGACTAACGCACCAGGAACGTCATCTACAGAATCATAGGGGTCCCAGTTTGCGTATAGATATATTCCGCCATACAGCAAGGGAATACAAGCCATCGCCATGAGAACAAGTTTTGGCAGCATTCCTGCGGTGAGGCGTTTGAGTTCAGCGAGAGTAACTCTGAGGATGCTCATTTATTGTTGTTCACTCTCCTTTGCTGTATCAGGTTTATCTTGGGGAAGTTCGTGTTCTTTTTCTTCGTTCGAGAAGTTTGTTTCTGGATGTGAATCTTGTTCTTCAGGTGTTTTCACGTTTTCTTCGTTGAGGAGTTCATCGTGTGCGCTTCCTACCACGGCCTGTTTTCCGTCCCACGTGGAGGAAATATGAGGGACAACAGCGACGACGGCACGGGGGCGCTCTTCGTTTTCAGCTAGTTGTAGAAGGTATGGTAGCCACATGCGTGTGTGGTTGAGGTGCCGTGAGGGGGTATCAAAAACGAGTAAGTCTGCGTGCTGATAATTGGCGGCAAGAGTGGTCATAAGGCGAATATTTTGTTCTCCGGTTACTTGTTCATTCCAGAGGTTATCGAGGTCTTCCAATCCGTGTTCTTTAAGCCATTTCCCAGAGCGTGGTCTGGTAAATGGCCCCATGGTGTAGCTCAGCATTTCTGATACGTAATCACGAACTCTCATATGGTTTTCTGGTTCGTTGATGTTCGGAGAGTCGATCAGTTCTGAACGACGACGAAGCTTTTTCATACTGGATTCTTCTCGGGAAGGCTTTTGAGGGTCTGTCCAAAGAATAGTTCCGCCAGAAGGTTTCATTCGCCCTGTGAGTGTTAGCGACAGCGCGGTTCTTTCGAGCTGGCTATCTGCTTGGATGAGGATGACTTCTCCGCGGTTGAGGGTGAAGCTTATACGGCCAAAGAGCGCATTATGCCGCCCTTTGGCCCAGATGTTATCGACGATGAGCATATTCTTCTCCCCCTATGAGCCACGTATTCTTCTCTGTGAGAAAATCATAACTTGAACTCGTCGGTCAGTTTCGGTGTTTTGGTGTGAGATTTTCAACCAACTACTGGCAGAAATATCACACCGAGCACTCAGCACTAGGGGTAACTTTCATGAACACCAGTCGTGAAGAACCTCAAAAGTGACCAGATGGACCGTGACTTTCTGAGCGTTTCTTTTCAAAAAAAGTTTTCATAAGAGATGCGCATTCTTCTTCTAAAACACCAGAATACACCTCGACAGAATGTGGGTATCTTCTATCACGCAGAACGTCATATAAGCTCCCTGCCGCCCCTGTTTTTTCTTCCCATGCACCAAGAACAACAGTTGATATTCTGCTCAACAAAATTGCGCCAGCACACATAATGCACGGTTCAATCGTCACAACTAACGTGCAGTCCTCTAAACGCCACTGTCCACGTTGTTCGGCAGCTTCACGTAGAGCAATGATTTCAGCATGAGCGGTAGGGTCTTGGTTTTTTTCACGCTGGTTGTATCCACGACCAATAACACTTCCATCTGAAGTAACAACCAGAGCGCCGATAGGCACATCTGAGCTTTCTAAAGCGTGCTCCGCTAAAACTAAAGCCTCTTGCATCCATTTATGATGGTCTTGCCGTTTAACACCACGCGCATGAATATATTCTGTGTTACACATATAAACTACTCAAATACTATTTTTATCTAGGAAACAGCTAAAGAAAAAGGATAAATACTATGTGCTCCAGCCCGACGCAGCTGACGAGCAATAACCGTCATACTCCATCTAGAGTTCACACAATCAGAGACAAGAAGCACCCTCGGATGATGCGCCTGCAAAAAATCTTTCATCGAGTCAGGAACCACATAAGAGTTCCACACCCCTAAACAACGAAAAACAGAATTGCCTTGCTCATGCGAGGTTGGGTGCACCAGCTGCACATCTCCTAAATCTTTAAGGCGCCCTGTTTGAGCAAGACCACGAGCAAGAGAAGACGCTAAACGCGGACGACGTTCAGATGGAATCCCAATCACAACCTGAGGACGATCCTGCCAGTCCCATTGAGCAAGCACTTTCACGCAAGCTCTACCTAATTCAGTAGATATTTCACCATCTTCAGCATTTTCTTTAAATATCTCTCGTAGGACATTACCCCACCCAATATCGCTCAATCGTGCCAGTGCTCGACCTTCACAGGCGCGCTCTTCATCGGGAATTTTTGAGCCCTGCGGTATATCTACGTCATCTTCAGCAAAGATACTTTGTTCAAGAAGTTTTTTAAGTCCATTTGGCCACATGCGACGAGGCTCAATATGAACACCAACTTCGCCAAAACTTTGTTCAGCAATATGACGAGAAGTGGAGCTAACCTGTTGTGGATACCAAGTTCCTGCACAGTTATCACAACGCCCACATTTCTTGGCAGTAGCGTCATCTAACTCTTGTGCCATGTAGACCATACGACATGAGGAAGTGTTAATGTACGAAACCATTGCTTCTTGCTCATGCTGACGCGTTTGCGCCACCTTTGCATATCGCTCATGATCGTATTTCCATGGTGTTCCAGTTGCCACCCAACGTTGAGAAACTCGATATACGGCGCCTTCTACAGAAAGTACCTTTAAAAGAAGTTCGAGGTTGCTGCGACGAATATCAACCATAGTTTCTAACGCACTAATAGTCATGGGTTGATTCTGTTGCCGAGCTACTTCTAAGGCAGAAAGAACGGCAGAACAATTTTCTTCAGTGGGCATAGAAGCAGTTGCAAAGTATTCCCAAATATCTTGGTCTTCTAATCCTGGTAACAATAAGACGTCTGCTTGTTGAGTGCCGCGTCCGGCACGACCGACTTGCTGATAGTAAGCAATGAGACTCGATGGAGCGCCACAGTGAATCACAAAACCCATATCTGGCTTATCGAAGCCCATACCTAACGCACTTGTGGCAACGAGAGCTTTAACCTTATTAGCTCGCAGTGATTCTTCTGCTTCGATACGTTCTTCAACCGACATCTTCCCGCTATATGGTTGCACAGCGTATCCGGCAGTTTTAAGAATCCGCGCAATATCTTCTGCAGCAGACACGGTGAGAGTGTAGATAATTCCGGAGCCGGTGAATGTCTTAAGGTGCTCAACAAGCCAAGCGATGCGCTCTGTCGGATCTTTCATCTGAAGAACCCCTAGCCGGAGGGAGTCACGAGAGAGAGGACCACGCAGAATGAAGATATCGGAGCTTTGTGGAGAAGAGTTTTTTAGTGTCTTGTGAGAGTAGTTAAGCTGTTCTGCAATGTCTTCTATCACTCGTTGGTTTGCAGTGGCTGTTGTTGCCAGTATAGGAGTAGTGGGCTTTAGCTCTGCAATGATATTCCGAATACGTCGGTAATCTGGGCGAAAGTCATGCCCCCAGTCAGAGATGCAATGTGCTTCGTCAATAACGAGCAGCCCAAGGGATTCGACGATTTCTGGTAACCAGCGTTCGCAGAAGTCTGGATTGTTGAGACGTTCTGGCCCGATGAGGAGCACGTCTAGAGTGTTATCACGTAGTTGTTGTTGTATTTCATCCCAGTCAGTGACGTTTGATGAATTGATGGTGGCAGCTTTGACTCCAGCACGAGCGGCTGCTTGTACTTGGTCACGCATCAGAGCTAGTAGTGGAGAAATGATGAGAGCAGGACCTGCCCCATATGATCTCATCAGTAATGAGGCGATGAAATATACTGCAGATTTTCCCCATCCAGTACGTTCGATGACGAGGGCTCTACGACGATGTTGCACAAGAGCTTCGATAGCTTCGTACTGTCCGGGGTGGAAGGCTACGTCATTTTTTCCTGTGAGTTTTCTGAGAAGTTTTATTGCTTCTGTATGTAGCTCAGGCTGATGCGTCTGCGAGTAATTCGACATATCTTGTAGTCTACGGAAGCTTCTATGGATGCTGAAGCCTTTGAGAAGAGATGTAGGTAATCTTATGTTCTCAGCCTATACGGAGCTTTTACCTAGTAGAATCGGCAGGAGTTTACTTTCATTAGACCGTTATCAATAGGAAAGTTTTTTATGAGCCATCTTCTTTTGGCAGGTGTTCTTGACATGGTGCAGATGCCTATCGCGTTATTAGGTATAGATATCGAGAAGATTCTTGAGCAAGCTGGCCCATGGGCTTTGGCTGTGGTCACGTTGATTGTATTCATTGAATCTGGTGTGCTGTTCCCGTTCCTTCCGGGTGATTCTCTCCTCTTTACTCTCGGTCTTATTCACGTTCAGTTGGGCTTGAACCTTTGGGTTATGCTCTTGTGCTTGTGTATTGCTGCTGTTGCTGGTGACCAAATCGGTTATTATTTGGGGCATCGTTTTGGTCGTAGATTCTTTAGCGCCGATGCGAAGGTGTTGAACACTAAGAATCTTCATGCGGCAGAAAGTTTTTTTGAAAAGTATGGTGGCAAAGCACTGGTTCTTGCACGTTTTGTTCCTATTGTGCGTACTTTTGTTCCGTTAGCTGCAGGTATTGCGAAATATCGTTATCGTGATTTTGCGAAGTGGAATATTACCGGTGCGATTACGTGGGTCTTTACTCTTGTCTTTGCTGGTGTACTTTTAGGCGGTATTCCTTTTATCCGAGACAATGTTGAGGCTATCGTTATTGTGATTGTGGTTGCCTCTGTTCTTCCTGTCGGTGTGGAATATCTTCGGGAACGTCGTAAGGCTCGTCGCTCTTTCAAATAACAGTGGTCATACAGTAAAAGGTGGATATCTCCGGTGTTGGAGATATCCACCTTTTACTGTATGAGGCGAGATTAGTGAGATTCTTGTTCCATCAGTTCGCTGAAAAGTTCTGCGTTGTATTGGAAGCCACGGAGTGTTTCGTCAACGACGTTTTGACGTTCTTCTTCGCTCAGAGGTGCGTTATCAAGGAGAGTGCGGTATGAATCTTTGAAGATTTTAGGCTTGGGTAGCTCGTCGAAGCGATACATACTCAAGGCTTCTGAGCTAATTCCGTAGTGACGTCCCATCAGCACGGCTACTGCCTGCCCGCCGGAGAGGTCACCTAAGTAGCGTAGGTAGTGGTGCGAGAGGAAACGTTCTGGCGCTTGGGCACTTTCAAGGATGCGCTGAGCGTACTTGGTCGTTGCAGGCAGAGCTGGGTCGATAGTTTCTTGACCGAGTGCTTTGATATCGGCCCGGATTCGCTCGGTACGCGCTAGTTCTGGCTGGTTGAAGGGTTCAAGTATTTTGTTGCCGGCTTCTCGGTAGCCTTGGGCAACTTTTTCGAGGGCTTCGTACAGGTACACATATTGGTTGAGTAAACGCAGGTAGCTTTTTTCAGATAGTTCGCCCTTCATGAGTTTTGTCATGAATCCCGAGTGTTCTGCTGTTGAGTGCAGTTCTTCGCTTTCGCGTTTGAGTCGTGCTGAAAATTTTTCGGCGGGGATTTCTGTTGTTGCAGTGGCGTTCATGGTGTACTCCTGACATTTTAGTGACACGGTGTCACTAAATAACTTACTGACATAATGTCATTAAAATTCGTTTTATGCAAGCACGCGCTTCACAACAGATGATAAGGTTAGGGTAACTAAACATGTATGCAATTAGCGTACATTGTTGTAGCCTAATAGCATCATCCCTAAATAGCCATACCTTTCAGAGGAATATCATGCCGACACAACGCACAAAGCGCTCCTACGCTTTCTTGGCGACCGCAGCAATTGGCCTTTCCAGTTTCAGCACACTCCCCGCAACCCAAGCAGTCGAAACACCACCTGCAGCAAGCGAGCATATACAAGCCCGAAAGACTCTTGAAAACTCCACAATGACGTGGGGTGTCAAAGAATCTTTCCATAAATATGTCACCGGACCTATTGCCGCAGGAAACATCGAAGCAAGCGATGGAGCTTCCCTAAACGACCAACAAATTATCACGTGGGAACAGGGCCAAGGAGAATACTCCTTAAGCGCAAAAACTGGACACATAAATTTTGGAGGTGCTCTTCATTACACTGGACACCACGGTGTACTTGACATCTCACTCAAAGACTTCCAGCTCATCTTTAACGCTGATGGAACCGGAACTATCAAAGTTTCAGGAACATCTAAAGACATGACTGGAAACATCACAGACCTAGAAAACGTCGACTTTGCAAACGTTGTCTTGACACAACCATCTTTCAAAGACAACACCCTCACCTTCACAAACGCTAATGCAACGCTCACCGAAGATGGAGCGAAACTCTTTGCGAATTTCTATAAGGCTGGTACAGAACTTGACCCTCTGACTATCAGCGCACAGATTGCGCCAGAGCCTGCTGAGCCGACCGAGCCTGCTGAACCGACCAAGCCTGCTGAACCGACCAAGCCTGCTGAACCGACCAAGCCTGCTGAACCGACCAAGCCTGCTGAACCTACTCAGCCTGCTGAACCAACTCACGATTCCCTACAAAGTGTCGAATCAGCTCAAGCCACATGGGGCGTTAAAGAATCCTTTATCCACTACATCACCGAAGGTATCGCACAGGGAGAAATATCCCTCACCGACGTTGAAAACAACCAAAATGTTTTCGCCTTCACCAAAGTTAACGAATCAAAATCTGGATTCAACCCCCAAGAAAAAACCGGCGTATTCGCATTTGACGGAGTCCTACGATTCACAGGACACCACGGAAAACTCGATATCACTATCTCCAACCTACAAATTCAGATACGCGAAGGATCCGGATACCTTGTTGCAGACATGAGCACCAAGTCAATGGACGGATCAACCACATCTGCACCTGCCGTGCACCTTGGAAACATCGATATCAGCTCTCTAAAAATAGAGAAAAATATCGTCTCACTCACCAACGCGCCAATCTCACTCAGCACAGCAGGAGCACAAGCCTTTGGCGGATTCTACCAAGCTGGCACAGAGATGGCACCGCTAAACCTTCAAGCTCAATTAGGTGAGACCACAGACAACACGCTCTCCTACGACCGTGCAGAAAATCACCCAACTAAGCAGGATACCGAAGAAGAAAAACAAAGTTCACATTCTCAAGACTCTTCTGAACATCCAACCCAACAAGGGAATACAGCTACTCCTGAAACCACCACACCCAAGGGCAACTCTCATACACACGTATCACGTAACCCTTCTTCTGCTTCAGTAGCAACCTGTGTTCCAGTGCAAATCACCGAAACAGTACCTGGTAAAACCACTCAGGAAAGTACAGGAAAGAACATCATCTCAGCAGGTGTTCTTGACTGGGGACTTCGCACATCATTCCGCAATTACGTTGCCGGAGGAATTGCTCACGGCGGATGGAACCTTGACGGAGTTACCTACAATTCTGGTGCATTTACTTGGTCCAACGGAACAGGAAATATTGAAGGAGCAAAAGGCACCATATCCTTCAACGGCTCCATTAACTTCCACGGACATGACGGAGTTCTCAACACAACGCTTTCTAACCTTCGTGTAGAAATCAACGGAAAACGCGGAACTCTCTACGCACACGTCAACGCAAACTCCATGGAAGGCAAAAACGTTGACTACGGAATCGTCGCTTTTGCTGATCTTGACCTTTCAAAGATGTCAATGAACGAGCAGAAGATTTCTGTTGTTTCTGCTCCAGCAGTACTCACCGCAGCTGGAGCAAAATCCTTCGCAGGCTACTATAACGCCGGCGAAACACTTGACCCCATCTCTTTCTCTGGAACTCTTACACCCGAAACAAAGAGCGTCACAGGTCAGCCCACAACAGTCACCCGAACTGCATACCGTGGAGCAGGATGCACAGCTGAACAACTCGCATACACCGGAACTTCCCAAACTGTTCCATTCCTCATTGCTGGTGGCGGAATGCTCACCCTCGGTGCAATGCTTCTTATCACAGCTCGTCGCCGACGCACAGCATAACCTCACAACGCTATCGTCGATAGCTTCAATCAAGCTGTTCGGGTAGATTACCCATCCGTTGTCTACCCGAACAGCTTTTTTAAAACCACAATTTTGGAGTTTCCATGCGCCCAACCATATCCTCTGCTTCCCTCTCTAACCCATTCCGCGCTGTTATCGTACTTTGTTTGCTTCCTCTCCTATTCCTTCTCACTGGTTGTGGAGTAGGAACACTCAATAACTCTCAACAAAGTTCATCATCACCATCATCTAACTCGTCAGCTCAGGCAGAATCTGAACATCTATCGGAGCTAGAACAAGGAACAAAATACCTCGAAGAACACGCATCAAAAAACCCCAAGGAACTAACTGGTACTGCAACAGCACAAAGCGTTGGAGCGGTGCTTCCTCTTGAAAACCCACAACAACCCCAGCTACCTGTAACAGTCACCGACCATCAAGGCACAGAAGTCACCGTAGAAAAAGCTGACAGAATTCTAGCCCTTGACCTGTACGGAACCCTTGCCGAGACAGTGCAAGGACTAGGCTTAGCTGACCATCTAGTCGGCCGCGTTACCTCAACAACAGAACCGTCGTTGGCACAACTTCCAGTTGTTACGCAGAACGGCCATGACCTCAACGCCGAAGCTATTATTGCTTTACATCCTGACGTAATTCTGATGGACACCACAAACGGCCCTCTAGAAATTACAGAACAGCTACGTAGTGCTGGACTGACCGTCGTACATTTTGACCCTAAACGTTCTTTACATACCATCAGTGAACAAATTACTGCCGTTGCGCACGCATTAGGTGTTCCTGAATCTGGAGAACGTCTCAACAAGCGAGTCAGTGCTGAGCTATCTCTCGTCCAAGAATCTATTGCGCGTGTAGCACCCAAGGAAGACTCACAAAAAGTATCCATGGCGTTCCTATACGTACGTGGTACAGCAGGAGTCTTCTTTGTTCTCGGTCAAGGTTCTGGAGCTGACGATCTAATTACCTCAGTTTCCGGTATTGATGCGGCCTCTGAAGGAGGCGCACAAGGAACAACTCCTGCAACATCTGAAGCCCTCGTTAAACTCAACCCCGATTTGATTCTCACCATGACTGGCGGATTAGAATCAACCGGAGGATATGAAGGATTTTTAGCTCGTCCTGGTGTCAGTGAAACAACTGCTGGTAAAAACCATCGCATTATTGATATGAACGACGGTCAGGTTCTCTCCTTTGGGCCTAATACTCCAGCCGTATTACTTTCCTTAGCTCAAGCAATTTATATTCCTGCACAGGAAGCGAAAACCTCCTAGTGTTCACCAGTTGGATTCAGCAAAGAAAAGTTACCCTAACGTTCATGACAATGTCGGCGCTCTTGATTGTTGTCGTGCTAACTTCTGCCGCTCTTGGCCAGTTTCAGGTACCTGTTACTGAAGTATTTTCTTCCATCTATCGACGATTCTTTGGGGGCTTAGACACCTTACAGCTCTCAGATGCCACGCTATGGAATATTCGTTTTCCCCGCATCCTTCTTGGAGTGCTTGTGGGTGCTGCTCTCGGTGTTTCTGGTGCTGTCATGCAATCAATTTTTGGTAATCCGTTAGCAGAACCAGGCGTTATTGGAATTTCTGCAGGAGCAGCCGTTGGAGCATGCACAGCTATCGTCTTTGGGTGGACGTTCCTTGGAATTTTTACTGTTCCAGTTTTTGCGTTTTGCGCGGCTTTACTCACCACAGCTTTGGTATATATCTTTTCTCGCTCACACGGTAAAGCTGAAGCTCTTTCGATGATTCTTGCCGGTGTCGCAATTACGGCAGTTGCAAATGCTCTGATTGCTTTAATGATTTTTATCGCAGATGACGCTTCTCGTGACCAGATTGTTTTTTGGCAGATGGGCTCACTCAACGGAGCAACATGGAAAGCAGTCTATACAGCTTTTCCTATTATTGTGATAGGTCTTGTCATTTGTGCATATATTGCTGCTGAGCTCAACCTATTAGCTTTAGGAGAAAGAGCTGCTCAACACGCAGGAGTCCATGTTGAAAGGCTTCGTATCATTGCTGTTATTGCAACAGCCCTTCTAACGGGTGTTGCGGTAGCTTATGCGGGGATTATTGCTTTTGTCGGGCTGATTGTCCCCCATGTGTTACGTCTACTTTTAGGTCCTTCAAATACTTTGCTTCTTCCAGCATCTGCTTTAGGCGGGGCGTTGCTGATTGCTTCTTCAGATTTAGCAGCACGTACTCTTGTTGCTTTTGCAGATTTACCTATTGGTATTTTTACAGCACTTGTTGGTGCCCCAACGTTCTTCCTCCTGTTACGGAGAACCATCAAAAAAGGACGTGTATAGCGTGCTCAGTGTTCATAATGTTTCGGTTTCTATCGGGGCGAAAGACATCCTTTCAGAGGTTTCTTTTAAGGCTCATGCCGGTGAGGTGGTTGCTCTTATTGGGCCTAATGGGGCTGGTAAATCGACGCTTCTTTCAGCAATTTGTGCCGATGTTTCGCTCAGTTCTGGGCAGGTAGAATTTAACGGTATTTCCTTATCGTCGTTATCGGCTCGTGAACTTGCTCAAAAGCGTGCTGTTCTTCTCCAAAAAACGGAAGTTTCTTTTCCGTATTCAGTAGAAGAGGTCGTTGCGATGGGGCGCACACCGTGGAAGGGCACATCTGCTGCTCAAGAAGATGAAGATATTATCCAACGGTGTATGCGCATTACTGAAGTTGAGCATATGGCGTTACGGGATATTATGACGCTCTCCGGTGGTGAGTCGGGTCGTGCTCATCTAGCACGTATTTTTGCTCAGAGTACGGAGCTCATTTTGCTCGATGAGCCGACAGCAGCATTGGATATTTTGCATCAAGAGCAGACTCTTAAAAATGCTCGTGCTTTTGCTCAGCAAGGCGCTACTGTTGTGGTGGTGTTGCATGATTTAGATGTTGCTGGAGCGTACGCTGATTCTATTGTGCTGTTAAATCGTGGCAAAGTTATTGCTCAAGGGTCTCCTGAGCAGGTGTGTACCTCTCAAAGGCTCAGCGAGGTTTATGGTCACCCTATTGAAGTGTTGCGTCATCCTTCAAATGGTAGGCTTCTGGTTCTTCCAGAACGGCATGAGTCCTAGATAAAGGTTCTTCCACAACTTTTCTTAGGATATATACCTCCTAGGGATGAGGTATTCTGACGCTTCTGTGGTTACTCTGATATAGAGTCGTCTTAGGCTGTATAGGTCGTATATTTTATTCATCATCATAATGGGGTTTATTTCGTGAAAAATACTGGTTCGGTATCAACTGATTCCACGTTAAGTACGCCCTCGTCTGAGGAGCTTGTGAAGAATGGGCTAAATGAGGTTCAGGTTGAGCAGCGTGTTCATGCTGGTATGACGAATCATCAAGATCAGTCTTCTTCTCGTAGCACTTTGACGATTGTTCGCACTCACTTATTTACCCTTTTTAACCTTGTTTTGGGTCTATGCGGTGTAGTTGTTATTGCTTTGGGACGTTGGCTTGACACCTTATTTCTTTTAGCAGCGATTGCCAACGTTGTTGTTGGTTTTATTCAAGAGTTCTCTGCCAAACGTAAACTTGATCAGATTGCATTATTGCGTCGTGATCCGGTGAGTGTCATTCGTTCGGGCTCTGTTGTTCAGCTTCCTATGGAACAACTTGTTGTCGATGATGTTGTATTGCTCAAACGCGGTGATCAGGTCCCTGCTGACGCGTTAGTGTTAAGTTCTGACGGACTGGACGTTGATGAGTCGATGCTTACTGGAGAGAACGATCCAGTTGCTAAACGTCCTAATGACAAGGTTTTATCAGCTTCTTCTGTTGTGGGTGGAACTGGTCGTGTCCGTATTTATGCGGCAGGTACATCATCTCATGCATCGAAGCTGGCTCAAGAGGCTCGAAAGTTTAGCGTTATTAATTCTGAACTTCGTGCAGGTATGGAGCGTGTGGTTCGGTGGATTACCTATGCGTTAGTACCAATTATTGCAATTGTTCTTAACGGGCAGATAGTAGCTGCTGGTGGCTGGCGCTATGCTTTTGAGCATAATGTCTGGCAAGACGCCATTATCGTTGCGGTGTCTTCTATTGCTTCTATGATTCCTCAGGGCTTGGCCCTCATGACAACGATTTCTTTTGCGACTGCTGCGGTCAAGCTTGCTCAAGACGACGTTCTGATTCAAGAGCAGCCTGCCGTTGAGGTACTCGCTCGTGTTGATGTGGTGTGCTTTGATAAGACAGGAACTCTCACTGAAGGCGGCGTACGTTTTAATGAGCTATTGCCGTTATCTGTACAAGCATCACAGAATGAGTCTTCTTCTGTTCTATCTGATGCAGGGCAACAGGCTCTTGCGTGGTTTGGTGCTGATGAAAACGCTAATCCTACGGCAGCAGCTTTAGCTGACGGTTTCCGTGTTGTTCCGTCAAGCCCCGTACGCGGTGTTATTGCATTTTCATCTGCATTACGGTTTTCCGCAGTGGAATTTGACACTGGAGCATGGGTATTAGGTGCCCCTGAAGCTCTCTTAGAGGGTGGCTCTGCAGAACGAGAGCATGCTCAGCAGCTTGCTTCCAGTGGATTGCGTACAATGGTGCTTGCCCATGCTTCATCTTTGGAGCGTGACGCAAAGGGTGATGTGTTACCTCGTATTCCTGCTATGTTGAAGCCACTTTGTTTTGTAACGTTCCGTGAGCAAGTTCGTAAAGAAGCACCTGAGACGTTGGCGTATTTCCGGTCACAGGGAATTGATTTGAAAGTTCTTTCTGGTGATAATCCGCAGACTGTTGCGGCAGCAGCAAAGACTGCTGGTATGGATGTTTCTGCTGGTGCTATCGATACGTCCTTATTACCTGATGAAGGCCCTGAACTTACTGAAGCCGTGTTGAACCATGCTGTTTTTGGTCGTGTGAATCCTCAGCAGAAGAAGAATATGGTTCTTGCATTGCAAGAGCATGGTAAGACTGTTGCAATGACTGGTGACGGTATTAATGATGCGTTAGCTCTCAAGCATGCTGATTTAGGTATCGCCATGGGAAATGCTGCTCCAGCGACGAAGGCTGTTTCTCGTTTGGTTCTTTTGGATGGACGTTTTGACCGGTTACCGTCGGTGTTGGATGAGGGCCGAAAGATTATCGCCAATATTGAGCGTGTGACGAATCTATTCCTTTCAAAGACAGCGTTTGCAATTTTATTGGGTATTACTTTGGGTATTTTGTGTTGGAAGTTCCCCTTCTTACCACGTCAGTATTCAACAGCTGATTTGTTGATTGTTGGTGGCCCAGCGTTCTTTATTACGATGTTCCCTAATACTCGTAAATATGTTTCGGGATTCTTGAATCGTGCATTGCATTATGCGATTCCTACCGCGGTGATTATTACGACGATGCTTGTTAGCGTTAATTTCTTAGGTCGTTCTTTGGGTAGCGCTGTTGTTGAAGAACAGATTCAGACGGCTACTTTTATCACGTTGACCATGATCGGTATTTATAACGTGACAACCGTTATACGTCCGTTGCGCTCATATCGTTTAGCGATGGTTGGGTTGCTCTATCTTGGTATGGTTGCAGCAATTCATGTTCCTCTCTTACATGAATATCATCAGTTTATGATGCCTCCGGCAGAGCTACATCTGTGGTCTGTTGTTCTTGGTGTTCTTGGCATTGTTCTTGTGGAAGTGAACCTACGTGTCCATCAGCGTTGGTTGCGTCGTTATCACCCTCAAGCTGTTGAAGCAGAACGTGCGGCTCGTCTCTCATAACGTTTCCAAAAATCAGTTTTGGTGTAAGAAGGATGGTCGTTTTAGACAAGTTTTTTAAGATATTTCCCTTGGAGATATTCCTCAAACGAAATATATACTTGTCAATTACGTTTTATGTAGATAGCTGTTATTTTCTGCGGGTATTGCAAGAAAACACTCAGAGGGTGTAAAATTACTGCCGAAAGCGCTTCTTCAAGCGTTTACTCATACCATCACAGGATTGTTACTGAGATAGCAGGCAAGACCTGAGTTACATTGTTCAACATCATCATTTTTAGATGCACTATTTGTTGAACCACCGGTTATATTACAGTAGCTCTCACAGCAGAGAACTACTTTCCAAAGTATTACTTTGAAAACTCGGTGAGGTGTAGCTCGGGTCTTTTATGTTTTCTCAGGACTTTCCGCACACACCAATCCAGAAGGAGTACCAGTGAACAACTCCGAGATGGGTGCCAAAATCCTCGAAGGTCTTGGCGGCCCAGAAAATATCTCGCACTTCACTCACTGTGCAACCCGTCTGCGCGTGACCCCTAAATCACGCTCAGCAATCAACACCGAAATGATCGAAAAGGTCCCCGGTGTTCTTTCCATCATCGAACAGTCCGGACAGACTCAAGTTGTTCTTGGCGACAAAGTCGAAGCTGTTTACAACGACATGCTCAAACTCCCCGGCATGAGTGCTATTGGAGAAGGCTCCAACCAGTCCTCCGCTGAAGGCGAGAAAAAAGCAAGCGTACTAACCCGCGTATTCGACGTTCTCTCCGATTCATTCCGCCCAGTTCTTTGGGCGCTGCTTGGCACCTCGATGATTCTAACCCTCATCGTATTCATGCAGCAGATCGGCTACTTCGGTCAGTACGTTGACCTCACCGGCGAAACCGTAAACATCGACATCGTTAACGGACCTCGTCTAGCAGATCCAGAAGTTGCTGCAAAGATGCTCGATGAGTGGCGTCTCGCTTACCCCTTCTGGTTCCTCATGCTCGCTGCATCACTTTCTGTTTTGCAGTTCATGCCCATTATGATTGGCGCTACCGCAGCTAAGCGCCTTGGCGCAAACATGTGGGTTGGTGCAGCTATCCCTGCAGCACTCATGACCGGTGTATTCCAGGGCTTCAACAATATTGCAGTTGATGGCGTTGTAAATGTTCCATTCCTTGGCTTAGACCTTCCGCTATACGTTATGAACTACACCGGACAGATCTTCCCACCGCTCTTCGCTGCCGCACTTCTTGCTCCACTTGAGCGATTCCTCAAGCGCATTATTCCTACCATGCTCCACATGGTATTCGTGCCCATGATTTCTGTCATGGTTTTGGTTCCTGTTACTGCGTTCCTTGTTGGTCCTTTCGGTATCAAGTTCGCATTGGCTATTTCTGACGTCATCGGCGGAGTTAACGAAGTTGCTCCTTGGCTTGTTGGCGGCCTCATTGCAGGTCTCTACCTCTTCATGGTTCCACTTGGTCTACACTGGCCTTTGAACGCTGTGATGATTAACAACCTTCAGACCGTTGGTACTGACTTCATTCAGTCCCCTATGGGCGCATACAACTTCGCAGTATTCGGTCTTGTTACCGGTGTTGCTATCCGTGCTAAGCAGAATAAAGAGCTTCGTCAGACTGCTGTTGGTGCAGCCGCTTCCGGTTTGCTCGGCGGTATTTCTGAGCCTTCCCTCTACGGTGTTGTGCTTCGCTACAAGCGCGTGATCCCCATCATCTTGGTTCCCGCTGTTATCGGTGGCGCAACCATCTCCGCTTTGGGTGTTAAGTCTTACGCCTTCGCGTTTACCTCCTTGCTATCTATCCCTGCAATGCAGCCTGCTGGCTACTACGTCATCGGTCTTGCTATCGCGTTCTTCGGCGCAATGGCTGGCGTTCTTGTCTTCGGCTACGAGTCCAAGACTCCTGCTGCCGGCAAAGTAGCTGAGAAAGTAGCTGCTACCGCTGGTGCTGCTGCAGGCGCTGCCGGTGCCGCTGCTGGTGCTGTTGCAGATAAGGCTCAGGCTGCTACCTCTGCGGTTCAGGAAAACCTTCCTTGGGCTTCTGGTGAAGCAGTGGAGATTTCTTCCCCTCTTGAAGGCGAAGCTATCGCATTGTCTGAGGTTCCAGACCCCATCTTCGCAGCTGGTCAGCTCGGTAAGGGTGCAGCAGTTGTTCCTAGCGGAAACTCTGTTGTTGCTCCTGCTGCAGGCAAAGTTGCTGCCATCCCCGCTTCTCGCCACGCTATCGGACTCAAACTCGATAACGGTGTAGAACTTCTCATTCACGTCGGTATCGACACCGTCAACCTCAATGGCGAAGGCTTCAACGTTCTCGTTGCTAAGGGTGACCGCGTCGAAGCTGGTCAAGAACTTCTTACCTTTGACCGCTCCGTCATTGAAAAAGCTGGCTACTCCCTCGTCACCCCCGTTCTTGTCACTAACACCGTCAAGTACGAAGACGTTGCAGGCGTAACTGGCGATGTAAACACCTCAAGCAAGTTGCTCTCTATCACCGCTAAATAAGGGATTCTTCCTTTTCTCAAAGTGCTGATATAAAAGGCTGGGTGTCTTGCCAAAGATTTTTGGTAAGACACCCAGCCTTTATCTATTGAAGGAATATTTTTATGGGTGCAGAGGTAAAACTTTATGCACGTGTGGAATACCAGCTTCCATAAATTCTTCACCGTATTCTTCAAACTCTCGGTAGAGCGTATCTTTGAGATAAGACTGAGCTGTTAGTTCAATACGATCAGCTAAAGTATTTTCTTTAATCCAGCGAATACCTGTTTCTAGAATGGTGCGTCCAAGTCCAGTTCCTCGAGCTTTCTCGTGCACTGCGACCCTTCCAATCGTCCAAGCCCCAGGCATCAGTTCATGTGATTCATCGACGTATTTGCCACAGTCGAACATCCGGATATACGCCAAGATTGTTCCGTCATCGGCCTGATGAAACATGTGTATACAGTTAATATCTGTTTCGTCAGGGTCTGGTTCAGTAATTTTTTGCCCGCGGGTAAAAACTTCGGCTCTGGTGCAATAGATTCCGTGCAGTTCGCGAAGGGTTAGCTCATCAAAAGATTTGACCGTAAAGTCTGGTTCTTGGTCTTTAGCCATCGTAACCACCTTAGAATCTGTCATTGTGAATAAGTGACCATAAACGAAAACCCCGCTCTGGAATATATACCAGAACGGGGTTTTTGCGGTGCGCCCTGTGGGGCTCGAACCCACGACCCACGGATTAAAAGTCCGATGCTCTACCAACTGAGCTAAAGGCGCTCCACCAAGCTCAAACGAACTCAGCAGGTACTACTATACAGCAATTATCGAAAAAGTAAAAACTCCACAGAGAATATTTTTAACGCGATAAGGAGCACATTTAAACCCTCTCACCCTCAACACTAAAAAACCTAGAATATCCCTATGCCCCAAAACCCTCAGCCCAACAGAACACACCACCGCCCCGTCACATTCTCCACTGAGGTATTCGACCGTTACCCTGGTGGTTCAGACCCCCAAACAACCGCACAGGCAGCACACTATTCAGCGCATGCACTATTACAACAAGGAAGAAAAAATACCGACCCAAACATTACCCAAAAACTTGTCCACTTCACCGACACCTTCGGACTAGAAACACTCGCAGAAATGTGGTCACAAGCGCCTGCTCTCTCTTTACCTGGCGCACTCTGGAGAATCTACCTCATTAGAGACACCGTCCACACACATACAACACAAATCGCGCACTACTATGCTCGCGGAATGGAACAAAACTGGCGTTCCTCCCTCATCGCAGGTGTAGCAGACCCACCCACCGAACAAGAAGTCGCAGAAACCACCAACACCATTCTCACCGGAGCCTACACCGGAGATTTCGACATAGCGTTAGAACGTTTCGCCGCATTCTGCGCTGTTATCGCAACAGGACAACGAGCTACCGCGCACACCATCGTCTCGGGAAAGAACTCCCCAACTCCCCCACAACAGACAACACTGCAATATCAACTACGCCCCAGCGCAGAAGTACAGACAGAAGCACGCAGAAGAGCAGAACAACTACACGCCAAAACTCAACAACTCCTCACAATCTCCCAAGATCTCGAACAAGCAGCACAATTATGGCGAGCAGGCACCCTCGAATAGACACCAACAACGCTATCTACACATGCAGCATCATCGGTATCGAACGTTTGACATCCTTAGCAAAAGAGAAGAAACTAGATATAGATGTCAGGCTGCTAATAGGTAGCCCCGGGCTCCAAAAATATAGCCGCTACGAGCGGCCTTCCGCCGAGAGGCGCTCCCAGCCTGACATCGCCTAAAACACTTCCCCAGAACGGCTCATCTGCCTGCATCACCACTACGCACATCATAAGTTTGCGGGGAACCACCCGAAGGAAAGCCGTGTTTGACTATTTATTCCTCTCTGAGAACTCCTCCCTCAAGTCTCTAGCAGAACTTTCACGAAAAGTTATCAACTCAGCAGACATGCTCTCAGAACTCGTGGGCTCCATAGAACAAGCAGACACCTCCAACATCCTCGATGAGATGTTCACACAAGAAGCACAAGCACAAGACCTCTTCTTTACCACCATGACACTCGTACGCAGCTCCTTCGCTGCTCCCCTACCTCGAGAAGACCTCTACACGCTAGCAAACCACCTGATGACAGCGGTAGAACGCCTCACCAGTGCCGCACATGTGCTTTCACTACACCGTATCGACAGGTTCCCCTCACATCTGACCACGATGCTCGACCTCATCCAACGAGAAGCCGTCCTAACAACAGCTGTTATCCCAAAACTCGAAGACCTCAAAGGACTCGACGAATACTGGATTGACATGCTACGCATCTCACGCCAAGCAACACGCACAGCAGAAATCTACAGTGCCGAACTTGTAGACCAAAATAACAGCCAACATTATATGAAGCACTTCCAATTCATTACAGAGCTCAAAGCTGTATCTGATTCCATGAGAGCAGTCTCCGCGCAAATTGGTCGCATCGTGGTACAGGAATCATAAATAGTGAGCATCATCCTGTTTATCCTCGCATTTTTAGGACTCACCGGCTATCTTTTCGTCACGGGATTCCATGATGCACCCAATGCCGCCGCCGTCCCCGTACGAACCCGCGCACTCACACCAAGAATAGCGTTACTTGTCGGCGCCTGCCTTAACTTCTTAGGAGTCCTCGCTGGTACAGCCATCCTCACAAGCCATCACTCACAATGGGTGAAGGTACCGCTTAACAATGTAGGTTTAGCCATCCTCCTCACAGCCTTCTTCGCTCAAATAGTATGGGGACTCATCACCTTTTGGCTTAGGATGCCATCCTCATCCACCCACGCTCTTTTTGGCGGACTCATTGGCGCAGTCTGGGCGGCAAACGAATCAAATATTGCGACCGTTAACCCGCTCACAGAGTCTTTTAAAAGCTTCATTCTTGTTCCGTTTCTGGTGCTCCCGGCCCTAGTATTTTTCCTCTCGTGGGCAACAGTTTTTCCTCTATCTCGCCTGACGTCTAAGGCATATCCGCGTGCAGTGCATAAGGTCTCACGCCACGCAATGTCGATATCAAACTCAGCTATTTCTCTCATACACGGGATTCAAGTAGGACAACGAGCATTATTGTTCTTCTTATTAATGTGTCTATGCGCAGATATATCGCTCACCCCGTTATGGGTTATCGTGGCCATCCTCTTCTTTGCGCTAACCCTCGCAGCAGGAACCCTCGTGGGCGGATGGCGTATCGGACACACCTTTGCACATAAAATGGTTCAAATCGACCCATTCCGTGGTGCAGTTGCACAGGGAACAACAGCAATAGCTCTCTTCTTATCTCAAGCTTTTCTACACACGCCCGTATCTTCATCTCATTTTGCGTCCGCCTCCGTGCTCGGCGCAGGCATCAATCAAAGATTCTCTTCTGTACGTCTTCCTATCGCACTCAAGGTTATTTTGACGTGGGTGGCAACAGTACCAGCGGCGTTCTGTATCGCCTCATTATTCTTCCTGCTACTCTCCCCAGCTCTCAAATAGCCTCAGAATCTTTGCATGAATTATTCATGCACACTCGTACTACATCACATATACGATGAGGGGTGTAACGCATACACGCGTTACACCCCTCATCTTCTACCCGCAGAACTTCGGTCTTATCCGAAACGACCAAGAATATAATCTTCAGTTGCCTGCTCTTTCGGTCGGCTAAAGATCTCTCGAGTATCACCGTACTCAATCAGTTTTCCAGGCTTACCAGTTCCAGCAATATTGAAGAATGCGGTCTTATCTGAAATACGTGATGCTTGGTGCATATTGTGGGTCACGATCACCACGGTATAGTCTTCTTTCAGTTCATTAATCAAATCTTCTACCGCCAAAGTAGAGATAGGGTCTAACGCAGAACACGGTTCGTCCATCAAAATAACTTCAGGTTTGACGGCGATAGAACGAGCAATGCATAGACGTTGCTGCTGTCCGCCAGAAAGATCACCGCCCGGCTTATCAAGACGATCTTTGACCTCATTCCACAGGTTTGCGCCTTTCAAAGAAGTCTCTACTAGCTCATCCGCATCACTCTTAGAAATCTTACGATTATTGAGCTTCACCCCAGCAAGAACGTTCTCGCGGATAGACATCGTCGGGAACGGATTAGGACGCTGGAAAACCATACCAATCTTCGCACGAACTGCTACAGGATCAACTCCCTTACCATACAGATCATGCCCGTCAAGGCGAATACTTCCGGTAACGCGAGCACCGGCAATAACTTCGTGCATACGGTTCAACGTACGTAAGAACGTTGACTTACCGCAACCAGAAGGCCCAATAAAAGCAGTGACCGAGCGCGGTTCAATCGTCATATTGACATCTTCTACAGCAAGAAAATCACCGTAGTATACGTTGAGGTTTTCAACATCGATTCGCTGAGACAAAAGAGTTTCCTTAACTATTGCGAGTGGGAGAGAAAAAGTATTATGAGCGGCTTGTCTTCGGGGCAAAAACCTTTGCCACCAATCGAGCAGCTAGGTTCAACACCATGACAATGACGATAAGTACAAGAGCAGCTGACCACGCTCGACCTTCAGAAACGGCAGCAGCGGTTGGGCTAGTTGGTGTCATCAACTGGTAGTAGATGTATGTTGGCAATGTTGCCATCCAACCGCCAAACGCATTCCAGTTGATGGAGGTGACAAACCCTGCAGTAACAAGAATTGGGGCAGTCTCACCAATGACGCGCGCAATTGCAAGAGTCACACCAGAGGCAATACCAGAAATTGCGGTAGGAATAACAACTTTCATGATGGTGCGCCATTTACGAACGCCTAGCGCATATGCAGCTTCACGTAATTCGTTAGGAACAATACGAAGCATCTCTTCTGCGTTACGGACCACGGTAGGAATCATCAGAACTGATAAGGCTACAGCCGCAACAAAACCTGTTCTTTCAGAGGGGTTAGCTGTTGCGAACGCGAAGAATGATGCCGCAAAAAGACCAGCCACAATTGACGGGATACCTGTCATCACATCGACGAAGAAAGTAATTACTTTTGCGAGAACACCACCTTTGGCGTATTCCACAAGGTAGATAGCCGTGAGCAAACCGACAGGAACCGACATCACTGTTGCGAGAAGAGTAATCTCTAATGTTCCTACTATCGCGTGGTAAATACCTCCAAGTACGACGCCTTCACCGCTTAATGCAGCGTTATCGTGAACACCTGTTACACCCTTCATCGAGGTGCTCAACAAATCAACCGATAGGTGAGGCAGACCTTTAGAAAGGACAACCCAAATCACCGAGGTCAATGGGATAAGAGCACCGATAAAAGCTCCAAGAACTAGGAACCGTGCTAAAGAATCCACTCCACGGCGTCGCCCTTCAACCATTCCCGTCACTATCGGAGCAGCAATGATGAAAGTTATCGCGGAGAAGATACCCCAGCTAATCCACGAAAATCCAAGAACAGAAGCGAGCGCCGCTCCTAGTAGTACCGATGAGGTGGCTACTGCTAGAGGCATCCAGCGTGGTGCTCGGTGGACTCCAAAATAATCAGATGATGATAATGCGATACTCATGAGTTATGCCTTCTTGCGGTAGCGGCTGACAATAAGTCGTGCTGCAATGTTGACGATGAGGGTGATGACGAAGAGCACCAAACCGGCTGCGATGAGTTCTGACATGCGTAAGCCATAAGCTTCAGGGAAGTTCAACGCAATGTCTGATGCGAAGGTTTGGTTTCCGGAGGAGATGATGGAGGCGGTGAGTGGACCTCCAGAGAGTACGAGGGTGACGGCCATGGTTTCGCCGAGTGCGCGTCCTAGTGCCAGCATGACGGAGGAGATAATTCCGTTTCGTGCAAAGGGAAGGACCGTCATACGAATCATTTCCCAGCGTGTTGCCCCTAATCCTAGTGCTGCTTCTTGTTGCAATTTGGGGGTTTGGATGAAAAGTTCACGGCACATAGAGGTGATGATGGGCAGAATCATGATGCCAAGGACGACTCCTGCGGTGAGGATAGTTTTACCTGTTTGTGAGGTAGCCCCAGAGAAGATGGGCATCCATCCCATGTGTGTTCCGAGCCAGTCGTAGATAGGTACAACGTGTGGTGCGAGCACCATTGCTCCCCATGCACCAAAGATGACGGACGGGATTGCGGTGAGCAGGTCGATGAGGTAGCTGACCGGTTTCGCAATTTTCTTTGGCGCGTAGTGGGAGATGTAGAGGGCAATACCGATGCCCATGGGTGTTGCGAGAAGTAGCGCTATGGCGGAGGCGATAAGCGTTCCAACTGCTAGCGGGTAGATATAAGACCAGAAGCTACCTTCGGTGAGTTCTGCTGCTGGGGCGGAGAAAACTGGTGCTGCTTGGATGATAAGAAATATCGCAACGGACGCAAGAACAGCGAGAATGAGGATTCCTGCGCTGAGTGATATTCCGGAGAAAATCTTGTCGGTGGCGGGGCTACCTGCATGCGTTGCCTGTGCGAACGGGTTGGGTGTTGCACTGTGGGAGGGGCGTGAACCTTGGGGTAGGTTTGTCCCGTGTCCTGGAGTTTCAGAATAGTGTGTTTCTGTTGTTCCTGGAAGTGTAGACCGTATTTGGGTAGTCATGGATGCGCTCTATCTCGGTTCTGCGTTCGTTGCTGATATTTATTTCGCGACGGTGATGGATTCGACGGCTTTTTGTGCTTCGTCGCGTAGTGCTGGTGTGAGCGGTGCTGAAGATGCGGCGTTAGCAGCGTCTTGCTGTCCTTTTTCGGATACGACGTAGCTTTCGTAGGCTTTGACGAGGTCTACGGTGTTCTGGTCTTTATAGGTGGAGCATACGATGTGGTATGAGACGAGCACGATGGGGTACGCCCCATTTTCGTTGGGGGTACGGTTGATGTCGATGGACATATCGTGTTCGTTCATGGAGCCAACTCGTTCAGAAATTTCTACAGTTTTAGCGGCAGATTCTGGGGAGAGTTTGACGTAGTCCTCACCGGTTTTGACGGATACTGTTCCGAGGGTTCCGATAGCTGATGCGTCGGCGTAGGTGATTGCGCCTTCAGTTGCTACGGTGGTGGAGACGACACCGGAGGTGCCTTTATTTGCTTCACCGGCGTATTCAGAAGGCCAGTTACCGTCAGCTTCTTTACCCCATGCTCCGTTTGAGGCGGCTTCGAGGTATTCGGTGAAGTTTTTGGTGGTGCCTGAGTCGTCAGAGCGGTGAACGACGGTGATGGTGGTGTCAGGAAGTTCTACGCCTTCATTTTGGGAAGTGATTGCGGTGTCGTTCCATTTGGTGATGTCGCCTTTGAAGATTTTTGCGATGGTTTCACCGTCGAGTTTGAGTTCTTTGATTCCCGGTACGTTGAAGGCAATTGCGATGGGTGAGATATATACGGGGATGTCGATGCCGCCTTCTGCACCACAGACGGCTTTAGATGCTTCGTATTCTTCTTTGGACAGGTGGGCGTCAGAGCCGGCGAAGTTTGCTGCTCCTGCAAGGAATGCTTTACGTCCTGCGCCGGAGCCGTCAGGAGAGTATTGTACGTTTGCGCCACTGTGTTCTGCAGCGAAGCCACTTTCCCATGCGGTAATTGCTGCTTGTTGTGAGGATGCGCCAATACCGGTGAGCGTTCCACTGACGTTGCTTTGAGCGTTGGATGAGGAATCGTTGGTGGTTGTTTTGACGGCGTTATCAGATCCGCAAGCAGAAAGAGCGAGTAGTCCGATAAGGGCTAGGGAGCCGGTGCTTGCAAGAGCTTTTGCTTTCACGAATTGTCCTTTTCCGTATGTGAAGAAAATCTGAGATATTCTCTATCTCAGCTGTATGGGTAGACAGTTGAACAAGTGTCGGTAGCTGTCTCATACAGGTGTAACTCTAGGAGTGGAAAGTTTCTCATAATGAACACTTACGTAAACGGTTCCTTAACTCTGTGCGATTTTCTTGTTCTTTATGTTGAGCGCCTACACTAGAGAGCATGGGAGTTTCACACGCGTGGTCGCGTCTTGTACAGAGTTTTTGTGGCTGGTTTATGTCCGGTATGAGAAGGGTTCGTGAGGGATTTTTTCAGTCTCTTCAGATTGTTGCTTCTGGTATCGGCGCTTATATTTTTGCTCAGCATGTGCTTGGGCATAGTGAACCAATTTTTGCGGCAACGGCAGCGATTGTTTCTTTAGGGTATGTACGTGGTGCTACTCATGCGCGGAGGATGTTAGAAGTAACTATCGGTGTGACGTTGGGTGTCATTATTGGTGATGCGTTGATGTTGCTTCTGGGCCGTGGCATTTGGCAGGCGGCTGTGATTCTTCTGATTTCTATTCTGGTGGCACGTTTCCTTGATGATGGCATTATTTTTACGATTCAGATGGGTTTGCAATCCTGTCTGGTGGTTTTGATGACGCCCACGGTTGAGGGGCCTTTTTTGAGGAGTCTTGACGCGATTGTTGGTGGCGCTTTTGCTTTCTTGATGATGTTTCTTTTCCCGAAGGATCCTCGTGTTTCACCTCGTTGGAATTCTCAAAAGTTATTGGCAGCTTATAGTGATGTGCTCAAGGAGTCTGCTGCAGCGATAGAAACATATGATTCTAAGGCTGCGTGGATGGCGTTGGCCAGTGCTCGTAGTTTACAGCCGTTGTATGCAACAGCAGATGGTGAAGTGGTAACGGCTAAGGGTATGGCTCAGTTATCGTGGTTAGGTCGCAGTCATCGACGTGAGTTATTGGAGTTATCTTCTACGTTGAATGCTGTTGATTTGGCGATTCGTAATACGCGGGTGTTGAATCGACGGATGGCTTCAACATTGGATCATGTGCAACTTTCTGAAAGCGCCATTATTTCTTTAACGACGGTGCTTTCTAAGTTGAGTGTTGCGGTGACCTTGTTAGGTGAGGCGGTTTCTCACCGTGAGGAGCATATCCGTTTGGATCTTAAAAGTCAGGCGGAACGTCATTTAGTGCGTATTGCTCAACAGCTTGATCCGGTATTAATGGGTGTTCAGACATTAGAGGCAGAGTCTTTGGTGTTGATGGTTCGTCCTCTTGTGGTTGATTTGTTGGAGGCTACGGGTAAGTCTCATGATGAGGCGGTTCAGTGTTTGGTGCCGTTGACAGTTTCGATGACAAAGCATGCGCCACGCACTCAGCAGATTCCGGTGATTCCTCAAGATCCTCAGAAACAGCGTGAACTTTTAGAGCAGGCTCTTGAACAGTCTGAAGATTCTTCTACTAGTGGACGAGGTTTGTGTCCTGATGATACTCGTGCGTTGAATATTGTGTTGCGCTCTCAGCTCAGAGGGGATCAGTAGTGCCATGTTGGTAGGCTGTATGTTGAGTTTTAGTGTGGAGGGTCGTTGATGAGTGCTCGTAAGTCTTCTCGTTCTGCGAATACGTATCGTTGTGCTGAGTGTGGTTGGACAACTGCGAAGTGGGTGGGGCGTTGTGGTCAGTGTCAGCAGTGGGGAACGGTAGAAGAAATTCATGGTGCTGCTGTTGCTAAGACTGCTCCTGCTTCTGCGGTAGCTCAGCCGGCTCGTCCTATTGGGTCGGTTGATTCTACGGTTGCTCAGTATATGCCGACGAGTAATCCTGAGTTTGATCGGGTGCTTGGTGGTGGTCTTGTTCCTGGTGCGGTGATTTTGATGGCTGGTGAGCCAGGTGTCGGTAAGTCCACGTTGTTACTTGATATTGCGGCTCGTTTTGCGCGTGGTACGGGCTCTGATTCGTCGCATCGGGTGTTGTATATTACCGGTGAGGAGTCAGCGGCTCAGGTGAAATTGCGCGCTGATCGTATTGGTGCGGTGGCAGATACGCTGTTTTTGACGGCTGAGACGGATTTGAGTGTGGCTTTAGCTCATGTTGAGCAGGTGAATCCGGCACTCTTGATTGTTGATTCGGTGCAGACTCTTGCTTCTACTCAGGTGGAGGGAAGTGCCGGTGGTGTGACTCAGGTGCGTGAGGTTGCTGCTTCGTTGATTGCTGCAGCAAAGTCACGGAATATGTGCACTCTTCTTGTGGGTCATGTGACGAAAGAGGGCACGATAGCTGGCCCACGTCTTTTAGAGCATTTAGTTGATGTCGTGTGCCAGTGTGAAGGTGATAAACATTCGCAGATTCGTCTTTTGCGTGCTGTTAAAAATCGTTTTGGCCCAACCGATGAGGTCGGGTGTTTTGATATGCATGAGGACGGGATTGCGCCTGTTACTGATCCGTCGGGGCTTTTTGTGTCGAGGACGGCGCACCCTGTATCTGGTACGTGCGTTACGGTAACGATGGAGGGGCGTCGCCCACTATTGGCAGAGATTCAGGCGTTGTTGGATCAGTCTTCTACTGCTCAGCCCAGAAGGACGACGTCTGGGCTTGATCATTCTCGTATCGCGATGCTTTTGGCTGTACTTCAGAAGCGTGCAGGGTTTCATGTGGGTTCTTTAGATTGTTATATTTCGACCGTTGGTGGCGCAAAAATTGCTGAGCCAGCATCTGATTTAGCGGCGGTGATGGCTTTAGCGTCGGCTGCGCAAGATCAGCCTCTGCCGCGTAAGCTTGCTGTTTTTGGGGAGGTTGGGCTTGCTGGTGAGGTGCGTCCTGTTCCTGGTATTCGTCAGCGTATTGCTGAAGTTGCGCGCCTAGGTTTTACTCATGTCATTGTGCCGGCTTCTCCTACGGGCGTGGGTGAGGTTCCTGCTGGTGTGAGCGTTCGGGAGGTTATTTCTCTGAACGAAGCTTTAGCGTTGTTGTTCCCTGCTGAGAAGTCCTCTAAAACCTCCTAATTTAAGGTTTATGTTGTTACTGGCATAAGATGGTTTTGTGCAGTCTGTCTACAGTGAACGTCTTCTTAAAACTATTGCCCGTATTGCTCCTGGCACCGAGTTGCGTGAGGGGTTAGAGAGAATCCTTCGTGGTCGAACCGGCGCTCTCATTGTGCTCGGCAATGATAAGACGGTATCTCAAATATCTTCTGGCGGTTTTGCGATTCATACAGAGTTCTCTGCAACTCGGATTCGAGAGCTTGCAAAGATGGATGGCGCTATTATTTGTGATCGTGAGGCGACACAGCTCATCCATGCTGGTGTTCAGCTTTTACCTGACCCTAGTATTCCGACGCAGGAGTCTGGTACGCGTCATCGTACTGCTGAACGTGTTGCGGTCCAGACGGGTTTTCCGGTGATTTCAGTGAGCGCGTCCATGTCTCTTATTTCGGTGTATGTGGATGGTATCCGTTACACGGTGGAAGATTCTCAGGTGTTGATGAGCCGAGCTAATCAAGCGATTCAGACGTTGGAGTCTTATACGAAGCGTTTAGAGCAGGTTCTTCAGTCGTTGTCTTCTTTTGAGATTGAGTCGAGTGTTACGGTTCGTGATGTTGCGGCTACTTTGCAGCGTATGGAGATGGTGCGTCGTATTTGCACTGAAGTTGGGTTTTATGTGTTGGAACTGGGAGTTAGTGGTCGTCTCATTGCGTTGCAATTGGAGGAGCTGACTCGTCCGGATACTCCCGATGCTCGAGTGATTCTTCGTGATTATTTGCCGGCAGAAGGAACCCCTGACACTGATCAGGTTGAGCAGGCACTTACGCGTTTATATTCTCTTGATGATAGAGAACTTGTTGATTTTTCGATGATTGCAGATGCTATCGGTTTGGATGGGCAAAATTTGGATGTTTCGCTGTATCCGCGTGGGTATCGTCTGTTATCGGGGATTAAGTCTATGCCAGGGGCAGTTGCTTCTCGTATTGTTGAACAATTTGATGGTTTGCAGGGGCTGATGTCAGCTAGTCTCGATGATTTGCGTGCCGTTGATGGTATTGGTGAGCAACGTGCTCGTGTAATTCGTGAATCTCTTTCACGGATGGCAGAGGCATCTTTGCTTGAACAGTTCAGATAAAAATACGGCGTATTATTTTTCAGCGTTAAAGGTTGAGCGCCGACAATGTTTTCACATTGTCGGCGCTCAACACGTTAAACGTTAAGGTTTGAGGTGCTAGCCGGTAACGATGATACGAACAGGCTTAGAGTGTACACCGTTTACGCTTGCAGTAGCCCAGTAGTGTCCAGGTTGGATGGTGCGCTTGGTGCCACAACCGAGGACGTTCAAAGAACGGTCCCAAGTAATCACTTTAGTGTCGGTTGCGCCGGCAGCAATTTCTGTCGGGTCGATGGCAGCAGCGTTGCACTGTGCATAGTTGTATACCTGAGCAGGTCCAGAGATGATGTTGACGTCAACAGCTCCGGCGTTACCGCCAACGGTGCAAGGAGTTCCAGCTGTGTTGGTGTAGGTTACTGCCATAGCGGGGAACTGTCCGGCGCCGTAGGAGTTCTTATCGACAGTCAAAGAAACAGCCATATCTGCTGCGGAGCAAGCTGATACTACGGCAGGGCTTTGCTCTTCGGTAGGTTCAGCGGTAGCAGTCTCGGATGCAGCTGCATCTTCAGTGCGCTGTTCCTGAGTTGGTTCAGCTGCAGGAGTCTCTGCGGCTTCTACAGATGCACTAGCTTGTGCGTCCTCTTCTTTTTTCTGCTCTTGAGCATTATCTGAAGCCTGCGCAGAAGCAGAATTATCTGCTTCGTCTTTATCTTTGTCGCCGTCTTTATTGTCGGCGTGGGCAGACGCTGAAGCTCGGTCTGTAAAGTCGCTAAAAGGAGCAGCTGAAGAACTGGATGCTGCTGTTTGTGAAGCAGAAGCGTCTGTGTTCTTGGATGAGCCGCTGAGCGCTCTAACAATAGACACGAAACCCCAGATAAGAAGGATCAGCACGAGAAGAAGTGCTAAGAGTGCAAAAATACGACGTCGGATGTACACCTGCTGTGTAGGCTCGTCGCCGTGTGGATCTTCGAAACCATTTTGAGACATATATCTAGAATAGCGTGTATCGTGCCAGTTTTCTGCCCCTATTGGCTATGGATATGTTAAATCCTTTATGGTGTTCTTGTGGCTTCTGAGCATTTTCATTCATCACCATCGGCACAAGAACTCGCCGTCATCCACCAAAACATTATTTCGTGGTTCGAGAAGAACCAAAGAGACCTTCCGTGGCGTGCCCCGACACGCACGGGCTGGGAGGTGATGGTCAGTGAGTTCATGCTCCAACAAACCCCCGTCAAACGTGTGTTACCGGTTTGGGAATATTGGCTTGAACGGTGGAGTACACCGGCTGCTCTTGCGGCAGAAGATTCTGCAACTATTCTTAGGGCATGGGGACGGCTTGGGTATCCTCGGCGTGCTCTTCGTCTTCATGAAGCCGCAAAGACGATTGTTGAAAAGCATTCTGGTGTCGTCCCTAAAAGTTACGAAGAGTTAGTGGCGCTACCCGGTGTTGGCTCATATACGGCTGCTGCTATTAGTGTTTTTGCCTTTGGTGGCAGAGCAACAGTTATCGACACTAATATTCGACGAGTTCATAGCAGACTTGTTTTGGCGAAAGCCTTACCGGGTAAATCTCTTACAGCAGCGCAAACTCGATTAGCGCAGTCACTCATGCCAGAATCTTTAGAGGACTCTGTTCAGTGGAATGCGGCAACAATGGAGCTTGGTGCTCTTATCTGCACTGCACGTACCCCGCAATGTCAGGTATGTCCGGTACAGGAGCATTGTGCGTGGGTTCGCGCAGGAAAACCTCCAGCAGATTACACCCCCAAGGGGCAGACTTGGCACGGTACAGACCGTCAGCTACGAGGTGCTATTATGGCGGTTTTGCGTCAGGCACTCACACCTGTGCCACCAGAAATGTTCTTTGATGCTCATACGGTAAATCATCGCCCAGATATTTCTGAGGAGCTAACGCATTTACATCAGCTCAATAGTCCTTTTGAGCAGAAAGAGCGGTGTCTATCTACGCTAGTTCATGACGGGTTAGCTCAAAGAACATCCTCGGGTCTAAGTCTTTAAAAGAGTGAGGTGTTTTCCCTGCCTTGCATTACACGTTCACGCGATACATAACACAGGAATCTTAAACCAGCTAAAACCTCGGTTGCCTGCTCCAGCTTCTTTGGAGTGTTCTACTCTCACATATGGCTAGGCAGATACAGGAAACCAAACCTCCCTCCCCCTGTGCAGGGGAGGGAGGTTTACTAGTCATTGACTGCATCCATGGTTTCTTGAGAGCTGAGGTGCTCCCAGGAATGCCTTTACTCTTCTGTTTCGGAGCTTTGAGCGTGCTCAACGATTTCTTCAGCTTCTTCTTCTGCCTCGTGGGCGGAGAAGTCTACTGAGTCCTCAGATAGCTCGCTCATCGTGACGGAAGAGAACACAAATTTTGCGAGATCTCCTTCGCCCACCGTGTCGACCGTGATTTTTTCTCCCGGTTTGATTTCTCCAAAGAGAATCTTTTCAGAGAGAACATCTTCAATGTTCCGTTGCATCTCACGACGGAGTGGGCGTGCACCCATTGCAGGATCGTATCCCTTTGTTGCCATCAGAATCTTCGCAGAGTTCGTCAGTTCAATGCTCATGTCCTGCTCCGCAAGACGCTGAGCTAAACGACCAGTGAACAGGTCCACAATCTGCAAGATTTCAGTCTCAGAAAGCTGCGGGAAGACGACGATGTCATCAACACGGTTCAAGAATTCTGGACGGAAATGCTCTTTGAGGCTTTCCATCACGCGTGCTTGCATCCGCTCATAGTCACCTTCAACATCTCCAACGCTTTGGAAACCGACAGGCACTTTACGTGCCATATCACGAGAACCAAGGTTAGTGGTCATGATGATAACAGTGTTCTTGAAGTCGACGACACGTCCTTGCGAATCTGTGAGGCGACCGTCTTCAAGAATCTGTAGAAGCGAGTTGAAAAGGTCGGCATGTGCTTTTTCAACCTCATCAAATAGAACAACAGAGAACGGCTTACGACGTACTTTCTCGGTGAGCTGTCCGCCTTCTTCAAAGCCCACATATCCGGGAGGTGCACCGAAGAGACGAGAAACGGTATGTTTCTCTTGGTACTCTGACATATCCAAGGTAATGAGTGCTGATTCATCACCAAAGAGGAACTCTGCTAGAGCTTTAGCAAGCTCGGTTTTACCAACACCGGTAGGACCAGCAAAGATGAAAGAGCCTCCGGGACGGTTGGGGTCTTTGAGTCCAGCACGGGTTCGACGAATAGAACGAGAAAGAGCTTTAATAGCGTTCTTTTGTCCGACAACTCGTTTGTGGAGTTCATCTTCCATGGTGAGTAGGCGGCTGGTCTCTTCTTCAGTAATCTTGTAGACAGGAACGCCCGTTGCGTAGGCAAGAACTTCAGAAATCACGTCGGGAGTCACTTCACCGAATTCGTCTCCGCCTTCGCGCCATTTCTTTTCTGCCTCATCTTTTTTCTCGATGAGTTGTTGTTCGCGGTCACGAATCTCTGCTGCTTCTTCGAATTCAGAAGCGGCGATAGCAGCTTCTTTTTCTGCTTTGAGCTGTGCGATACGTTCTTCGAGGTTTTTAATCTCTGGTGGTGCAGTCATACGTTTGATACGTAGACGTGCACCCGCTTCGTCGATGAGGTCTACTGCCTTATCGGGGAGGAAACGGTCAGAGATATACCGTGCAGAAAGGTTTACCGCTGATTCGATGGCTTCATCTGAGATGGTCACGCGGTGGTACGCTTCATACTTGTCGCGTACGCCTTTGAGAATTTCAATAGCCAAAGCTGGCGAAGGTTCATCTACCTGAATAGGTTGGAAACGACGTTCTAAGGCAGCATCTTTTTCGATGTGTTTGCGGTACTCATCCAAGGTGGTTGCGCCGATAGTTTGCAATTCGCCGCGAGCAAGCATGGGCTTGAGGATTGAGGCTGCGTCGATGGCGCCTTCTGCTGCACCAGCACCAACGAGAGTGTGGATTTCGTCGATGAAGAGGATGATGTCGCCACGGGTGCGAATTTCTTTGAGAACTTTTTTGAGTCGTTCTTCAAAATCTCCGCGATAGCGTGAACCAGCTACGAGAGAGCCGAGGTCGAGTGAGTAGAGGTGCTTGTCTTTGAGCGTTTCGGGAACGTCTCCGTGCACGATTGCTTGAGCAAGCCCTTCAACCACAGCAGTTTTACCGACACCGGGCTCACCGATAAGTACGGGGTTATTCTTAGTGCGGCGTGAAAGAATCTGCATGACGCGTTCCATCTCGCGGTGCCTACCGATGACCGGATCCATTTTGCCTTCGCGGGCAGCTGCGGTGAGGTTACGTCCGAATTGGTCGAGGATGGCAGAACCGGCAGGCGCACCTTCTTTGGAGTTTCCAGCACCAACGCCGGCAGTTTCTTTGCCTTCGTTGTTTCCGGAGTATCCTGCGATGAGGTCGGTAACAGTTTGACGTATTTTAGCGCCGTCTACGCCGAGTTTGGTAAGAACCTGATTTGCGACACCTTCATCGGCGCGCACAAGCCCCAAGAGGATGTGTTCGGTGCCAATGTATCCGTGGTTGAGCTGAATAGCTTCACGCATCGAAAGTTCTAGAACTTTCTTTGCTCGCGGGGTAAAAGGAATATGCCCGGATGGCGCTTGAGCACCAGGGCCGATGATGTCTTGAACTTGCTCTCGAACACTCGAGAGACTCACTCCTAGGGATTCTAGTGCACGCGCAGCGATACCTTCGCCTTCGTGGATAAGTCCCAATAGGATGTGTTCGGTACCGATGTAGTTGTGGTTTAGCATGCGCGCTTCTTCTTGCGCTAGAACCACTACGCGCCGAGCACGGTCGGTAAATCGTTCAAACATTGAACACTCCTCACAAAATATTACGTTATGCAAAACATTACGCGTATTTTTGTTCTTTCTGGGGGCTGTTCGCATGCGGTGAAAAGATGAGGATTCGTTAGGTTCCCTCTGCCGGAGGCGTTGAGGGTCTATGTGAAGTGTTAAAGTTTGGTAGTTCTGACCTATCTGTTAGGTGCTTATCAGTTTGTTAAAAAAGAAAATGAATACTATTGGTAACATTCATAAGCATTTAGTTTCTCTAAAAACTATTAAGCTAAGAAAGCTTATAAAATAGTTTCAGTAGGAATACCGAGGATATATCAATACATATATATCCCCTAAAGTGTGGACTAGAAAAACATAAAAGAAGAACTTTATATATTTTCTCAAGAAAATACATAAAGACCTTAAAGATTTTGGGGCCTCCCAAACAGGAGGCCCCAAAATCTTTAAAAATCAGGTAAAAGATAGCAGGTTCTTAGAAATCGCCCTTAGTCTTCTGCTGAGCGTAGTATTTATCCTGAATATCCTGGTGGATACGACCGCGGTCAGAAACGTCATAACCGTTGTCTTTAGCCCATTTACGAATAGCAGCAGTCTCGGGATTACGCTTAGGCGCAGAAACCGAACGTGAACCAGCAGGACGGCCAGGAGTTCGCGCACCCTGCACACGACGTGCCTTCGCTGCGAAAGGACGCACAGCATCACGCAAGCGAGCTGCATTTGCGCTAGACAAGTCAATCTCGTACTGGCCACCATCAAGACCAAAACGCACAGTCTCCTCTGCGGGACCGCCGTCGAGGTCATCTTCAAGAATAATCTTTACCTTTTGAGCCATTACGTTTCTCCTGAGTTATCTAAACCGTAGCAAAGGACACCACTTAGAACAAAGAAAGAATTATTCTTCTCATTCTAAGAAACAGAATCCATACATTTATATACTATATATCCCTTAGAAGAATAGCAATAAATACGAATAAGGTGAAAAATAAATAGTGAAAAAACACTATTTTTATTTAACCTCAGTATCTTTTGACTCTCCCCCTCCAAAAGGATCACGAGTACCCTTTGAACTCTTCACATTCTCATACCATTGCTTTGCGTCTTCTTCAATCCCACGTGCAGTAGCTCGTTCCGTCCTATCAGCACGAGTAATCCAACGCAAAATGAAAAAGAGAACAATACCTGCCCCTAAAGAAGGCATAATCGCAATAAGATAATCCATCACCGAACTCATTTCCTCATGAAAACTTTTCTCTAGAATATCGTGCTTATACAAAACGTTGCCCACAGGAACTCCTGCAGGCAACGCTTTCACACAAGTTTAATCAGCTTCTGGCTTCATCAACGGGAACAGAATAGTGTCTCGAATACCAACATTCGTAAAGAGCATAATCAGACGATCCACACCAAGACCAATACCGCCCATTGGAGGAGCACCATACTCAAGAGCACGCAAGAAATCTTCATCCAACTGCATCGCTTCATCATCTCCACCAGCAGCAAGAAGAGATTGCTCCGTCAAACGCTCACGCTGAATTACCGGATCAATAAGCTCCGAGAAAGCAGTGCCACGTTCCATGCCACCAATAATCAAGTCCCAAGCCTCAATCAGCCCCGGCTTATCACGGTGAGGACGAGCCAACGGCTGAGCCGACGGCGGATAATCATACACAAAAGTAGGATTAAGCAACGTCGGTTCAACAATTTCACCAAAGAGCTCCACCACAAGTTTTTCAGCATCCCACTGAGGGTCTACAGAAATATCGTGCTTCTGAGCAATATCGCGAAGTACCTGAGCGGGAGTCTCCGGAGTAATCTCTACCCCAACAGCCTCAGACAGACCAGGATAGACTGCAACCCACTTCCATTCACCGCTCAAGTCAATAGTGCCTTTATCAGTTTCAATCTGGTAAATGCCTACAGCCTCAGCACAAGCCAAAATAATCTCACGCATACGCTCAGCCATCACAAACTGATCAGCATACGCTTCGTAGCATTCTAACGTTGTGAACTCTGGGCTGTGAGTAGAATCGACACCCTCATTACGGAAAACGCGCCCGATCTCATATACGCGCTCAATACCGCCAACCTGCGCACGTTTTAAGAAAAGCTCGGTAGCGATACGCAACGTCATATCTTGGTCAAACGCGTTCAGGTGTGTACCAAACGGACGCGCCGCAGCGCCACCATGAATCAGCTGCAAGATAGGAGTCTCAACCTCAATATAGCCGTGCCCGTTTAGAACATCACGAATAGTTTGAGTAATTTTTGCACGCTTAATTACAAGCTCACGAGCCTCATCACGAACCATCAAATCGAGGTAACGCTGACGGACACGAGTCTCGTCGTTCAGTTCCTTATGCAACGTTGGCATAGGGCGTAACGCCTTAGAAGCCATCTGCCAAGAATCAGCCATCACAGAAAGTTCACCGCGACGAGAAGAAATCACTTCACCATGAACAAAAACGTGGTCGCCAAGATCAACTAAAGCTTTCCAATCAGCAAGGGCTTCTTCGCCTACACCGGCAAGAGAAATCATCGCCTGAATACGAGTACCGTTACCCTGCTGTAAACTTGCAAAGCACAGCTTACCGGTATTACGCACAAACACGACACGCCCAGCGATACCCACAATATCGCCGGTAGTATCCTCAGCATTAAGCACACCGTCGTATTTTTCGCGGATAGCCTCAATAGTGGTCGTTACAGGCACACCCACGGGGTATGCTTCACGTCCTGAAGCAAGGATATCTGCACGTTTGCCCAAACGAATCTGCATCTGTTCAGACATATCTGCAATAACTGGCATTTCTGAAGAAACGCCCTTCTGATGATTAGTCACGTAAAAAACCTAACGTCTTTGAATATATAGCGGAAAAATTAGTTTAATTCCATGTTGTCAATGAGACGAGTCTGCCCCACATAGGCTGCCACGAGAGCCAAGACCTTTGATGAATCAGCTGCCGGAGGCTCAAAGGTTTCTGAATCAATCACGTCAAGATAATCTAAGCGCACACCTTCAACAGCGTCAATGCGTTCGCGAGCAGCGCTAATATCATCTTCAGTGAGCCCACGAGTAATCTGCTGTTCTCGAAGCATCGCTAATGTACGCGATAACACCAGCGCACGCTCACGATCTTCAGCACTCAAATATTGATTGCGAGAAGAAAGAGCTAAACCGTCATCAGCACGCACAATAGGCACCGGCTTAATCACAATATCGTGGTTAAAATCCTGAACCATACGCTGAATCAACGACACCTGTTGTGCGTCTTTACGACCAAAATATGCGTTGACAACATGATGACGAGCACCAGATTTAAGAATGTTAAAGAACTTATTGACAACCGTCAAAGCACCATCAAAATGCCCAGGACGTGTTTTACCTTCAAAAAGATTTCCGAGCTTCCCTGAAGACACCGTAATCAAAGGGGTGCCAGAAGGATACATTTGGTCGTTATCTGGGGCAAAAACAATATCGGCACCAGCTTCTTGAGCAACCTGAACATCTGATTCAAGGGTGCGTGGATATTTCTCGTAGTCTTCGCCAGGGCCAAACTGTAAAGGATTGACAAAGACTGAGACCACAACAACATCATTTTGTTCGCGAGCGCGACGGATGAGCGTGGCGTGTCCTTCATGTAATGCGCCCATGGTTGCCACATAACCCAATGTTACGGGTGCTGCGGGTTGTTCTTCTGTTGCCTGCTGGTGAGCTTGTTCTTGGGCTCGTTCAAGTGCTGAACTGACGCTTTGGCGAAGTTCATCAACAGAACGAATAATTATTGGACTACTCGTCACGGGGTGAAAGATCCTTTCATCATGTGCACTAAAACGTTAGCGTTGTAAGGCGTCTAGGACGCGTTCAAGCTGTTCATCACTCAATGCGCCTCGCGCGTGAGCTCTCTGCGCGGTGGCTTGAGCTAACGCTACGTACGCTATTGAGATATCTTCAGAGTTCTCTTCTTGTGCATACTGGCTAAGTTCTTGTGCGTGTGTGTGTACCGTCTGGACATCGGCTCGAGCTACTGGTCCTGTAAGCGTATTTTCGCCAGAAGATAACACGTTATCTAACGCTGCTTGAAGGAGCGGACGTAAATAGTGTGCAGGTTGGGGAACCCCAATAGATTCGAGAATTTGTAGTGATTGTCCAGTAATGGTCACAAGGTGGTTTGCCACATGTGCCAATGCCGCGTGGTACAGTCCACGGTCTGTTTCTGCAATAGTTACCGGTTCAGCACCCATCTCAACGCTTAGTGCCTGAGCAATAGGTAGAAATGGTGCCGGCCCTGTTACTGCGCAACAAGTATCTTGTAAACGCGCTAGGTCCAGAGATAGCCCAGTGAAGGTCATGGCCGGATGAATTGCTAAACAAATTGCACCTTGTGCGGCAGCTGGTTCAAGAACCGAAATGCCGTGCATACCGGAGGTATGAAAAACGATTTGTCCGTTTTTCCAACCGACAGTATGCGCTATTCCTTCAACAACGGAAGTAATAGCATCATCAGGTACAGCAAGTAATACGACTTCAGCTTCTTGCACAATATCGGGGATGCTGCGAAGAGGAACGCCAGGTAGTAGCATCTCAGCACGTTCGCGAGAAGCCTCTGAGATGGCGTGTACCCCGACGATGGTATGTTGAGCGGCCCGTAGGGCGGCGCCGAGGACGGCACCTACCTTACCGGCAGATATCACACCAATTTTCATGCGGGCTGGTTGTGTAAAACTCACGGGTAACAGCTTACCCTAGTTGTTTCCTTAGATTCTGCCCTTATGCACACTTATCGGTAGACGTCACGATGAGTTTGCACAATTCTTTGGGCATCTTCGGCATGAATGTTCTTATTTGTGGCGGAAATAGGGCCCACAATAGTCCAAATGTTAACGGTGCGTGCCCCGTAATGTCGTTCTAAAGGTGAAGAGCGCACATCAACAGATTGGATAAACTGGTAGGGGATGATGGAAAGCTTGTAGTACAAGACACCGTCACGAAGGATGAAGTATTTATCGGTGAGGGTAAACCCTGCACGGCGGTACGATAGTGGACGTAGCCACCGGAGTTTTGCTACACGAGGACGAAAACCAGCCTCAGTGCCTCGAGCTCCATGAGCGTAGAGAAGCCATCGGCCTGTTACCCGTTCTTCATGGACGGGAAGAACCATGTCTAAGATTTTTTCGAGTTCTTCACCTGTTGCAAGAACAACTAATTCTTCCGTAATTTTTTTATCGTTCATCATGTCTTTGATGCCGTAGCCGGCGACGTTGATTACGACTTTGTACCAGTTCAAAGATCGCCAGAGAACGCTCTGATTAATCTGTAGCCCTTGGATTCTTGATACGGGTACGCTCTGGGTCACGGTATCGAATAATCCATAACGAATTTTAAGACCTTCAGGAGTATCTGCAATACGGAAATTATAGCGGCGGGCAAAAGTGTTAAATAGAGAGCTCGCAAAACCAAACAAAATGATGATGGACGTAATACTTGAGAAGAAGCCTACACCCACGTCTCGCAAAGTAACCACTATGAAAATGAGAAAAAGCAAAAGCTGGAACAGCACTTTCACGTCCAACAATAATGACGCGACAAGACGCTTGGGCGGAACTCTCAAAAGCTCTTGTTCTGAAGAATCCTCAACTGCCGTAGGCGTTGGGAGATTCTCCTGCTGTAAAAATTGTTGCAGTTTCTCTTCTTCCGAGAGCACTACGGTAGGTGAGTCTTCTGATTCTTCTCGTGTGGGCGCAGCATGCTGAGACTGCTTAACGTCCGTTATTCTTTGGAGCAAAGTCGAACGTAATTGTTGAGCATGTTGGTGTTTGAGGAATTTAATCGAAAGAGCACTACCGTCTCCGTCCGCTACGTCAACTGTCATTTCTGATAGGCCAAAAAGACGAGCGAGGAATGGGGACGTAATATCGATGGACTGAATTTTGTTGATATTTGCTTTACGGTTCTTTTTAACGAGAACCCCCGTTTTAAGGTGGAAGAATTTTTCTCCAACAGCAAAGAATGTAAAGAACCAGCCAAGATACGTTACCCCATAATAAATCACCACAGATAACAGTGCCGGAACAAAAAATTTAGGGGTTGAAGTAATGAAAGTTAAAAAGTCTCGTAGAGACTCGAGCAAAGAAGTATCTGACTCTAAAAACCCCGATTCGAAGAGTTCTTTACCGGTAATCCATACGATCCACGCAAGAATAAACCAGCTTGAGGCAAGAGGACTCAGCGGGTGGGCACGTTTCCAATGAAGTTCTTCATCTGGTACTTGTTCGCTATTTTGAGGTTCGTCATGTGTGTTGTTCTTGGCATCATCGTGTCCAAGAGAAAAATTATGTTCTTGTGGTGTTTCGCTCATCGTTACTTCACCATCTGTTCTACGCCGTCTTGAGTCAGAATCTCTCGTATTTTTTCAGCTTCAGGTTGAGGAAGCCCCGGGATTTTTGCCTCTGTTCCAACAGAAGCTGTATGAAGCTCTAGAGAAGCGAGTTTAAAGATTCCTGACACGAGGCCAGAGGTGACGTCTACGTATTGCAAACGTCCATAAGGAACAGAGATGACTTTTCGCATCAAGATTCCTCGGGTGATAACAAGATGGCGTTCATCAAGGTGATACCCAATAGATTTGACGTAGCGAGGCGCCAGCAGAAGGTATGTCAGTTGTCCGAGGAAGAGAACGCCTAAGACTCCCAGAATAATAGGAAGTTTGAGGCCAGAGGAGAAGAACTCGTCTTCACGAAACATCCAGACAAGGCCTGCGACAATCATAATTACCAGCAGGAAGATGGCCCTATTGATAAGGACAATCTTCACATAGGAGGGTGATACTCGTATCCACGGCCGCTGCTCAATATCTTCTATTGTTGAGTTCTGTTGAGTCATGAGAAGGTACCTCATTTTCTAGTGGCCATAACTTTAACTACACACTATCGAAAAGTAACCTGCATCTCAACCTTCAAAATAGTTATTAAATATCATCCTGACGTGCATATCCACGACTATCACGCTCAAGAATGTGCTCGTCTTTAGGGGCATAATCGTCAGAATCAGAAGGTGGTATTTTACACAGATGCTCTACCCAAACACCGACACCACATAAAAGCGCACCGGCAAGAACATCAACAATCGACGTTACCAGCGGAGGCCATGCGGCACGAAGAGTGAACATATACAACTGGTACGAAAGCAATGCGCTATGCCAGCCAGCAATCATCACACCCGTATAGGCGCTAGATTGAGCCAGCACAACAGTACGAGCTGCCAAAAGAGGGTTCATTCGCCCAGCATCAACCCGCCGGTCTTGCTGACGAAAACGTGATACCTGAACACCCAACCACATCAAGGGGGCACAAATTATCACTGAAACGAGAAGACTCGAAGGTGAAAGCATCAGCTCTGCGCCACCCCAACGCACACTCAGCGCATTAGCTAAGGCGCCAACCATAAAAGCACCAAGAAAAACACTGAGTAATACTCTCAGACGTAAAGACGTCATGCACAAACCACCGGTGCTTCACGAATTTCGCGGATACCATCACGGTCTTCAGCTTTTTTCGCTAACTCAGCAACCGGCACACCTTGTAGCTCGGCAGAAGGATCCATCCGCACCCACGGTTCAAGCACAAAAGCGCGTTCAGCGGCGCGAGGGTGAGGAATCGTCAAGTCGGTCTGACTCATCTGCATATTGCCGTATTCAATGATGTCAATGTCTAAGGTACGAGGCCCCCAGTGAACCTCGCGTGTACGGTGATGTTTAGACTCCACGCTCTGCGTGTACTCAAGCAACTCAAAAGGACGTAAATCAGTCTCAATTTGAATGACCAGATTCAAAAAATCAGGTTGCCCTTCAGGCCCGCCCACTGCAGCAGTTACCGCAACCGGAGAGATATTCTGTACAGAAATCTGAGGATGACTACACAAATCTGCGATACCTCTAATGAGGGTCTCTTCTCTATCCCCCATGTTTGAACCAAGAGCCAAGATAGCAGTTACGCTCATTTTTTCTCCCTGAAAATTGTCACCGAGACATCCGAGAAAGTCACCTCAATAGGAGCTTTCGGCTTATGTACGGTTATTTCAACGGCAAGAAGAGGGAAATGGTCTAACACTTCTTGCGCAATTTTTTCTGCCAACGTCTCAATTAAATCGACAGGTTCACCCATCACCACATCACGGATAGTTTCAGCAACTTCAGCATAATTTGCTGTATATGCAACGTCATCGTCTGCAACAGCTCGCGAGAAATCTGTGAACATCGTAATATCAACAAAGAATGGCTGCCCAGTTTGCCGCTCACTATCAAGAACGCCGTGATACCCGACGCACCCAACACCATTGAGGGTGATACGGTCTGCGGTACGATACGCAGAGGGCACAGCTTGTTCTGTAATAGTGCGGTACTCCGTCACAATGTTCCTTTGTTCGGCAGTATGGGGTATTACCGTCTCCTATTATCCACTGTTCCTGAGCATGCTTAGTGTTGTTTGTCGCCACATTGAATACCATCAATATTTCAACGAAGACCCTCTTCCGCACCATTGCAAGGTTTTAGAGTTAAAAACCGAACTAAATGCGCTTGGAATAGAGGTTAAGCTCACACATGTTTTTAGGTCAAAAACACCTCATGTCGCTTCATCAATAGAAAAACATCACATTTCCGAAGAATAAGCTCTCACTTGTTGAACAACCGCAAGAGCGTCAGCACTAGAGCGAACATCATGAACCCGCACACCCCACGCACCATTTAACGCCGCAATAACACTCAGCGCTGCCGTCGCCGCATCACGCTCATCAACAGTACGACCCCGAGGCTCAACACCCAGGCATTCAGCACGTTGACGATCTTCAGCCTCCAATAAACGCCCTAAAAAGCGCTTACGAGATCCAGCAATCAATAGCGGGTGCCCCAGCTCTTGAAAACGTGTCATCGACGCACATAACTGCCAATCTTGCATACCAACTTTTGCGAAACCTAAACCAGGATCAAGAATGATATTCTTCGACGCCACTCCCCCAGAAAGAAGACGATCACGCAAAGAACGAAGCTCAAAAAACACTTCATCAACAACATCCTCATAGCTGGCGCAATCATTCATCGTCTCAGAAGTACCACGAGCATGAGTCAAAATATAAGGAACATCCAGTGACGCAACCGTATCAATCATCTGCTCCGAAAGGTTCATTCCCGAAACATCATTAATAATGTCTGCACCAGCTTCAACCGCAACACGAGCCGTATCGGGGTTAAGCGTATCGACACTCAAAAAAGCAGGAATATCACGTAATTTCTCAAGGACAGGCAAAATACGGCGCTGTTCCTCAACACTTGAAATACGGGTAGAACCAGGTCGAGTTGATTCACCACCAATATCAATAATCGTGGCGCCATCTTCAACCATACGGTGTGCATGGTCTACTGCTTCTTGCAACGTATAGTGTTCACCACCATCCGAAAAAGAATCAGGAGTGACATTCAGAATGCCCATCACATGAGTACTAGAAGAAGAAAACACAGAAGACACCACAACGCCCACTTTCTAAAAATTTATCGATAGCAACTAAAACATACAGACACCACAAGAATACGCACAAGTACACACTGCATAAGGGTGAGGGCACCTACGATATTTTCGTAGGTGCCCTCACCCTTGCATCGGCAGAAGATTCTTCACAAACTTCCGGAACTACGAGCAAGAACTATTAATCAAGCTCATCGCCTCAGCACGAGTTGCCTCAGCACGTAATTGACCGCGCACAGCACTCGTTACGGTCTTAGCGCCCGGCTTACGAACCCCGCGCATTGCCATACACATATGCTCAGCTTCTACAACAACAATTGCACCAGCTGGACGAAGATACCGCTCAATAGCATCCACAATCTCCGTCGTCATACGCTCTTGCACCTGCGGACGTTTAGCGAATAAGTCCACCGTACGAGCCAACTTTGAAAGACCCGTCACTTGCCCAGAATCCCCCGGAATATACCCCACATGCGCATGACCAAAAAACGGTACAAGATGATGCTCACACGTAGAGTAAAACGGGATATCCTTCACAAGCACTAGTTCTTTATGATCAATATCAAAAGTCGTCCCCAGAATATGGCCGGGTTCATCATGCAAACCAGAGAACATCTCTGCATAAGCGCGCCCCACTCGAGCAGGGGTATCGACAAGACCCTCACGATCAGGGTCTTCCCCAATCGCTAATAGAATCTCGCGAACAGCTGCTTCAATACGAGGCTGATCCACGGCCATTAGCGTGCACCACCCCAAGGACTCCCATCTGAACCGCGCGCATCACTATCATTTCCGCCCAGTCCAGGAGAAGGATGAACATCTGTCGCTGGTTTCTCAACCGGAGAAGAATCCGTATCAATCACAGGCTGTTGAACAATAGGCTCATTCTCTTGCGAATCTTCTGAAGAACCATCCACCTCACTAGGAGCCTTTACTGGGGGTAAAGAAGAAGGTTCACGAGTTGTTTTAGAGTACCAATGTGAACGCTCAGGACGTTTACGAACATCCTTGAAAATCTCTGCAATCTCTTTCTCAAGAAGAGTTTCTTTCTCAAGAAGAGCATAGGCAAGACGATCCAAAACATCACGGTTCTCAGTCAGAATCTCAAAGGCCTCATCATGGGCGTTCTCAAGCAAAGCAGCAACTTCTTGGTCTACCACATAAGCAAGTTCATCCGAGAAATTATTGCCTCCACCAGCGCCACCGCCAAGGAACGGATCAGACTCACGAGAAGCAAGACGAACAGAGCCGATACGTGAGCTCATGCCGTACTCAGTAACCATCTTACGAGCTGTTTCAGTAGCTTTTTGAATATCATTCGAAGCACCGGTAGAAGGATCATGGAAGACCACTTCTTCTGCTGCACGTCCGCCCATGGCGTAAGCCATCTGATCAAGTAGCTCATGACGAGTTGTCGAATATTTATCGTCCTCAGGCATCACCATGGTGTAGCCCAACGCACGCCCACGAGGAAGAATCGTAATCTTTGTTACCGGAGAAGAATTACGCAAAGCAGCCGCAACCAAGGCGTGTCCGCCTTCATGATAAGCGGTAACTTTTCGTTCATGTTCTTTCATAATGCGAGAAGAACGCTGAGGCCCAGCCATCACACGATCAATAGCCTCATCGATAGCACGCTCATCAATCACGTTTCCACCATCACGAGCTGTCAATAGCGCAGCCTCATTCATGACATTTGCGAGGTCAGCGCCGGTAAACCCAGGAGTTCGTTTCGCCACAGAAGACAGTTCCACACGACGATCAATAGGTTTACCTGCAGCATGCACTTCAAGAATGCGTTGACGCCCCTTCAAATCAGGAGCATCCACTCCAACTTGACGGTCAAAACGACCCGGACGCAACAAAGCAGGGTCTAACACATCAGGTCGGTTCGTTGCAGCAATCACAATGATATTTGAGGTTCCGTCAAAACCATCCATCTCAACAAGAAGCTGGTTTAGAGTCTGCTCACGCTCATCGTTACCGCCACCCATGCCGACACCGCGTTGGCGGCCTACAGCGTCAATTTCGTCAACGAAAATGATGGCAGATTTATGGTTCTTAGCCTCTTTGAAGAGGTCTCGCACACGAGAAGCACCCACGCCCACGAACATCTCCACAAAGTCAGAACCAGAAATAGAGTAGAACGGGACTCCAGCTTCTCCAGCAACAGCTTTCGCAAGAAGAGTCTTACCGGTACCGGGAGGGCCATACAAGAGAACGCCCTTAGGAATTTTTGCGCCAAGACGAGTAAATTTCTCTGGTTCAGCAAGGAACTCACGCACTTCTTCAAGCTCCGCGAGAGCTTCATCAACACCGGCAACATCAGAGAACCGTACGGTCGGGTTGTCTTTATTGAATTTCTTTGCACGAGACTTCGAGAAGTTCATAATCTGAGAGCCGCCAGAACTGACTCGAGACATCAAGAACCAGAACAATAAAGCAATCAGAACAAAAGGTGCAAAGAACGTCAGTAACGAAGTAAACCAGTTACTCTGTACAGGCTGATCGGTGTAGCTCTTCAGTTTTCCATTATCCACGGCCTGAACCACATCACCAGCGCGAGCATTTACGAAATAGAATGTGACATTCTTTCCGAGATTCTGCCCCTTAGGAGTGGAATAGTCGTCTTTAAGCTCTAAATCTACGCGCTGATCGCCATCATAGATTTTCGCGCTCACAGCTTTATCGTTCTTCAATAACTCTAAGCCGACATTCGTATCGACACGGTTTGAACCGTTAAACATCGAGGTAATCGAAAAAGTCGCGAAGATGGCTAAAGCGAGCACCACCCAGAACCATGGTCCTGAGATGAACTTGCTGAAGAACCCTTTATCTTCTTCTGGGTTCTTATTGGTTTTTTGCGCCAATGCGGTAATCCTCCAAATATGGGTGACTACCCGTCTAGTAGAAGCACGAGGCAACCACTATAGGGGCAGAGGTTATTCTGCACATTAATGTACAGGTGAAACCTGTTAAGTTCCCGTTCAGTCAGGTGCGTTCCCCTCAAGGCTAAAATTTTACGGTGCGAGCGAGCGTACTATTTTTACCTCGTTCGCACCGTATAAGAGGAGAATCTTAGGTGTATTTAGGAATAGACGTGCGGAGCTAAAGTCGCAATGCAGTCCAAGTTACGGTAGCGTTCTGCAAAGTCTAAACCGTAACCAATCACAAATTCAGGGTCGATATCCCAACCAACATATTTGCACTGAACATCAGTTTTAACGCATGTTGGTTTACGCAGAAGAGCACAGATTTCAACAGAGTTTGCACCACGAGAAATGAGGTTCTGTTGAAGCCACGCAAGAGTAAGCCCAGAATCAATAATGTCTTCGACAATCAGAACATCACGTCCAGTCAAGTCGGTGTCAAGGTCTTTGAGAATACGAACAACACCAGAAGACTTTGTTCCAGAACCATAAGAAGAAACAGCCATCCAGTCCATGGTGTAATGGGTACTCAATGCTCGTGAGAGGTCTGCAACCACCATAATTGCACCCTTGAGAACACCTACCAGCAGAACTTCTTTACCTGCGTAATCTTTATCAATCTGTGCAGCGAGTTCTTTAATCTTTGCGTCAATATCTTCTTTGGTGAAAAGAACGTGTTTGATATCGTCCTGTACGTCTTCTGCCTTCACGATTCCTCTAATCCTTTGTGATTAATATGGGGGCTGTAGAAAATTAGTGTACCGTCTAGCAGATAGCTGCGCTAAAGCAAACCGGCACCTAAACATGTTTTTCTCGGTATTCGTTCTTTAAGTATGGAGCTTACACGGTGGTGAGTAAAACAATAACCCCAGTTTCTTTCAAAAGAATCTCTTTTTTCTCTGCAGATGAACGAAGTTCCACTGTAACTTTCGCAGGTGGACGGCGACGGTAAGCACTCACCTTACCCGCCAACTGTATAGGGCCAGCAATAGTGTGACCGCACAAGAGTTCTCCTAATGCTTGTAAACGTTCAAAACTTGGATTTTCTCCGCCCAAAGAACGAACCGCCAAAGATAATACTCGATGCTGTAAAGCTGGATGTTCTTGACTCAACGCATAACGGTTAATCACTACGACACCCTGCATATTAGTCTCAGTAGGAAGGTTTAAAGATTCAACTCCACCTACCGCTGAAAGTTCAAGTTGTACCCTCGTAAACGCTCTTTCGGCTTCTTCTTCAAGATACTGTGCGTCAGGTCCGCTAATAGCAGCAGTACGAGCCAATGAGAGCGCAACAGAACCGCCTAGATGTTCTTCCAAAAAAGGAAGAATGCTATGACGGACCTTCGCTCTCATAAGTTTCTGGTCGAGGTTCGTAGGGTCATGCCACGGGTCTAAACCCTCAGCAACACAAATTTGTTCGACTTCATACCGACGTAAATTCAGCAGAGGACGGAGATAATTCACACCATGGTGAACACGCACCGGACTCATCCCGCCTAAAGATTTTGTGCCCGACCCTCGCGCTAAACCAAGAAGCACTGTCTCTGCCTGATCGTCTAACGTATGTGCGAGCATAATTCCTTGTGCACCAGTTTCTTTAACGGCATCTTCAAACGCCGCATATCGTGCAATACGTGCCGCCATTTCAGGTCCCTCATGGGCAGCGTCAACAGTAACAGAACGTACAAGCACCGGAGATAATCCCATATCACGGCATGTTTGTGCAGCCTGTGCAGCGACTTCGTCAGAGCCTGCTTGAAGCTGATGATCAACAATTATTGCACCGATACGTATCTCACCACGACGTACGAAATGAGCGCTCAATGACGCTAACGCTAAAGAATCAGGGCCACCAGAACAACCCACCAAAAAAAGTGGAGGATTCTCTTGTGGACGCGCTTTACCTGAAGCGTGAATAAGTGTTTGTCCCAAAAAATGATTGATGTTTTGTTCAAGAAGGGTGCGAGCGCGTCCTACTGCCGGATGCAAACGTCCTCGTCGTCCGTTTTGCATCAGTTATTCTCCTGCCCAAGGGATGACGTGCTCCGTTGACGCTAACACCCTATCAATCCACTGCTGAGGGTGATGTATTTCTTGCTCAGTAGGAAGATTCTCAGGGCGTTCCCAAATCATGTTGAAACGGTCCATGCCCTGAGCATCCACAATGTATTGAACGAATTTTTGTCCGTCTTTATATTGTTGAAGTTTTCGTTCCATGCCAAAGAGTTTTTGCACTATTTTGTGGAAGAAGGTGTGTGTTTGGCTGCGACGGTTAAACCGTTGGCGAATAGTTTTGATACTAGGAACTACTGATGCGTCAATAGAGTCCATGACAACGTTAGCGTGACCTTCAAGAAGACTCATGACGGCAGTAACTTTAGAAAGCGTCTTATGGGCAGAATCGTTCATCGTAAAAGAGGTCGGGTCTGAATCAGTAGAGCGAGAGTCTCCTAAAGAACTTTTGGCCGTATAGATTACGCGCCCAAAAAGTTCTTCAGTGTTCGACCCTAGATCTGAAGATAGGCGGTGTACTAGCTGAAGGATATACTCATCAAGCCATGGTGCAGCAGCAAACTGTACGCGGTGTGTTTGTTCGTGTAAGCAGACCCATAGTCTAAAATCTTCGGGGTCGAGGTGAAGTTCTTCTTCTAAGGCAAGGATGTTAGGTGCTACGAGCATGAGCCGCCCACCGGAGGCCCCGTACCCGGCGCGGGCAGCATATGGTTCGTATTGTCCTAGTACTCGTGTAGAAAGATAAGCGAGCACGGCACCGACTTCAACTGCTGTTGCATAGTTGACTAAGGTTTTTTGGGTTTTTGTTAGTTTCTTCATCTTCTGCACAAGACGTGAAGAAGGTTCGGTGTTGAGCATTGTTGAGAATGCTTGCGTATTTGCTTGAGACCATGTGGGGCGGTCTATGACGAGAACCTGTGAATCTGTGAGTTGGTGGGCTACCTCAAGTTGAGTAATACGGTATACATGTTCAACGGACGCTAAAGCCGCATAACGGATACTTTCTACGGCACGAGTCATCTCTTGAACTGTTTTTTGAGGTCCAGCAGGTACGAGCTGAGCGGCAACCTGGGCTGCTGTATCCCAAGCTACGAGGTGAGAAAGAGTATTTTTTTGAGTCATTGTTCTTTACTCTATACCACAGTTTTCTCATCTTTCTTATCCTGCAGTTCTTCGCTGAGCACAAGTTTTGTGCTTCAAAAATGTTTATCATCGAGACATTTACTTGTGTTAGTTCTTTCTGCGGAAGGCGGTTGCGAGTCTGACAACATAGGCGTATTGGAAGGTTTTATGCGTCGTATATCCTCTATAAAAAAATAGACGTCATGGGCAAGAACATATATGTTCTTGCCCATGACGTCTATAGGTCTTGATAAAAGTTGTTAAACCTTAAACCTGCGAATTATGCGTTGTGGCGGTCGATAGCTTCTTGAACCATTTTTTCTGCAGCTTCACGGCCTTCCCAGCCTTCGCCTTTAACCCATTTTCCGGATTCGAGGTCTTTATAACGTTCGAAGAAGTGCTGAATCTCTGCTTTGAGCTGTTCAGAGACATCTTCAAGTTCTTGGATGTGGTCATAGCGCTTATCGGCAGGGACACATAGTACTTTTGCGTCTCCGCCAGCTTCATCAGTCATATTGAAAACTGCAATGGGACGAGCTTCAACCACTACGCCGGGGATAACGTCAACGTCGAGGATGACCATTGCGTCGAGGGGGTCGCCGTCTTCGCCAAGGGTGTTATCGAAGTATCCGTATGCGGTGGGGTACTGCATTGAGGTGAAAAGAACACGGTCAAGACGGAGACGTCCGGTTTCGTGATCGATTTCGTACTTTACGCGTGAACCGCGATTGATTTCGAGGGTGACGTCAAGTTCCATGATGTCTCCTTATATGTTGTGAGTTGGGGCGTACCTGTTGCAGGTACGTTTAGCATATCGGTGTACAGTCTAACCTAGACATGAGATATACCTGAGGTTTTACGGCTATTCTCTTATAGTCTAGCGTTCGTGACTTTTGCTGGTGAATAGTGTTGGGAGAATATATGAGTGGTGAGGAATCTATGTCTTCGTCAGAGACATCAAAGAAACGTCAATGGATATTACCTAGCGTTTTAGGTGTTGCAACGCTAAGTGTTGGGGCGTGGGCAATTCCTCACGTGCAGTCAGCCCATACTTTAGCTGATGGTGCAGCGTCTTCGTATGTTAGCCCTCAGCCTGTTCAGATTCCTTCTGCTGTTCATTCTTCAGTAAGCTCTCAAACAGCGACTCTTACGCAAACTCTTGACCAGATTTTAGACTCTTTACCTGACGGTAATGTGACGGGACTGGTCGTGGATAAAGATTCTGGAGAGGTTCTTTATCAGCGTGGCTCTGAACAGCAGAGAGTTCCCGCATCTAACCTGAAGATTCTTGTTGATTATGCTCTTCTTGAACGAGTCGATCCGACAGAACGTTATGAAACAAGTGTTCGTCGTCAAAACGACGTTTTAACGCTCGTAGCAGGCGGGGACACACTTCTAGGAACTGGTTTATCGCGCCCTGATGATGTTGTAGGGCATGCTGGGCTACGAACACTTGCACAAGAGGTAGTTCAGGGCTTATCGCAGGGACCTTCACATTATCGTGTCAATCTTGATACGTCTATCTATCGTGGGCCTTCAGTTAATCCGGCGTGGGCGCAAGGAGATATTGATGCTGGCGAGGTCACTGCGGTGAGTCCTATAGCGTTTTATTCGCATTATTCTCCAGACGATCAGGGGAATGCGTCTCATTCTCGACCGGCAGAAGCAGGGCAGGAAGTACACCGTTATTTTGTGTCTTTGCTGAACGAGTTAGGTGCGCAGAAGAACCTGAGCTTTTCTCTTGGGGAAGAGGAACCTGCCACCGAGAACTCAGAACGTATTGCGCAGGTTAGTTCTGCAACGGTTGCTGAACAGGCAGCGTATATGATGCAACATTCAGATAACATGTTGGCAGAGACTTTAGGGCGCAATCTTGCAGTTTCTTTAGGGCGTGAAGGGTCTTTTGAGCAGGCACGTGCTTCTATTCAAGAAACGTTAGAGCAGAACGGTATCGATACTGCAGGATTTCATCCGGTAGATATTTGTGGCCTTTCAGGTGAGAATAAGGTGACGAATAGAATGATTGTTCAAGTGCTTGAAGCCATTGCTGATTCGTCTGCCCACACAACATTGGCCTTAGACGGTTTTCCAGTTGCTGGTGGTTCAGGTACTTTAGCGTTACGTTTCAACTCTGCTGATACTCGACAAGCTCAGGGGTATGCGCGCGCAAAAACGGGGACACTATATTCTGTTATTTCTCTATCGGGTTATGGGTATTCTGCCTCTGGTAAAATTTTGGTGTATTCGTTTATCACAAATGACATTACTCGTATTGACGGGGCTAAGGAAACGTTGGATCGTGCAGTTACTGCTCTGGTGCAACGCTAGGTGCGGTAAATATAAAGCTTTGGGTGTGAACCAATATTGGTTCACACCCAAAGCTTTATATGGATGAAGTTTTGTACTGTGTCTTAGCTTTTGAAGACGCGTACACGTCCTGTGCGTGAATGCCAGGCGATGGTGTAGCCTTTGCTGAAACGCTGGTGCACTTCAATACCGTGGCGATATTCGCCGGTGATGGGGTATCCGTATCCGCGTTCGTAGTCGTTGCGGCTCCATTCTGCGGAGATTGCACCGTATTCGAGGATGGGGTGCGCGCCGTAGCGTGGGTGCCACATAATTTTGGTGACGCGATTTCCTCGTTTGAATCGCTGGTATGCGCCGCCGCCGATGAGCCCGCCTGTTTCGTACATGAGGGGGTATCCTAGGACGTTTTCTTCACCGTGTCGTGCCCAGTACCGACCAATATCACCTTCAAAGTGCACTGGGTACGCGCCGGTGTCTGCGGTCCAAAGGAATTGGGAGATGTTGCCGTTTTTGCTGTAGTTTTGGTAGATACCGCCTTCGACGAGTCCACCTTTTTCGTTCATGATGGGGACGCCGAATCGAGCTTCGCCGCCGCCGTTACGGTAGCTTGCGCCGATTCCGCCTTTGATGGCGTAGGTTGGCTGTGTGGATTGTGTTGCGACACGGCTTCCGCCAGCGATGGTGGGCTGGATGTCTGATGGTCCACGTCCACGTTCATAGCGGTAGATTCCGACGTTTCCGAGGACTCGCCAAGGGAGTCCTCGTCCGTTGCCGTAGCATAGTCCGATTCCGCAGGTGTTTGCTTGTGGAGCAAGAATTGCGGCGCGGTGCGGTGGTGAGCTCTTCCAGAATGCTAGAAGTTGGCTGATATCCCCGTTGTAGGACAGTGCGATAACTTCGCGTACGAAATTGTATCCACGAACCTTAGGGTTGTACATAAATTGGGTGCCATGTGAGAAGTAGCCCTGAATGAATTGGCGACGAGCTTCTCCGTCCATTACGGTTGCAACGGTTGCTGAATGTTGCAGGGGTTGGAGACCGTATTGTGCGCGGTATTGGTTGATGAGGTTGAGTAGGCGCTGTGCATCTGCATTTCTGTATGCGGTGCTTACTCGTCGAATATCGCTATAGGCGGCTTGGGCAGCGGTGCTACCTAGCGCTGTTGCTCCGAGTCCCGCAAGAGCAATTTTTCCTACCTGGCGTCGGTTAGGAAGAAGACTCTTGAGTGAACTGAGTTCTGTATTTGACATGTCTTTCTCCGATGGCGATCTTTTGGAATGCTGTAATAACGGACAATGTGCGTACACAACTTTATAGAATCGTTATCAAATTCTATGGATATTTTATGGTTTTTTGTGATTTTTGCATCCATATCTTCGATAATTCACAGAATTCGAACACTGCTTAGTGTCTCTATATTTCAATTACAAATTGATGTTATCTGTGCGTTTTCTTGCACAAATACACAGACAGCTTAGTTTGCTGTTATGGCTAACGAGGGGCGCATTTGAGATAAATTCACAGGTTTTGTTCGATAATTAGCTGAGTTTTCTTGGCGTTTCGTTCACCACTATTCACAGCTTTTCGAAAATCAATTCAGAATATGAGATATATTCGATTATTTATTCGAACACTAGATATATTCATCCGTACCACTATATTCTTAATCGACATAAAAGTAATTAAATGAAAAATATGTATTTTATTAATATCTCACGCAAAAATTTGACTTTAACCTGACAAACTTATTCCCATTAGACGCTGTTAGCGGAACATTTACCATCTATTTACCCGCCTTTAAAACCACAACATTTTTTGCCATACAACGACATAATCCTCTGCACCCACTCAAGAATGCACAGGTTTTACCACTACCCCCACAACGCAAACCACCACCGCTAAAATCAGTACAACAAGACCACAAGCTCGTCCACGAACAGGCACCCTCATAGCACGAAAGACACCATGAGTTCAGAAGAGTTCGAAGAACACACCCCATACCTATTTCACCAAGAAAACCTGACCATAATCCTTGGAAAATCAGCACAGCTAGCAACCATCAAAGAACTCATACACTCCACCCAAACACCCACCACGACAACATACTGGGGGCAACACGCATCAGAAGAACTCATAAGCTCCATCGCCACACCCCTGACCAGCCAAAATTTCTGGGAGACAATCACAGAGGGGCTCCTTCTGCAAACCCATTGGCCCACACATCCAGAGGGAACCCTCTACTACCCCACCACACCCCTCTGGCTCAACAACGCACCGTCATGGGAATATGACCCCATCTGCCCACCTGACGGGCTTGGAGCTCTCGGAGGATGGATACACGTCAAAGGACATGTACTACCAAACCACCAAATCGCCCTCTTCCAGCTCACAGACGAAAACTCATTCTGGATTTTTAGCTCACCAGAAACACTCCAACAGATACTTCACCTATGCAAAGACATCGCGCCCATAAGAGAGCACTTCGAATACGCCACAGGCTACCTTGGTGATGATGCACAGTACCAGTGCCTAGCACTACCTATGACATGCAGAAACACCCTTGAAGATGAGCTCACACTGCAAGGAAAACACTACGATTCTTTTTTCTGGGAGTAAGCTACGCCTCTTTTAAGCGCGAAGACTGGCATACTTAACTCGTGTATGTTTTGACCTTTATTCGTCGCAAGGGCGCAAAATCTCTCCCCTTAGAAGAGCTCTGCGACAAGCTCAACACCCTAGAGCCGTTCATCCCGTTCACCAGAACCTACCCTGACGAACTACAAGGCGCATTTAATCACCCAGAACTTGCCATACGAGCATTCCTCCTCGGAGCCCTCTATAACGGGTACTGGATTGGTATCGGAGTGGGAGGACTACGAGCCCCACGCTTTGCGATGGCTTTAGGAGCTGTGGGAATACCAGAATGCTCTGGAGAAGCCATTAGCTATTCACGTCTTGCCGTAGAACAAGCCCCCACCGGAGCACCCTCAAAATGCGTTGTGGTACTCGGTCATGACCAAAAGCTCTCACAGCACGCCACAGGTATTGCACGATTGCTCTATCGAGTCTGTGCAGAACGTTCAGAAGCTGAAAACCGTGTTATATCCTTACTGATCCCAGGTGTTCGAGGACAGCAAAAAGCAGTAGCACAAGCCCTCGGTATCAGTTCGCAAGCAGTCAGCAAAACACTAGTTAGAGCGCAATGGCATGAACAAGAAGCGGCGTTACCGGTGCTTCAAGAGCTCCTCAGCTCTATCCATCGGCTGACGCCAAAGCATTAGAACTCTTACGAACGTCGTGGCAAAGAACAAGTAGAACCCGGAAGCCGCCAACGATTCTGCGCAATCAGAGCATACACTTTTTCAGCAGGCAAACGCCCGATAGAAGACAACAAGCAACGCCCTAAAACTCGCAAAGAACGGTGCTGACTCGTCTTCAGAACAAGACCTACCGCAACCACACCATAAACGGCATGTCCGTCATCTGTCACAAGTGGAATAGCTCGAGAAAAACGTTGAAGGTCAACCTTCGAAGAAAACTCCTCATCGCTCCAGGCCGGAAGAATGTCAGCACGCACCTCTTGCTGAGCAAGCCAACGTCCTGCTTGAGTGCAAATACCACAGTCAGGGTCATAATAGAGTTTCATGCAGTATCGCCTAAGGAAGAAGAGTCGCTAAGGTACGTGCTACGCCATCGTCATAGACACTAGTAGTGACCTCATCAGCAACAGCAATCACTTCCTCAGGTGCTTGTCCCATGGCAACTCCACGAGCTGCCCAATGTAACATCTCTTTATCGTTGTGTCCGTCCCCAATAGCAATCGTATGCGCGGGGTCTATGCCGAGGGTGCGCCGTAGTTGCTCTAGAGATGAGGCTTTTGACACACCGTGTGCAGCGATATCTAACCATGCGGTCCAGCCGACGGCATAGTTTACTCCATGAAGACCTGCAGCATAAATAGCTTTTTTGAAGGTTTGAGGATCAACGTCCTCAGCAAAAACGACAACACGAGTAGCTTCACGGTGTTCAAGGAGTTCAGATTTTGTGACGGGTATCGATTGTGCACCAAAAGATCCGTCTTCAAAATCATCTGTTGCGTAAATATCACCGGCGACGGTCTCTAACGCCATCTGAGCGTACGGGATTTTCTCCTGCAATAAGCTCAATGCGCGCTGCGGGTTAAACGCAACACTATCAATAACGTGGTAACCATCATTAGCTGATAGCTTGAGGGTAACCGCACCATTTGAAGTCACCATATAGCCTTCGCTCATGCCGAGCTGTTGCGCTATGGGAAGTGCCGCTTGACGAGAACGCCCCGTCGCGATAATCACGGCGTGTCCGGCTGAGATAACATCTTGAACAGACTTTTTGACAGCCTCACTTAGTGTTCCGTCGTGATGTACTAGAGTACCGTCAATATCTATGGCAATAAGGTAACGGGTATCTGGTTCAAGAACCCAATGACTTGAGACAGGCGGGTGGACTCGTAGTTTTTCCATCATAGTTTCAGGTGTCTTTTCTTGTGGTGGGTTCAGGGTAAAAATAGCGGTCGTTCAAAGACTCTACCCGCTCAATAAGCTACCCATCATACTGGAGTATTAGCGAGTATTCTCTCCTGTTAGTATATTCCTATGTCTCTTTCTGATTTATCTGAAAGCACCCAAAACTATCTTAAAGAAATCTGGGGAATATCGGAGTGGTCTCAGCAAGTACCGACCACAACATTACTGGCACAAAAAACTGGCAATAGGCCTTCAAGTGTTTCTGATGCGCTCAGAAGGTTAGCGAATGCTGATCTGATTTCGTATCGCCCATATGCTCCGATTGAGCTAACAGAACTAGGGAAAAAATATGCGGTGTCGATGGTTCGTCGACACCGCCTTTTAGAGACTTTTCTTGTGCAAGTTCTCAACTACCCTATTGACAAGGTTCACGATGAGGCAGAGGTTTTAGAACATGCTGTTTCCGACATCATGATTGAACGTATTGATGCGTTATTAGGGCATCCCACCCGTGACCCTCATGGTGACCCAATTCCTGCCGAAGACGGCACAGTAGATAACCCAGAACAGAGCACTCTCACAGACTATCTTCTAGAACATTGCTGCCAAGATCCACAGCGCCTAAGAATAGAACGTGTTAGTGATAAAGATGCCAAAATTCTCAGCTTCTTTATTCAACACCAACTCGTCCCAGGAAAGACTATTCTTGTACGTGGCAGCAGGAACCTAGAAGATATACAAGTTCGTCATGAAGGGTCGTCAGAAAGTATTGAACTTAGCTCTGAACAGGGGCAGAAGATTTTTGTGATTGAGTACGAATCTTAGTGTAGATACGCTCTGAAATGAAGACTACCGCAAACATGACTCCTTGAGTAAGCACCACTGCCCCACCAGGAGAAATATCAACATAGTAACTAATGTATAGTCCGCTAATAGACCCGACTAATGCAAAAGTCACTGAGTAGCACAGCATTGTTGTGAATTTATTTGTCAAAAGACGTGCGGTAGAACCGGGGATAATCAACATTGCAACAACCAAAATAACACCAACAACTTGCAGTGCAACAACAGATGTTAACGCCAGTGAAAATAGCAGGATGCCTGATAGCACACGGGTAGATAATCCAATAGCTGCAGCATACGAGGAGTCAAAAGCGTAGAGGGTAAGGTCTTTACGTTTGTAAAGCAAAACACCTGTTACGAGGGCAGCTAGTACACATACCTGAGTAAGAGCAGCGGTACTGACGCCAAGAACGTTACCATAGATGATTTCGTTGAGGTCAATATGTGACGGCGTTATAGAAACCATCACAATGCCTAAAGCAAAAAGAGTTGTAAAGACGATACCCATGGCAGAGTCTTGTCGAATCTTTCGGTGTGAGCCAACAACCCCGATGAGCATCACTGCGACTAGAGCAGTGACAAGTGCACCAATAGCAAAAGGAATCTGAAGGATATAGGCAAAGACTACTCCAGGTAGCACAGCGTGAGAGATAGCATCCCCCATCAAAGACCAGCCCACAAGAACCAACCAACAAGAGAGCACTGAACAGACTAGTGCCGCGACAATAGTTACGGCAAAAGCTCGTTGCATCAGCCCTAGGCTAAGCGGGGAAAGAAGAAATTCAAGCATGGCAAGGTTCGCTTTCTGTCCGCATTGTTGGTGTGGTTAATGCGGGCTGGTTTTGAAGGGGAAAAGAAAAGTTACTGGGAAGATAGAACATCCGTACCAAAAACCTTCATAAGATTTTCGGGACGAAGAACTGTTTCGACGTCAGCATGAGCAAGTACTGTGCGTCGCAATAGAATTGCTTCGGTTGCGAGCTGACTCAAAGAGCTTAAGTCGTGGGTGGACACGAGAATAGTTGCCCCATCTCGTGCTAACTCATTGAGGAGGCTAACAATCATCTTTTCAGAACGTTTATCAACCCCTGCAAAGGGTTCGTCAAGTAAGAAAATGTTCGCTCCTTGCGCCATCGCACGCGCAACAAAAGCTCGTTTCCGTTGACCGCCAGAGAGTTCGCCGATTTGGCGTTCTGCAAGGTCTGTGAGTTCTACGCGTTCTAATGCCCGTGCAACCGCCTGTTTTGCTTGAGCATCGAGACGACGAGTTGTGCCGAGCCGCCAGTATGTCCCCATTGAAACCACATCACGAACAGACACCGGAAAGGTGAAATCTATTTCTTCGCTTTGGGGGACATAACTGACGACTCCAGTCGAACGCGCCTGTTGTGGGCTGTGACCATCAAGGGTAACAGTACCTGTACAGTCACGATGTACTCCCATCATGGTTTTGAAAAGGGTTGATTTTCCTGATCCGTTCATCCCAATCAAACCACAGATACGCCCTGATTCGACGCTAAAGTTAACGTCATCAAGGGCATGGACGGAACCATAATGGGCAGAAACCCCAGTAACTTTAATGGCGCTCATAATATATTTTACTTTTCCTGAGTTAGAGCTTTGGAAATGGTCTTTGCATCGTAGGTGATGAGGTCTAAATAGGTCGGAACAGGTCCGCCTTTTTCAGAGAGGGAGTCCACATAAAGAGTTCCACCAAAAGGTGTTCCTGTTTCGGTGACAACTTGTTGCATCGGATGATCAGATACAGTAGATTCGCAGAATACTGCTGGAACTTTTTTGTCTTTAACAAATTTAACGACTGACTCAATTTGTGAAGGTGTTGCTTGGGCATCAGAGTTGACAGCCCAGATATATTTTTCCTGAAGTCCAGCATCTTTAGTGAGGTAGGAAAACGCACCTTCGCAAGTCACAAGGGCCCGTTGTTCTTTGGGGATAGTGGAGATACTTGATACCAAGTCATCATGAACTTTCTGAAGTTTCTCTTGATAGGCCTTAGCATTTGCTCGATAGTCTGACTCATGAGCAGGGTCAAGTTTAACGAATGCGTCAGCAATGTTATCTACGTATTTTTTGACTACGAGTGGGCTCATCCAAGCATGAGGATTAGGTTTTCCCGCATACGCATCTTCGGTGATGCTAATTGGTGTAACGCCTTCACTAACTTTTACGTGAGGTGCATGGGTGTTCTGAACAAATTTCTTGAACCAGGTCTCAAGGTTGAGTCCATTATCGAGAATGAGGTCTGCGTGAGTTGCCTTTTCAATATCACCAGGAGTTGGTTCATAATGGTGAATTTCAGCACCAGGCTTTGTAATCGACTGAACGTCGAGATGGTCACCAGCAACATTTTGTGCAATGTCTTGAAGAACAGTGAAGGTGGTGAGGACATGTGGTTTGCCGGTTGAGGCTGATGCTTCTGCGTTACTCTTTGCTGATGGGGAGCCAGCGCCTCCGCAAGCGCTCAGGAGCAAGACTGCTGAGGTGCACAGGGCTAGGAATTTAGGTGATTTTTTCACGATGAATACCTTTCACATCATGATGTTTGATAAGGCTATACCTTGCATTAGGTGAGGATTAGAAGTCTGCGTGTATTGACGAGTATAGCTTAAATGTTCGTCTAGACGAACATTTTTTTAGAGTGTCCCGTTAACACTCCAAATACGACAAAAGAGGCAACCCTTGAACGCCCAAGGATCGCCTCTTTTTTAGCGGCTAAAACAGCAAAAGTATTATTGAGCCACAGGAATAACCTCTAACCCGCCCATATATGGACGCAACGCTTCAGGGATACGAACAGAGCCATCAGCCTGCTGGTGTGTTTCTAGAATGGCAACAAGCCAACGGGTCGTTGCTAAAGTACCGTTCAATGTAGCCACTGCACGAGTACCACCCTTCTTCGTCTTCCCTGAAGAATCAACGGTATCGGCAAGACGTTCACGAATGTTCAAGCGACGAGCTTGGAAAGTTGTGCAGTTTGAGGTTGAAGTCAGCTCACGGTAGGTACCTTGAGTAGGAACCCACGCTTCGCAGTCAAATTTACGGGCAGCAGAAGATCCAAGGTCTCCAGCTGCTGTATCAATAACACGATAAGACAACTCGCATTTTTGAAGCATCTGTTCCTCCCAGCTCAGAAGCTGAGCATGCATATCTTCAGCCTCTCCTACGGGGCAGTACACAAACATTTCAGCTTTATTGAACTGGTGCACACGAATAATTCCACGAGTGTCTTTTCCGGCAGAACCAGCTTCGCGACGGTAGCAAGAAGACCAACCAAGGTATTTCTTTGCACCCTGAGAGAAGTCAATAATCTCGTCTGCATGGTAACCAGCTAAAGCAACCTCAGAAGTGCCGACAAGATACAGGTCGTCACGTTCTAAACGGTAAATCTCATCGTCGTGTTTGACGTTAAAACCGGTACCGTTCATTGTTTCTGGGCGTACCAGAGTAGGTGTTGTCATCATGGTGAAACCGTCAGAAGCAGCTTGATCTAACGCCATGAACAACAACGCTTGTTCTAAACGAGCAACATGGCCTTTGAGGAAGTAAAAACGAGAGCCAGAGACTTTAGCCCCACGCACCATGTCAATACCGTCTACTAGTTCACCAATCTCAAGATGGTCACGAGGGGAGAAACCTTCTGCCTCAAAGTTTCGAGGTTCACCAACGGTCTTGAGAACAACATAGTCATCTTCTCCGCCGACGGGGACACCATCAATAACAAGGTTTTCCATGCGAGTCAGGAGTTCTTCTTGCTGAGCTTGCGCCTTTTCAGAAGCAATTTTCGCTTGAGCTACACGTTCAGAAAGTTCTTTGACTTCAGCAAGCAATGCCTGCTTTTGTTCTCCTTGAGCCTGAGCGACCTTCTTGCCGAATGTTTTCTGTTCAGCACGCAGATTCTCAAATTCAGTGATGCTAGAACGGCGGGTTGCATCAGCTTCAAGAATCTGGTCTACCAAAGACTCATCAGCGCCACGTTTACGCTGCGATTCACGGAATAGGTCTGGGTTTTCACGAAGAAGGTTAATATCAATCACGGTATAAATTTACCGCAATTACTGCGGGTTCGCTCAAATTCACACACCCCATAGTTGATACGCTAACTATCATGAACATCAGCACACGGAAAATAGTCATTTATAGCACTCTCGCTTTAGGTGCAGGATGTAGCGTCGCTACGTGGGCGTTTAATATGCTCAGCAGACACGGAGGGCGAGACGTTTTCCCTATATACCAGCCATCACATGTGATGCTGTCACCGGGAGAGCCTCAGAAGGTTGCGGTTATTTTTAATCCAACGAAACCTCAGGCAGAGTTAAGTTGCCAGACCATCAAGGAACAGTTGGCTCAGGCGCAATGGCCAGAGGCATTATTTTATGAAACAACGGTTGAAGACCCCGGCTATCAAGTTGCGCAAAAGGCTTTAGAGCATGGGGCACAGCGCGTTATAGCTATTGGTGGTGATGGCACAGTTCGTGAAGTTGCTTCAGCTCTAGCCGGCAGCGAGGCCACGTTAGGTATTGTGCCGATGGGTACAGGTAATCTTCTCGCACGCAATCTTAACTTAGCCTATGGAGATGTTGCAGAGTCAGTTAATACTGCCTTGTATGGGACTCCCGAACGGGTTGACATGATTCAGATGAAAATGACTCATCGAGATCAGAGCATCACTGAACGGCGCTACATCATCATGGGTGGGGCAGGTTTTGATGCCCAAATTATGCATGACACTGATGAAAAGTTAAAAACTAGATTTGGGTGGGTTGCGTATTTGCAGGCAGGTTTAAAAAATCTTCTCAAACCACGTAAGTCTGTCAAAATTACAGTAGATGATCGGCCTCCTATACGACGTAAAATCCGTTCAGTTCTTATTGCTAACTGTGGTCAGGTGCAAGGCGGGGTAAATCTTACGTCTACGACAAATGCTCAAGATGGTCAGCTAGAAGTTATTATTCTGGCTCCTCGCAATTTGAGTGAGTGGATTATTGTAGGAGTGCAGTTTGTTCTAGGTCCTCAAATATTCAATAAGCGCCGACGAGTTCTTGAACATGTAGTGGGCAAGAGTGCAAATATTAAGTTCTTTCGAGAAGAACAGCCGGTAGAGATTGACGGGGACACTCTTCCTCATGCGATTCGTTTACAGGCGGAGGTCTTACCAGGCGCGGTGAAGATTTCGCTTTATCCTCAAGAATCAGAATAAGAGCTAAATGGTGGGGTGTATATTCTGAAGATGGAATATACACCCCGTGATTTTATAGTCATCTAAGGGATAAGTTATTGCAGTAGGGATTTTACCCACTGCTCAGCTTGAGAGAATGCCTTATCAGCATGCACAGGGTCTACAGTATTTTTTTCGTAGAGTGCACGAGGATATGACCCTAAAAAGGTGAGTTGCGGGCTGATTCTATGGAGTCCACGTAGCGCATCTTGCATCCGTGATTCAAAGAGGTGACCGTCAGCGTCAATTGAGAAAAAGTATGACCCCAAGAACTGTCCTGTTGGACGCGATTCGATACGCGAAAGGTTAATACCACGAGTCGAGAATTGTTCTAGGAGGTTAAGTAATGCTCCAGGTTCATCTTGAGGCAATGGAACTACCAGCGTTGTTTTATCTGCACCAGTAGGTTCGGGGATAACGGGGTTTTTTGCAACCAAAATAAACCGTGTAACAGCTTGTTTGTTGTCACCAATGTTTTCTGCAAGGACAGTTAGCTCAGGGTTGTTTTGAGCGACAGCTGGTGCACAGACGGCAGCATCATAGGTCGGGTGATTTTCAAGTAATCCCATGGCGGCAGCCGCTGTTGATTGCTCTGGAACATAGTCTGCTTGTGGAATGTGCTGTTCTGCCCACTGTCGTATTTGTGCCCATGCATGGGAATGTGTTGATACACGTTGAATATCGTCAAGGTTGATATTTTTGCGTGCTACGAGGGAGAATTCGATGGGTACGAGCACTTCGCGGATAATTCGCAAGCTTTTTTCACGAGCGATAGAGTCAAGCGTTGCACTGACTCCTCCTTCTACAGAATTTTCGATAGGGACCATAGCCGCGTCTGCTTGATCTAAGAGAAGTGCTCTAAAGGCGGCAGGAACGGTGGGTGAGGGGAAGCGTTCACTGGTATGAGTTTCGGGGATGCTCAGAAGTGCCGATTCGGTGAAGGTTCCAGATGGTCCGAGGAAGGTGTAGCGCATGCGTTCTAGTGTATCTGTTTCTTAGGAGGTGTTTTGACGTAGCGACAGGTGTATAAAAGATGCTTAGGTTAGGCATCATGACGGTGTTTTACATATTAAACAACCACCCAAAGGTGAAGTATATCACACATAATTGTTATCTTTGCGCAACCGCTAGAGAATGATATTTAGGTCACACAAGGCCTATTTGTATATTTCAGTCCAATGGAGGATCTCATGCGCATTAGCGTACCCCGCGAGATAAAACCACAAGAACAACGAGTTGGCATGACCCCAGACGGTGTTCACGCTCTCGTCGAAGCGGGACATGAAGTTCTTGTAGAAACCGACGCCGGCGTCGGTGCAGGCTTTAGCAACAAAGAATACCAAGAAGCTGGTGCACGCCTTGTCAGCGCAGATGAGGCATGGAACAGCGCAGAACTTCTTGTTAAGGTCAAGGAACCCATCGAATCCGAATACCAGTATCTACGCGAAGATTTAACCCTATTTACGTATCTTCACCTTGCAGCAGACAAACCACTCACACAAGCTCTCATAACAGCAAAGACACGTGCTATTGCTTATGAAACAGTACGTGTTGGGCGAACCCTACCGTTACTGCTACCCATGAGTGAGGTTGCAGGTCGTCTTGCCGGCTCTGCAGCAGCACAATATCTACTCGGCTCCCAAGGTGGCCCCGGCATCCTTCTTGGTGGCGTTCCAGGTGTTGCACCAGCACGAGTCGTTGTCCTTGGCGGCGGCAATGTTGGTACCCATGCGGCACAGATGTGTGTAGGACTTGGCGCCGAAGTCACCATTCTTGAAGGATACGGCCCTCGAGTACGCGAATTGAATACTATTTTTGGTTCTACAGCTCGTATTCTGAACTCAACACCACGCAATATTGCGCGTGAGATTTCCGAGGCAGACGTTGTCGTTGGGTCAGTGCTTGTCCCCGGGGCAAAAGCTCCCAAGCTAGTACGCCGAGAGCACCTGTCTTCTATGAAAACTGGTGCATTGCTCATCGACGTAGCAATTGATCAGGGTGGTTGTTTTGAGACTTCCCGACCAACCACCTATCAAGACCCTATCTATGAGGTCGATGGCATCCGTCATTATTGTGTCGCAAATATGCCGGGGGCTGTTCCACGTACCTCTACGGTGGCACTGACCGATGCCACCTTGCCTTATATCCTCAAGCTTGCACAGGGCGTTGATCAAGCATTAGCAGAAGATTCTTCCTTGCAAGCAGGGCTCAACACCGATAGCGGAAAAATTATGTTCCCTGCCGTTGCAGACGCATTTCCTGATTTAGTGAAGTAAGTTCCCGCTTGTTCATATGTCATAGGGGTGGTGTTCAAGAACAAAATTCTTGAACACCACCCCTATGACGCACTGTGCTTGTATCAGGTAAAGATATTTTAGGAAGTTTGTTTTAGTCGTTGCGCTGCTTCAGGGTCAGAATCATTGAGGAATTTTTCAATGCGTGCAGATTCATCTGATTCTCCTATTGCATCAGCTGCTTCTCCGAGCAAGAATAAGGCTTTTAGAAAACCTCGGTTTGGCAAGTGAGTATAGGGTATGGGACCGTGCCCACGCCAGCCATTAGCACGGAGAGAATCTAGCCCGCGGTGGTATCCCACACGAGCATAAGCATAACCTTGAATCAGATTACCTTCCTCCAGCGTTTTTTCCGCAAGAAGCGCCCAAGCCAGTGACGATTTAGGAAAGGATTGCGCTAACGCTTCAGGCGATTCCCCTTGTTCAATGCGGGCAAGCAATTCCGTTTCTTCTGGCAAATAGGTGGGGGCAGGCCCGTCTAGAAGATTTTTTCCGGCTAAAGACATGATATTTTTCCCTCTTTTTGTGTAATTACAATTTTTTATCCCTCACCTATTATGCAAGGAGTATACGCAGTCATCCTACCGAGGATTACCCTGACCTTAGTTCATTTACGGCACACAAGAAAAGCTGCCCGCCACAACAAGTTGATGACGAGCAGCTTTTCAATCACCTAATAAAAGTTAGCTACCTCTAAGAGAAAATACTTAGTTACGTTATTCGGCAAAAGAGGTCACACCGTTGACGCCTAGAACGCTATCTCTTTTTGATGTTTCAGGGTGCTCTACCTGCTCAAGGTTCTGAGTTTTGTACCATTTGATAGCAAGAAGGTTCTTTTTAAGCTGAGTAATTAGCACTGCGACAACCAACGCTCCAACAGCAAGCGCCACTAAAAGATATACGAGAACAAACACCGTTGTTGTTTCTACAGACATCGCAGATTCTCCTTAAGATTGCCGATGCATTTTGGGTAAAACATTTCACCCTTGTGAGCAATATTACTCTTCATATTCTTAGAAAGTCAACAAAATCTTTAGAAAATCAATAAAAAATACGGTGCGACAAGCTCACATTGTGAACCTGTCGCACCGTAACAACGATAAAACGTTATTCTTGCAAGAACTACTTGATAGATGTTCCCACAGAGCCAAGCTGCTGGGCAGCCTCAACAACGCGAGCGCTCATGCCAGCTTCTGCTGCAGCGCCCCATACACGAGGGTCATAGGTCTTCTTGTTTCCGACTTCGCCGTCAACTTTAAGAACACCATCGTAGTTGGAGAACATGTGTCCAGCAACAGGGCGGGTATATGCGTACTGGGTGTCAGTGTCAATGTTCATCTTGACAACACCGTAAGATACAGCATCGGCAATTTCTTGCTCAGTAGAACCAGAACCACCGTGGAATACAAGGTAGAAGGGCTTCTCTTTACCGTACTTCGCGCCGACTTCTTCCTGAATTTCTTTGAGAAGTTCAGGGCGGAGGTGCACGTTACCGGGCTTGTAAACGCCATGGACGTTGCCGAAGGTAAGAGCTGCCATGTAGGTGCCTTTTTCGCCAAGTCCAATAGCTTCTACAGTTTTGATAGCGTCTTCAACAGTGGTGTAGAGAGAGTCGTCGATAGCGCCTTCTACACCGTCTTCTTCGCCGCCGACTGCACCAATTTCAACCTCAAGAACCTGGTGGTTCTTTGCGGTACGTGCAATCATCTGCTGAGCGATTTCGAGGTTCTCTTCTAGTGAGATAGCAGAACCGTCCCACATGTGAGAGTTGAAGATGGGGTCTTCGCCACGAGCTACAGCTTTTTCAGATTCTTCGAGAAGGGGAAGAACATAGGAGTCTAGCTTGTCTTTGGGGCAGTGGTCGGTGTGTAGTGCAATGTTTACATCGTATTGCGCTGCGACAACTTTGGCGTATGCGGCAAATGCGAGTGCACCAACGACCATGTCTTTTTTGCTAGATCCAGACCAGTAAGCTGCGCCACCGGTTGATGCCTGGATAATACCGTCAGACCCTGCTTCTGCAAAACCTGCGATAGCAGCGTTGAGTGTCTGAGAGGAAGTAACGTTGATTGCAGGGTACGCAAAACCTTTAGTCTTTGCGTTTTCGAGCATTTCTGCGTATTTTTCCGGGGTTGCAATAGGCATGCGGACTCCTTGGAGTTTTGTTAGATAGCCACCGGTATTGATGACTGCGTGTTCACGGTACGCTTGTTCAGCTATGTGGCATAAGCGCACATTCGTACTTCTTATTCTAGCAACTTACAGGCTAATAGCTACGGAATTTTTCGCAATGTTTCGGACATAAACCCACTTAATAACACGCTATTTCGCCACCTTACAAACAACTATTACCAGCTTTAACACCCTTTCCAAGGGGAAGGAAAAGCCTACTAAACTCAAATGTCACAGCAAAACCCACGCTTTTCCACGCCATTAAATACCACCACCAAGAAAACTAACTAAATCTCACACAATGGCACATCACACCCCTACACAACACACCTAGAACAATTCTCATCTTTTGGAATAAAAGATGTCTTTTTCTGCACTATCGGCGCGCCTAAGATAGCTTTACCACCAACCTTGTGGCTAGAATCGCCGAATATGCATCACATTTTGTGAGGGTTCAACGACGCGCCCTCCACACAGCAATAAAGGAACTACCACTATGAGTAATCCGCACCCACACGTCACAGGGGATCACCTCAAAAACTATGAGCCAGTCCCCACACAAACTATCGATCAGGTACAACTTTCACGAGGCTCACGAGCAGAAGAAATAGAATCAGGCGAACGCACCAAGCGACTCATCGGCCTATTCGGAGGTCTATTCGCAGCACTTCTGATGTATTGCATCCTGCCAGCAGATATGCCTCACGCAGCACGACTCACCGCAGCTACGGCCGTCCTCATGGGTGGCTGGTGGATGACAGAAGCTCTCCCCATACCCGCAACAGCACTGCTACCATTAGTGATTTTTCCGGTCTTCAACCCAGAAGTAAAAATCAACGACGTAGGAGCCTCCTACGGCAACAGCATCATCTTCCTCTTCATGGGAGGATTCCTCCTAGCCCTTGCCATGCAACGCTGGAACCTGCACCGGCGTATCGCCCTTCTCACCCTAAGAGTTATGGGCTCCCGGCCCTCAGCCATGGTTGCCGGCTTCATGATAGCTACAGGCTTCCTCTCCATGTGGGTTTCCAACACTGCAACAGCTGTCATGATGCTCCCCATCGGCGTTTCAGTTCTAACCCTCATCGCTCAAATTCAGCATAAAGACCCAGGAACAAGCACCAAAGATGCGACAGCAGAACTCGTCACATCAAATTTTGGTACGGCACTCATGCTCGGCATCGCATACTCTGCATCTATTGGTTCGCTAGGAACGCTCATTGGAACCCCACCAAACACCCTACTTTCCGGTTACCTTGCTGATACGCACAACATCGTCATTGGTTTTGGACAATGGATGCTTGTCGGCGTTCCTCTAGCCGTCATCATGTTATTCATTTGCTGGTTTATGCTCACCCAAGTAGTATTCCGACCCGAAATTAAAGAGATTCCAGGCGGTAAAGAACTCATCAATAACGAATATAAGAAGCTTGGGCCCATGAGCTCAGGAGAGCTTCAAGTGCTTATCATCTTTATTGGTGCAGCACTTGCATGGATTTTCGTCCCCGTCATTTGGGGCAAGCAAGCACCTATTACCGATGCTGGAATTGCCATCCTCGTCGGATGTATTCTCTTCATGCTCCCCGCTGGTAAAGCCGGCAAAAAAGGTGTTCGACTCATCGACTGGGATACCGCTATGCAACTACCGTGGGGCGTCCTCATGCTTTTTGGTGGAGGCCTTGCACTCTCTAGCCAATTCACAAAATCCGGTCTTACCGAATGGATTGGCAAAGCAGTAGGTCACCTCGACGCGCTACCTCTAGTGCTCATGATTTTCTTAGTAACAGCAGGAGTCATCTTCCTCACAGAGTTAACCTCAAACACTGCAACAGCAGCAACTTTCTTACCTGTTGCCGGTGGTATCGCCATGGGAATGGGATTCAACCCAATGCTACTAGCTATTCCTGTGGCACTTTCAGCAACCTGCGCTTTCATGCTTCCGGTAGCTACCCCACCCAACGCTATTGCCTACGGCTCTGGTTATGTCTCCATCTCGCAAATGATTAAAGGCGGTTTCTGGCTCAACGTCATCGGCATCTTCCTCATTACCGCAACCACCATGACTCTAGCCACCTGGGTCTTTTCTCTCTAACAACAGAAATATAACGACCCAAAACTAAGAGATACATTGCTGGTGGGGCGGTTAAGAATGTTCTTAACCGCCCCACCAGCATCGTTTTAATAGTTATAAAATCCTAGGACGAATGCACTTTTTGCCCAAAGACATGGCGACGCACCCATGCGTGCATGGCCACTGCTGCAGCACTTGCCGCGTTCATCGAACGGGTAGAACCAAACTGTTCGATAGATAAAGTAGCTTCTGCTGCATGGTGAATCTCTGGTGAAAGACCGGGGCCTTCTTGCCCAAAAACAAGAACACATTTTTCAGGTAGATCGTAAGTTTCTAACTGCTGTGAATCTGGAAAAATATCGATACCAATAACAGCGATATCTTCACTACGCGCCCACTCTAAGAACTCTTCAATCGTGGGGTGGTGACGCACATGCTGATACCTGTCAGTTACCATTGCGCCGCGTCTATTCCAACGCCGTTTACCGATAATATGTACTTCTCGCGCAAGGAACGCATTAGCTGTACGTACAACAGTTCCAATATTCAAATCGTGTTGCCAGTTTTCAATAGCAACATGGAAGTTGTGACGTTTGGTGTCGAGATCAGCAATAATTGCTTCCATTTTCCAGTAACGGTATTTATCAACAACGTTACGGCGGTCGCCTTCTCGTAGGAGCTGATCATCCCACCAGTCACCTTCTGGAAGCTCTCCTTCCCACGGGCCAACACCAATGGTGTGAGATAGCTCCGCGGAGGTTTTTTCATCTTTTGAGCTAGCGTATTCTTCACTCACCTTATCTCCATCTGCCAAGAAAAGAGTGGTAGCAGCGACACCAGAAAAGGTGCAGCTGCTACCACCAGAAAAGTTTTTTAGTCGAGACCTAAATCAGTTTTTGAGTATGCGTAGAGGCAAGGGACTCCTGCAACCTCTTCAATATGTTCTTTTGCGCCCGTAGCACGGTCTACAATCACAGCTACAGCAACTACCTGAGCGCCGGCAGCGCGTAAAGCTTCAACCGCGGTCAAAGCAGACCCACCGGTGGTTGAGGTATCTTCAACAGCGACAACACGGCGGCCTTGCACATTAGGGCCTTCTACCTGACGTCCCATACCGTACGATTTCTGCGCTTTACGAACCACAAAAGTGTCAATAGCGCGGTCTTCGTCGCCGGCAGCGCGCATGATGGCATGCCCGACAGGATCAGCGCCCATGGTGAGCCCACCAGCGGCATCAAATTCAATACCGGCAGAGTCAATCAGGTCTAACATGACCTGACCGACAAGACGTGAAGCCTCATGGTGTAAAGTTACTCGACGCAAGTCCACATAGTAGTCTGCTTCCTGACCAGAAGCGAGAGTTACTTTTCCGCGAACAACGGCAAGTTCTCGGATAAGTTCTTGTAGGCGTTGGCGAGCTTGTTCAATGGGCATTTTTTCGGAGAGCTTAGTCATGCTCTCTAGTCTAGTCATCTTCTTCAGTTCACACGAGATAAAGCATCGCTAAGATGATGAAAAACTCGTAGGCATCTACGCTTCGGCATCATGGCCAGTTTGGTTGCCAGCGGTGAACATTTGATTCGGTAGTACACAGTTATTCTGTTTGCGAAGCAACTGGTTCTGCGTTGGGCCTGCTACTTTTCACAAGCGGGAACTTTTTGACCCTGAATAGTTAAGTGTGCACCCCAGTTAGGGAGTACTCGAGCATGCTCGTTTTACCTTATAGAATGACTATTTTTGCGTGCTGCTTTGACAAATAAAAATGTCATCACGGCGCACATAAAAACACCAAGAACAGCAAGCGCAACAGAAGTGGCCACACTTAGATTTAGCACCATCGGAACGAACAACATGACGGTGACAATAGCAACGACACCGAGATAGTAAGCTGGAAGCCATTTCATATTTTCAATGATAGACACACAGTATTTCTTACAGTATGTATAGACACAGTCAAAAGGCTGACATTTCCCACCAGCCGCAACTTTCACCCCGCACAATTCACTTATTGAAGCATTCCCTATCGTGCGGCCAAAGAGAAAAGCTGGCTTCGTAAAAACGACTCTTGAACACTTTGAATTACTCCCTGATGTGTTTGCCGAGGAGCCTTTTCGGTGCAGGTTTTCGATATGGGTTTTTCGGGTGTACTGGTTGCTCGTTGTTCCCGTGCCAAAACCAGTGAAATTGGAACGGGTTATATATTTGGTGAGAATACTACTTTTGGAAACTAGTTAAAGTAGCATTCCCCAAAGATTTCGCTGCCTCAAATGCCACATATCTCTCAACAATTGAGGCATTTGGAAATACCCGCGCATACTCTGCAATTGCTTGTCTACGTTGACCTGCTACAACATAACCACAGAACGCCTGTAGCTCTGGTGTTGCAAAATACTCGTAGACACCTTTCGTCTGAAACATACGTAACAGAGTTTTTACCTTTTCATTTCCAAACATTTTTCTCCTAAATCACCCATGGGGTTGCACACCAGACACCTGCAGCTACCAGATATGTCACGATACCTACGAGTCCGCCTTCAAGCACATTGACATCAACTAGCCAAGCTAACGCCCAAGCTACTTCATACCAATTCTGAGTTGCTAGAAGATAGTCGCTGACCGGCAAAAATCCAGCTGTAGGAGCTGGGCAACCATAGTTCCAGTCAACTTCACACCTGAAGGCGTTAAGCACAGAAGCAGTTTCTTAAAAATCATGAAACCCTCCCGCTCTTATTATGCAAAACATATGTTATGCATGACTTGTATCTCACTGTAGAGAGCTTTTTGAGAGAAGTAAACGTCAAAACAGGTATTTTTAAATATCAAAACAAGTATTTTCTAGTTACTTGGGGTATCCCCCCCTGCTCTGTTCGGCAAAGAGTGAGCGCTGGACGCAACTAGATAGTACAAGTCCAGTTAGTTACTCTTACAAACCACCACACGGCGACAAGAACCACCCCTTAGCTTCCAACACCAACAGTTGCCACCAGAGCCAACATCAACTACGCGAAAACGTGGTCAATGTCGATAACCAACACACGATAGAAAGAGGGGCTGGTCTGGTAAAATGCGTACTTGTATAGGTCTACCCGTAGGGTTTTGGTCAGCGGAGCGCTCTTGGTTTCCAACAGAGAAAGACCCTCTGGGTGTCTGTGACGTGTACGGCGAACCGGGCTTCTTTTGTTGCGGCTCTGCTGGGTACTGCTAGACGCGTAGACACAAGCTTGAATTCCTTTCGCGGTAAGACGCGAGACGGAATTTATGAACCGGAAGAGCGATAACCCTTCCGGTTCTTTTTTATCTAAAACTGCTCTAAGTCCGTTCTAGATTCTCTATCGGTTCCTTATGAATGGCGTGACTGCGCAACGATTGCAGCATATATCCCAGTGCTTATCGCAATAATTAGCAGAGCTAGCATCGAATAGTTACTGACAGCGTCATTTATAAAGCCCATGCTTCTAGCAACTAGTAGAGATATACCGATAGCAAAAAATACCAAAGGCAGGATAATTTTATTTTTTGTTAGCACTTTAATTCAGCACCTTTATTGAGATGAACAGCCTGTAACAATTCCGTTGATTTCTGTGAAAGTGACCCCATTTCCATCTTGAGCACATTCTTTAAGCTTTTCCTGTTTCCATCTGAGCACCTCTACTCTGGTGGTTAGCGTAATATTAATCGAATCATGGCAAAAATAATCAGTCAACTTATCACATCACAAATTGATAAAACACAAACCCCGTGTGTACGGGGAAATCTTTTTAGAGTCGCACATAAGGGATGAGAAATAAAATATCCCCAAAATTCTTGATTCAAACTCCTTGACCTCACACAATACAATGTGCCATGTATATTACATGGCTACTACATCAGATAGCGTACTCACAGTACGCATACCAACCACCCTCAAAAAGCGTTTAAATGCATTGGCTCAGCGCACTGAACGCCCTGTCGCTTTTTACGTCAAAGAGGCATTGGAACAGAGTATCTCAGAACTTGAACATGCTTATGAGTTGCAGACTTGTGCTCAAGCAGTACGTGAAGGTAGAGCCCGCACATATACCCTTGATGAAGTCCGCGCTGAATTAGGTCTATAACGTAGCTAATTCTTTATGGATGAAGATCTTTGATAAGCAGATGAAACACCTCTGAGAGGTGGCGAGTTATCCACAGCTTCTCAGAAGCACGTTTAAGTAGGAGGCTTAATGAAAAAAGCTTCTTGAAAGAAGCTTTTTGTAGTGGGGTAAAAATAGGGGCAAAATAGCTATTGACCAGGTTAAATAGTCTTACATGGATTTTTAACTTCCACCCAAATGTCACACCCTAGATTAATGAGCTGTTTGCCTTCCCTATCGTGCAGTCAAAGAGAAAATCTGGCTTCGTGAAAACGGCTCTTGAACACTTGGAATCACCCTAAACGTTGCCCAGCAATGTGCAAGAGAAGACGCCCATCACCACATCCAAGGTCAAGTACTTCATCTCCGTCGTTTACGATGCTCTCAGCGGCGGCAAAGTCCCATGTCGCTCGGACAGTTGTTGCTTCATATTCATCAAACAAGGGCTCATCGAAAGAGTATTGGCTTACTCGAAGTTTTGCTATTCCAGACCTCACAATTTTGTCTATTGGTGGTTGCAAATCAATGGCATCTAATGCTAATTGATTATGCTCAAATCTGCTTGTTCCAGCAGTCATCTCAGTATCCTCTTTTCTTTTTTTGAAAGTTGTTGTTTATTAGACCGATTTACAAACGCGCCAAATAATCCTACGAACGTAGCTATAAAACCGACTATAACTAAAGCAAGACCAGCTTGATCAACATGTATAAAAGCGGAACCAATAAAACCTATAAATACTGCAGTTTGCAGGAGTAAAACATAGGCAGGCATCTGAAGAACTCGCTTTGTCGAATCTACTCTTTTGATGATAAACCCTGACATTAGAGAATTCTGAACACCGTTAGCAACGCCAATGAATGCTGCTGCTACCACTATCTGCCAAGTAAGTTGTGTTGAACCTACTATTACGATGCTGAGACCAATTACGGCTGCTGCTATAGAAGCACCAGACGCCTCGCCGATTTTCTTTCCTACAAAGCTAGAAAAAATTACGGGGCCTGCTACCAGGCCAGTGCTCAGCGTTGCAACGATAACTCCGTAAATCTCGGCGTTTATACCGAGTTCATTACGGATTCTTACCAGAAGAAGAACGTTTAATGCGCTAGTTACCAAAACTGTAATGAGGAGCGGAGTGATTGCACGAGATACTCCTTCAGTCCGGAGTAACCCCAATATATCTACGCTTTTACTATCTCCATAACTATTTTTCGTACCTACACCAACGTTCAATAGTTTAGGCAACGATATAGCAGTGCAGGCTACAGAAATAAGCATGAGAATAGCTACATACAAGAACCCCTGAGGCCCGGGTGATAAGGCAAAAAAGATACTTCCAATGAGTGGTCCAACAACATATCCAAGGTTACGTACCGATTGAATCACTCGGTTTGCTCTATCGATTCCTGCCTCATCAGTAAACAATGCGGGAAGCGCAACCATCACCGCAGACCAGAGTATAGAGCCTAGACACCCAAGTGCTGCGGAAACTATGAGACACCAGAACAGCGTATTCATAAATGATGCAACAGCAATAAGTGTTGCTTCAGCGATAAATACAATATTGATTACACGCCGAGCGCCGAAAAATGCAAGCAAACGAGGTGAAAAAAAGCCAGCTGATATACCTCCAAGAAGCCCAGCAGCAAGTAATGCAGATACTTGTGCAGGTGCAGTTTGACCTGTCTCTGAAAAACGTAAGGCAAACATAACTTGCGTTGCCTCATCTCCAAAACTTCCTAGAAATAGTGCTACGCAAGCTATACCTGTGGCAATTTTAGTGTCAGACCTTTTAAAGAAATCATCTATGTAACTCATAAAATGCAGCTCTTACCCTTTATCGTGGGGGTTGTTTGTCCCAGTCTAGTCGCTCTACAACCATCACCATGAGTACTGCTACCAGTATCCCAATGAGTCCCGGCATGACTGCCCCTACCGGATCATTGCCCCATGCCTCTGGTAATAGCGCTTTGACAACTACTGGCACGCCCCATAGGAGCCATAGCGCTCCTATAAGGGTGAGGGTAACTGTCTTTTTCTTTGAGCGACCAAAGAACTGGCGGGCTGGTTGTTCCTGCGTGTTGTTTTTGATTCCTAGCCATGTAAGCATCTGAGGCTCCTATCAGCTGATGGATATTGATAAACAATGTCACCAAAACAGGTAATCGCTCATTTCATTTAAACCACCTTGTTAAAGTGAGGCTTAAATTTTCTCAAGAAAATTTTTAAAATAATAATATTTATTCCATAGATTACTCAGTTTTTCATTGATGGCACAAGCAGCAACCCTCTGACAGAATCTTCATTTGGTAACCGGCGCTCCGTGCCTCAACGCCATGGCAGGAACAAGAAAAAATCCATATTTTTTTACACTACTCATTGTCGCTTTTGCAGACATAACATCGCAACGGTAACCCAACCAGATTTTGTGATGCACCTTTCCGGTATTTTGTTCAGCTTGAGGCTGTAACTAGGTTTACATGCGTTGAAGGAGTCGTATTACAGGTAAGCAGTTGCCGAAAAGTTAGGTTAAGTATCACTACAGTGAAGCATGATTTTTGAAGAACAAATTATTCTGATGACCGTTAACAGTCATACCTTGTTCCCAACACGTATTTCCAGCAAATAACTAAGCCTGCACATATAGACCATGCTTACCATACAAAAAATCAAACCGCTAATTAGTCTGAGCCTTTATAAACCTCGCTCTAACCTGTTTTCTGCTCCATATTGCTCTAAACATCCAATACCCAAGCAGTCCAGCAAAAGGCCAGATACCAGAAAAGATATTTAATAACAACAATGCAATAGGAATTTGAATTGCCCAGACTGCTAAAGAGTTAGATTTAAAATCATCTATAGTAAACCCATAAAAGCGTTGTAATGTAATATTTGAGTACGCAACACAAGCAAAAGGAATAATAAAGGTTAGGAATATATCCAGCTTATAAAACACATAAACAACGTCTTCATCTGGAGATATAAAACGTCCAAAGAATACACAGAAAATAATAAATAAGACAAGAGTAAAAGCAGAAACTCTGACAAACACCCTGTCTATATACTTCTTGATAAAGATAAAATCTTCGCCTTGGGTTTCTTCTTTATATTTACTCCCCAAGATAAATAAAATACCACTCGAGAAGCTTGAGATTATTATAAAAATAACGATGTGGAGTTGAACAGCAAACCTCATTCCTGCAAGTTCAACAATTCCTGCAGCAGAAATCAATGCGGTAAAGATTATATTACCCCCATAGTCTACGAAAGCAGACCCAAGTGAAGGTAAAGAAATTTTGCCCCACCCCTTATAGTTTCTTTCAACATTTTCTGAGTTTTCATTAAATTTATTCTTCTCTTTATTGAAAACCAGATAAAGGTATACAAGAGGAACGAATGAAGCAAAAGTACTTCCTAAGCCTGCTCCAACAACCCCTAACTCAGGAGCAAAAAATAATCCATAGATAAGGAAAAAATCAATAATTATATTGAATGGCGCGGTTATACAGAATACAATAATTGGAACTTTTGTTTTTCCCCAAGAAACTAATTGTATTACGATAAGTGTTGAGATAGTCTCTGCAATAATACTAGGAATTCTAGCAGCAAAGTATAAAATCGCGGCGGCCCAGATAGAATCAGAACTATTCTTAGAAAGTAGTATCGAGGATACTATACCTACCAAAGAAATAAATAACGAAAGAGGAACAAAGGTTTTTAAAAATAGTTTAATTCCTACAGTCTCGCGGATCGTATCAGAGTTTACACGTGGTGCGAGAATTCTATAAGCCATTAACGCGCCAAGAATACAATTTACTGGAAGTTCGTAGAACGATGCTCCTAAAGAAACACCTGCAAGAGCATTAGTTGAGTAATAAGAAATCAATGCTGAATCTGTTAAACCAACAACGATACTTCCCAGCGATGCGAGAAGAGAAGGCCAAACATATTTCAGCAAATTATTTTTTTCAGTGTTCACGCTGCTACCCATGATTGTTTTCTGACCCTTTGAATAGTACAACGCAGACAAGAATATAGCGAACCTCAGGAGTCTCTAGCCAACGATTAACAAGACTTCTTGAACATATTTTGGAGAGCACATATGCTTCTGACAGCATACAAGCTGATTGTCTTACACCTCTTTTTCACGCTCACTCCCCCAACGACGAGAATCATCTATTACCCAATTAGATGATTCAACTATACGTGACGATGTTTTGAATCTTATAGATACATTTTCCGGAACTAGTTAACACCTCTCTACTACATCAAGAACCGACTAGACTGAAAATATGATTATTTTTTCTTCTGACCCAACCGAAAAAACATCCCAAAAAATAACGCGCTACGTTCTTGGCGCCGGTCTGTGTTTCATGGGTGCGTTGCACTTCAAAAAAGATACGGTCGAAAAATTTGCGAGTATTGTTCCACCCATAGTTCCAGGCTCAGCTGAAAATATTGTGTACCTTTCTGGTGTAGCAGAACTCGCCATCGGAGGAGCACTCCTACTCGCACCACGAGCACGAAAAGTTTCTGGTCTAGCAGCCACAGCACTATTTGTGGCAGTTTTCCCTGCCAATATTTATCAATATCTTGAAGGGATTGATATTCCAGGTGTATTTGAGACAGATGCTCAACGACTACGTCGCCTACCATTGCAACTACCGCTGATTATGGCTTCCCTCTATGTGGCACGGCAGCGTTCAACTTCGTCAGCATCTCCTGATACTCAGCTTCAGGATGAGAGTCGTAGACGATAGCACCTCCTGCACTCACAGATATGGTGCCTTCAGCGTCGATGATGAGTGTGCGAATCACAATGGATAGCTCGGCAGAACCGTCTGCACTAAAAAATCCTAAAGCACCCGAATATACTCCGCGAGCGCGTTTTTCCAATGAGTCAATGATACTCATCGTAGATGCTTTAGGTGCTCCGGTCATTGAACCGCCAGGAAAACATGCGGCTGCTGCATCAACAGCAGTGATTCCCTCACGTAACTGTGAACGAATAGTGGACACAAGTTGATGTACCGTGGAGTAGCTTTCTACTCCCATCAGCACCGGAACATTAACCGTACCTGGTTGGCTTACTGTTGAGAGATCATTTCGCAGTAGGTCAACAATCATCAGGTTCTCAGCCCGTGTTTTTGGGTCGTCCCTGAGCCATTGTGCTCGTTGTTGGTCTTCTACGGGGTCGTGGCTGCGAGGAATGGTGCCTTTGATAGGTTTCGTTTCCACGATTCCGGTGTTTTTCACCTGAAGGTAGCGTTCTGGGGAAGAACTGAGCACATACCATCCTGCACAGTTGAAGAAAGCGGCGTAAGGGGCAGGGTTCTTTTCTCTTTGAGCGAGATAAATCCCTAGGGCTTCTTCTGCGCTCAACGGTTTTTCTGTGTGTATGTGTGTGGCGGTGGTGAGGCATACTTCGTAACTGTTGCCGTCATGTATCTGCTCTAGGCATGTTTCTACATGCTGGCAATAGTCCTGTTTTGAGGGCGTTGGAAAGTTCAACTGAGGTGCCGGAATTGGCTGGTATATCGTGAGGTTACGAAGCTGCCGCTCCATGTGATGGATCCATGTGCTATCTCCAACTAGCCAGCTCTTTGCTGTGCGATGCTCATAGATGAGGTAGTTCGTTGCAGGAAACCATAAAGCATCTGGTGTAGTACGGGGAGCATTTTTTGCATGTGGGGTATTAGCACCGATGTCTAAATCGAGGTGTGCTTCGTACCCAAAATATCCGACGTATCCGCCCAGTAGTAGAGGCTCTTCAGGAGAGAACATGGTGCCCGATATGGGGGTGGGTGTTGTCTCTAATTTTTGGTGGAGAACTTCCCAGATGTCACCATCAATGGTGCCGTTGGGTATTCCGTTTCCGTCGTAGAGGTGTACCTGTGGGGTTGGTGTTCCAGCGTGAACATAGTGCAATATCTGGGAGTCTTCAGGAACTACACCGATATAAGAATAATGAGACATGCTAGAGCTGGCTAAAGCGCTATCAAGCCAATAAGAATACCTGCTATCAGCAGTAATAACCGGATAGGCTTGGGCAGGTTCGATGGGGTAGCTCAGAGCTAAAATCTCTAGTTCCACAGGCTTATTCACCCAATATATGCTACCGGATGTACGGGACTGATAATTTTCTTCTATCCGGTAGATTCTTTTGCCATACAGACAGGAGGTGCTCTCACTAAAATACTTAGTGAGAGCACCTCTGGTTCTCGATGTTCTCTAAGACCTCATAAGAGGCGTGGAAAAGTACAGTATTTTAGAGAACTTGAGGAGTGTCTCCATTGTCAGAAACCATAGGTTTTTGAGCATCTGTCCACGCGCCCATTCCACCAAGAACGTTAATCGCATCAAAACCGTACTGGTTAAGATAGGCAGTTGCTTTCAAAGAACGTCCACCGGAACGACAGATAACATACACGTCAACGTCGGTAGGTACTTCTCCGTAACGTGCAGGTATTTCTCCCAGTGGGATATGTTGAGCGCCTTGAATATGGCCAGCTTCCCATTCGAAGTCTTCTCGAACGTCAAGAATTTTAGCGCCTTCAGGAATCTGTTCAACAGTTACTTGCGATAGCTCGTCATTCATGATTTTTTACTCCTAGAAATACGGACGTTAGATACAACTCTTCCATTAGATGAACGAACCAACAAGAGGATTTTTGAAGGAATGTTAAAAAGTTTCTCCTCATTTACGATGTGTTTCTTTCGATAAAGCATGTTTTACAAGGCAATATGCTAAGAATATGCAGATAAACCAGTTTTTGGACTAAGGTTTTACAAGAAACATCTCCTTCAAGATGTATCAGTACCCCAAAAAAAATTTAGTGAGTTGATATGAATTCTGCAGCAGCAGGAAGCCCTCCGGTATCGGATCCTCATAACCCTACCGGCAAAAAATTCTTTGGCCATCCCCGTATGCTGGCAAACCTCTTCTCTGTGGAGATGTGGGAACGTTTCTCGTTCTACGGTATGCAAGGCATCATGGTCTACTACCTCTATTATTCGGTAGCAGACGGCGGCCTCGGTCTTCCAGAAAGTTCAGCTACCGGCATCATCGGCGCTTATGGGTCGATGGTTTACCTCTTCGCTATCGTCGGAGGGTTCTTCGGTGACCGCGTATTTGGGCCAGAACGAACATTGTTCTATTCGGCACTTGCCATTATGGCAGGGCATATAGCTCTTGCCTTACTCCCCGGTGTTGCGGGAGTTATCATCGGCATGGTCCTTGTCGCAATCGGCTCTGGTGGCCTTAAAACTAACGCGTCAGTGCTCGTCGGATCACTCTACTCACGAACTGACCCGCGACGAGATGCTGGGTTCACCATCTTCTATATCGGTGTTAATATTGGTGCTCTCCTTGGTCCTCTATTGACTGGCTTTGCATGGAAGACTCTTGGATTCCACTTTGGTTTTGGTCTAGCTGCCATTGGTATGGCTTTTGGTCTCATTCAATATTCTTTGACACGTAAGAATCTTCCCGCTGAGGTTCACACCATTTCTGATCCTCTCCAAGGACACGAAAAACGCCGTTACAGCATTGCAGCTATCGCGGTGCTCAGTATCATTGCGCTTCTTCTTTCCTTGGGTGTTGTGACTGCGGATAATCTCTCTAGCTGGGTCATGGGCCTTATCCTCCTTGGCGCTTCTGCGTTGGCGTACCAGCTACTAACCTCACAGCAGACCACTGAGACAGAGCATTCACGAGTTATTGCGTTCTTGCCGCTATGGGTTGGTAACGCCGTATTTTGGGCACTTTACCAGCAGCAGTTCACCGTCATGGCAGTGTACTCTGATACTCGCCTTGACTGGAACATTCTTGGTTTTGAATTCCCTCCCAGCACTATTAACTCTATTAACCCTGTGTTCATCATCCTTTTCGGTACTGTTTTTAGCACCATGTGGACAAAACTCGGTGATCGTCAGCCTCCAACACCTATCAAGTTTGCGCTTGGCATTATTGGTGTAGGTATTGCGTTCCTGATTTTCCTTACACAGGCAGGTAACCCTTCTGTCAACGTTGGTTGGATTGTTCTTATCCTTTTTGTGTACTCCATCGCTGAATTGACCATTTCTCCGGTGGGTTTCTCGCTAGCGACAAAGCTTGCCCCTGAAGCTCATCGAAGCAATATGATGGCGTTCTACTTTACGTCAGTGTCCATGGGAACGGTGCTTTCTGGTTGGTTGGCACAGTTCTATTCTGAGGAGACTGAGGTAGCCTATTTCTCCATCCTCGGTGTTGGCACCATTATTATCGGCATTATCCTCTGGTTCTTCAATGGTTGGATTCTTCAGCGTATGAAAGGTATCCGCTAATGAGCTGAGACCTATAAGCGTTCAAGAATTATTATTTTGCCGGTGGGTGCACCATGATCATGGTGCACCCACCGGTTGTTTACGTGGTGTTTTGTGGTTTAAGAGATGTCGTTATATGGCTCTTAATCGTTGAGTTCGGCATATGTTGGTGGAGTGTTTTCACCTTGTATGTGTGCTCTGTCTATTGCTTTTCTTGGGTTCAGGTGGGGTTTCCTGTCATATTTTGACGTACAATAATCAGCGGTTCTTTTACATACTCACAATCAGCAGGAGCCTCTTATGAGCTCAAATACCTCACCTCGTTCCCCGTTCCGTTGGGAACTTCACGGTAACGGTAAACATATTTCCCCCGGAAACGTCGTTGCTCCGCACGAACGACTCACATGGGGACGCACCATCGGAATTGGCGCTCAACACGTTGTTGCCATGTTCGGTGCAACCTTCCTTGTGCCTCTGATTACCGGTTTTCCGCCGGCAACGACGCTTCTCTTCTCTGGATTAGGAACAATTCTCTTCCTCATCATTACCGCAGGACGAGTACCTTCCTACCTTGGATCTTCTTTTGCTTTTATTGCGCCTATCGGGGCTGCGATGAATCAGGCAGGACCAGCTGGTGCTCTTGGCGGCATTGTCATGGCAGGTATCTCACTTTTTATCGTGGGACTTATCGTTCAGGTGGCTGGCACCGCATGGCTCACAGCGTTAATGCCGCCGCTCGTTACGGGCGCTATTGTTGCTCTCATCGGTTTCAATCTTGCCCCTAGCGCAAAAGATAACTTCATGAAAGCACCTGTTACGGCTCTCGTCACTCTTAGTTCCATACTTCTCATTTCCGTTATCTTTAGAGGGATGACAGGACGTTTGTCCATCCTCTTGGGCGTTATGATTGGCTACCTGACTGCTGTCATTCGTGGAGAAGTAGACTTTAGCGTTATTCATAAGACGTGGGAGGAGCAAGGGCTGATTGGCCTTCCTCATTTCCAAGCGCCTGAGTTCCATTGGAACCTAGCAGGTTTGTTCATTCCAGTCATTCTTATTCTGGTCGCTGAGAATATTGGACATGTTAAGTCTGTTGCTCTGATGACTGGTGAAAATCTTGATTCTTATTCGGGGCGTGCCATCATGGCTGACGGTCTTGCAACAACAATTGCGGGTATGGGCGGTGGCTCTGGTACTACCACTTATGCAGAGAATATTGGTGTCATGGCAGCGACTAAGGTGTATTCGACTGCTGCTTACTGGTTTGCGGCTCTTTTTGCGATTGCGCTTTCCGTATTCCCTGTCTTTGGTGCGGCTGTAGCGTCTGTTCCTGCTGGTGTTCTTGGTGGCGCAGCGACTGTGCTTTACGGCATGATTGGTATGCTTGGTGTGCGTATTTGGGTAGAAAACCGTGTAGATTTCTCAAATCAAGTGAATTTGAGTGCGGCGTCTGTAGCTCTCATTATTGGCATTGCTGACTACACGTGGGATATTGGTAATCTTCAGTTCGCTGGTATTGCTTTAGGTACTGCGGCAACTCTTGTGGTGTACCATGCGATGGCGTTTATTGCGCGTTCCCGTGAAAGTGCCCCTGAACCGCTAAAACCGATGTCTTCAGATTCTTCTACCGACGATTCAGAACGCTCTGCAATTCTCTAGGCTGTTCTGCTTGCTACGAGGTTAGTATCTTTTAGATAAAAGGAAGAAGCCAGGCTCCCCAGCCTGGCTTCTTCCTTTTATCATCAACTCGAAAGTCGATAACATTATCACACACACATTTCGCTTCTCAGCAAGGGCTCTATCGAACCGTCTAATCAATAGTTAACACTGTTCACCTTTGGGAAGAATAGGTATAAAGTGAGAGAAACCTGAACATCTCATAACGATTCGATATCGAAATAATATTTATCCTAGTCAAGCTGATTATGCGAGGAAATATTTACTGCACAAAAGATAAAGAAAAGGGTTATTTTTCAGAATTATCACAGTACGCACTCAAAAACTCTTCGATAATTTGAGCTACACCATCTTCACTAAAAGCAGGACAGGTACGCCCTACCTGCTCAATCAGAGCAGCAGAGCCAGAAGCCATCGCATACCCCTCCCCTGCCCATAACAACATCTGCGCGTCATTCGGCATATCACCAAAAGCAACAACATCAGCAGCGGGAATACCACGTTCATACGCGAAACGTTCTAAGGTATGTCCTTTATGAACATCAGCACGAGCAATCTCAACAAGCGCCTGACCTTTCACACCCAGCGTCGCTCCTAAAGATTCCCCAATCACCGCTTGTACACGTTCTAACAACTCGTACGGATCCGCGTGTGGATGATGAATCAGATACTTCACTGCAGCATCTTCTTCGATAAACGCATCTGATAAATCACCAGAAATAATCGGAGCACCTTCTAAGACAGACGTTATTTCAAACTCACCCTGAACATAAATCTTCTCAAGCGTCTCAAGAGTAAACGTTGCTTCAGGAAAAGACTCTGTTAAACACTGATGGGCAGTGGCGATATCACGCATAGGAGTCAAAGAGGTTGAAACAATTTCACCCCGCCCCAGGTGATACACCACCGCACCATTAGAACAAATCGCATACGAATCATAAGCAAGTTGCTCATGCAAAGGGGTAAGCCAACGAATGGGACGGCCCGTCACAAAGACCACTTCAACGCCTGCCGATATAGCTGCCTCTAAAGCAGCTATAGTACGGGGGCGAAAGCGAAAGTCTTCTCCAAGTACGGTGCCGTCCAAATCGCTAGCAATTAACCGCATCATGAAGAGGGATGTTCCTCATAAGTCACTGTTAAGAAAGCACGAGCAATACCGTGGAAGAAAATGTTAAATTCCACGACGGCAGGGGCAGTATTCTCATCCACCTCAAGCTTTTCAACATCTAATGCGGTAACACAGAAAATGTAGCGGTGAGCACCATGTCCGGCAGGAGGAGCACAGCCAATAAAGGAGTCAGTGCCACCGTCATTACGATGTGCAAGCGCACCCTCTGGTAGCTTCTGTGCAGCACCGCGCTCTAAAGATGTCACCTGGGCAGGAATATTTGAAACACACCAGTGCCAAAAACCAGAAGGAGTTGGTGCGTCAGGGTCAAAACATGTCACCACAAAAGACTTTGCTTCTTCAGGGAAACCTTCCCACGATAGCTGTGGTGAAGTGTCAGTTCCTCCCTCAACACCAAAAAGAGCTGATGTGAGCCACTGCGGAGCTTTTTCTCCGTCACGAAGATCCTCAGATGTAAGCGTGAAAGAGGGTAGCTGTGGTAGCTGTGCATAGGGTTCGCGTTGAAGCATGGGGGTGCACTCCTATATGAGAGTAGTTTATATCTTTAGATTACCCTGATTCTGAACTGGCATAAACCTTTATCTCATGTTGCCAGAAAGTTGAAGAACAACAGCTTGTCTATTCATGACATAACCATAAAAAACAACAGTATTGCTCATAGTGAATCAGGGTAAGGGCGTTCTTGGACTAACACGTCAAGAACATAGGAATCATCATAGAAGCCAAAGATGAGATTTACCTTAGAAAAATTTTCTACTTTTAGGCTTTCACCTGCTAAAACACACTAAATAAAGGTGAAAAGTGTATTTTTCCAGCCGTCCTTTACCATGCGTTCTCAAAAAATTCAGAGGGTATTTGCCTTTCTGTAAACACCTTCACAGAACTTCTTTTCAATGCTTCATAGAGTATGACATACATTCTGTACACAGAAGAAAGAACATATGATGAACACTCAATCGTTTTCTAACACCACCAAGTCCACCATTCTAGCCACTACTATCGGCGGGTTAGCAGGAGGCGTTATTTTTGGCATGATGATGGCAATGATGGGGATGCTCCCCATGCTTGCTAGCATGATTGGCTCAGAATCAGCTTTTGTAGGCTTTGCAATGCACATGATGATTTCTGGTGTATTTGGTGCTCTTGCCGGCGCTATTATTCACTTCTCAGGTCAAGACCAATCACTTACTAACGTTTCCGGTGCACTCATTGCAGGTAGCCTTATCGGAGTACTGTTCTGGATTGTTGGACCTCTTCTAATGATGCCACTGATGATGGGAGCACCAGTCTTCACCATTACATCCGCTACCTTGCTCTCTTTGATGGGACACATCGTTTATGGTGTTGTTATGGGACTCACTGCTATGGTGGTTCTCCAACGCGCATAATATTTTCGGGTTCAGCACACCGACTGTCAGTAGCTTGGAGCAAATATGGATAGCGATTTTGCTTGTATTCGCGAATCAGATCTTTTCTCTCATTGTTCGCCCGAACAAATGAGTCATTTAGAATCACTTGCTCCTGCGCAGTTTTTTAGCCGTGGTGAACTGATTTTCTCTCGACAAGACCAGCAGCAAACGCTCTTTATCCTTAAAAAGGGAAGAATCCGTGTATTTCGCATTATCGATAGCGGTAAAACGTTAACCATCGCCATTTTGACCCCCGGAATGGTTTTTGGCGAGATGGCACTCATGGGACAGTCAATGCATGAAAACTATGCAGAAGCTCTCGAAGAATGTCAGGTATGCGCTTTAAAGGTCAGCCATATCGAAGAGCTCATGAAGACTGATCCACAGTTTACGGTGCAAGTCTCAAAAATTTTGGCTGAACGCGTTCAAGAGCTAGAGGAACGGCTCTCAGATAATCTGTTGAGGCCACTTCCAGCACGTATTGCACGGGTTCTTCTCAAAACATTAGAAAAAACCCTCATCACAGGAAAACCTATCGTTCGTCTAACTCATGAACAGATTGCAAATCTTGTAGGTGTGAGCCGTGAGATTACAAGTAAAACCTTGGCAGATTTTGCTACTCAGGGAATAGTGCGGCAAGGACGTGGAAAAGTCATTCTTACGGATATGCCAGCATTATATACGCAAGCATCTATTCACCCTTCAACCGATGATTTAAGGAAATAAACATAGTGACCGATCATTCAATTTCTTCTGCACAACTTATTGGTGTTTATGCCGCAGATGGAGGAATTAAAGGGGAGCTTTCGTATGTGTGGGGAAAGCTCCGTCATACGCGCTCTTGCGCGCTTTGCGATATTACACATGGTCTTAACCCGCTCGGTAAAAAAGAATGGAAAACAGCCTGTGCAACATTGTCAGTTCCTTTTAGCGCCGTACATTTGAACGAACGAGATGACCTGTTAAAAAAGATTATTCCTGATACACAGGCTCCTGCTATTGCATATATTCAAGACGGAACCGGCTTTATTTTGATTAATTCTGGAGAGCTTGAACAATGCCATAAGTCTGCTGAAGCGCTAGTATCCCTTATCTCTCAGAAGCTCATGAACATTGAAAGGCAGAACTAAAAGATGCGCCGTTATACGGTACGCGCAGTAGCATCTGGTCAAGAGATTGCTCGCACCTCAGATGCGCTGTTGATAGAGGGAAACTTTTATTTTCCCTCTCACGACGTTATTTCTGAGGCACTAGAGCCAGCACGATTGCGCACACTGTGTGTATGGAAAGGCATTGCTCGTTATCAGCATGTGATAGTCAACGGTGAACGCATCTCTCATGGTGCATGGGTTTATCCATTGCCATTGCCGTGGGCATGGTTTGTTAAAGGACGCGTAGCATTTGATGTCACTCAAGGAATTGACGTCGTTCAGGAGTCTACCCAGACAGACATCAACTCCAGAGAAAATAGAGGATGAGTTTGGTGGCTCTCGACGGGATACAGGCTTTCTAGCCTTTAGAGTTCCCCTTGAGTCGCATAAGCCACACAAACACACCCCCTAGTATGTAACGAGGAATCACAGACAACAATAGACATGTTCCTCGTTTGGAAAGATTCTAGCTACTTCATCATTTCACTCGAATTGCTGCAGCACCGGGCGTCGCCTCAACAAAAGCAGGAGCACCAAAACCGTGCTGTTCAAAAGCATTCACCACAGCCTCGGCGATATCCTCAATTTTCTGTTGAGGGACCAAAGCAAGCACTGAACCGCCAAAACCGCCGCCTACCATGCGAGCGCCTAAAGCACCGGCATGCTCAGCAGCTTCGACAGCGACATCTAGTTGAAGGACAGTCACTTCATAATCATCACGTAGTGAAGCATGAGAACAACTCAATAGCTCTCCTAGACGTTTCCAGCTCTCATCGGTCACAGAAGCAGAATATATATCAATACATTCTTGGACTCGCACCATCTCATGAACTACGTGACGTATGCGAGCTATGGCTTGTTCTGGGGTGGTGTCTTCAGGAAGTTCGACGTCGTTTAAGCTTTCTTCCCACCGTTGGACAACGGCTTCTGCGTCTGCGTAGCTCATATGCGTTGGCATAGCGTTACGCACGTTGTCTACGTTGAATGCCTCTGCTGCAAGCTCACAAATGGCGCGGCGGCGAGCGTATTGTCCGTCAGCTAGTTGGTGTGGCGCTTTTGTGTCAATCACGAGAAGCGCCAATCCGGCAGAAGCCACATCAACAGTGAGGGGTTTAGTGCTAAAATCACGGCAGTCGATGGTCAGCACAGAGCCTTCAAGCGCACGTAAGGAAATGGATTGGTCCATTCCGCCCGTTTGAGCGCCGGCAATATCGTTTTCTGCAGCGATACATATCTGTGCCAAGGTTGCGCGCCCCTCATCGGTTTGATGAAGCGGTACAGTTTCTTGCCTTTGAGCGGTGAGCTCGTCCAGAGCTAGCGCGACAGAACATTCCAACGCTGCAGAAGAGGACAGTCCGCCTCCCACGGGAACGGCTGACGTGATGGCGAGGTCTGCGCCCACAACGTCAATATCAGCAACTTTTTTCATTCCCCACGGAACACCAGCAACATAAGTAAACCAGCCGCTCAACGCACCTGGGGCAATATCTTTGAGAGCTATCTGCTCAACACCATCAGCTTGATCTGATACAGCTCGTAGCATGCCGTCTTGACGAGGTGATGCTGCAACGAGAGTGCGATGTGGCAACGCTAGGGGCATAACAGTTCCGCCGGCATAATCAACATGTTCACCAAGCAGATTTACGCGCCCAGGTGCAGCCCATACGCCAGCTGGTTCGTAGCCGTATTCTGCGATGAATGCGTTAACAACCGTGTGAATTTGGTCTTCTTGGGTGGGATTAGTAATCCATTGTGGAGTGCTCATGGGAGTTCAACTTCTTTCAGACGAGCAGCAATTTCTTCGGGTGTCCGGTCGTTAATCCACGCTGCCATTGCAGATTCAGAACCGGCAAGATATTTAAGTTTCTCGGGGGCACGTTTGAGGGAGAATACGTGCAAGAACATGCGGGAGATATGCTCTGCGCCCTCAGATGGAGCTTGATGCCATGCAGAGATATAGGGCAGTTCGATACCGTCAAAGTAGCGGTTAAGTCGTCCTAGTAGGTCTAAGTAGAGTTCACTTAGCTCATCAAGCTCTTCGGAGGTGAAACCCGTAAAGTTTTTGACTGCTTTATGAGGCATAATCATGAACTCCACAGGCCATTTAGCCGCAAACGGGACGTAAGCAGTAAAGTTTTCAGTTCGTCGAATGATGCGCCGCCCGTCTCGGACTTCGCTCAATAGCACATCGGCAAGAAGGTCTTTGCGGTTCTTTTGCGCATAAGCGTCTGTCTGTCTTTTAAGGGCTGTGGTATACGGGGTAAGGTACGAGTAACCGTAGATTTGCCCGTGCGGGTGGTGCAACGTTACACCAATTTCTTCACCATTATTCTCGAAGATAAAGACTTCACGCACAGAGTTTAAAGCGAGTAATTCTTTAGTGCGGTCTTTCCACGCTTCAAAGACGGTGCGTGCTCGTTGTTGGCTCAATGTTGCAAAAGAACCAACAGCATTAGAGGTGAAGCAGACAACTTCGCAGCGCCCAGCAGGAGTTGTCTCATAGTTGAGAGTACTATCATTGAGGACTTCGTAAGGCCCTTGCAGTGAAGGGAAGCGGTTTTCAAAAACGACGACATCGTATTCTGGTTCAGGAATTTCGCTGGGGACGCTTCCTTGTCCTGCAGGTGCTAATGGGTCTTCATCTGCTGGGGGGAGGAAGGTGCGGTTTTGTCGATGCGCTGCAATAGCTACGGGGTATCCGGTGAGAGGGTCGGTGCGTATGGATGCGGCGTCGTGTGGTGGTAAGGTTCGGGCTTCTAGCGGTCTCGGGTCGTGAATAGTACGCGTTTTTTCTCCGCTAACATATTCTGCGGAATCATCGTAGAAGATAATTTCTCGTCCGTCAGCGAGTGTTGCTGAGGTTTTGACGACGGTGGGTGTCAACGGTGTGCGTGTGGTTGTCATGATGCTAGAACTACCTCGTTTACAGTATTTTTCAAAATAGTGAGAGCCTCGTGAGGGATATCTGCGCCGGTAATGACGGTGTTAATTTTTTCCCAAGGGGCAAATTGGCTCAAGCCTCGAATATCCCATTTACTGTGGTCAAAAACTGCCACAACTTGTGAAGCGGAGGATATGAGAGCGCGGTTCGTTGCGGATTCAATCAGTGTGGGGCTCATAAGGCCTTGTTTGAGGTCTGCTGCGTAGGTACCGAGGAAGAGCACGTCCATGTGCAAGGTTCCTAGTGCGAGGTCGGCGATGGGTCCAACGAGCGCGTCTGAGGGGGTGCGTTGCCCTCCGGTGAGGATTACTTGAGCGTCAGATGGGGATTGGTGAAAAGTCTCATGGACGCGCAATGAGTTTGTAATGACGGTCAGTTCTGGAACTTTAAGGCAGTTCCTGGCGATGGTTGTGCACGTTGTTCCAGCAGAGAACCCGATAGTTTGTCCTGGGTGTACATATTGTAGGGCGCGCTGAGCAATCCGTTGTTTCTCTGGCTCATGCAGGAGCATTTTTGTAGCGAAGGTTGGTTCGCTACTGGCTCTAAATGAAGTTGCTCCACCGTGGACTTTAACAAGTAACCCTAGGTCTGCGAGTTCGTTGAGGTCTCGGCGGATAGTCATTGCAGAGACGTTAAGTAGGTCTACAAGTTCGCCGGTGAGAACAGTGCCGCGGGCTTCAATCTCACGCAGAATTTGGCTGTGCCGTTCTGAAGCAAGCATAATGTCTCCTGGTGTTGTGCCGTTGGCTGATGGATGTGGGGATATATTAGTTCCCATTGAACCATAAACAAACATTTTTGAACACAAGTTTTTTATCTAGAGCTAAAATATTCAGATAATTTCAGAAATATTGTTGGTTAACCCTTGCATTAAAAGCATTACAGGAGTTTACTTGTCATTAATTGGCAATGTTGCCTCACACCACATATAAACAAAAATAAACATTTCAACGTGGTCGTTGTTGTGTTTTCAAAACCCAGGAGCTCCACTATGTCTCTTGTAGCATCTGCTGATGGAGTGAGACTCGATCTACATTTTGTAGATTATCTAATGCTCATCATCTACTTCGTTACCGTCCTCGCCATCGGCATTATCGCCCGCCGAAGCGTCAAAACCTCCATGGACTTCTTCCTCTCTGGACGGTCCATGCCGGCATGGATTACAGGCCTAGCTTTCGTCTCTGCAAACCTTGGAGCCACCGAAATTCTCGGTATGGCAGCAAACGGCGCAGAAATCGGCATGTCCACCATGCACTACTATTTCATCGGCGCTATCCCCGCGATGGTATTCCTAGGCCTCGTCATGATGCCGTTCTACTACGGCTCAAAGGTACGAAGCGTCCCCGAATTTATGCTCCGACGCTTCGGACGACCAGCACACCTCGTCAATTCTTTAGCGTTCGCCATCTCCAACGTACTCATCGCAGGCATCAATCTCTACGCTATGGCTATCATCATTGAAGCAATGCTCGGATGGCCACAATGGGTTGCAATTATCGTCTCCGCGGTCTTCGTGCTTGTATATATCACCCTCGGTGGTCTATCTTCAGCAATCTACAACGAAGTCATGCAGTTCTTCGTCATCATTGCCGGGCTTGTGCCACTTACCGTTGTTGGCATGCACCGCGTAGGTGGTTGGAGCGGACTCAAAACCGCACTCATGAATACCGAGGGTATCAATAAACTCCATCTTTCTGCATGGCAAGGTACCGAGATTGGCAATGTTACCAACCCCATTGGTGCAAACTGGCTGGCAATTGTTCTTGGACTAGGATTCGTCCTTTCCTTCGGTTACTGGACCACCAATTTCACCGAAGTTCAGCGCGCATTCTCTGCAAAGAACATGTCTGCAGCACGACGCACCCCACTCATCGGCGCTTTCCCCAAACTCTTCATTCCCTTTATCGTAGTTATTCCAGGCATGATTGCCGCAGCAACCATCGGTAACCAGTTTGCAGACGGCACTCTCACTTATAACGACGCCATTCCAAAGCTCATCCAGATGTATCTACCTTCTGGTGTTCTTGGTGTTGCCGTCACCGGTTTGATGGCATCCTTCATGGCTGGTATGGCAGCGAACGTTTCATCCTTCAACACCGTATTTACTTATGACATCTGGCAGGAATACATCAAACCAAAGATGAGCGATTCCTACTACCTCTCTACAGGTCGGTGGGTTACCGTTGCTGGCGTTCTTATCGGAGTTTTCACCGCATTCCTCGCGGCTCAGTTCGGTAATATCATGACCTATATGCAGACCCTATTCTCATTCTTCAATGCACCACTATTTGCCGTATTTATTCTCGGCCTATTGTGGAAGAAGATGACTCCTCAAGCAGGTCTTTGGGGTTATGTCAGCGGTATCATCGCACCTGCACTGGTATGGATTTGGTACTTGAACGATCCAACCCTCTTCGAAACCGGCACTGCAGGAACCCTCTACATGGCTATTATTTCCTTCGTGACCGTGATGGTTGTTTCCGTTGCTGTATCGATGGTTACTACACCGAAGGCAGAAGAAGAGCTGACAGGATTGGTTTACGGTATTGGTACCATCGACCTCACCGGAGATTCTGTAGCGAGCGATACCGCATGGTACCGTTCCCCAGCACTCCTTGGAACCATTGCTCTTGTCCTCTGCGTTCTGCTCTATCTTCCCATTATCTAAGGAGTCACTATGAGCAACAAAAACCAACCAACAGCTGTAGTGCTTAGTTCCGAAGAGAAAGAGCAACTTGTTCGCTCTACCCGTCGTACTGACCTACGTAACATTATCGGCGCACTCTTCGTTGTTTATGGTGTTCTTGTAACAGCTACAGGGATTCTTGACCCGGTAGCAGACAAGGCACTGACCGGCGGTATCCCCATCAACCTATGGACTGGGTTGAGCATGTTCGTCGGCGGTATCCTTTTCTTCTTATGGGCGAGGCTCTCCCCCGTCCCCGCGGAGGATATTCTCGCCAATGTTGAATCTATTGGAGAAAAAATTGCTGAAGGTGAAGCAAGCACTTTAGCTGAAGAACACTAAAAATAATGCTGTGGCTCAATAGTATGAACTATTGAGCCACAGTGCTATTTTCTTGCAAGATTCTCACACAACCGTCTATCTACGGAGAAGTTTATGTCTACATCATTTTCTGGGACAACCTACACGTTAAACGCTGGTGGGTATAGCGCCACCATTGCCGAGGTGGGAGCTAACCTAGAATCCCTTATATCACCCCAAGGCAAACAGCTTATTCTTCCAACTTCTCCCAACGAATTACGCGCTGGAGCACGTGGCTCACACCTTGCACCGTGGCCCAACCGTATCGACGGCGGACGATACACTTTTTCCGAGGTCGAGCATCAACTACCGATATCTGAAGTGGAACGACATAATGCTATTCACGGGCTCGTGATGTGGCAACGATGGTCTTTTGAAGAGCCCGTCATAAACTCTCATCAGGCTCAGCTATCAGGCGCTCTTGAGCTTCCGCCATGCCCCGGGTACCCTTTCTTTCTGAAATACACCGTGACGTATACTCTCAACGATGAAGGACTTCAGGTAGAGTTTTCTGCGCAAAATGTGGGAGACGAGCCCGCACCCTATGCGTACGCTGCTCACCCTTATCTGAGTGCCGGTGGGGATGTTGACCAAACATCAGCCCTCAATCAGTGGGTGCTAGAGATTCCTGCAGAAAGTTACCTTGAAACAGATGAGCGCTTACTACCCGTAGCAGAACATTCTGTTGAAGGAACATCCTTAGATTTTCGTGCTGGTGCACTCTTAGGCAAGATGGAGCTAGACCATGCTTTTGGTTCGCTCTCTTACGCTGATAAGCGCGGCCATGTTCGTCTTTATGCTGATGTTCATCGTTCTTCTGGTGTGGAACTCACTTTTGATGAAAGTATTCGGTGGGTTCAGGTATACACCGATGGTTCAGAACGCCGCGCTTTAGCCGTCGAACCGATGACAGCACCTGCCAATGCGTTTAATAGCGGAACTCATCTTGTGGTTCTTTCTCCTGGTGAAGAGCATATTTCACGGTGGGGAATTCGTGCTTTTGATCAGGCATAGAAAATACACACCCTCCTTCTATTCCCTAATCGGTATATAAAGAAAAACTCTGTAAAATACGGAATTACCTTATTTCTGCAGGTAAGCTGTGAAACGTTAGATGGACGCAACGAGGCGTACATCTAACGTTTTGCAATCACATATGCTCGGAGAATACGAAGACGTATCCCCGCAAGGAAGAAGGAAGCCGTGGCGCTCTCTAGCACCCTAAAACACGCCGTATGGAACGACGCAGAATCAGCGGCAGAACAGATGATTCCGCTCATTGGAAAACTCAATCGAGAATACGGTGTAGTTATCAGTATTCATGGACGTTCCCTCGTCAACCAATCCGTCATTCAGATTCTGAAATTACACCGATTTGCTCGGCAAATCGACCATGAAGAGCTCGACCCCAATCGCTCTCTAGAAATTTTACAAACACTCGTCCAACTCCAATTAGCACCCTGCTCTATCGGATTAGCAGAACTATACCGACAATATGAGCGTTCTGGATCAACAGAGCTCGAAAAATGGTTACGCGAGGAACTATCCCCCGTTGTTGAAAAAGCAGGAACACAAACAGCAACCAACCAAGACGTTGTTCTCTACGGTTTTGGTCGCATCGGCCGTCTTCTAGCCCGCATACTACTTGAGCGAACAAGTGGTTCCGGGCTTAATTTACGTGCCGTTGTCGTCCGTAAAAATGGAGAGAACGATCTCTACAAAAGGGCCTCGCTCTTGCGACGAGACTCCGTACACGGAGCATTCGCAGGAACTATCCGCGTAGACGAGCAGAATTCCACCATCATTGCTAACGGGACGTCAATTCGTTTCATCTATTCCAACGACCCAGCAACCATAGACTACACAGAATACGGTATTCGTGACGCTATCATCGTTGATAACACTGGGCGTTGGCGCGATCACGAAGGGCTCAGCCAACATCTCAAGAGCAAAGGAGCCTCTCGAATATTGCTCACAGCCCCTGGCAAAGGAGATATTAAAAATATTGTTTGCGGTGTTAACGACTCTGTTATTACTTCCGAAGACACCGTTCTTTCAGCAGCATCGTGTACAACTAATGCCATCACTCCAGTACTGAAAGTTATGGACGAAAACTTTACGGTACTCTCTGGTCACGTTGAAACGGTTCATTCCTTCACCAATGATCAAAACCTTATTGATAACTTCCATCGTGGTGACCGGCGTGGGCGTTCTGCAGCGTTGAACATGGTTATTACTGAGACAGGTGCGGCAAAAGCTGTTTCTAAAGCACTTCCTCAGCTTGAGGGAAAGCTGACAGGTAGTGCCATTCGTGTTCCAACACCAGATGTATCACTAGCTATTTTGAATCTGCGTTTAGAAAAACAACCAGATTCTAAAGAGTCACTTAATGCTCTCTTACGTGAGGTATCTTTAACCTCGTCATTACGCCGTCAAATTGATTACACCGATTCACACGAGGTGGTTTCTACTGATTTTGTGGGGTCACGCACGGCGAGCATTGTCGACGGGTTAGCCACGCTGGTCACCGAGGATACAACGGTTTTGTATCTGTGGTATGACAATGAGTTTGGGTATTCTTGTCAGGTAATCCGAGTCGTAGAGAAGATGGCAGGTCTGCATATTCCAGCATTCCCGCCCGCACGATAGAGCATGTACCCTAGAGGGTATGAAGATTGCTACCTGGAACGTAAACTCTATTCGCGCACGAGCTGAACGCGTTGAAGAATGGCTAGACCGTTCTGACGTTGACGTGCTTGCTATTCAAGAGACAAAAGCTCAAGAGAAAAATTTCCCTTATGAAATTTTTGATTTTATGGGTTATGAAGTTGCTCATTTTGGGTTAAGTCAATGGAATGGTGTGGCCATTGCTTCACGCGTGGGATTAGAAGATGTTGAGCGGACCTTTGCAGGTCAGCCAAGTTTCGCTAAACCTGGTGACACTCCGGTTCAGGAGGCGCGTGCTATTGGTGCAACGTGCGCCGGCGTTCGCATTTGGAGCTTATATATTCCTAATGGGCGCGGACTTGAAGACCCTCATATGGCGTATAAGTTGGAATGGCTCAAAGAGCTACGTTCTAATGTTGATTCTTGGCTGAGCGCGGATGCTCAAGCACAGTTTGCGCTGGTAGGAGATTGGAACGTTGCTCCTTACGACCATGATGTGTGGGATATTGACTATTTCCGTGAGCATCAGATGACGCACGTTAGTGAGCCAGAGCGCGACGCGTTCTTTGCTTTTATGAACAAGAGCGGACTATCTGATGTCGTTCGTCCGTTCACGGAGGGCGAGTACACGTATTGGGATTATACGAAGCTACGCTTCCCGAAGAATGAGGGTATGCGTATTGATTTTCAGTTATATTCTCCAGCGTTGGCGCAGCGTGTAAAAAGTGCTCATATTGATCGCGAGGAGCGTAAAGGGAAGGGCGCTAGTGATCATACGCCTGTTGTTGTAGAGATTGCAGACTAGCTTCTAAACCTTGTGGCGGGAGAGCGCTTGGCTGAGAGCCTGTTTTGGTTCTGGTTAGGCGCTCTTTTAATTTTAATGACACCCATAAGGAATGTTTCTTGGTGAAGTGTGTTAAATAGAAAATCCACCTGCACGTTAGAAGCCCGTACAAGTGGATTTTGTGGCTCCGACCGGCGTCGATCCGGTGACCTTACGATTTTCAGTCGCACGCTCTACCAACTGAGCTACAGAGCCAGGCATATGCTGTAGATATGCCACAACCGCGATATTTCATCATAAAGAAATACGCGGTCGGAGCGACCCCGACGGGACTTGAACCCGCGACCTCCGGCGTGACAGGCCGGCGCGCTAACCAACTGCGCTACGGGGCCATAGCTGAAATTATCAACTAGGCTTTGTAGATGTAATCTACAAGTACCCCCAACGGGATTTGAACCCGTGTTACCGCCGTGAAAGGGCGGCGTCCTAGGCCGCTAGACGATGGGGGCCTGGACTGAACCAGCGGTTTTTACCCCGCCGTTCAAGACTCAATAAGCTTACGACAGTTTTGGGACGCATGCAAACTCAAAATGGACAAAAAACCATTTTTTCTTGTTAAAAACCGACCAATACGCGAGATAACAGCACAATAAAATCCATAAAAACCGCTAAAAATCAAGGAAGTTTCAGAAAATATACTTTCCTTATCAAGTAAAAAAATTTCTCAAAAAAGTTTTAAGAGACCGCAAAAAACCGCCACCAACGCCTAAAAACACCTCATCCACGATGCCATTACCTCAAAAACGCCAGCGCACAATATTCACCTTTGTTACCAACATTACTCCTGTTCACACAGAAACAGAACACTTTCACCCAAAACGCCCGACTCGGAATAAAAAGCACCCACATCATGCTATATAGATAAACCACACCATATACATCAAACAAGAACAAGGACATACATGAAGAACAAGAAAAATATTCTGCTTATCCTCTCCATTGCAGCACTCGTCGTATTAGGAATAGTCCTATCCCTCACCCAACCTTGGCGAGCCTTCACCAGCTCAACTATCGACGAAGCACTACCAGAATCAACACAACCAGTAACTAGTAACACCCAACAGCCAACAGCTCAAAGCACACCAACACCACAAACAGCCGCACAAGGAACATTCCACTCCCTCGACCACGACACAACAGGAACCGCAGCAATCATCACCCTCAACGATGGAACACACCTACTACGCCTCGAAGATCTTTCAACACTAGATGGCCCCGACCTCAAAGTCATCCTCACCGACCAAACAGGAGACTTCACCACCCTCACCGCAGAGGACTACACCAACCTCGGAGACCTTAAAGCAACCAATGGAAACCAGAACTACCCCATTCCCTCCAACGTAGACATCAACACCATTAAGAGTGTTGTCATCTGGTGCGAACGTTTCAGCTCCCCATTCGGCGCTGCGACACTCAACTAACAGTTATATGCTCAATACAACAGTGCCAGGTCAAGAACTCTCTTGACCCGCCACTGTCATATACGTACCGTCAAACTCAACTACCGTTGACGTAGAGCACTCACTCTACCCCCAGCTAATATCCGCCGAAGGTGCAGTCTCTAAACGCTCATCTTCCATCTCAGGAACAATCATCACCGGACGCTTAGCATGGTGCAAAACCCCATGAGATGTAGAACCAAGAATCATCCCCACCAAACCACCGCGGCCACGGGTACCAACAACCACCATTCCAGCGTCCTCACCAGCTTCTAAAAGCACCTGCACAGGAGAACCATCAACTAACTTAAACTCAATCTCTAAACGCGGGAAATAACGACGCAGCCACTGCGCAGCCTTCCGTTGCAATTGCGCAATCTCACGATACATCGCTTCAAAATCAACAGCAGCAGGAACCCAATTCAGAGCACCCGTATAAGGCGCCAAAGCATTTACCAACGTCAGCTTTACCCCACGACGCTGAGCCTCTTCGGCGGCTTTCAACATAGCAACACGCGCCTGGGCAGAACCATCTGAACCAACCACAATAGGCTTCTTCGCGTCAGCATCTAAACTAGTAGATTCAAGATTCTCGCTATAAGAAGCAGGCACCGCAACCAACGGGCAATGAGAATGAGCCGGAAGAGACACAGAGACCGTCCCTAAAAGTCGCCCTAAAAAGCTGCCGTGAGAACGAGAACCCACAACAACTAGTTCAGCACGCTTTGATAGCTCAACAAGAATAGCGGTAGCATCACCTGTCTCAACGGTGGCACGCAGCTCAACACCAGTCGTATCAACACGGGAGTACGCCTCATCAAGTATCTGAGCCACCCCTTCACGCAACGCCTGTTCATCAACGACCGAATACCCAGCCTCAAAACCAGTACCAGTAAAAATAGGCAAAGAATATGCCGTTACCAAACGCACCGGAGTGTTCCGACGTCGAGCCTCGTTCACTGCCCAACGCAAAGCGCCATAGGATTGCTCCGAACCATCAATACCAACAACAATTTCTCCCGAAAATTGTGTGACGTCACGGTTCTTTTCGCGGGATTCAACCGCCTGATGTCCAAAAGTTTTCTGAGCCGATTCTTGGGCAGTCATTATCGTTCTCCTTTTCATCAAGAGCCTTGAACGAAGCTAAGCGTCTTACCATTAGCTTTTCAAGAACCCACTTTAATCATAGGTGCCGACCATCACATGTGCCAGGGTTTCGGGCATTCCAACCTGAAGAGAAAACATTCATTCAACACCATCACAACATCACGCTCCATAAAAGACGGTTTAAAACCAGGTTTCCCCGTTCCTACCCCGAAGCGAAGCAACATCAATGAGAGAATAGACAGGGATACTTTATCCACCTTGGGAGGAACAATGCGTCAACATCGCTGGAACACACAAAAACAGGAACACCGCATCATGGCGCCCCGAAATATTCAAGAAATACAAAAAACCATTAAAAATGCTGGCGAACACCAACAAACCATCACCGTGTTCGATACAGGATACGACTCCAAAAACATTACAGAATCTGAAACCCGCATACTCTCACTCAATCAGCTTAGCGGTCTCACCGCTATCAACCCGCAACGACAACAAGCTACATTCCTCGCCGGAACAACTCTTAGCCAAGCATCAAAAATTCTGGCAGAACACGGATTCACCTTCACCAACATGGGAAGGACGGGGGAACAAACGCTCGCCGAAGCAATCTCCACAGGCATGCACGGAACAGGTAACACCTACGGCATCTTCGCCACACAATTGCAAGAACTTACACTTATCACAGCTCAAGGAGACATCCTCACATGCTCCCCGCATAAGAACAATGACATCTTCACCGCAGCACAACTCGGGCTAGGGGCCCTCGGTATCATCTTCTCGCTTACGTTCCGTATCGAACCGCTCTTTCGACTCCACGCAGCAGAACGAAAACGCGCTTACGAAGACATCATCCACCATTTCGCAGAACGTTCATCAAACGCAGACCATTACGAAATAACATGGTTCATAGGCTCTTCACAAGTTAGAACTCGACGACTTACCCGATTGCCTCTACTCACCGATGGGTACATGAACCCTTCCGCCGTATTAAGCAAAGCCCGACGACACCTCGGCGACAACACGCTCAATAACGGAGCGTTCCACCTTATGAGCTATCTCGGGTATAAACAGCCCGCAACAAAAGCAGCCCTCAACAATATCTCAAGCTGGGGCAAAGGCAACAGACGTTACGCAGATTTAGCACCACAGGTCTACACACAAAAGCGCACAGTCCGCCGCCACACCATGGAATACGCTTTCGAAGTACACCAACTTGCAAGCATTATGGAAGACATCCGTGCTGCCTACCGTGATAGCAAAGAACACCTCAGCTATCCACTTCTGGTTCGTACAGCAGCCGCAGATAACATTGCACTATCACCGGCATACCAACAAGACACCGTCTTCATCTGCGCACGTGAATACTGGAAAACACCACCACAGCAAGCGTTCAATACACTAGAGACGATTTTCAAAGCGTATGGCGGGCGAGTGCATTGGGGACACTATCACACCAATAGTGCAGAAGAACTTCAGGGACTCTATCCACGTTTTGAGTGGTTCTGCACTCTCCGAAAAGAGCTAGACCCTCAGGGGATATTTCTTAACGCTCAGCTACGCCGTTTACTTACCTAGTGTTGAAAGAACTTAACAGTTTGGGCCTACCATGAGAATTCTCATGGTAGGCCCAAACTTTAGAAGTCTTAGAGTGAACGTGAAATACGAATCATCTCTTCACGGTCGGTCACTTTTACGCGAGCGCGTGGCTCACCGGAGGCGTCCTGCGCGGCAGCACCAAGTGCGCGTTCGTGTTCGTCTAGCTTATGCCAGCCTTCCCACGTGGTGTATTCGATGCCTTTAGAGTCGAGATATGCGCTGAAGGTCTCGGCGCATGGCTCAGTAGCAGTGTAGAGGTTCTCACGGTCAGATAGTAGGTGGGTGATGGTCTCTAATGCGTCTGATTTAGTTGAACCGATCAGTCCGACGGGGCCTCGTTTAATCCACCCTGTTGCGTATAGCCCGGGAACAGGTGTCCCTTCGTTATCAACGACGCGGCCTTCAACGTTGGTGATGACACCGCGTACGGGGTCGAAGCCAACCTCAGGAAGTTCTGAACCGAAGTAGCCGATAGCACGGTAAACCGCTTGCATGGGGTATTCAACGAATTCTCCGGTGCCTTTGATACCACCGTTGCCGTCGAGTTCGTTACGTTCCATCTTTAGGGCGGTTACTTTGCCGTCCTCACCAAGGATTTCTGCTGGAGATTGCAAGAAGTGTAGGTGTAGTCGGCGGGATGCGGTTTGTGGTTCTTCTTTTTGTTTCTCAAGCCAGCCGTTGAGGGTTTTCATCATGACTTTAACTTGAGAGTTGGTTTCCATCGCTTCTTGTGATGCTTCGTCGAATTGGAAGTCTTCTTCGTAGAGGACGATGTCTACGTCACGGGAGTGTGCTAGTTCTCGCAGTTCTAGCGGGGTGAATTTAATCTGTGCTGGTCCACGGCGTCCGAAGACGTGTACGTCGGTAACTGGTGAAGATTTTAGTCCTTCGTAGACGTGGTCAGGAATTTCAGTGACGAGTAGATCATCTGCGTGTTTGGAAAGTACACGGGCGACGTCTAGCGCTACGTTGCCGTTGCCGAGTACTGCGATTTCGCGGGCGTTAAGTGGCCATTCGCGAGGGTAGTCGGGGTGTGCGTCGTACCAGGAGACGAAGTCTGACGCGCCGTAGGAGCCGTCGAGTTCTACACCGGGGATGTCAAGGTTTGCGTCTTTGATAGCGCCGGTTGCGAAGATGATGGCGTCGTAGTGTTCGCGGAGGTCTTCGAGGGAGAGGTCTTTGCCGTATTCTACGTTGCCGAAGAAGCGGATGTCACCGCGGTCAAGGACTTTATGTAGTGCGGTGATGATTCCTTTGATACGGGGGTGGTCGGGTGCTACACCGTAGCGGATGAGGCCGAAGGGTGCAGGGTAGCGGTCGAAGATGTCGATGGATACTTCAAGTTCACCGTTTTTGACTTCTTTTGATTTGGTAAGGATATCTGCCGCGTAGATGCCAGCAGGTCCAGAGCCGATGACGGCAACGCGCAGGGGGCGTGCTTCAGACACAGTTTTTCCTTTCGGTGCCAGTTCCCTGATGTGGTGGGGCTGGCTGGATGATTTACACACTTGGGCATTAGTTTACCTATCAGATGCCTCTGTGTGGACTCTCTTGTGTGCTGAACCTCTAAAAACTTAGGTTTACTTAACTTTTCTTTCAGGGGTGTTGCGGTTTTATGCGCTGTGGTTTGCGTTCAGAGAGCGTATATCTTTTTCTAGCCAGGTGTTGGGTAGAAGGTGTTGGTGTGTATGGGTTATGAGAATGATTGAGCGTCCTGCTAAGCGTTCTGTTTCGAGGATATCGATCATGAGGGGCACGGAGTCTATGTCGATAGTGGAGAATGGTTCGTCGAGCAATAACAGTGGTGCTTGGTGTACGGCGATGGTGGCTACGAACCATACTTTTTGTGCTTGTCCGCTTGAGATTTGTGCGCATAGTTGGTCGGTAATGTCCTCTGGCACGAGTTTTTGTAGAAGATCTAGTGCTGCGGCAGGGTCTGTGCCGTAGGCGGCACAGTAGAACTCTAGTTGTTCGCGGACGGTGAGGAGTCTAAAGAGTGCTGGTTGTGTGCTCATATGCCAGCGGGTACGTCGCCCCTCTATGCTGTGGGGTGGGTGTCCTGCTAGGGTGATTTCTCCGCCAGTGGGTTGTAGTGCTCCGGCTATGAGATTTAGGAGGGTGCTTTTTCCGGCGCCGTTGGGTCCGTTGAGTGTTATTGCCTGATGGGTGTCGAGGCTGAGGTTGATGTCTTCGAGTATGGGTTGGGTGGGTGTAAACCCAAAATGTAGGTGAGTGGTGGTTAATAGAGCCATTAGAGTGTTTTTCTGGGGATTCGGGCGGTCAGGGTGAATAGTGTTGTGAGGCAGATGCTGATGAGGGGTAGAACGTAGAGGGGCGTATTTTGGTGAAGGAGTGCATAGGCGATGAGCGCAAATATGCCGGCTATAACAGAGATGAGGGTGGAGGCGATGGGGTTTTGGCGGATACGCCCGTTAGATTGTGAGGGTAGACGACCAGGGAACAGGCAGTCTGCCCAGAGAGTGAGAGCCGGCGCGATGAGTGTTCCAGTCAGCCATGCGATCAGGAGTGAAGAGGCTGAGACTGACGATATGAGCAAGAGTAGTGGTAAAGATAATAGGCTCAATGGTGCACATACTAAGGTGGTTGAGCAGACTATTGCGCTTGCTACGCCGCGTTCCCCGAGCAGTGATGCTGTTAGGTGAGGAAGTAGTGGGCGATACGCGTTTACCGAGCAGATTCTGTGTGCTACACCGGTAGATAGTAGGGGTGCTCCCATGGCTATGCCCCATGCGGCTTCAGCAGGTAAGAAGGGCTCTATCACGGTGTTATTGACCAGCATGCCGGTGCAGAAAGCTGCTGAAAAATATGTGATGCGGGCAGAGATGAGAAATTCTCCAGATTCTCCGTCTGTTGCATCTCGGGTGATGGTCAGTGGCAGGGCAATGAGTCTTCTCCACGCATTTTGAGGCAATGGTATGCGCCATGTTGTGTAGGTGGGGGCAGAATCTATGGGTGCGTTATTCCAGAAGATTTTGTGTCGTAGACGGATTAACGCTGCTGCTGATACGCCTAAAAGGATGAGGGTCAGGCTGAGGAGTGTTATTGTTCCTTGCTCGGAGAGGAGGAAAGCAAAACATTTTTGTATAGCCTCACGGAAGCTGTTTTCTCCCATCATGATAGGCAGTAGAATCCCTGCAAAGATGCTTCCGGCACCGTACAAGAGAAAAGACCAAAGAAGTACTCGTAGCGTGGTCATTGACGTTCTGCCTGTTGCTAGTAGGCACAGTGCAGTGCCTCGAAAGAGTCCTCCAGAGATGCTAAGTAATACCCCTGTCAGTAGCGGTTTAAGGATGATGTGTGCTGGTATTTCCCAGTTACAGATTGCAATGATGGAGTATGAGCACAAGGCAATGACCATCAGTAGCGTTTCGAATGTTAGGGGAAGAATGAGCCGTGCTGTGAATAGTTGCCCTCGGGTGAAACCGGCGTGCGTAAGGATGGTGGCGTCAGCTGGAGCATTGATTTCGCGTGCAGTGCGACCCGATATTTTTAGGAGGTGATGAGTCAAGCAGTAAATTCCACCGAGAGAAAGTAGTGATGGGACGAGGCGCTGCGATTCGCCAATATAGGCAAATATTGTGGGGGCAGCGATCACAAAGAACGTCAGGAATAGCCCCAGTAACATGCTGATGAGCAGGCAAGCTAAGCCAAGGAGGAAGTAAGCGTTGCGGGTGAGACGAAATTCTGGTGCAACAGCTCGTACATCTAATAGTTTGCTAGTTTTGATAAGAAGTATAACGTGGTGAATCCACCGGTCTCGTTGTTGCGTTCTCGGCGTAGCGTTGTTGCTCATAGGAATGTTCTTGGGCTTATTTAAAATGACTGATTAGTGCGAGAGCGTTGCCTGAACTCGATAATTCCAATGAGGCAAAAGGCAAGCAACCAGAGAATTGAGAACACCATAGAGATGGTGTTCTCTGCCCGGCGGGCAAAAGCCGTTGTAAGCATAGAGACAGCTCCGCCAAGCAGCAGGGAGACTGCTAGGGGAATGTTTGGTCCGAGTTTTAGTGTCTCTGTGAAGACATAGATGATACTCAGAAGTATGGCGAGAGCGAACCACGTATAGGTGAGGAAAGCCCAAAAGAGCTGAGCTGATTCTAGAACATTAATGAGGGGGTTTAAGAGCATGATCAACCCTACAATTACGGCAAGGGCAATGAGAATTATTCCACGAACACGGCTAGTCATCGGCTTATTCCTATGGAGACACAACGGCATATTACGTATTCATAATATTTATTTTTTAGTGTTAGGGTGCTCAACTCGCTCTGCATTCTAAAAAATAGCAAGGATAAAATGTATCCTCGGCAGGTTTCCCGGGATAGCAAAAGCGGTGTTGTTGTGATGAGATTTCATCACAACAACACCGCTTTTTATCAGAGATAAGCCTGTTTATTGCTCAACTTTTTGTAAACGACGAATCTTGCGTTCTTCACCATAAGCAACGATGCCCAGAAGGATAATCCCGATAGCCAATGCAGCATAGAATACGGTGAACACAGAGTCCCAGCCGTGTAGCACATGACCAAAAACAGTAAGGCCAGAACGTTCAGGATCAGCGATGGCAGCCAGACCAACTTTTGCCATCGAGTCCCCTAGAAGATATGCGAAAGTACCGCTCATGCCGTTTGCTACGCTCACTGCACGTTTAGGGACGAAGCCCACCAAGGAAACACCAATCAGTAACTGTGGACCAAAGATGAGCGCACCTAAACAGAAGAGGGCAATGTTAACTTCTGTAACACTATGCGCATTCTTATAGAGTCCGACGGCGAAGAAAATGAGAAAGAGGCAACCAACAGAGACCAGAGCACGACGTCCTTTGAGTAAGTCGGAAATATAGCCCCACGACATACTTGCGACAAGGGCACCAATCTCAAAGAAGAAAATCGTGTTTACCGCGTCTGAAGTGCTAAAGTGCAATTCTTCACTGACGTAGAGCGGCGCCCAGTTATCAATGCCAATACGCACGATGTACACGAAAATATTTGAAGTACATAGAATCCAAATCCACGGGTTTTTGAGAACATAGGTGGTGAAAATCTGCCATTTAGTCAAAGACTCAGACTGGGTATTTTCTTCTTCAATAGGTTCATCAAAAATTTCTTCTGAACGGTTCCAACCAAGCTCTTCGGGGTCGTCTTTGCCGATGAAAAGACCTGCGATACCAATAGCGAGACCAATCAGCGCAGGAAAAATAAACATACCAACAACGTGACCGTTGAAAAAGACGTTAGCTCCCCATAGGGCAAGACCACCAGCAATAGCGCCACCAATATTATGTGAAGCATTCCAGAAACCAAGGTAACGTCCTCGTTTTTCACGCGGTGTCCACCGTGAAATAGTCGAGTATGAGGCAGGACCACCAGCAGACTGGAAGACACCATTGAGCCCCCATAGCACCACAAAGATACCGATGACAGAACCGAAGGCACTCAGCAACAACCCCATGACCAGAACCATCAGGGAAGCAGAGACGAGTAGGGCAGAAACAATACGTTTAGAATTTCTGCCATCTACAAAATAGCCGACAAGGGTTTTCCCTAAACCGTAGGTGATAGAGAACGCTAGACCAATATAGCCCAATTCGAGGGTGCTTAGCCCATATTCTTCTTTAAGGAGCGGTTGAGCGGCTTTAAAGTTGTTGCGAATCAGGTACATTGACATGTACACCAAGAACACAACGAAGAAGGCTTTAAGGAATTCTCGGAGCCAGAGTTTGCGTTGTTCGCTGGTAGATAGGCCAGACGGTGGGGCTTTGCGGATTGCGAAGAAATCCAGCATAGTGTTCCTCCTAAATGATACAAATATCGTTCGAGTGAACGGTATTCAATGATTTAGGATTTATTAAATACGATATTTCGTCAAAACACCTTGTCAAATGAACTTTTGTTCACATCTCTGACAAGACATTACGACATATTCTCAGTTATTAAATTGAGCAGTAAGTCCTTCGCGTTCTCCAAATCGCTCAAGATGACGTACAAGAATACCTTTGACACGTTCTAAGCGCTCTTCATCTTCTGCATACGCCCATAGAACCAGTTTCGTTTCTCCAGCGATATCTGTCACGAGAACATCACCATAACCACTAAAAATACCTTCTCGGTTAAAAGTGATTCGATGGCCATCAACTATTTCTTCACAAGGGACTTTATGGCACATATGCGATATCAGCTGTTTTGCGTATCGTGCAGGACGAGAAGTCTCAACAACAGCTTGGACAGAATATGCCATCTCTGCAATAGTAGGATATACACTCACGAGGGTGTCCTTCAGGGTACGTCATCAATCAACTAACGGTTTTTCTTCTCGTCTACACTAACAGTCTGGCAACGCCGAAAGTAACCCTGGATTTGCTGTGAATTCTATAGCTTTGTTCCAAGTAATCCTCTGGTGAAGCGCCCTTTGAAAATATTACTGCATTTTTGTTAAGGTTTTTCTCGAAAATTACGGCAGGTTTTACCACACATATAGCATCTCAAGACGTATTATTATCAGGTAATTATCAGCGTTGACATTGCGTATTTGCGCATCGTTAACGCTTTCTTCATTTTTGGGGCTTTTAATCCCCATTCACACGAGAGTAACTACGGATTCAACGAATGTCTTCTGAGAACACCGCGGCTCACGCATCCGCATCGGCACCCACCCCTACTAATGGGTTAGACCGTTTCTTCAAAATTACCGAGCGAGGCTCTACCTTCGGAACAGAAATTCGAGGTGGTTTCGCAACCTTCTTCGCCATGAGCTACATCGTGGTACTTAATCCCCTCATTATTGGCACTGGAGCAGATTCTGCAGGTAATGTCCTCGGACCAGAGAAGGTAGCAGCTGTTACGTCTCTCATTGCTGGCATCATGACCATTGTCATGGGCATTTGGGCGCGCCAGCCCTTTGCCATGGCAGCAGGATTAGGCGTTAATGCACTCCTTGCCTCTACTATTGCAACCACCCCGAACCTTACATGGCCCCAAATTATGGGGCTTGTTGTTTGGGCGGGTATTATCATGCTTTTGCTGGTGCTTACTGGTTTCCGGACTGCTGTTTTTAACGCGGTACCGCAAAGCCTTAAAACGGCTATTGTTGTTGGTATCGGTATATTTATTGCTTTTATCGGATTAGTTGAAGCAGGTATTGTACGCCGTATGCCAGACGCAGCAGGAACAACTGTTCCTGTCTCTTTCGGTGTTGGCGGTCATCTTATGGGCTGGCCAACTGTCGTATTCCTTTTCGGATTGTTCCTTACTATTGCACTTTTTATTCGCAATGTTCGTGGAGCAATTCTGATTTCGGTAGTTGCATCAACAGCGTTATCTATTTTCCTTGAGACTATTGCGCCTTCCGGCTCTTCTCTTGATTCCCCCACCGGCTGGTCTTTGATGGTTCCAAGTGTTCCACCTCATTGGTTTAGCTTGCCAGATCTTTCTCTCATCGGTTCGGCTGACCTTTTTGGTGCGTTCCGTTCACTCAGCGGTGCTGCGGCATCTTTGCTTGTATTCTCTATCTTGCTGGCAGTTTTCTTTGATGCAATGGGGACTTCTGTTGGTCTTGCTGCTGAGAATGGCACTCTCAGCAAAGATGGAAAGATTGAAGGAATCAATCAGGTTCTTCTCGTTGATGCGTTGGGTTCTGTTGTAGGTGGTGGTGCTTCGAGCTCCTCTCACCAGATTTATGTTGAATCAGCAACAGGTATCGGCGACGGTGCTCGTACTGGTTTTGCCAACCTCATCACCGGTGCGATGTTCTTACTTGCGATCTTTATTTCTCCACTAGTTAATATTGTTCCCTTTGAAGCTGTTGCCCCAGCATTGGTTGTTGTTGGTTTCTTGATGGTCCGCCAAGCTGTTCATATTGATTGGGCAGACTGGGGTCTTGGTATTCCAGCATTTTTGACGATTATTATGATGCCTTTCACCTATTCCATCGCCGATGGTATTGGTGCCGGATTCATTTGCTACGTCTTCATTCGTCTGGTTCAGGGACGCACTCGTGATATTCACCCGCTTATGTATGCAGTTGCTGGTGCTTTTGTCCTCTACTTCAGCATGGGCGTCATTGAAGGTGTACTCCACTAGTTATTAGAACTGCTCTTCATACACAATGGGGGCTCGATAGCATACCGCTATCGAGCCCCCATTGTTCTTTATGAGTTATCCAACGCTATATAGTGTGCAAGCTTGTTGATATTTAGTGTGGACGTGTCGAGTCATATCTTCGGGCGCAGTGAAGTCGCTCCAGTTGTAGAGTTCTTGGGAATCTGCGCCAGAAAGTTTCCAGTGGCTTCCTAGTTCTAGGAGGGATTGGTGTTTGACGTCATAATAGTCGGGTTTTCCGCTCAGTGCGATTCCGCGGGCGCCGGCGAGAGATGCCATGAGGTGGTGGTGGAATCGGCTGGTTATCCAGAGTTGTTCTGGTGAGAAAGTGAAGTCTTCGTCCCAGAATTGTTGGAAGGAGATGAATCCGTGGGGGTTAACAATGTCTTGTAGTGCTTCGTATCCGGTGTAGTCGGCGCCGGGGATTGCTTCGACGTAGTGGATGTTGTCGCGGGGTATGTCGAGTTTTTTGACTTGTGCGCGGACGAAGTTGAGCATTCGTTGGTGTTGTCCGTCTTCTACGGCGTCGTTTTGGACGCAGAGGTAGAGCTGCGTGTTCTCTGGTGAGAATTCTGCGGTGTTTTGGGTGAGGGTGTTGGGGTTGATGAGGTAGGCGTCGTCGAGTCCGCGGGTAATGCCTAGGGCGTAGGAGCTGGGGGTATCTCGTACGCTGATGTGTGAGAATCCGGTGAAGTTTTCGGTGATGCGTGGCATGAGTCCTTGTCCGGTGGCGATGAGTCGCGCTCCGGTTTCTTGGGCTGTTGCTTGCATGGTTTCGATGATGAGGGCGTTGGATGGCCAGACACTGTTGATGAATCCGCCGCCGAGGAGGTGTATGGTTCCGGCTCTGCGTAGTTGGAGTAGTCCTGCGTCGAAGCGTGGTGAGCCGAGTGTTTTGATGAGTTCGCTGGGGTGGCGGTTGAGGTTGTGTTCGTATTCGAAGATGGCGCGGAATACAGTGTTGACAATGTGGAGTTTGGGGTGGATGTTTTTGAAGAGGGCGCTGGCTGTTCCGGGTTCGCGAACGTCGAGCCAGATTTCGGTGTTGGGTTTGTGTTCTGCAAAGAATTCGAGCCATCTGCGGGTGATGAGTTCGTCGCCATAGTTGGGGTAGCCTGCCATGGAGATGAGGTAGATGGGGGCTTCTTCTGGTTGGTGTGTGGTGGCGGTGTTTTCGTGGCGGTGTTCTTCGGTGGTGTTTTTTGGTGTGGAGAACCCGGGGATTTGTTGCAGAATTTTTTTCACGGTACTACCTTACTCGTCTTTGTTTGTGCCGGTAAATAGCCGGAAGGTTTCTTATGGTAGTGGATGTTGGCACCAGAAGAAAATACTAAGTAGGTTGACTAAAAGCCTCGTGTAATGTTAGTTTAGTTACATCTCAAGGAGGTTTTTATGTCTCGGAAAACAGTAGAAAGACTCCCCCGAAACCTTGCGATTGTTTCTTTTATGGTTGCAATCGCTGTGGCGATTATGGTGACTGGGCACTCTGGCATGGAGTTACAGAGTATGGCCGCTATCCTCAAAACAACATTTTTCATTCTTGTTGTCTGCGGTATTTTTTCTGCAGTTGTTTACACTTTTGCCTATTTCAGATTTCATTCTCGTATGCCTTGGACAAAAGGGCACAACACCCATCAGCTTTTTTAAAGTTGACTAAAAGTTTTATAGCGACATATCAGACAGAGGGTGCTCACCAGCTAACTGGTGAGCACCCTCTGTCTTCCTCGTATAAAACTAGTTTTCCGTCACCGGCTTATCGTGGCGAGGGGCTGCACCTTGTGCAAATTTTCGTACCCAGCGGTCATCTTTATATTGTGCTGGTACGGCACCACCGAGGAGTCTCTTGGTCAGTTGGGTGGCAAGATATTCGCCGTCTAATGGCAGTGGAGAGTGAGCACCAGCAATAATGATGTTGCCTCGTCTGCGGCCTTTGAGCATGGCAGGGTCAGCGATAATGCAGGTATATTCAAAGACTTCTGCGATAGCGGCAGCTTCTGCTTTTGCTCCTAAGAGTTCTGGATAGTCACCACAGTTAATAATGTATAGACCTTTGTGAGATAGGGATTCTGAGGCGATGCGCGTGAATTCTAGTGTGGTGAGCGGTTCGGGGGTGATGTATCCGGCAAAAACATCACGAATGATGATGTCACGCGATTGGGCGGTAAATGTTTCTGTCACAGCTCGCGCTTCGCCTACTCGTATTTTAAGCTGTGGTGCTTGCGGTAGTGAGAACCACTGGCGCACGTATTCTGCGAGTTTTGCGTCAAGTTCTACCACCGTATTGCGTGATTTTGGGTAAACGTCCACAAAGTAGCGTGCCATGGAGCACGCCCCTCCGCCGAGGTGTGTTAAACGCAATTTTTCGGTGTCTAGGGTACTTTCTGCATAGGTTTCGACGGCGGCAGCTATCCATCGCATATATTCAAAGTCCAGTGCTCTGGGATCGTCTAAGACGATATGTGATGATTCCATACCGTTGATTTCAAGGACCCATCCACCGGGAGTGTAGTCATCTTCAATGAGTTCCGCTACCCCTGTAGAGATGGGGTATTTTCCTTCGACAAGCGTGCTTTGGTCTGTTGCGGTGTTCTTTGTTTTTCTTCTGCGTCTAGCCACAGGTTTAAGGGTACAGTGTTGAGGGTATCTATCAGCAATCTACCCATGAGATAAGGACGATGTTCGTGGAAATCATTCACCGTCAGTATAGGCTTATTCCTGCCACTGTTGAAGATGCAGATGTGTATGTTGATTTACAGTTAAAGTGTTTAGCCCAAACTTATGCTGGTTATGGGGATGACGGCTTTATGCAGCGTCAGTATGATTCTCGTGATGAGCTAGTTGAGGAATTTTTGGACAATGTTTCTTCTGCTCAGTCGCGCGCTTTTCTTGCGTACGATACTTCTGCAGATTTTTCACATCCAGTAGGTTTTGGGTTATCTCGTTTGGGTCCATTGCCGTGGGAGAGTGAACTTGATTTTGCACAGGTTCCTGCTGGTTCTCGTGAGTTAGTTCAGTTATATACTCTTGAGCAGGCTCAGGGGCACGGGCTGGGTCAGGCACTTTTGGATGCTGTTCTCATATCGGGTGAACCAGCGTATCTGCACATTGTCGAAGGTAACGCGAAGGCACAACGCTTCTATGAGAAGAATGGTTTTAGCCATGAGGGGTTTTCTTTGACTTGTTTGGGGTCCTGGCATAACCCCGAGGGGCAGAGTATGCGCGTAGGACGTATGTTTCGAGGGATAGACATAACAGAGAATCACACTTCTGTTTAAGGCATCTCGAGCCCTTAGAATAGCGAGGTTATTTTTTCTTTTTACCGCAGCAGACAATATCGTCCAAAGCACAGCACAAAATTGCTGCCACGGGAAAAACAATCCATGCTTCTGTCCATCGTTTTCCTACAAATCCCCAGAGTAAGAAAATAATGATGACGATACCCCAGTATGCTTTCCTTAAAAGGTGCAGTAAGGGCGTAGGGCGTGTTGTGTCATCTCCCCAATCTTGAGATAGTACGCAGATAGTGTCGGCGGCTCTTGTTGCCCAGGAGCAGAATATGATGATCCATACGCCCGCAGCAACCATACAAAGTAACAGGGCAAGCCCCGCGGCGGATACTCGATGATTATCCGTTAAGAGAGCAGGAGCGATGACGCCGATGGGTGAGGTTGCGATAAGTAGTACACCGGCAATTTTGAGGGTGCGCGTATGTTTTTTCTGTTCTTGTTCTTGTTCATGCGCCCATTGTTTGACGGTTGGGTCTGCCATGAAACCGTATTCTTCGACCATGCTAAAGGGGCTCATGTATTTTTTGACCCGATGGAGCAAGAAGCGGCCTATTACGATACAGAGGATAAGCCCTAACGTTGCAAGGGGTATTGATACGGTATGGTGTTCTCCGCAGATTGAGACGCAGAGCAGGAAGAAAGCTAATCCGAGGATAAAGAAGATGGTTCCTGTTGCTCTTTGGGCGGAGCTTTCTTTGAGTGCCCGAGAATATTTTTGGGCGCATTCTTGGGTGACGAGGGAGTACATGGGTTGAGCAATTCCGTAAAAGCTTTTGCCCGTTCTATAAGAGATGATTTCTTCTGCGATGTTGAGTTCATCGGCTAGAGCTTCTAAGGAGCTGTGCTCTGCTATGACGATGTTTTGTGCTTCGCTGGGTGTTTTACCGTGTTTGATGAGTGTTTTTAGGCGTTTTTTCATGCGTAGTCGGAGTCGTTTTTTGGCATGTTTAAACGCTGGGGTTGGTGGGTATTCGGAAAATAGTGTTGAGAGGTAAGAGTCAATATTTTTCATAGGAGGGGGCTTCTATTAGTGTGGGGTTGCGCATATGGGGGAAGATGGCGCAGGCCCTGGGGTGTTCTTCTACGGTTTGTGCGTTATGAAGACACTTCAAATAGGCGAAAAAATATACAGAATAAAATTAAAAACATTTAAAAACATTGGTTTAACTTGGGGAAACTATTCCTACTGTATATAGAAAATAAAAAATCTACAACATATGTTGCATATTTAAGCACTTATGTCGTTTTAGTAAAATTTTCACCTCATGCCACACCCACAAAAAAGCGGCCTATCGTTCGTCAAGAACAATAGACCGCTCACACGTGGCAACAAAGCCACCCAAAATAGTTAACTCTCCTGAGACAACGCCTTATTCAAACGCTCCACTTTACCGGTTATTTCACCGCTATCATGCCCCGGGCGAATATCAGCTTTAACAACCAAAGACACTCGAGGAGCAACAGCAGAAACAGCCTCCGTCGCACGCTTAATAACATCCATGCATTCATCCCACTCACCCTCAATAATGGTGAACATCGCATTCGTCTCATTCGGCAAACCAGACTCATTCACAATCTTCACAGCCTGAGCAACAGCAGTATGGACAGAACCATCTTCATAGGCACCACCAGTGGGTGCAACAGAAAAAGCAAATAACATATTTTCACCCTACGACACATCACACACACACTCAATACCACGTGTCAAAGCATCGTCATAAAAATAGAACATTCTCATGAGTTACCCCACAGAGGGAACTAATCTACCCCACCACCCGCCTATTAAGGCATAAAATTCAAATGAACTATCGACACAAAAGAGTGCCGTGACATCCGCCCCACCATCGGGACGTACAAGAGATAGTAGAAACGAGACATGACAACCGGTATCTACCTTTCAGCAATGAACCCGCTTTCTGGCAAGTCCTTGGTGAGCTTAGGTCTAGCAGACTCCCTCATCAAACGTGCAGATCGAGTCGGCTACTTCCGCCCTGTCTTCAATGGACAAACCGAAGCCCAAGACCCAATGCTCAACCTCATGCGGCAAAACTTTGGGCTTACCAGCCTACAAGCCCGCGGAGGAGTGTCCCTCGAACGTTGCCGTGAGCTTCTCGCTCAAGGCAACCACGAAGAAATGTCCTCTATTGCAGTATCTGTCTACGCAGAAATGGCCTCAGAATGTGATGTCATCATCGTCGATGGTACTGACCTCATGGCTCACAACGCAGTCACCGTCGAATTCGACCTCAACGTGCAGTTCGCTCGCGACCTTGGGCTACCCGTTATCGCAATAGTTGGTGCACAAGAATCCTCTGTACAAGACATCGTCAACGCCGTAGATGTTGCGCGCACCGAACTAACCAACGCCAAAGTCGACATTTTGGGCATTATGGTCAACCGTTGCAAACCAGAATTACGCGAGGAAATTCTCAAGAGCGTCAAACGCGGCCCCTCAAAACGCCCTGTCTACGTTCTTCCAGAAATTCCTGAGCTTGCCCTGCCTTCCATCTCCGAAATGGTAGCAGCGCTGGAACTATCCGCTGAAGGAGTCGACGAAGAGCACCTCAACCGCGATATTCACGACGTCAAAATTGCGGCAATGACCGTCGCAAACTTCCTTGACCAGTTCACTGACGGAGACTTCGTCATTGTCCCAGGTGACCGCACTGATGTTGTTGTCGCATCACTTGCTTCAGCGCTTTCGCCCACATTCCCAGCACCTGCTGGTATGCTCCTCACCGGCGGATTCTCTGAGGTTAAGAATGACACTGTCATTAGCTCCCTGATGAGTAATGCACCATTCCCGGTCTTTGAAACCACCATGGACACCTTCCAATCAGGACGTGCCGTATCGCGCGTCGAAGGCTCACTCTCTAACGGACAGCCTCGTAAAATTGCTGCAGCACTCGGTGAATGGTCCCGCTCTGTAGACCCTGATGAGTTGCTTGAACGTCTCGAGTTAGAGCGTCCTGCATCCATGACTCCGCTACGCTTCTTGCATAACCTCATTGAAAAAGCACGCCAAAGCCGTCGCACTATTGTCTTACCCGAAGGCCATGATGTACGTATCCTCCGTGCCTCTGAGATTATTGCTCGCCGTGACTTCTGCAACCTCGTTCTGATTGGTAATCCCGCAAAAATCTCTGAGATTTGTCAGGCTGAGGGCATTAACCTTCCTCTCGCCGGAGAAGATAAGAACGGCATCCGCATTATAGACCTCAACGATAATGAATACACCGAAGATTTTGCACAAGAATATGCTCAGCTTCGCGCACATAAAGGTATGACAGTTGAAGCAGCTCGCGGACGTATGCAACAAGATGCTTCCTACTTCGGCACCATGCTCGTCTACAAGGGCATTGTTGACGGTATGGTCTCTGGTGCTGTTAACACCACCGCAAACACTATTCGCCCATCATTAGAGTTTGTGAAGACTCGCCCCGGCGTAAAAATTGTTTCCTCCGTATTCCTCATGCTCATGGAAGACCGCGTCTTGGTTTTCGGTGACTGTGCTGTGAACCCCAACCCTAACGCAGAGCAGCTTGCTGATATTGCTACCGCATCTGCTGAGACTGCCCGCCAGTTCGGCGTGACACCGAAAGTTGCGATGCTCTCTTACTCCACCGGAACATCCGGTTCTGGTGCAGATGTTGAGGTCGTACGTGAGGCAACCGAAATCGTCAAGGGAAACAACCCTGACTTTGAGGTTGAAGGGCCCATCCAGTTCGATGCAGCATCTAATATGTCTATCGCTTCTTCAAAGATGCCAGACTCTAAAGTTGCTGGCCAAGCAACAGTGTTCGTATTCCCCGATTTGAACACCGGTAACAACACCTACAAGGCTGTACAGCAAACTTCTGGTGCCGTTGCTGTTGGTCCGGTACTTCAGGGGCTACGTAAACCTGTCAACGACCTCTCTCGTGGTTGCACCGTTGATGACATCATCAACACCGTTGCTATCACCGCAATTCAGGCTCAAACTCTCTAAAAGGTCAACGGTGGATCTGCTCAAAATAGCAGGCTTCCCGTTAAAGCGTTAGGGTTGTGCAACAGCATATGCTGTTGCACAACCCCCTTAGATTCTCTATAGAAAAGGAAAATATTTTGCTTATTCTCGTTGTGAACTGCGGTTCATCATCCGTCAAGTATCAAGCACGTGACACCTCTTTGCCAGAAGCTGAGCAGGTTCTCGCTAAGGGACTCATCGAAAACATTGGCACTAAAATCCCAAGCCATACAGAGGCTCTTGCCATCATGGCAGAAGATCTCAAGGAACCTCTCCACGGTCGTGAAATCCAAGCAATTGGACATCGTGTTGTTCAAGGCGGAGATGTTTTCACAGAACCGGTACTTATCGATGACGAAGTTCTTCAAAAGATTGATGATTTATCCCCGCTAGCGCCTCTGCACAATCCTGCACACGTATTGGGTATTAAAGCAGCGACTGAAACATACCCTGGTGTTCCTCAGGTGGCAGTCTTTGATAATGCGTTCCACTCCACCATGCCAGAACATGTGTATCGTTACGCTGTTCCAGAAGAGTTCTACGAAAAATATGGCGTTCGTCGTTACGGTTTCCACGGCACCAGCCACGATTACGTTACTGGTATCGCCGCAGAATTCCTTGGTATTGAGCGTGAAAAGTTTAATGCTGTTGTTGCTCACCTCGGTAACGGTGCATCCACTACTGCTGTTGCTAACGGTAAGTGCCTAGATACTTCTATGGGCTATACCCCTCTTGCTGGCTTGGTGATGGGCACTCGTAGCGGTGATATCGATCCTTCTGTTCTTACCTCCTTGATGATGCGTAATCCAGAGCTTACTGCTGAGCGTATGGACCAGATTCTCAATAAAGAATCTGGCTTATTAGCGATTGCCGGAGATAATGATATGCGCGCAGTTGTTAATGCGATGAAGGACGGCAATGAACGAGCAAAACTTGCTTTGGATATGACAACCTACCGTCTAGCTAAATACATTGGCGGTTACCATGTAGCTATTGGAGGTATGCAAGCTCTTATTTTCACTGCAGGTATCGGCGAAAACTCTTCTGAGTTCCGTGCGCTCACTATCGAACGATTGGGTGCTCTGGGTATCACTCTTGACCCTGAGGCAAATCTTGTTCGCGGTGATGATCCACGTATTATCTCCACGGAAGATTCTGCTATTCCTGTTCTTGTTATTCCAACCAATGAAGAGTTGGCTATTGCTCAGGCAACCGAAGTCATTGTAGCTTCAGCATAATTATTTTTCGGTTCTAGCTACTCTGCGGGGCGTACCCTCATCTCAATGATGGGTACGCCCCGCAGAGTATTTTGCAGTTTTCTCTGGAACGGCTTCGGACGTTAATTCGTCCCTAAGATGAGGTTCTCCTCGTCGATAATGCGTACTATAGTAACCAGTAAACACCCTTGTCGAGAGTGAAAGAAATAGCAATGAGTCAACCTCCACACGACGATGTTCCCACAACAGGGCAGCCTTCTGAAGGCAGAGCTTCACACAGTAGTTTGCCGGTAGGAGCCTCGAATCTAAGAGAACGCCCCTTGCCTGACGATCTCTCCCGCGGGTGGATTCCAGAAGATACGCGTCAACGCCCAATATCGCCGTTACCTGCACCAGCGTTGCTGAAATATCAATCGTTGATGCCGTTTAAGTTTGTGAATTCGCTTCGGCACCCTGGTGAATTACCGTGGGTCATTGCTGCGTATTTGCTGACCTTTGGGGTATATATTGCTGGTTTTATTTATCTCGTTGTTAATTTTGTATCGGTGGTGACGGGTGCAGCCGAAGGTGCTACTCTTGGTGCAACGCTCAAGCAGCTTCTCCTCTTAGCAATATATGCCCCACTGGGAATATTTATTGTTCGTGCTTTAGCCTACGCAAGAATTAGGCTTACTGCCGTTCGTATAACGCCCACTCAATTCCCTGAAGCCTACCAAATGGTTGTTGACGCGGCGCGTGCTAGCGGACTTCGTCGCGTACCAGATGCCTACGTACAACTAGGCAACGGGCAGATTAACGCTTTTGCGTCGGGGCATGGTCATCGTCGTTTTATTGTCATCTACTCAGACCTTTTTGAGATAGGTGGGAAAGCAAGAAACCCCGAGGCTCTACGCTTTATCATTGGGCATGAGGTGGGGCATATTGCTGCTGGACACGTCAGCTATTTCCGCCTCATCTTTACGTCATTTTTTATGCAGATTCCAGTTCTTGGTTCGACGCTCTCACGAGCACAAGAATATACCGCCGATAATTTTGGGTATCGTCTTGCACCTCAAGGCGCGCTCCAAACGATGGGTGTTCTTTCTGCTGGAAAATACTTGTGCAACGAGGTCAATAGCGATGAGCTAGCAAACCGCGCAGTCTACGAAAAGGGGTTCTTTACGTGGATAAGCAACCTATCCTTGACGCACCCTCCAACAACGTGGCGTGCACATGCTTTGCGTGACCGCTCCGAGCCAGGGCGTCTCATTTGGCGTCCAAAAGTCAATCCACAGTATCCTCTATCTGCTGTTCCAGCAGCTGAGCCAGCTCGTCTATGGCCAGATCCGTTGCAGGCAACAGACTTCATGAATATCTACCCAGAACGTGCTGATAATGAGCATTGGGGTATCGTTCAAACGCAGAAGAAAGAGCCAGCTACCGAGCGTGACCGCCACATATCCGACACCCTCTTCACACTATGGGTTCCACCGCATTTGCGCCCTCAGATGCCAGCTGAGAATCATGCACAGGAATCACAGAGTGAAGAAACGTCATATACTTCTACATCTGCAGAAGAAGGCAATGACGATGAGGGCCGTATCGTAAAATAGCCTCTATGGCTCTTCGTATTCCACGCATCACCGCTGACCCGCTCATCATGTTGATTTTGCTGGCAGCGGTGATTGCTTTTATCGCACCAGCCACAGGCGCTTTTGCTGAGAGCTTTTCATTAGCAACAAAAATTGCTATTGCTTTATTATTCTTTCTCTATGGTTCTCGCCTTTCTCCTCAGCAGGCTTTAGAGGGGTTAAAGCATTGGCGTCTTCATGTGTTGATTCTTGCTTTCACTTTTATTATTTTTCCTTGTATAGGGGTCTTTCTGTTCCCAATGGGTATGGTGCTGGGGCATGAGCTATATTTAGGCATTTTGTATATGACTCTTGTTCCTTCAACGGTGCAATCTTCTGTGGCCTTTACTTCTATTGCTCGCGGTAATGTTGCTGGTGCAATTGTTTCTGCTTCTGTTTCGAATATTGTGGGGGTCTTTGCGACACCACTTTTAGTCATGTTTTTGATGCACTCTGATGGCATTGCCATTAGTGGAAATATCTTTTTGGACATTGCTATACAGTTACTTGCACCGTTTATTGCAGGACAGCTGATGCGTCGTTGGAGTGCAGATTTTGCGCACCGTCCGGTGACAAAACAGGTGGATCGTCTCTCTATTGCCATGGTGGTTTATATGGCTTTTTCTGAGGGCATTGTTCACGGTGTTTGGAGCCGTATCAGCTGGTGGCAGTTATCTCTTCTAGTAATTTTTTCAATAGTTTTTGTGTACGCCATGTTGTGGCTAACACGTGCGGTTGCTTCCCGTGCAGGGTTTAGCCGTCAGGACATTATCGCTATTCAGTTCTGTGGAACGAAGAAATCTTTAGCGACGGGTCTTCCGATGGCTGCTGTTATTTTTGGTAGCACTCAGGTGGGTGTTTTGATTGTTCCGTTGATGATTTTCCATCAGGTGCAATTGATGGTGTGCGCTCATCAAGCTACTCAATATGCCAAAAAAGGAATATAGGATATAACGGCTCTTGACAAGCTGTCATATCCTATATTCTTCGGATTTCCTGACGGTTATAGCCCTAAAGCTTCTACTGTGCGAATCAGAGAAATATGCGCTAGAGAATGCGGGAAGTTACCCGTCATGCGTTGAGCAGCGTAGTCATACTCTGAGCTCATCAGATTAAGATCGTTCGCAACCCCCAATACTGTATCGAGAATTCTTCGCCCGTCTTGTTCTCGGCCAGAACGTATGTATTGTTCTGCTAACCAGAGCGAAGCTGCGCAGTGTAGGTTATCTTGGTCTTCAAAACCGTCAAACCCGTTGCGGTTAATGTAGCGATAAATCATTCCGCTAGCATGCTGTAATTCTTGTTCAATTCTGCGGACAGTGCCGAGCATGCGTTCGTCAGACCAGTCTAAGAAGCCTACCTGTGGAAGTTGCAATAAGGAGGCGTCTACGGTGGTTCCGTCGTAGGTTTGCACGAAGGAATTCAATTCTGGGTTGTAGCCGTGTTCGAGAATTTCTTCTGCAAGGCTGTCTCGACAATGTGCCCATAATGCTCCGTCTCCGGCAAGACCATAGTCTTCAACTGCTGATACTCCGGCGTTAAAGGCTGCCCATAGCATGACTTGAGAGTGAGTGTAGATGCGAGGTTCTGCTCGCATTTCCCATAGTGATCGGTCTGCTTGTCCGATTCGCTCAACGGCTGAGTTGAGGAGTTCTTTTTGTAGCGGCCATGATAGGTGGTCCTCCCCTACTCCGTTATGACGCAAGTTTGCGAAGGTGACGAGCATCTGCCCTAGAGCGTCTGCTTGGAAATATTCTCCTGAGCCGTTACCTGAGCGAACCGGTTGTGAACCTTCGTAGCCTGGTAATGCGAGGCGACGGTCTAGGTCGTCTTTTTCTCCGGCGACACCGTAGACGGCGTGAAGTTTTTGAGGGTTATTTGCTACGGCACGAAGTATCCAGTTTCTTAGTTGGGCAGTTTCTCGTTCGTGTCCGTGCGTAAGGGTCACGTCCATTGCCATGGCAACGTCTCGTAGCCATGAGAATCTAAAGTCCCAGTTTCTGTTACCGCCTAGGGTTTCAGGCAGTGATGTGGTGAGGGCACCAACGAGTCCACCTGTTTCACGGGAGATGAGGGCGCGTAGTGTGAGTAGTGCGCGTAGCCGTGCTTCTCGATAGAGTGCATCGTGTTCATTTTGGGTGTCTTCTGCGGTGTTTGGCAGGATGGTGTGCGTTGCTGTTTGCGCGAGTTCGTGGTAGGTCTGTGAATCAATTTCTGGTAGTTGCGTATTGGTCACAGGGTCATTTTCAGTGTTGAGAGCTTCACCGATAGAGCGTGTTGCCCAAACAGCGGTTTCGTTGGTGTTCGTTGAGTCTGAGACAGCTTCTGTTGCGGTGATGACAGGGCGTGATGATGTTTCTGGTGCTGGTTCGTTGCGCCCTGCGGTGAAAAGTTCTGACCATTCGCTCCATTGTTCGTTGGCGTAGGTCAAGGCGGTGTCATAGTCGATGGGCGCGGGCGGGTTGTGGTTTGAAGCGAAATAGCTCAGGGAGAAAGAATAGTGTTGTCCGGCAGATACAACGAAGGTGTCGGTATGGGCACCATGTTGGGTGTCGGGAATGGTATCTCCACGGAAGACGAGTGCGTGAGGGCCGGCCATTCCGATGACCATGGGGTCGGTGTCTCCGTCGGTGTAGCGGGTGACCCATGGTGTTGTTTTTCCATTGTCGAATCGCATGGTGAGTTCGTGGAGCATGACGACCTCTCCGGTGAGCCCTTCGACGTTTCGTACGATGGAGGTTCCGCCGGTTAGCGGCATAAAATCTGTGACGCGTACGCTGGCGTCTCCGATGTGCCAGATGGTTTGGAGAGTGAAGGTGTTTTCTCGGTAGGAGCGTTCTGTGCGGACTTCTTCTACGGGGGCGGGGTTTACTGATTCTAGGGGCGCAAGCAGCCATCGTCCGTGTTCTCTGTCCCCTAGTAGGGCAGCGAACACGGCGCCAGAGTCGAATCTTGGGGCGCAAAACCAGTCAATGGATCCTGCGCGGGAGACAAGCGCTCCAGTGTTCATATCAGATAATAATGCGTAGTCCTCGATAAAAGAAGCCATGGGGTTAACACTAACCTAAGCTTAGTTTTCTGGGGAGGGTAGAAGCGTCTTTCGTGGTTTTTTGCAGAAATAAATACATTCTTGACACCTCTTGTTTTATACCCCTAGGGGGTATATCTTAGAGATGAGTGTTTCACCATAGAACACCAAACACTACGGAGGGAACGTGCGATATGTGCCACCAAGAAGAAGTCCATACAGACACCTCACCGCCTCACGGATACACCTCTAAAAAAGAAGCGTATCTCAAAAGGTTACGTCGCATTGAGGGGCAAATCCGTGGTATCTCACGCATGGTAGAAGAAGACCAATATTGCATTGATATTTTGACGCAAATATCAGCAGCTAATAAGGCACTACATGCTGTTTCTATCGGCTTGCTCGAAGAACATATCGGACATTGTGTTGTTCACGCGGCAGAAGAATCTCAGCGCACAGGAGACCACCGCATCGTCGAGCATAAAGTTTCTGAAGCTAGTGCCGCAATTTCACGGCTTTTACGCTCCTAAACAAACTTTCCTTGCACATCATAAAACCTAAGAATATGGAGAAATATCATGGCAGAAACTATTGTCAAAGCAACAGGACTTACCTGCAACCACTGCGCAATGAGCGTAGAAGAAGAGCTCAAAGAGCTTTCTGAAGTGCAAGAGGTCAACGTGGATGTTGTAAAAGATGGAGAATCCACCGTCACTATCTCACACGAAGAAGAGTTAAGTAGAGATAAGATTCGTGAGGCCATCGCAGAAGCCGGCTTCACCCTAGTGGATTAGTCCTCACTGACCTTGAGGGCACCTCATCGTTCTCATGGAGCTGAGGTGCCCTCTGCCTTTTACATCCCTCTTATTCTCTAGGAAAATAGCTGTGAACGAGCAACAAAACCAACGCGTTATCAATCTTCATATTGGGGGCATGACCTGCGCTTCCTGCGTTGGGCGCGTAGAGCGCAAATTACGCAAAATCGACGGAGTAGACCCATCCGTCAACCTACCATTGTCTTCTGCTCGAGTGCTTGTTCCAGAAGGTGTAGAGGCCAAAGAGCTGATTCACACGATTGAAAAAGCTGGGTATACGGCACAGCTTAAAGAACCAACGATGACCCAAGGAGCATCTTCTTCTCCTGAGCATACGGAGTTAGATTCTCTCAAACAAAGAATCTGGGTTACAGCAGTATTTGCTGTTCCGGTGTTCTTTATATCGATGTTCTCTTCTGTTCAGTTTCCGCATTGGGGTTGGGCGGTTGCACTCCTTGCGAGTGTAGTTGTGTTTTGGTCAGCGATTCCTTTCCATCGTGCAGCATGGACCAATCTGCGACATGGCATGTTTACGATGGACACTCTCATTTCGCTAGGTGTTCTTTCGAGTTATTTCTTTTCTTTAGCTCAGCTACTGATCGACCCTGCAATGACAGTAGCTGTGCATGCTCATTCTGCGCATAGCCATCAACTTTATTTTGATTCTTCAACGATGGTTGCTTTTTTCCTCTTGATAGGACGTTACATCGAACAGCGTATTCAGCAACGTTCTTCTCGCGCTCTTCATCAACTTCTTGAGCTGGGCGCTAAAGAGGCTCGTATTCTTCGTCATGGTCAAGAGGTCAAGATTCCAGCTCAAGATGTTATGCCAGATGATGAGTTTATGGTCTTACCTGGAGAGAAAATTGCTACTGACGGTGAGGTGATTGAGGGTAAATCATCTGTTGATATGTCTCTCGTGACCGGTGAATCTGCTCCGGTTGAGGTTGGAGTGGGAGATACCGTCACAGGTGCTACGGTCAATCTTTCTGGTGCTTTGACGGTCAGGGCCACTCGCGTGGGGGAAGAGACGACTTTAGCTCAGATAGGTGCTCTTGTCTCTGAGGCTCAGGCAACTAAAGCACCTATTGCGCGTCTAGCAGATAGGATTTCTGCGGTTTTTGTTCCGGTAGTTCTTGTGATTGCGGTGCTGACATTCCTTGCGTGGTGGGTGTTCTCTCAGGACGTCAATAGCGCTTTCATTGCCTCAGTATCTGTTTTGGTGATTGCATGCCCTTGTGCCTTGGGTCTTGCAACTCCTACTGCGCTTCTTGCGGGAACCACGCGTGCTTATCAGCTAGGTATTCTAATTCGTTCTGCACAAGCGCTAGAAGATACTCGCGATATTGGTGCAATTATTTTCGACAAGACAGGAACAGTTACTGCAGGAAAGTTTAACGTTGTTCATACGTTGCCGTTGAGCGGTAGTTCCTCGCGTCTTACTGTTGAGCAGGCTCTTACCTATGCTGCGTGTGTTGAAAAACGTTCAGAGCATCCTATTGCTCAGGGAATTATCCGTCGTGTAAACGCTGATTATAGTTCTGTGGTTGAGCCAGTTATAGAAGATTTTACGATGACCGCAGGTGGCGGCGTACAAGCATGTGTACGGTCTTCGGAGCAAAAGCACACTGTGATGGTTGGGCAGCGTTCTTTCCTTGAGGAGCATTCGGTGCAGTTGAGTGAGAAAGATGCCCTCTTATTACGGCAGGAGCAAGAACGGGGCTTAACAGTGGTCATGGTTGCTGTTGACGCTACCCCAGTTGCTCTCATCGCGCTTCAAGATACGCCAAAAGATGATGCAATAACGGCTATTGCCGCATTAAAGAAGCAGGGACTACGCCCAGTGTTGCTAACCGGCGACGCTCAGCCTGTTGCAGAATCTATCGCGCGTCAAGTGGGTATTGCAGATGAGGATGTTTTTGCTGGGGTATCACCATCTCAAAAGGTAGAGACTGTTAAACGCCTTCAAGAAGGTGGGGTACGTGTTGCCATGGTGGGTGATGGTGTCAATGATGCGGCTGCTTTGGCACAGTCCCATCTTGGTATTGCGATGGGTTCTGGAACAGATATTGCCATGGAAGCATCTGATATGACGGTGATGCGTAGCGATGTACGTTCTATCGTGACAGCAATTGAGCTTTCGCGAGCAACGTTGAGGCTGATTATGTCTAATCTTGTGTGGGCGTTTGGGTATAACTTTATTGCTATTCCTGTGGCTGCTTTGGGATTGTTGAACCCGATGATTGCTGGCGCTGCGATGGCTTCTAGCTCGGTGATTGTGGTTCTTAATTCTTTGAGGTTGATGCGTTTCCAAGAAAATTCTTCAAAGTAAAACAGCTAGTAAATCAGCAAAAACATAAGTCCACTGAACATTTTTGAGAAAATACCGTGACATTTTCTCTTGTCATTTCGTCTTATTAGTGACGGCACCTCAGGCGCTTCGACCAATATCTCTTGGGGTGCCGTTATCTAAAATTTTTTTAGCCATTATGACAATAAACTCGCAAGGAGAAAGAATCATGGCACAGAACACTAAGGTAACCCCTGCAGATGTAGAGTCCAAGAGCACTTCAGCTTCCTCTGGTCCTGCAAAGAACATTGGCGCAGATAGCGGTCAGGGTACCACCCACGTCAATGACGCAGTTATCGCTAAGATTGCTGGCCTCGCTCTTCGCGACGTAGAAGGCGTTTACGCACTTGGTGGCGGCGCAGCTCGCGCATTGGGCGCTATTCGTTCCTTCGCTGGTCAGGAAGAAAACCTCAAGCAGGGTGTTTCTGTAGAGGTTGGCCAGACTCAGGCTGCTGTAGATCTCTCCCTCGTTGTTGAGTACCCTTACCCCCTCTACAAGGTTGCTGAAGACGCACGTAACTCCGTCATCAAGGCAATTGAAGACCTCGCTGGTCTTGAGGTAACTGAAGTAAACATCGAAATTCTCGATGTTCATGTTGCTTCTGAAGATGACGAAGAAGAAGTAGAAGAAGAAACCAAAACTGAAAGCCGTGTTAAGTAGTGAGTAAGACTCTAATCGGATTATTAGTAGCCGCAGTGCTTGCATATGCAGCACTTGATCATGGATTTGGCGGATTCCTCCTCGCTGTAATTTTCCTTGCAGCAGGTGGATTCCTCGGGGCAACGCTCGAAAACGGTTCTTTGAACCTTGATGAAGCATGGAAGTCTCTCGTAAATAAAAAGGGCTCTTCCTCCAACTAATCCATGTCACTTCGGTGAATAGTCCACGAAAGTACAAGCAATGAATTCAAGTAGTCGCGGAAACACGATTGTTGCCCGCAAGGCTCTGGTTACCGTGTGCACTGCTGTTGCTTCTGAGGCGTTCGGTGTGGCGTCGTCTGATATTAAGACGACGCTCACCGATCACTCAGGTAAGCTCGGCGTGAACATTTCTATACCGCTTCGTGCTCCACGTCTCGACGAGATTCCCACTTCACCTGACTTTCTTCAAGAAATGGGTGGCACGGTCTTTGATTTGGTGGAGCGCGCTCGTGCGCTAGTTATCGCACAGGCCAGTGAGATTACTGGTCGTGAGATTGGCGCAGTAAATGTCAGCATTTCAGGTATTACCGAGTACGGAAAGCAGGTGCGTGTTCAATGAGTCGTCATCAAGAATATGTCGAAGAATATCCCACCGCTCGTCGCGCTCCAGGGCCGTTTGTTAAATATATGGTTCGTCGCGAAACGCACTCTTCACGTGCTGGCGTCTCCATTTTCTTCGCGGTCTTATTGCTCGCCGTTATTCTTTGGGCTGGTATTGAACTAGTTTTGAGTATGGCAGGGCAGAAGGCTCTTTTGCTCAGCGGTGAACAGATGTTTGATGGTGTAGCTCAGCTACCTTCAGGCATACCTGACTGGGCACTCTACCTAACGGGTGCTGTTCTCGTCATCCTCGGTATCTTCGCTGTTCAAAAAGCGTTGTCACCTGGGACTTTGGCAAAGCATTCTTTAGGATCTCGCCAGAGAGTCGCTTTTGTTGCAGATGATAAAGTCATCGCTGCGGCAATGAGCGAGGCAGTACGCCGTCAATTCGGTTTCAATCAGGAGCAGGTCACCACAAGTATCTACCACGCTAAGGCTGTTGTAGAGATTGTTCCGACATCTGGTTCGGTTGTACCGACTCAAGAAATCACTGATTTTGCACAAAAAACCTTGGACGCATACGGTTTTGTACCGACAATGCGCGCTTCGGTCACTGTTGCTGGAGAAGGGCTGGTGGCATAAAGATGGGTAACGCACCTCGCGCACTCAATAGAATCTTACTGACCCTCTTCGGCTTAGTATTCCTTGCTTTAGGTGCAGGGCTTATCGCGTTGAAAGTCTCTGAGCCTTTGGCACAGTACTGGAATGATGCTGTTGATCAGGTAGAACAGCCAGCACGCGATGTGTTTGCGGCAGCTGCAACTCCTTGGGGTTTTAGCTGGGTAACAGTCGGAGTTGTTGTTCTAGCGGTTATCACCGTTTTCCTTCTGGTACGTTGGATTTTTGCTCAGCATGGTAACCGCGCTCATTCTGTAGCTTCTAGTCAGCACTCGGTAAAGTCGCAGGGCTCTCAGGGACGCACAGAACTTGCTGCTAGTTTCGCTAAAGACGCTGTCAAAGAGTCTTTTGAGCAAAACCCTGACGTTCTAAGTACAAGTGTTACGGCACTTAAACTCCCCAAGAAAACCTCTGGATTATTTGTCAAGGTTGAAGTTCGACAGGGCGCAAACCCTCTCTCACTACGGGAAACAGTTGATAAGACTGTTGCTGGTTTAGATGCCCTTACAGGACAAGAAATTCCTGTAACGGTCTATTTGACCGGCGGGATTCGCGCCATGATGTCCAAGGACACACAACGGGTAAACTAACCCTTAGAACACATAAGGCAGAACCACACGAGTTATTAATGTTGTTGGTTCTGCCTTGTGTTTTTGTGAGACCGGGAAGGAAAACACATGGCATTACTCACCCCCGATAGAGTAGCAGGACTATCTGACGCATTATTGTGCGAAAGATCTGCAAACGGCGATTCAGACGCATTTCAAGCTCTATTACGTAGACATGCTCCTTCCATGAGGGCCTACGCTATTCGGTTAACAGGAAGCACCGCTGACGCAGACGATGTTCTCCAAGAAACCTTTATTCAGGCGTGGAAGAAAATGGATACGGTCGAGAACCCTGAACGTGTTAAAAGCTGGCTCATGATGCTTGTCAACCGTAAAGGAATCGATCTTATTAGAGCACGTAAGCTCAACGCCGACATTGATAATTCACCCGAACCCGTCGCTGCAGGAGCTACTCCTGAGCAAAGTGCTATTACGGGTTCACAGATGGGTGCGCTCTCCGAAGTGCTCAAAACATTACCCGCTCAGCAACGGCAGATATGGGTGATGAGGGAACTTGGTGGAGCCTCATATAAAGAAATTGCACAGACATTGATGATTAGCGAATCTAGTGTTCGAGGAAAACTTGCTCGAGCAAGAATCGCACTGCTTGATGGATTGGAGGGCTGGAAATAATGTCTGATTGTAGAATCCCTCTCAGCGTCTTAAGTGACTGGTTGGATGATGAACACGAAAATAATGAAACGGTAGCCCATAGAAAAACAACAGAACATATTGATCAATGTCCTGTATGTACACAACGGGTCAAGGCGCTACGTAAGCTCGGCACACTCACCGCTGAGCTCTCTGAGCATGACCTTAAAGAGCAAAATAAGGATACGAGCTGGATTGATACGCTCTTGAATAATATTGCTCTCGAAACTAAAGCTGGACGTTCTATCCCCCTACGCTCAGATAACGAGTTTGACCGTCTAACGCAGACGGAAGGTTCAGTTATCTCAGCTATCCGTTCAGCCGCTGATGAGTTAGAGGATGTCGTTATTGGTAAATGCCATCTTGATGGTGATGTGACTGTTATCGATTCCCCCATTACGGTTAATGTCACTGCATCTATTCGTTTTGGCACAGTTATTGACAACGCTGCTGAAGAGTTACGGACACTGATTCTCAAAGAAATTGAGCGTATTAGTGAGCTGAACGTTCAGATGGTGAACGTGACGATTCAAGATATTTTTGATGCTGCTCAAACGCAACACACACGTCAGAAGAAAACTGGTGCTTGGGGGATGCTCCGCGACGAAGCTGCCTTCGAATACCGGAAAGGTGCGTGATATGCCACAAATCATTCATGTTGAGCCACATTCCTCCCACGATTCTGATTCCCAAAATAACACGCAAGAAGAATACCAAGGTTCTGAATTATCAATTGATATTTCTCGGATACGCAAGGAAGTATTAGCGGTAGAGGGTGTAGAGAAAATCTACCCTCATTATGCTGGTGCTACACGTATTTTGCGGGCGATGAGCGCGGTTAACTCTACGGTGGGTTCAACGGTTCGAGAAACCCTTAACGGGTCTGCCTCATCTGAGCAGAAAAAGGGTATTGACTCTGATCGTTCTCGTTCTTCACAGAGTGCGGTGCAGACTCCCCAACTAAATATTGTTCTTCGTTTAGGAACAACCTCGAGTGCGAATGTTCCAGATACTGTACGGACTGTAGCGCAGGTTGTCCGTCGTATTGTGGAAGAGCCAGTGGTTCTTCATATAGACGTTGTCAATAGCTAAAAGAATATGCTGGTGACGAGTTTTCCCTCGTCCCCAGCATATTTATTTTAAGTTTTATCGCCACAACGTCTTTAGCGTTCTTGAGGGTTTTTCTCCTCTTGAGAGGTTTTCTGTTGTGCTTTTTCTGCGCGTGCTTGGGCTTCACGTCGGGCACGGGCTTCGGCGTAAAGTTTTGCTGAAGAACGGTTGATTCCGGTACCTTGCCCTAGTTCAGGAGAGTTCGGTTTTTCAACAAGAATTAATGTTGCACAAACAACGATGGTAACGATAAAAACTGCACCAGCAACCGTAAACGCTAAAACATATTGTGGGCGGTTATTTGTTCCACCTGTTGCAGTGATGAAGGTTCCCCAAAACGCAACGACGGCTAGAATTGAGGCGATGACGAGCGGCCCTGTCACCTGCTCTTTGAAACCTCTAGGGCGCTGTTGTACCACTAAACTTTCCTCCTGATGTGTCTCATCCAGTCTACTCGTTAACCGGCGAGCATGCAGAGAATGTTAATCTTTCAGCTTGTCGTGTGTATTTCCCCCAAAGAAAACTTCAAGCTACTGGGAACTTGGATGAGGTAAGAGACGTCGTTTTGTAGGTGTTCTATATTTCTAGAGGTTTCCCGAGCCGGTACCACGTGATAACACCGGTGCTCAGAAACACACCGGTAATGATTGCGCCACAGCTGAACACTCCAAGCATGGCTCTATCGCCGATACCGCTCACAGCCCAGAAGCTCAGCCCTGTTGCAAGCATCATGATTCCTTCAAAACGCCAATCTTTAGCAAGTGCGTTGTTGTTCTTTAACTTGTTTGAAAAGATGGTTTGCGCCGCACCAGAAATACACCATCCTATTCCGAGGATAACTCCGGCTGAAGTTTCTTCCCTTGCAAAGAATAGATATATCAGCGTAGTTATGCACAACGCTACGGACGAGGTGACAAAGAGAAACCGACTCTTGTCTTTTTCTGTTGCAGATAAAGTTTTGTATAGGTAGCTATGCACAACTGCCAACATGACCATAAATGGTGAAATCGTATAGCGAAGTACGTCAAGACTGGGGTTCACCATGAATAACGTGATGAGACCGAATACAACGTATATTGATGCGTGGACGGCAGTCCACTGGCTTAGCAACTGTTTTTTCTGCTCTGATTGGTTGTTTGAAGATTTTGAGTGGGTACGGTTTTGAATCACGGTATAAGGCTATCGGAAAAGAGTATTTTCGTGCGAGTAGAGAACTGATAATTCTCAGAGTCTGTTTTTAGGGATTGCAGATGATGCGGGTTAGCAGTGTCATCGCTTGTTCAAGGTGCCGTTCTGATACTGCACCGAAGCCGATGATCAGCCCGTAGTCTTGACGCGGCATACCATTATGCGACCAGTATTCTCCTAAACTTCTGACGGATACTCCTTGTTCTTTAGCTCGCGCTACAACCTTTTGTTCTTTGAGGTATTGTTCTTCTGCGCTAAGGTGCGCTCTCGACGTGAATTTGAGGATGGCATGTAGCCCGCCGTCCATGGGTAGGAGTGTGCATTGTTGAGAAAGTTTGCTGTGGTCATAATAGTTTTGTACAAGACGACGTCTTGTGGCATAAGTTCTTCGCATCTTTGCGATATGGCGACGTACCGTACCGTTTTGTAGGAGGAGTGTCATCGCTTCTTGAGTAATGGCAGAGACAGGTGAGCCGAGCTGGGTTCTGAGCCTGCTAAGTGGCTCATGTAGGTGTTGCGGAGTGAGGAGGTATCCTAGCCCAACGGCTGGGGAGAGGGTTTTAGCGAACGATCCGAGGGTAACGACACAATCATAGTGTGATGCTAGATGATGTGAGCGAGTGAGTGAAGCGAGCGCGGGGACGGGGTCTCCTGTGTAACGCAGTTCGGAGTCGTAGTCATCTTCGATGATGAGGGCTTTGTTTTTGTCTGCCCACTCGAGCAGTTCGAGTCTGCGTGTGATAGGCATGGTGGTGCCTAGTGGGTATTGGTGGCTTGGTGCAAGAAGGATGATATCTGGTGGGGTGTGAGGAGGTAGGTGTTGGGGGTTGAGTCCTTGTGTATCGAGGGGTATCGGCATGATGGTGTGTCCGAAGGTGGCAGGAATTTTTTGTAGTGAGGGGTACCCTGGGTTTTCAACGGCGATACGTAGTGGTCGGTCTTTGATGATGGTTCTTAGTGTTGAGAGGATGAGTCTAAATCCGTCTCGTGCTCCTGATGTGATGAGTAGCTCTTCGGGGTGGGTGATGACGCTTCGGGTGATTCGCAGGTGTTCGGCTAGTTCTTTTTTGAGGGTGGGAGAACCTGTGGCAGGGTATGTTGTTCCGACGTTGGCTGCTGCGGTTCTCCATGCTGCTCTCCATGGTGTGCTGGCGAGTGTGGAGGTGTCTGGGGTGCCTGGGCGTAGGTCGATAAGGGTGTTTTGAGGTGTTCTCAGGTGACTAGTGGAAAGGTCTGTTGGTGTGGTGGGCTGTGGTGTGTTGGTGTGGTGTTTGTTGTGGGGGTGAGGTAGGTGGGGGTTGATGGTTGTTCCGGTGTGTGTGGTGTGTAGGTATCCTTCTGCGGTGAGTTGTTCGTAGGCGGAGACGATTGTTCCTCTGGAGACGTTGAGGCGTTGAGCGAGTGTTCGTGTTGAGGGTAGCGGGTCTGATGCGATGAGTGTGCCGTTGAGGATGAGTTCGCGTATTTTTTCTGCCAGTTGGCTTGGTAGTGAGGTTGTGAGGTTGCGGTTGAGGGTGATGGGTAGTTCTACGGAAGCTGAGGTGTGCATAGGAGTGTAGTAGTTCCACCTAGTGGTCTAAAATTTTTGTTGATTCTTGGCTCTATCTTAGACCAGCGTTTTAGGGCACAGTAGAGACCATGACTGAAAATACTGAACTTCATGGATCTCCCCTCGTCAAACGAGGATTAGCAGATATGCTCAAAGGTGGCGTCATTATGGACGTCGTCAACGCTGAACAAGCAAAAATTGCAGAAGATGCTGGTGCGGTTGCGGTGATGGCACTGGAGCGTGTGCCTGCCGATATTCGTGCTCAAGGTGGCGTTGCTCGTATGAGTGACCCTGACATGATTGAAGACATTATTAACGCGGTGTCTATCCCTGTGATGGCTAAAGCACGCATTGGACATTTTGTTGAGGCGCAGGTTCTTCAATCTCTCAAGGTGGATTATATTGATGAATCTGAGGTTCTTTCTCCTGCTGATTATGTGAATCATATTGATAAACAGCAGTTCACTGTTCCCTTTGTGTGTGGTGCAACTAATTTGGGTGAAGCACTTCGCCGTATTGCTGAAGGTGCGGCGATGATTCGTTCTAAGGGCGAAGCTGGCACGGGCGATGTTTCTGAAGCGACAAAGCATATTCGCACGATTAAATCTGAGATTGCTGAGCTACAAGCACTACATGCGACCTCTCCTGACGCGTTGTATGTGAAAGCTAAAGAGCTTGCTGCACCGTACGACATCGTTGTGGAAGTGGCACGCACAGGAAAACTTCCGGTGGTTCTTTTTACTGCTGGTGGTGTGGCAGCCCCCGCTGACGCTGCAATGATGATGCAGCTTGGTGCAGATGGTGTTTTTGTTGGTTCTGGCATTTTTAAGTCTGGTGACCCTGTTGCTCGTGCACGTGCCATCGTTAAGGCCACTGCGTTCTATAACGACCCTGCTGTTATCGCTGAGGCTTCTCGTGGTTTGGGTGAAGCGATGGTTGGTATTAATGTTGCGGACCTTCCAGCACCTCACCGTTTAGCTGAGCGCGGCTGGTAAGAATTGTAATTACACAAAAATTCTTGTGGGCGCTACGTACCCCCTTAGAACGGGCACATAGCACCCACAAGTATTTATAGGAGCCTATTAATATGGCTCAATAGCACAGAATAGAATCCACGCATAGACAATAAATATGCTTAGTTTAGCCACAGATTTTATCTGTATAAGTTTGCGCGAGAAAAACACGAAGGGTACAAACATTGACCACTATTGTTAACAATTCTGGGAACGGTAAAACTGTTGGTGTTCTTGCCCTTCAAGGTGGCGTCGCAGAACATGGACAAATGATGGAATCTCTGGGTGCGCAGGTAGTTCTTATTAAAAAGGCTGAGCACCTTCATGGGTTAGACGCGTTGATTCTTCCCGGTGGAGAGTCTTCTACCATTGACCGTCTTACTCGTATTTTTGGGGTACGGGATGCCTTACGCGAAGCTATTATCTCAGGTGTCCCAACGTTAGGTACTTGTGCTGGGCTCATCATGTTAGCGCACACTGTAGACGACCCTGCACCGGGTCAGCAAACACTCGATATTCTTGATATTTCTGTAGATCGTAACGCTTTTGGTTCGCAGGTTGATTCTGCAGAGACAGAGGTTCTTTGGCGTGGGGCAGATGAACAGCTACACCCTGTTCATGCGGCTTTTATTCGGGCTCCTCGAGTGAGTCGAGTGGGTCAAGATGTTCAGGTAACAGCTCATCATGGTGGGCAGGTTGTCGGTGTTCGGCAGGGCAATGTTATGGGTATTTCTTTTCACCCTGAACTTACGGGCGATACAACGATTCATCGTGAGCTGCTTAGCATGACGAATTTTAGATCATCATTCTGTTCTCTGTCTTAAACGTTGAAGCTGTCATATCTTGGTGTACGTATCGTAGATATGGGTTATGTTTAGTTTATGTTCAGTACTTTTACCTCCCGCTTACACGGTATTCTCTTTGCAATTGCGTTAACAGTGGGAGCTTATCTCATCACGTTTATTCCGGGGTTTCAGCTTGTTAGCGTTCTCCTGTTGGCGATTGTTCTCGGCATTTTGATGCGGAATGTGGGTTTTATCCCCGATTCTTGTTCAGCAGGTTTGACGTATTCGAGTAAAACGTTTTTGAGGGTTGGTGTTGTGCTCTTGGGGTTGCGTCTGGCAATTCCTGACATTCTTGAGCTAGGTTGGGGCGTGCTTTTTATCATTGCGGTCACGGTGCTGAGCACGTATCTGGTGACGTTGTGGTGCGGACGTTTGATGGGTGTTGCCCATAATTCTCGTATGCTTATTGCGACGGGTACAGCTATTTGCGGTGCTTCTGCGGTTGCTGGTATGTCTGCGGTGTTAGAGAAAAAAGATGATTCCGAAGAGGATGTGGAGTCTTCTGCGACTACTGCTATTGCTTGTGTAACACTGTTTGGAACATTTTTGATGTTTCTTATTCCGGCGTTAGCTGTTCAGTTTGGTCTTTCGTCGGAGCAGGCTGGGGTTTGGATTGGTACTTCTATCCATGAGGTGGGTCAGGTTGTTGCGGGTGCTGGGTTTATCGGTACGGATGTGGTGGCAACTGCTACGGTGACGAAGTTGGGTCGTGTGGTTCTTCTTGCTCCTTTGGTTGCTTATGTGGGGTATCGGCAGGGGCAAGAGAAAGCTCGTCGTGGGGTGTCGTCTCAGAAGCGGCCACCGTTGTTGCCACTTTTTGTGGTGGGTTTTCTTGTTGCAGTATTTTTGCGTTCGGTGTTGACCTATATGGGATTTGATGGTGTTCTTAGCAGCGTGTTGAGGGGTGCTGAGGTTCTGTCAACGGTGTTGATTACTGTTGCGATGGGTGCGATGGGCACTAATGTTCATCTTCGGAAGATTATGACGACGGGGTTGAGTGCTGTTGTTTTGGGTGCTGTTGCGAGTGTGGTTGCGGCTGTGGTGAGCCTTATCTTGGTCTTAGTCGTCATGTAGGTTTTCAAGCATCTTAGGCTCTCATGGGTTCCTACCGTGGGTAGTTGAGTGAAAATATACTTTCATTATTGCTGTTGGGCTACTGTCGTAAAGTGGTAAGTATTTTTAATAGCTAGCCAAGCTATTGAGCATAGTATTGAGATGATAGCAACAACTAGGAAAACTGGTGTTCCACCAAATTTATCCATGATATATGCGGCAATAATTATTGTTATTGCATTGAAAATTAGTTCAACAGTATCTATGACGGAGAACCAAGCAGCAATTTTTCCTTGAGGTGCATTGAGCTGGATAAGAAGGGTCATCCCTCTCAGCTGAAAGACACTACCGAACCCTAAGATAAATGCCCCAACCATAGCAATGCTTAGTGTTCCGTAGGATAGAGCAATGTTGGCACCTCCTAAACCTGTGATAAAACATCCAATACCAAATAATTTGGAAATAGTATCTTTTGTAGATTTTCCAATAAAAAATGCCGCGATAAAAGATCCTAGAGCCATAGCTCCTAAAACTAAACCAGCAGAAGATGTGTCTAAGGTAAATTCGTGTACCAATAGCGCGAATAGGAGCAGTAGAACTGTGGATATGGCAACCGTAGCTAACGTATCAATCACAAGGAAATATCTCCACGACGGTGACCTTAAAATGTAAGATAGCGTCTGGTGGAAACCGTTAGGAAGACCCGTACTCTCTGCTGGCTTTTCTTCTAAAGTTCCATCTAATTTTTCCTGCTGGTTATGCTCAGATTTTTCTGTTAAGTGTGTCTGCTGTCCAATAGTTACTCCCATCTGTTGGTTTTTGACCGTTGATAAGAAGAAAACAAGTAAGGTATAACTTAGCCCATAGAGTATTCCTACAATAATTAATGACTTAAATCCTGGGAAGTCAAAAATAATTGCGCCGGATATAACGGGTGCGGCGATAGATGATATAGACCGAACCGATGAATCAAGACCGGAAAATTGGATGAGACTTCTCTCGTCATCGCCGAAGACTTCGGGAAGTGCTGATTCGTGAGCAATTCCAACTAACTGATTGATAAAGTCGATAGCTCCAGCTAAAAGTACTATAAGAATAATGCTGGTAACACCAAATATGAGGTTAGATAGACCAGCAGTGATAAGCAGCAAAGAAGCTAATGAAGTAAATATTATGACTGCTTTTATGGGACCAATTGTGTCTATCTTTGACCCTAAAGTTGCTGATGCTACTGCTTCAGTAAGATATCCTGCAAAATATATCCAGCCGATTGATGTAACGCTATCAGATATGTCCAGAGCGGTTTTAGCGAAGGACATATCGTAAGTTGATTCTGAAACTGAACCAATAAATCCTGAAAGTATAAAGATAGATATTAATATTATTTTTAATACTTTTTTACGGGATGACATCTCTTTACCTGCTCAAAAGATATTGGACATCTGCTGTCAACGTCGAAATACACTTTGTGTGATTATTTATATTTTCAAAGTTCGTTGACAACAGAACCGCTCATGTGTGATGCAAGTCAATATATCATAAAGGTTCAAAATTAGTTCAAATATTTTTATTGCATATCCTACCGAACCCATATCTCAGTGCGAGCGCGTCGGCCAAGAGTCACGGCACGAGCACCCATGAAAACCGTAGAATACGCTAACCATAGAGCGATAAAGGCCGTACTCTGCCCCATAAGCGGGGTGAAGACGTCAACGAGTAGAAGTGACGGCACGTAAGCACCTAAAACAATAAGTGAAGCAATACCAAGATAACGCATGTCTTCTGCGCCCATCAGCACCCCGTCTAGAACAAAAACATATGCAGCTAATGGTTGGGTGAGTCCCACAACTAATAAGGACAACGCAAAAAGGTGTTGAACGTGCAGGTCAGAACTAAAAATCCAGCTACCAGTAAAGCCGATGAGTGCACAGAAAATTCCTGTAATTACACCAAAATAAAGACTCCACCGCACTAAAGCATTTTTAAGATCAAGAACAGCGTTCTTTCCTTGTACCGTGTTGAGGTTCTGCGCACCCAGTTCTTTACCTAAAAGAGCCTGTGCAGCGATAGCCAAAGAGTCGAGCGCAAAAGCAAGAAAGCTAAAAAAGCTCATGGTGAGCTGATAGGTTGCAAGAGCTGTCTGCCCTTGATGTGTGGCAACAATAACCGTGCCGAGTAACGCCACTCGCATAGAAAGCGAGCGCAACATGAGCCATGAGCCGAGAGCAAATACGTGGCGAAGTCCCGAAAGTTCGGGTGAAAGTTGCACACCGTATCGGGTGATACCCCGCCACAGACTCACACTGAGGACAGCGAACATGCCCCATTGTACGGTGGCGGTAGCAATAGCAGAGCCGGCAAGTCCCCACCCCAGAAGGTAAATCATCACCCAGTCGAGGACGATGTTCACAATCGCGCCGACGGTGGCAACATAAAGCGGGGTTTTTGTGTCTTGTAAACCTCGTAGCACCCCTACGATTGCGAGTACACCGAGCATGGCGGGCAGTCCAAGTAGTGAGGGGTGTAAGTATTCTTGGGCGTTGATGGTGGTGGCGGTGTCTGCTCCTAATGCGGTGAAGATCTGTTGAGAGAAAACCCACCCTAAGATGCCAAGTAGTGCCCCTAGTCCGAGGGCGACCCAGAGCGCGTTTCGTCCTGCAGCGTAGGCTTGAGCGAGGTTATTTTTTCCGTAGGCTCGGGCAACTGCTGGTGTTGTGGAGTATGAGAGGAACACCATTAGCCCTATGACTGTTTGGATGATGGTCGAGCCGAGGGTGAGTCCTGCTAGTTTGTCGGTGCCGAGGTGTCCGATCATGGCAGAGTCAGCCATGACGAAGAGCGGTTCAGCGACGAGTGCGCCGAAGGCTGGTATTGCTAGGTGAAGGATTTGTCGGTGCAAGGTGTTGGAGGGTGCAGGGCGGGTAGCTGACATAATCTTTACTCTACTTGTGTGGGGCAGGTGTTTAGAGGTTGAGACGGCGTATGACGTCGTCTCCGTAGATGTCTTTGGTGAGGTAGAATTTGCGTTCTCCGACGATACGGAAACCGTATTTTTCGTAGAATTTGTTGGCACGTATGTTGAGTTTTGCGGTGCCGAGCCATAGTGTTGTGAATCCTGCTTGTCGTGCTTGTTCGCAGACGGCATCCATCATTTTTTGGGCTGTTCCGTTGCCGCGTACGGATGGGTCTAGATAGAACTTGCTTAAGCATGCTGCTTCTGCAACGATTTCGGGGTTTTCAGCGGTGTTGGTGTAGAGGACGGTGTACCCGACAGGTTGTTTGTTCTTTTCGAGGATGCCTACTTGGTAGTGTTCTGAGCGGATGTATTCTTCAAAGATTTTTTGTGAGAGTTTTTCGTTGATGAAGGTTTGTACTGCTTCTTGGGGGATGTAGGACGGTGTTGCGTCAGGGAACATCTTTTGTGCGAAGGTGTGCAGTATGGGTGCGTCGTTGAGGTTTGCTAACCGGTAGTTTGGGGTTTCTTCATGTATCACTCGCTCTATCCTAGTGGCAGGGGTGAGTCGACGGAAGAGAGCTTTTCCTCTCTATAGGTTGAGCATCAGATTTTAAGATTTTTCGTATCCTCGAAGTTTGTTGAGTTCACGACGTTGAGCTTTTGTTGGGCGCCCCGCACCAGGTTCACGGTGGGGAACACCGCCACGCAGTAAATATGATGGGTATGGTTCGGATAAGTCCTCGTAACAGGTCACCGCAATAGGTGCGCCTACTCGACGGGAAATGGTATAAACCACCCGCAAAACTTTCTCATATCCGGGGTATCGTACACGTATCACGTCTCCCGGTTTTACTGTTCGCGAGGGTTTAACAGCGCTATCGTCGATACGTACGTGCCCTGCTTTACATTCACTCTGCGCTAAGGATCGTGTTTTAAAGATACGCACAGACCACAACCACACATCAACCCGAACTGGTGGATTATGTTGATGAGATGAGCTGAGGTTGTCCTGACTCATTTTCTGTGCCTTTCCTCAAAACAAATATGACTCTCTTAGCATACCCAGCTAAGCTGAAGATATGACTACCACCCTCGCCCCCCCACCCTGCTCGCATGAGGAGATTCTTTCTACTATCCGTTTCCCTGTTCTTCCACCAGAGTCTTGTTCTCAGAATGTTGAGGGGGAAACTTATGGGACGGCTACACGTACCCGTGGATGGGTTGGTGTTGAGGTGCCAGGGCAGTGGGGGCGAGATATCCTCAAAGGTGGCAGTGTTCATTCTGCACTTGCTCGAAGAATTGCGCGTAAGGTTAAAAAACTTCGCGGATATAAGCTGTTGTTTATTAGGGAGCCGGCTTCACGTGGAAGTCAATCTCAGCAGAAGCGTCAAACACACCGCATTTTTATTGTTAACAGCGCACAGGGGAAACAGCACACGTACCGTTTTGAGGTTCCTCATCTAGAGAAGATGCTCTCTCTTCCGTTGCACTCACCGCAGAAGATTAAGGGTGTTAAGAAGGTTCCTCATAGTCTCATATTTTTGTGTACTCATGGTAAGCGTGATCGGTGTTGTGCGTTAGCAGGACGGCCTATTGCACAGTATCTCAAGCAGGTTCGCCCTCCGGAGACGGTTTGGGAGTGTTCGCATATTGGTGGGCATCGTTTAGCTCCCACCGGTGTGGTGTTGCCTGCTGGTTATATGTATGGTCGGCTGACTCCTGCTGCTGCTCTTATGGCGGTGGTGTCTTTAGAGGAGTATCAGGTTCCGTCGTTGGCTGGTATTCGTGGTTGTTCTTCTCTTGCGGCGGTTCATCAGGTGGCAGAGGTTGCTGTTCGTGAGTATCTTGCTCAGGGTGGAGAAGAGCCTACTATTTCTCAGCTGTCGTTTTCTTCTGTTAAAAGTGAGAAGTCCTCACAGAAAAAGAAGAATCTTAAGAAGTCTCGAGAGTATCGGCAGTTGAAGAAGAAGTATGCGCGGTTGCGTAAGAGTCGACTGTGGCGTGAGCAGAAGGCGCGGGCGAAGGTTCTACGCAAAAAGTTGTCTTATGGTCAGGCATGTGTCGAAGAGCTGGTAGAGCTCAACGAGCTTAATCGGCGGTATCGTGAGGTTAAAGAGCAGTACCGTCGTGAGAAGTATGCGTTGCTTCATGGTGGGCAGGATACTGGGTCTTCTCAAGTTTTTTCGTCCGCGTATAAGGGTGTTCAGCGCTCTATTGTTCACCATGAGGATGGTCGTTCGTGGATTGTTGTCACAGCTAAAACGAAGACTGCTCCGGCACGTGAGTCTTGCGGTAAAGGAGAAAAACCGCTCTCAACGTTTAAGGTTCTCTCGGTGGAGAAGGCGTCTCATCGTCGTTAGTCAGTTACTGGTAAGTTTTCAGTTGTGGTTCTGAAGATTGTAGTTTTTTCTTGTTAAAGTGTTGTCCCCGTAGCGTGCATGCTACGGGGACAACACTTTTAGAGTGTAGGAATGTTTTAGATTGAGCGGATACCTTCAACCAGAATATCTAATGCCTGTTCAAGGAGATTTTCTGGGATGGTTAGAGGAGGTAATAAGCGTACAACGTTGCCGTATGTTCCGCAGGTGAGGATAAGCACTCCGCGTTCTAGGCAGTAGCTTGCAATATCTCGTGCTGCTTGCGGATGTGGCTCTTGTGAGTCGGTGTCGAGAACGAACTCTAGTGCCATCATGGCGCCGCGTCCACGTACTTGACCAAGAATAGGCAGTTCGGGGACGAGTGGTTCAAGTTTTTGGCGGATGAGTTGTTCAATACGTAACGCGCGTTCGTTGAGGTTCCATTCTTGCATGGTTTCAATGGTGGCGAGAGCTGAGGCGCAGGCGACAGGGTTTCCGCCATAGGTGCCGCCGAGTCCGCCTGGTTGCACTTTTTCGAAGAGTTCAGCTCGTCCGGTAACGGCTGATAATGGCATACCACCGGCAATGCCTTTTGCGGTGGTGATAAGGTCTGGCTCGATGCCTTCATATTCGCTGGCGAACCATCGTCCGGTACGGCAGAATCCGGCTTGTACTTCGTCGGCGATGAAGACGATGTCTTTGCTCTTTGCCCATTGTGCGATGTTAGAGAGAAATCCTTCTGCGGGGACGATGAATCCGCCTTCACCTTGAATGGGTTCGATGAGCACGGCGGCGATGTATTCTGCTCCGACTTGTTTTTCGATGATGTCGATAGCTCGTTGTGCCGCTTGTGCGCCGGTGAGTTCTTCACCGTCACGGTAGGGGTAGCTCATGGGCACACGGTAGATTTCTGGTGCGAATGGACCAAAGCCTTTTTTGTAGGGGGTGGCTTTTGCGGTGAGTGCCATGGTGAGGTTGGTTCGCCCGTGGTATGCGTGGTCGAAAACGATGATGGCGTTACGTCCGGTTGCTGCGCGCGCGATTTTTACGGCGTTTTCTACGGCTTCTGCGCCGGAGTTGAAGAGGACGGATCGTTTAGGGAAGTTACCGGGGGTGAGTTCGTTGAGTTTTTCTGCTACCGCAATATACCCCTCGTAGGGGGTGACCATAAAACAGGTGTGGGTGAAATGTTCGCTGGCTTCTTGGATGGCTTTGACCACTCGTGGGGCGCTTGCGCCTACGGAGGTCACGGCGATGCCTGAGCCGAGGTCTACGAAGGAGTTTCCGTCGACGTCGAGGATTACTCCGCCGTCTGCGTCTTGTGCGTAGATGGGCGCGGTGGAGGCGACTCCGGCGGGTACGGCGTCTGCTCGTCGTTGTGCTAGTTGTTGTGAGCGTTCACCGGGGAAGGTGCCGTTGAGTTTGATTTCTTGTGGTAGGCGGTAGGTTATGTTTGTCATTGATGTACTTTCTCTTAGAGGAAGCAACCGAGAAGAGTTGACGTTTCACGTGAAACGTTCGGGTCTCTTCTCGGCAGCTTTTGTGTTCAGTCACTTCACAAGCAGGAGCTAAAGACTCCCGCCGTAGAGGAATTACACGCTCATATCACTCATCACGTGTTTGATGCGGGTGTACTCTTCTACTGAATACAGGGAGAGGTCTTTGCCGTATCCAGAGAGTTTGTATCCTCCATGTGGCATTTCTGCGGTGAGCATGACGTGAGTGTTAATCCATACAGCACCAAAATCAAGGTCGCGAGACATGCGCATAGCAACACCGTGGTTGTTTGTCCACACAGAAGACGCCAAGGCATACGAGACGTCATTAGCTAGTTCTAGAGCTTCTGCCTCATCACTGAAAGGTTGCACAGTCAGAACCGGCGCAAATGTTTCTTCTTGGACGATAGGGTCTTGCTGTTTGACGTTACTAATCACCGTGGGTGCAATGAAGTATCCGCGTTCAGTGCAACGAACACCGCCCGTATCAACAACCGCGTGCTCAGGAAGGTTCTCTAGCTTCTGCATAACCGTCTTGAAATGGTTGACGTTATTGAGCGGGCCATAATAGTTCTTTGAGTCGTCTGCGTCTCCGGTCGTAATCTTTTCGGCTTCTTGCACCAGCAGTGCACGGAATTGTTCGTAGACAGACTCTTCAACAAGAACACGAGTAATAGCAGTGCAGTCTTGACCAGCATTAAAGTACCCGAATTCGGTGAGCATACGAGCCGCGCGAGGTAAATCTGCATCAGCGAAAACGATGGCGGGAGCTTTACCACCAAGTTCAAGGTGTGCACGTTTGAGGTCTTTTGCGGCGCTTGCGGCGACTGCTTGGCCTGCACGCACTGAACCGGTAATAGAGACCATGGACGGGGTGGGGTGTTCTACCATCTGAGCCCCAACACTTGCGTCTCCTAAGAGTACGTTTACCACACCGGCAGGGAAAATATTCTGAATGAGCTGGGCCAGCACCAGAGTGGATTCTGGGGTAGTGTCCGAGGGTTTAAGAACAACGGTATTACCGGCCGCCAAAGCTGGTCCCAGTTTCCACACGGCCATTAGGAGCGGGTAGTTCCATGGGGCGACTTGGGCAACAACACCTACGGGTTCACGGCGAATATAGGAGGTATGGTCGGCCATGTATTCGTAGGCTGCTTTGCCTTCAAGGGTGCGTGCGCAACCAGCAAAGAAGCGCATTTGGTCTGCACCGGCGAGAACTTCTTCGTTGCGGATGATTTCTCGTGGCTGACCGGTATTGCGGTGTTGCGCTTCAACCAGTTTATCGGCGTTTTCTTCCATGGCTGTTGCCAGCTCAAGGAGGTATTTTTGTCGTTGTGATGGGGTGGTTCGTCGCCAACTAGTGAAGGCTTCACGAGCAGCACTCATGGCGGCTTCGATCTCTTCTGCTGTTGCAATAGGTGATTGTGCAACGGTTTCTTCGGTTGCGGGGTTAACGATATCGAGTGTCTCGACTGAAAGCGAGTCGATAAATTCTCCGTTAATGAAGTGTTGTAGGCGTTTCATGGGGTGAACCCTTCATTGTGTCTTGGGGTGACGTGCATTACTTACAGCATATCTGCTAAAGAGCGTAGGGGTCTTTAACTCCGATATATTGCGTGTAGGTGTATTCATCGATACCTTCTGCGGCTCCTTCACGACCTAAACCAGAATGTTTAACTCCACCAAAGGGTGCAGCCGCGTTAGAGATAACCCCAGCATTCCAACCCACCAAACCGAATTCTAGGTGGTCAGCGGCACGCAGTTGACGCTGATAATCCTTAGTGTAAACATAGGAGGCAAGCCCGTATTCGGTGTTATTAGCCATGCGGTAAGCTTCATATTCATCGCTAAAGGTCATAATGGGTGCAATAGGCCCAAAGATTTCTTCACGAATCACAGATGCTTCTGCTGGAACGTTAGCTAACACGGTTGGTTCAAAGAAATATCCTGCACCATCTATTGCGTGACCTCCCACAACGATACGAGCACCGTGAGCTACCGCGTCAGCAACTTTTTCGCTCATCTGTTCTTGTGCTTTCTTTTCGATGAGAGGACCGCAAGTAACCCCTTCATCCATACCGTTGCCGACTTTCATCTGACGGATTTTTTCGGTAAATTTTTCAGTGAATTCTTCAGCAACTGATTCGTGCACAATAAAACGGTTTGCGGCAGTGCAGGCTTGACCCATGTTTCGCATCTTTGCGCCCATTGCACCGTTGACGGCGTCATCAATATCAGCATCGTCAAAGACGATAAACGGCGCGTTTCCGCCGAGTTCCATGGAGGTGCGCAGAACATTTGCGGAAGCTTGTTCGAGGAGTTTTTTACCGACTTCCGTTGATCCAGTAAAGGACACTTTACGCAGTCGAGAATCAGCAAGGAGGGGCGCACTAATAGCAGATGCTGAGGCTGAGGGTACGACGTTGAGCACTCCGTAAGGAAGTCCAGCATCGAGCATTGTTTGCGCAAAGTATTGTGCGGTCAAAGGGGTGAGTCGTGCTGGCTTGAGAATCATGGTGCAGCCAGCGGCGATAGCTGGGGCGACTTTGCGTGTTGCCATAGCAAGAGGAAAATTCCATGGGGTGATGAGCAAGCACGGACCAACGGGTTTGCGGGAGGTGAGGATACGGTTTGTTCCTTCGGGTGTGTTAACGTATCGCCCGTAGTTACGAACGGTTTCTTCAGAGAACCAGCGAAGAAACTCAGCACCGTATTTCACTTCTCCGTGAGCTTCTGCAAGCGGTTTACCCATTTCAAGTGTCATAAGTTGAGCGAAGTCTTCGGCACGTTCTGCGACCAGTTCGTAGGCGCGACGAAGAATTTCAGCTCGTTCACGTGCAGGAGTTTCAACCCACCCCTTGTTTTTATATGCGGCGTGACATGCGGCGTCTAACGCTTCAGTAGCATCTTGAGAAGTTGCTGAGGCAATAGTTGCTAGTTTTTCTTCAGTTGCAGGGTTGAACACGTCAAAGGTTTCTCCGGTGGAGCTTTCTTTCCACTGATCGCCAATGAGCAAGCCGGTAGGTACTTTGTTGATGAGTTCGGTGATTGCGGTGTTCACGTTAGTCCTTTTCTCCATGTTCTTCGTTGAATGTTGGAATAATAGGGGAAGATGATGATTCTTCTATCACACCCCAACCTAATGGGTTAAGGCAATTTTGGCGAGGTTTTATTATTTTTGCTACCGTTATCACGATATTAATGGCTTTTGTTGAAGGTATTTTTAATCTTCTTGCCGCAAGAGTCTGTACACAATGCGACGGTATGAGAAAATGACCCCATGAGTTTGAACAGCTCCCCCACAAACACTATAGATTTGCCGGTTCTGACCTCGCTTCTAGAGAATTACTCACAGCAGGCGCAAGAGCCTATTCACGCGCACCTTCATAGCTCTCACGGTGAAATAGTTGAATTTTCGTTGACCAACGACAGCGGAAATATCGTTATTGATGCAATGCTCACCCAAAATTTTCTTGTGGCTGCTCAGAATTTATTGAATAGTGGCACTATTCCCCCGAACGCCGTTATCAATATTGACACTTCGCTTTCTCATGAAGATATTGGGGATCATGCCGTTGAGGATAACCCCGGTGATTTAGAGGGCGTACCAACCACCCAAAATGATGGTTTAGCACTTCATCGTACGCTCACTCGTTTAGGGCATACCAAGGGTTATTCTCCTTCAGATATTGATTACATCATTAAAAAACGTGGTGGCATCACATTGCCGGAGTTGCGTTTTTATCGTTCGACGGTACGCGATGGAAAGATTGCAGACGGCCCCTTTGGGGATATTCTTGCATCACATATTGAAGAAGATTTTGGAGCGAGCGACCTTGCAGATGCTCAGCTTCCACGTATTCCAGCGCAGCCAAGCGATGTTGTACAGCCGTTGCTATCTCATCGACTGTGGGTAGAGATTGCCCATGACACAGATACTCTTTATGCGGTAGATCTTGCCCCTGGAGCTTCTGGCGCAAAGGGTCAGGTTATTAGCCGCGACCCGCGTATTGCAGAGCCGCCTCGTCTTCTTGCTCGTTCCTTCTCAGATTTTGTGACTGGCAACTGGGTCAGCGAAGAGGAGCGCCGTAAGAGTTGGGGCGTTTTGGAGGATTCGTCGGTTGCTCAGTGGATAAGCTCTACCACCATCAAAGATGACAGCGCACACGAGAGTCAGCCACAGCAGGAGCAGGCTGTTTCGGCGGTGACGATGGATTCTCTTACAGAGCCTGCATCTTCTCAGGTTCTTGCAGATGGTTCTTTACCGGTAGAAGAAGAGACTCCTTCTACTGAATCCGACACAATATCTTATCGCTCACAAGTTGATGAGTTTGTACGGCAGACAAGGCAGGCTGGGCAGAAATCTCAGGAAGAGTTTGCTCAAGATTTTGCGACTCATGCTTTTGGTGATTCCGAGGAGTCTTCTGCTGTTGACCCCGAGACATCGTCGCCTTCTTCAGATGAGTCACTTCCTGTTTCTGCTCAGGAGAAGAATCTTGAGGCAGAGCGTGAGGAGCCGAAGAGACGTCATTTTGCAGAATCTGAGCCTGAGAGTGTTCTTAAAGCTGCGGTTAAAAAGTTTTTCCTTGGCTAGGAGTCGTTTTAGCGTGGCTTAGTGTAGCCGAGGTGCTCTCCGCTGGAGACCTCACGTACGTCATTGTTAGTGATGTTCACACCGAAGTTCTTCATGTTAGTGACCATGACCATGACTTCTGGCAGTGGCGTGGAGGCGTATTCTTTTTCTCTGCTGATGCGTAGTAGGGGTTCTCCTGCGGTAATGTGAGTTCCTGTTTCGACTAACGCTTTGAGCCCGTAGTGGTTTCGTTGGGCGACGTCTACTCCAATGTGTATGAGCACTTCTGCCCCTTGTGGCGTGCAGATGGCGCATGCTTGGAGGGTGTTTTGAATGAGAACGATACGTCCACTCACGGGCGCGTTGATGGTTTCTTCTGTCGCTTCTACGGCGTAGCCTTCTCCTAGTAGCCCACTGGAGAATACGGGGTCTCCGACAAGGTTTAGTGGCTTATATGTTCCTTGTACTGGCGAGAAGAGTTCTTCTGGCGTATATGGTGTGGTTGAGAGCGTGGCTGTTCTCTTTTTTCGTCTGAATCCAAACATCGTTCTCCTTTGGACGCATGTTGTTTCTCTACACACCATGAGAGTAACCCAGAACACTCTTGAGTGGTATTTAGCCACTCATAGATACAGAAATTTTACGTGTTCTTGGCTTGTCTCGACATTGTTATATACAAAGTATCTTCTGCGCGGGTAACGTTGATACGAGTTCTATCATGATGAGGAGAATTGTGGCTGATACTGTACAAAATGCTGAACTTGAGGTGTTTATTCCCGCTCCGGGAGAGAATCCTGACGACCCGCAAGATATAGAGCGTGAGGAGTTTCTTAGGACAGCTCAGCAACTTCTTGATGAAGGTTTAGATATTGTTGTTTATTCAACAGATTCTTATCCGAGCGCTTTTACGCAGTGTGTTCCGGTAGCTGATCAGATTGAGATATCGGGTGCTGATGTGCTCCCTATTTTGTTGGTTGATGGTGAGGTGAAGGTGTCTTATCACTACCCTGACGCTGAACAGTTACAGCGTTTTTCGCGCGCTCGTAGTGTTCAGCAGAAAAAGGTGTCGGCGACTGCCGCTGGTTGTGGCCCTGTCGCCACAGAGTCGGCTCCCCCTGCAAAGCCTTCAGCTCCGGCAGGTTTTGCTGCAACGTTAGCGGGTCTTTCTCAGAATCCTTCTGGGGCACCGGATATTGGTCAGCGTCAGAACCTGATGGAGTCTGCGGAGAATCAGGATGAGTTTTCAGACGAGGAATTATCTGAGGTAGAGCGTCGACTCTCTGGTGCGCCGGCTTCTGGGGGTTGTGGTTGCGGTGGCTGTGGTTGCGGATAGGGTCTATCCGTTCATATCACCTAAACTAAAGTATTGAGAATTATTAGCGTGTTCTTCAGCAGTGATGTTGAAGTTCTGTATGGTCTTTGAAAGGACGCTCCTATGACAAGCACTCCTCATATCAACCCTCAGGGTGTTCCTATTGCAAAAACTGTTCTTTTGCCGGGGGACCCTCTTCGTGCGCAGTTTATCGCGGAGAATTATCTGAGCGATGTTCAGCAGTTTAATACTGTTCGTAACATGTTTGGGTTTACAGGAATGTTTAATGGTCAGCAGGTTTCTGTGATGGGCTCTGGCATGGGTATTCCTTCTGCGAGTCTTTATACTTATGAGCTGATTCATACGTTCGGTGTTGAGCGCCTGATTCGTATTGGTTCTTGTGGTGGCATGCAAGATCAGCTTGAACTATTCGATATTGTGGTTGCGGCTTCAGCTTCTACAGATTCTCATTTCATGCATCAGTACAAGCTTCCTGGTACTTTTGCCCCGACTGCATCGTGGAGTCTGCTTTCTGCTGTGGCGCAGGAGGCTGAGTCTCAGGGTGTTCAGTTGCATGTGGGTAATGTTTTGTCTTCTGATGTATTTTATCGTCATGATCCTTCTGATGCTCAGCGTTGGGCTCAGATGGGTGTTCTTGCGGTTGAGATGGAGACTGCTGGTATTTATTCTGTTGCGGCACATGCTGGTGTTGAGGCGTTGGCTTTGTTCACGGTTTCTGATCATTTGTTTAAGGGTGAAGAGACCACCAGTGAGCAGCGTCAGAAGAGCTTTACTCAGATGATGGAGCTTGTTCTTCCGGTTGCTGCACGTTAAGGGATACTGGCGTTTATGATGTCTGATTTTGCGCGAGTGGAGCATCGCCCATCGCTTGTTCTTGCTGGTTTACGTGAGACGATTGATCCTGCTGTTGGCAATGCTGATGTGTGGGAGCGTGTTTTGAATACGGTTAAGCTGGCTGGTTTTAGCACTGAGGATACTCAGCAGGTTGCCATTATTTTTGGTGCTAATATGCGTCAAGAGTTTGATTATATGGCTGGTTTGGTGGTGAATTCTCGGGATAACGCGCAGGCTTTGGGTTTGAATGCTGCAGAGGTTCCTGCTGGTGATTATGCCATTGTTGATGTTCGTGGCCCTGCCCCGTTAGCGTCTATGACGGGTTTGGATTATCTTTTGGGTACGTTTTTGCCTGAGAGAGCTTTGACGGCGTCTGGTCCTGCACTGGAGGTGTATGGTCCTGGGGATACTAGTTCTGAGGATTATATGATGCAGGTTTGGGTTCCTGTTAAGGCACTTTGAGAGGGTAGTTCTTCTCGTTTTTTGGTGTAGAAGGTCGCTTCACTGTTTGGTGGAGCGACCTTTTTCGTATGGTGTTTGTTTGGTATGAGTGTTTTTTCAGTTCTGGTGTGCACGGTGCAAGTTAGGTATCACGTTCTGGGGCTGAGGTGTATGGTGCAGGTGGAAATGTTCTGCTAGCCAGATAGTTTATACGGGGTTTTCTAGGCGTTCTATTGTGACAAGAAGTAGGGGGTTCTTGTTTTTTCGGGTGGGGTATCAGGGTGAGGTTTTTTGCAATTTTTTCCAGTCTTTAACGCAAAATAAAGAAACTTTGTAACTATGTCAGTACAAACATTGACATTTGGGTGTGTGATGGGGCACGCTATAACTAACAGCTTTTCGGCGAGGACGCCAAACCCATACGACCCCACTAAGGAAAGATTTCATGTACGACCTTCTCACCATGGGCCGCATCAGCGTTGACGTATACCCTAACGACATTGGAGTCGGACTAGAAGACGTCACATCATTCGGTAAATACCTCGGTGGCTCCCCTGCAAACGTAGCGGTAGCAGCTGCCCGTTACGGACATAAAACTTCGGTCATTACCCGCGTTGGCAATGACCCTTTCGGCACTTTTCTTCGCCGTGAACTCAAAAAATACGGTGTAGACGAAGCTCATGTTTCAACTGATCCTCAGCTGCAAACATGCGTAACTTTCTGCGCTATCAAGCCGCCAGAAGATTTCCCCCTATACTTCTACGGCCGCTTCCCCACCGCACCAGATTTACAGCTCACCGAAGCAGACATCAACAAAGAAGCTGTCAAAGAGAGCCGTATCTTCTGGAGCACTCTAACAGGAATGTGCCAAGAACCAGCTCGTAGCGCGCAACTTGCAGCACATGAGGCACGCCCACGAGATCTCCTCTCCGACGAACAACACACCATCCTCGACCTAGATTACCGCCCCATGTTCTGGGAAAACATTGAGCAGGCACAACAAGCTGCTCAACAGCTTCTCTCCTATGCAACTATCGCTATCGGAAACCGCGAAGAATGCGCCGTAGCAGTTGGAGACGGCACCCCAGATGAACAAGCAGACCGACTCCTTGAAGCAGGCGTCAAACTTGCTGTCGTGAAGATGGGTGCCAACGGTGTTCTTGCAAAGACCGCAACCAGCCGTGTGGTATGCGCACCAACACCAGTTGAAACAGCTAACGGTCTTGGCGCTGGAGACTCTTTCGGCGGAGCTTTTGTGCACGGCGTGCTCTCTGGCTGGGAACTCGATAAGGTACTCGACTTTGCCAATGGTGCAGGCGCTATCGTCGCATCACAAATTGCATGTTCGGATGCTATGCCTACCGAATCTGAAGTACAAGAGTTCCTCGCTCAATATGGGCGCAACTTCTAAGCACCGCACGAGCCAAATTTTTCAGGAGATTACAATGTCCCATTCTCACGATGAAGAGCGTGACCCTAGACGATATGAGCATCTCACACGTATCCGTCTAGAGGACCCTCAAGCTATCCAACGTGCAGCCGACAACCGTGTTCGCCACGAAGGCCCACGTTATGGAAAACAAAACTTTATCGTCGCTGCAGATCACCCTGCACGCGGAGCAAACCGCGTCAAAGATCATGCAATGGCGATGGCAGATCGTCGCGATCTTCTTGACCGCCTACAAATTGCACTCAAAAACCCAGCGGTGGACGGTGTTCTCGCGTCTCCCGACATTCTCGACGACTTACTCCTTTTAGGTGCTCTTGACGGAAAGCTCGTCTTCGGGTCGATGAACCGTGGTGGTATTAGTGGGCTTGTCAACGAAATGGACGACCGCTTCACCGGACACACTGCCGAATATCTCAAGCGTATTGGCGCTGACGGCGGCAAAATGCTCACCCGCATTCACTACGGTGATGAGAACACTGTAGCTACCCTAGAGGCTTGCGCTCAGGCAGTTAATGCTTTAGCAGAACAAGAACTCTACGCGATGGTTGAGCCTTTTATCTCAGAAACTCATAACGGCGCTATTCGTAACAATCTCTCTGCTGATGCCGTCATTACCTCTATCGGTATTGCTGAAGCTCTTGGAACTAACACCGCTTATACGTGGATGAAACTTCCTGTTGTTGAGGAGATGGAACGAGTTATGGCAGCTACGACGATGCCGACTGTCCTTCTGGGTGGAGATCCTTCTGGTTCTCCCGAAGAGGTATTCTCTAGCTGGGAAAATGCGTTGAAGCTCCCTGGTGTTCAGGGTCTTACGGTAGGGCGCACCTTGCTATACCCTGCAGATGGCAATGTTGCTGGTGCTGTTGAAACAGCCGCTTCACTTCTACATCACACCATCACCGATTAATCTTCTTTCATTCACCTTTTGACGTATAAGGACACAAATTATGGGTTTTCAAAAACTCTCTGTAGCTCAGACTGTGGTGAAGTTCTTAGCGAACCAGTACACCGTAGACACCATTGATGGGCAGGAATACTGTGAGCGCACTATTCCTGGTATTTTCGGTATTTTTGGGCACGGCAATGTTGCCGGCATGGGGCAGGCTCTTCGCCAGTATCAGGAACTAGATCCTTCCTTGATGCCGTACTATCAAGGCCGTAATGAGCAAGCTCAGGTAGACCAAGCTGTTGGGTATGCTCGCCATACTCGTCGTCGTGCAACATACGCGGTTACCACGTCAATTGGCCCTGGTGCTTCAAACATGGTTACGGGTGCAGCTCTTGCGACAACGAACCGTCTTCCGGCATTGCTTTTCCCGTCAGACCAGTTCGCTACTCGTGTTCCGGATCCTGTTCTTCAGCAGCTAGAACGTTTTGACGCAGCAGATGTGACGGTTAATGATATTTTCCGTCCTGTAAGCCGCTATTTTGATCGTGTATGGCGTCCGGAGCAGGTTTTCTCTGCACTTTTGAACGGTATGCGTGTTTTGACTGACCCCGTGGATACAGGTGCAGTAACGATTGCTTTGCCTCAGGATGTTCAGGCAGAAGAAATTCTTGTTCCTGATGAGTTCCTTGCTCCTCGCCATTGGCGAATCCGTCGCCCTGAGCCAGAAGACGTTGATATTCAAGCAGCGATGAGTGTTATTCGCGAAGCGAAGAAACCTGTCATTGTTGCTGGTGGTGGCGTACATTATGCGTTTGCTCAAAATGAGCTACGTCAGTTTGCAGACGCAACAGGCATTCCTGTCACATACACTCAGGCTGCTGTTGGTGTGATGGATTGGGATCATCCTTTGTGCTTGGGTGCTGTTGGTTCCACTGGTTCTACGGCATCTAATGCTCTTGTTCGTGATGCTGATGTGATTATTGGTATTGGTACTCGTTACGAAGATTTCACAACGGCTTCTCGTACGGCATTCCAAAATCCTGATGTTAAGTTTGTCAATATCAACGTTGCAGCATTTGATGCGTATAAGCACAGTGGTGTTGTTGCGATGGTTGCTGATGCAAAGAAGGCTCTTATTAAGCTCAATGACGCATTGAGCGGTTTCAAAGTTTCTTCTGCTGTTACGGAGGAAGTTGCTTCAGAAAAGGCTCGTTGGAATGGCATTGTTGATGATGCTTTTGCTGAGCGTTATCGCCCGTTGATGAGCCAAAACGAAATTATTGGTGCTGTCAATGAGGCAATGGACGACCGCGATGTTGTGGTGTGTGCAGCGGGTTCATTACCTGGTGACCTCCACAAGATGTGGCGAGTTAAGGACGCTTATGGTTACCACGTTGAATACGCATATTCATGTATGGGCTATGAGATTCCTGGCGGTTTGGGTGTGAAGCGTGCGTCGTTAGATACCCAAGATGGTCGTGATGTTGTGGTGATGGTTGGCGATGGTTCTTATCTGATGATGAACACTGAGTTGGTCACTGCGGTAGCAGAAGGTATCAAACTGATTGTTGTTTTGATTCAAAATCATGGCTATGCGTCTATTGGTGCACTCTCTGAGTCTGTTGGTTCTCAGCGTTTTGGTACGAAGTACCGCACCTTGGATAAAGAGACTCACAGTTTTGATCATGGCGATACTTTGCCTATTGATTTGGCAGCGAATGCTCAGTCTTTGGGTGCGAAGGTTATTCGTGTTGAACCGGGTGAGGATGTTCGTGAGCGTTTGCAAGATGCTGTGGCTCAGGCGAAAGCAGCACCAGAAGGTTCCGGCCCGATTGTTATTCATGTTGAGTCTGACCCGATGATTGATGCGCCGTCTTCTGAATCGTGGTGGGATGTGCCTATTACGGGTGTGAGTGAGCTTTCTTCTACTCAGAATGCTTATGAGACCTATCGTGAGAAGAAGGCCATGCAGCGTCCTCTTCTTGGACCTTAAGTTTTAGTTGTCGTGTGTGCTGTGGCGCATGAGTGTTACAGCACGCATTATCCCGATATTTTTCTATCTCTATACAAGGAGTAAATATGTCATACGAAGTTCTACACTTCATCAACGGCGAAGAAGTACCTAGCTCTGGTTCTGCTCGTCAGGAAATTTTTAACCCTGCTACCGGAGATGTTCTAGGGTCTTTGCACCTTGGTTCTCAGGACGAGCTTGAGAAGGCTGTTGCTGCTGCGAAGACTGCTGCAAAAGGCTGGTCTGAGCTATCTTTGGCAAAGCGCACCGCTGTTCTTTTCCGTTTCCGTGAGCTTCTTGTAAAGCACACTGGAGAGTTAGCAGAACTTGTTGTTTCAGAACACGGCAAGGTTCTTTCTGACGCTCGCGGTGAAATTGCTCGTGGTCAGGAAATCGTTGAGTATGCTTGCGGTATTACCAACCTTGTGAGTGGTCGTTTCACTCCGCAGGCCGCAACTGGTATTGATGCGTATTCTGTTCGTGAGCCTTTGGGCGTTGTTGCTGGTATTACTCCATTCAACTTCCCTGTCATGATTCAGTTGTGGATGGCGCCTTTGGCTATTGCTGCTGGTAACGCTTTCATTTTGAAGCCTTCTGAGCGTGACCCCTCTGCTGCAAACTTCATGGCAAAGTTGTGGAAGGAAGCTGGTCTTCCTGATGGCGTTTTCAACGTTTTGCACGGTGGCAAAGAGACCGTTGACGGTCTTTTGACTCATCCTGATGTTGATGGCATTTCGTTTGTTGGTTCTACTCCTATTGCTCGTTATGTTCATGAGACTGGTACGAAGCACGGCAAGCGTGTTCAGGCTCTTGGCGGAGCGAAGAACCATGCGTTGATTATGCCTGATGCTGATATGGATGTTGTTGCTGAGCACCTTAACGCTGCAGCTTTTGGTGCAGCGGGTCAGCGTTGCATGGCTATTTCTGTTGCTGTTGCTGTGGGAGAAGCCGCTGAGAAGACCATCGAGAAGGTGACCGCTTTAGCTCGTAACATCAAGGTTTCTAACGGTATGGATAAGGACGCTGATATGGGTCCTTTGATTACTCCGCAGTCTTGTGAGCGTGTTCAGCGCATTATTACTGAGGCTGAGAAGGCTGGCGCTACCGTTGTTATTGATGGTCGTAACCTTGTTGTACCTGGCCATGAGAAGGGTAACTTTGTTGGCCCGACCATCTTGGATAATGTTTCACCTGAGATGAGCGCTTATGGTGAAGAGATTTTTGGTCCTGTTTTGGTAGTTATTCGTGTTAATACTTTGCAAGAAGGTATTGATTTGATTAACTCCAATCCCTTCGGAAATGGTACCTGCATCTTCACTTCCTCTGGTGCTGCAGCTCGTACCTTTAGCCGAAAGATTAAGGTCGGCATGGTTGGTGTCAATGTTCCGTTGCCTGTTCCGTTGGCAAATCACTCTTTCGGTGGTTGGAACGATTCGCTCTTTGGTGAGCACCATATTTATGGTGAAGATGGTCTTCGCTTCTACACTCGTGGCAAGGCTATTACTCAGCGTTGGCCTGAGCCGAAGCAAGCTTCTGGAGCGAACTTTAATTTTGAGTCACGTAACTAGTGACTAAAAAGGATCCTTTATTGGATGTGTGATGGTTGTGAGGGGTTAGTAGCTAGTGATTACTGGTTACTAGCCCCTCCTCTTTTGTGGTTGTGGCTAGGGTTGATGTAGGTTCTTTGAAGGTTCATAATTTTTCTCAAACTTTTTCTTCTACTATGTTCACCACCACACATTATTTGATAGTATGTCTTTACATAGTTAAGGGTTTTTGAAACTCTTCATTTTCACCCAGACAACACTTTTCAACGATGAAAGCGTGAGAACATGACCGAGAATAACCTCATCATTGGCACAGCCCCCGACTCTTGGGGCGTATGGTTCGCCGACGACGACGCTCAAACACCGTGGCAGCGTTTCCTAGATGAAGTTGCTGAAGCTGGCTACAAGTGGATTGAACTTGGACCTTACGGCTACCTCCCTGCAGAACCAGAGGTTTTGGCTCGCGAACTTAAAGAGCGCGATTTGCAAATTTCTGCTGGAACTGTTTTCACGGCTTTCCATCGAGGCGGACAGGAGCAGTGGGATATCGCATGGGAGCCCGCTCGCAAGGTTGCTGAACTAACAGCAGCTATGGGCGCAAAGCACATTGTTGTTATTCCGGCTCTTTGGCGCGATGACAAGACCGGCGAAGAACTAGAGCCATCAACCTTGACCGAACAGCAGTGGGATAATCTTGCTCAAGGACACAACAAGCTTGGAGAAACCCTTCAGCGCGACTTCGGCTTGTTCCAGCAGTTCCACTCCCATGCAGATTCTCATGTTGAGACCATGGAAGAGATTGAAAAGTTCCTTGCTGTAACTGACCCGAAGCTTGTTACTCTCTGCTTGGACACCGGACATGCCCAGTATGGTGGAGCTTCTTCTGTTGAACTCATTGAAAAGTATCCTGAACGCATCGGGTACTTGCACTTGAAGCAGGTAGACCCTGAGATTCTTCGCCGAGTACGTGAAGAAAACATGACCTTCAAAGATGCAACCGCAAGTGGAGTGATGTGCGAACCACCTCACGGATTGCCTGACTTGTCGAAAGTTATTGAAGCTGCTGAGGCTCTCAACCGACCACTCTTTGGCATTGTTGAGCAGGATATGTATCCTGTGAAATCTTTTGATATCCCACTACCTATCGCTCAGCGCACCAAAACTTATCTACTTGGTTGCGGTTCTCGCACCGTAATTGGCTAAAGATAACCCAACTTCATCTGTTATTGAAAAGGAAGTAAAGATGTCTCAGGATATTCGTGTTGCCGTTGTTGGCGCTGGACGTATGGGATACGACCATATTCGTCGTATTCACGAACGTATTGATGGCGCACGCGTTAGCGCAGTAGTAGATATTGATGAGTCTAAGGCTATTGAAGCTCTTGAAGGTATTGATGGAGCTCAGGTTTATACTGATTTCCACAAGGCTCTTGAGTCTGACAGTGTTGACGCTGTTTTAATTGCGACTCCTGGTTTCTTACATGCACCTGTTTTACAGCCTGCATTAGAGGCTGGATTGCCTATTCTTTGCGAGAAGCCACTCACCCCAGATTCAGCCTCTGCATATGAAATTGTTAAGGCTGAAGTTGCTACCGGCAAGAAGTTGATTCAGGTTGGCTTCATGCGTCGTTTTGATGGCGGTTACCGCACTATTCGTGCAGCTGTTCAAGCTGGTTCTTATGGTGAACTTTTGCAGCTTGATTGCGAACATATTAATCCGTATGTGTTGGATTCTTATACGGGGCGCAATCTCATTGACGACACTGTTGTTCACGAGTTTGACGGAGTTCGTTATCTGACTGGTGAAGAGATTAAGACAGTCCGTGTAATCTCTGGCAAGAAGACCAAGCATGCTCAAGGTGAGCTTGCTGATCCTGCAAAGGTCATTATGGAGACTGAGTCTGGCGTACTGGTAACGGTTAGCACTCATGTCACTGCTCGTTTTGGATATTCTGTAACTACTCGCGCGGTATTTGAAGAAAACCACATTTCTGTCGGTCAAGATTTGACCTGCCCCAGTTTTGAGCCTCGCTTTGTTGATGCATATGATCAAGAAGTTCAGGCATGGATTAATGCCATCAGCAAGGGTGAGCATACTGGCCCATCTGCTTGGGATGGTTATGCGGCGGCTGCTTGTTGTGAAGCTGGTTTTGCGGCGTTGAATTCCGGAAATGTTGAGCAGGTTGTTCTCGAAGAGAAACCTGATTTGTATCGCTAAAGATATTTTCGGGTATCTACGCTAGAGGGGGTACCAACACGTTGGTACCCCCTCTTCGCGTATCTGCTTGTCTTTGCACTCTTTTTCTTAGATTAGGGCTGATTGTCGTTTCAAGAAAAAGGGGATAAAAAATTTTCTTAAAAAGATTGTCATTATGTCATGACAAATATATAGTGTTTAGTAACACATTGGGTTCTCTGTTGAGTAATCGGTTACTAAAACCACACACTCTATAGAGCATGAGGTTAGGTAAGCTCGCCTACAGAGACTATCGTTTAACCTCATATATCTACTATCGACATTTCTTATAGACGAAGGAGTCATAATGTCAGGACACTCTGTTAGTGCGTCGGAGGCGAACTTACCGCCTCTCACCAAGGGGCCTCACAGTAAACGCCTCGGCCAGGTCGCGGTTGTAGCAACTCTCGGCGGTTTGCTCTTTGGCTACGACACCGGTGTCATCAACGGTGCTCTACTTCCCATGTCAGAAGAGCTAGGCCTCAACGAAAAAACAGAAGGTATCGTTACTTCTTCACTCCTTTTCGCTGCAGCATTTGGCGCACTCTTCTCCGGTGGCATTTCCGACAAATTTGGTCGTCGTAAGACCATCATGGGGCTCGCAATTATCTTCTTCCTCGGCGCATTAGCGTGCTCCTTCGCACCAAGCCTAGGCCTACTCGTCCTTGGACGCGTCCTACTCGGTATCGGCGTCGGTGGCGCTTCCACCGTCGTTCCTGTATTCCTTGCAGAACTCGCACCCTACGAAATTCGCGGCTCCCTCTCTGGTCGTAACGAAATGATGATCGTTGTTGGCCAGCTCGCAGCATTCGTCATCAACGCATTCATCGGTAACGTATGGGGCCACCTCGATGGCGTCTGGCGTATCATGCTCGCTATCTGCGCAATTCCTGCAGTATTCTTATTCATCGGCATGCTCCGTATTCCAGAATCTCCTCGCTGGTTAGTCTCTAAGGGTCGTCTTGACGAGGCAACTGAAGTCCTCCGACAGATTCGCACCGAAAAACGTGCAGAAGCTGAGGCTAAGGACATTCAGCGAACCCTCGAAAAAGAATCCACGATGATTGCTCCTAGCGTGTCATCCATGCTCAAAGACAAATGGATTCTTCGCATCATTCTGGTTGGTGTTGCACTTGCGGTGTTCCAGCAATTCACCGGTATCAACTCCATCATGTACTACGGTCAGATTGTTCTTCAAGAATCTGGATTCTCTAAGAACGCAGCTCTTATCGCTAATATCGCTCCCGGTATTATCGCTGTTGTTGGCGCATTCATCGCATTGTGGATGATGGAAAAGATTAACCGTCGTACCACCGTTATCACCGGCTACACTTTGGTTACTATCTTCCACCTCCTCATCGGTACTGCAGCATTGGTACTACCTACCGACTCTGCAGCTCGCCCTTACATTCTCTTGCTTCTCATCGTCGGCTTCGTCGGTTCGATGCAGACCTTCTTGAACGTTGCAACGTGGGTTCTTCTCTCGGAGATTTTCCCTCAGCAGATTCGCGCATTCGGTATGGGCTTCGCAGTTCTCTGTCTCTGGCTTGCAAATGCTGCAATCTCCTTCGCGTTCCCTTCAATCCTTAAAGCAGTTGGACTAAACTCCACCTTCTTCGGATTCGCCGTCATCAACGCAATCGCAGCGTTCGTGATGTTCAAGTTCCTACCCGAAACCCGCGGTAAGAGCCTTGAAGAAGTGGAAGTTGGCGTCACTACCGGTGCTATCTACATTGTCAAGAACAAATAAACTACCACTGAAATAACCTCTCTTGATGTTCCGTAGCCTCTATTGCTCACGATGGGTATAGGGGCTACGGTTCCATTTTCCTCAGTTCTATACATCTACTACTTTTTTGAAAAGGTCACGTCATGACAACAACACGTACCATTAACGTTGGTCTTATCAGTGTCGGTTGGATGGGAAAAGTCCACAGCAAAGCCTACGCAGCAGTTCCACAGGTCTACCCTGAGTTAGGCATCAAGACTCGTCTCGTTCAAGCCGCAGATACCTCCGAAGAACGCGTCGATTACGCTGTTAATGTTCTTGGTTTTGAAAGCGGAACAACTAACTATCAAGATGTCCTCGCAAACCCCGATATTGATGTTGTCTCTATCTGCGCACCTAACTTCTTGCACGCACAAATCGGCAAGGAAGCAGCAGCAGCTGGTAAAGCTTTCTGGATTGAAAAACCAGCAGGACGCTCCGCGGACGAAACCCAAGAAATTGTTGATGAAGCTCGCAAAAATGGCGTAGTCACTGCTGTGGGATTCAACTATCGCAACACGCCAGCTATCGAATACGCTCGTCAACTCATCAGCGACGGAAAACTTGGAAGAATCACCAACGTTCGTGGTTCATTCTTTGCAGATTATTCTTCAGACCCCCGCGGAGCGCTCTCTTGGCGTTTTGTACGGGACCTTGCTGGAACCGGCGTATTAGGAGACCTTTTAGGGCATCTAGCAGATCTTATTCACTACACAGTCGGCCCTATCACTGAGGTCTGTGCGCTCACCCATACCGTCCATACCGAGCGCCCCAAACTTCCTATGGGAAGCGGAACCCACTTCGCAGTCATTGAAAATGGTGAAATGGCACCGGTCGAGAATGAAGATTACGCCGCACTCTTAGTACGTCTTGGTGGCGTAGGTGCGGTAGGAACTCTTGAAGCCTCTCGTGTGAGTGTTGGCCCACGCGCCCAGTACGCTATTGAAATTTACGGCACTGAGGGCTCCCTCAAATGGGATTTTGAGCGTATGAACGAACTCGAATTAGCTCTTGGATCAGCTGGCGAGCAGGTTGGATACACTCGTATTTTTGCCGGCCCAGGCTTTGGAGATTTCTCCTTCTTCCAGCCAGGGGCAGGAACTTCCATGGGATATGACGACCTAAAAATTATTGAAGCGAAGAAATTCCTTCAAGCATATCTTGGACAAGAAAAGATTCACGCTGATATTCACGACGCACTCCTCGCTAACCGCGTCATCTCAGCGGCAGTAGACTCTGCGGAAACGCAGACATGGCAGGTAGTGGAACCTGTTACTGGCACTAGTGCCAGCGGAGAAGACCTCTCCAAACGATAAGAAGAAAATAACTCCTAGAGATACTTAAGGCTCTTTGAAACTGGAGGGGAAACCGGTTTCAAAGAGCCTTAAGCATACTCAAAACCTTTTAGAAAACTAGGTAAAGAGCCCCCACCCACGTCACAACAATTACAAGACGCTCAAAAACTTTTTGTGGAATACGTCGAGCATAAAACCAGCCTATAAAACTTCCCAGAAGAAGCAGCGGAAGTAAGACTAAACCTAATGTTAACGTGTGAGGGTTCACCAACCCTAAACTCACAGAAAAAGGAAGTTTCAGCACGTTCATCACCGCAAAAAACCAAGCTGTTGTCCCTAAGAAAAGCTGAACGTTAAAACGGCTCGCCAAGAAATACATGTTCATGACTGGCCCACCAGCATTAGCGACCATCGTGGTAAAACCACCAAGTCCCCCATAAAACCAAGCAAACTTCTGCGAAGTGTTCTGTGCTGAATGACGGCTCTGACGCTGAAGAAGAGTCAGCACCATCAAAGCCAATAAAATCCAACCAATGCTACGACGAATCACCTGATCATTAGAAACAAAAAGATATGCAGCACCCACAACTAAGCCACAAAGCACAGCCGGCACCAAGGTCAAGAGTGTTTTCCAATGAGCATGTTTTCTATACGCTACTAACGCTGAAATATCGCCGATGATGAGCAATATTAATAATGCGCCCGTTGATATTTTTGCTGGCATGAGAGAAGCAAAAATAATAACAGAAATAAGATTAACTCCCGGAAGCATCGTCTTAGAGATACCCACTAAAAAGGCTGCACATCCTAGAAGAGCCCAAGAAATTAGAGAGTACTCCCCTATAATATTCAGCATTGTTTTTGCCCCATCATGTTAAAGCCAGAGGTGCTAAAGAATAATTCTTTAGCACCTCTGGACATATTATATTTTTATTGTTCTGCGGTGAAAGGAAGACGAGGATCAATCTCCTGATTGTCCCATGTCGAACGGACCCAGCCATGGTGTGGGTCATCGCTGATCAGCCAATCACGAACAGGTCCAGGACCTGCCATAACATTCAAGTAATACAAATCGTAGCCAGGAGCCGCCATGGCTGGCCCATGCCAACCATAAGGCACCAACACCACGTCACCGGTACGCACTTCAGCGTTGACATCAATGGGACGTTCATCTGAAGCATATACACGCTGGTAACCAATCGCATCCTGCGCTTCTGCCGGTGCACCTACTGCAGGGCGAGTCTCAAAATAATAAATCTCTTCTAACGCAGTTTCCCCTTCTTGCTCCACATCATGCTTATGAGGAGGATATGAAGACCAGTTACCAGCAGGAGTAATCACTTCACAGACAATGAAACGGTCTGCTTCTAACGCTGCTGGAGTACCAAAATTATGAACCTGACGAGAACAATTACCGGCACCACGGAGCTCTACAGGAATCTCACTCTTTTTAACATGACGAACCGGATAGTGTGCACGTGCTGGTGCAGAAGAAATAGAAACTCGCGCACCTTTGACCCCGCTAATCACCACAGGGGTATTAATACCGGTATATAAGATATCTGCAGGGCCGTGGAATACAGATTCGCGACCTTCAAGAAGGTACTGTTCGTCACCTATCGTGACGTGAACATCACCGTTCAAGGGCATGATGATACGCTCTTCATCTGCTGCATCTAAGCTCAGAGGTTCTTCCCCCAAAGTAGCAACACGAATACCAGTATGTTTCCAGCCTTCTACAGTCGTTGTAGAGTCAGAAGCCCCTAAAGAAACCTCCCATTGGTCTTGGGAAGCAGAACCTGCTGGGTAGAACCACTGCTGTGTCACGGTACTCTCCTATCGTAGAGTTCAGAATTTTAGTTTGAAAGCGTCATTTCAAAGGAATATAGGTCTGCTCGGTATACGTGCTTTCCTGTTTCAACACGAACACCGGTGTCATTCATAGTGGTGCGGAACATCGTCACCAACGGTGCACCCTCATGGGTATCAAGCTCTACCGCCTGATACTTATTAGCTATAGTGGCACCAATTTTTTGTTGAGCAAGAGAGAACGTCACCCCACGAGATCCCATGAGTTCATACAAACCGCGTTCATTTAATTCGTCCTCCGTCAAAGAGACCGCACTAACAGGAACCCAGTTCTCCATTAAAGCTAGTGGAGTACCGTTTTCGTAACGAACACGAACCAGATGATAAACCGATAGGTCATCAGTTAAGGCAAGTTTCTCTGCAATTTGCTCATCAGCTTCAACCACTTCATAGGTAATGACACGTGTTGTTGGTTCAATACCGCTTCGTTGCAAATCGTTGTATAGAGAAGACAGGCTCAAGGGGCGACGAATTTCGTTTGAAACAACCTGTGTACCTACCCCACGTTTACGAACAAGTAGCCCACCACGAACAAGCTCATCCATAGCTTTACGCACAGTTGGACGTGATAAATGCAGCTGAGCAGCAAGTTCTAGTTCGTTAGGGAGCATTGAACCAGTAGGAATCTTTCCCTCAGCAATATGGTGGTTAATGCCGTTAACAAGCTGATGGTACAGGGGAATAGGGGAAGAACGATCAATAGTAATTGCAGGAAAATCTATAGTAGCCATCATCAACCTTGCTGGGGATAGTGTCTATATGTCCTTTTGTAAAGACATAACTATTCTAGAGTAGCATTGTGATTCATTCCAAGGGTGCTAGCACATCAACAAATGCAAGGAAGTCATCGCTATTTATCAAAATAATAGCGATGACTTCCACACCTGAACCACAGTGTCTGTTAGCTCAACGCACCACGCAAAGCACGCAACGCAACAGAGAGCACATCAAAACGGGGGCGACCATCAGACCCAGTAGCAGCCTGAACCACCTCAGCTAAAGTGTCATCAACTCGTTCCATACGAACAGGATGTTCTTTGACCCATTGTTGAACGGCAGAATCTCCTTGTTCCACCGAGCGAGCCGAGGCATTTTCACCTTGAGCCTTCAAAATTGCTAGGGCAAGGCCAGCAGCAATCTCATAGAGGTCATCGCGAAGAGCTGAACGAGCAAGAATCTCCCAACGGTCAGTACGAGGCAGACGGCTAATGAGCGTCAACAAAGAATCTACTCCGAAACGGTCATACACCGAGAAGTAAATCAGGGCAACAGCATCAACACTGAGTTGATGAGCCTGAGCAGTCCGCACCACATCCATCAATGCGAAACCTTCAAAACCACGAATCCAGACAACTAACAATTCTTCAGGAAGACCCCATTGCTCACCCTGCTCACGCAAAGCACGAACGCGAGCGCGAGAATTATCAGAAAGATAATCAGGGAGGTTGCGTCGCAGTCGCAGAACCTCTGAATAGGTGTTAATGATGTCAAGGATTGGTGCTCCTGTAACAACAGAACGCTCAGAGATAAACCAGCGTACGAGACGGTCAAGTACGCGTTGCCAGTCTCGCATCGTTGCCTGCCAACCCTGAATCGGGGTGTGTGCAGGAAGCCCGCGATGTACGGTAGAAGCCTTGTCAATATCGAAAAGGTCACGGGCAACGAAGAAGGCTCGTGCGATAGTGTCTACGCTGGCGCCTGTTTCTTCTTGAACCCTAAAGACATGCGTAATACCAGCAGTATTCACTATCTGGTTTGCAACCCGCGTGCAGATAATTTCTTGACGTAGCGGATGGGTGTTTAGGTCTTCTCCGAAGCGCTCTACAAGTGCTGGAGGGAAGTACTCTTGCAAAATACGGTGCAGATAGGGGTCTTCTGCAAAAGATGTTTTGCAAAGCTCCGCAGTGAGGTGCATTTTGACGTATGCGGTAAGCACTGAAAATTCAGGGCTAGTGAGAGTAATTCCGGTCTGTTCATAGCGTTCGCGGATGTGTTCGTCGTCAGGGATGAACTCTACTTCACGCACCAGTCCGGCATGTTTTTCAAGGTCGTGGATGAGTCGGATGTAGGCGCTTACCCCTGGGATAACACCGTGCCGTTCTGCTTGGAGTAGAACATTTTGTTCACGGTTTGTTTCAAGAACTTGTTGGCCCACATCTTCCCGTTGAGCTTCAATAAATGTTGCTCTCTCCTCTGGCGATAGTTTGCCTTGAGCGATGAGTCGGTCAATTAGGATTTTGATGTTGACTTCACGGTCGGAGGTTTCTACGCCGGCAGAGTTGTCAATAGCGTCAGTGTTGAGAAGTACGCCTGCTTCTGCTGCTTCAATTCTGCCGCGTTGGGTCATTCCGAGGTTTCCGCCTTCACCGATAATGGTGGCTCGTACTTGGCAACCATTGATACGAAGTGCGTCATTGGTTTTGTCGCCAACTTCTGCGTGAGTTTCTGCAGACGATTTAATATATGTACCGATACCACCGTTGTAGATGAGTTCGACGGGAGCTTTGAGAATAGCTGAAAGCAGTTGAGGTGGTGACATCTCTGTGATGTCCTCATCAATACCTAGGGCGGAGCGTACTTGGGGTGTCAGCGGAATAGATTTACTATCGCGAGAGTAGACTCCGCCGCCTTCAGATATGAGTGAACGGTCGTAGTCCTGCCACGAGGAGCGTGGTAATTCGTAGAGGCGTACGCGTTCTTTGAAAGAGGTCTCGGGATCGGGGTTGGGGTCTAAGAAAATGTCGCGGTGGTCAAAGGCGGCAAGGAGTTTGACTGTTTGTGTGCGCATCATTCCGTTACCGAAGACGTCACCGCTCATATCTCCAATACCTACTGCGGTGAATTCTTCTTGTTGGCAGTCTTTACCGAGTTCGGCAAAGTGACGTTTAACAGATTCCCATGCGCCTTTTGCGGTAATTCCCATTGCTTTATGGTCGTATCCGATAGAGCCACCGGACGCGAACGCGTCACCAAGCCAGAATCCATATTCTTCGCTGATGCTATTAGCTGTATCAGAGAACGCTGCAGTCCCTTTATCTGCGGCTACAACAAGGTAGTAGTCGTCTGCGTCGCGAGCGATAATACCTTCGGGGCGGATGATGTGTTCTACGCCGTTCTCATCGATACGCAGGTTGTCGGTTACAGAGAGGAGCGCACGAATAAAGATTTTGTAGGATTCTCGTCCTTCTGCAATCCATGCGTCACGATTTTGTGCTGGGGAAGGAAGCTGTTTCGGGAAGAACCCGCCTTTAGCTCCAGTTGGGATGATAACCGCATTCTTGACCATCTGGGCTTTGACAAGGCCAAGGACCTCAGTGCGGAAGTCTTCACGGCGGTCAGACCAGCGGAGTCCGCCGCGTGCAACGGAGCCGAAGCGTAAGTGTACGCCTTCTACTCGGGGAGAATACACATAGATTTCAAATTTAGGTCGAGGCAAAGGCGCAAAATCAATGTATTCGGGAGAGACTTTTAGCGCGAGGAACTCATCTGGTAGGTACGCGTTAGTGCGTAAAGTAGCTGCGATAACGGTAGCCATTGAACGCATAAAACGGTCTGCGTCAAGAGTTGGTATCTTGCCAAGTTCTAAGAGGAGCTCTTCCCATGTTTTTTGGCGTGCTTGTTCTCGTTCTTCGTCAGTGTTGTACTGGCGTTTCGGGTCGAAGCTGATAGCGAAGAATTCGTTAAGTAGGCTCGTAACAGCAGGGTACCCTAGCAGCGTGTCGGACATGAATTCTGGGGTGAATCCGCATCCAAGTTGACCAAGGTAGTGTGTGTAAGCGCGCAGAACAGTCACATATTTCCAGCTCATTTTTTCTTTGAGAATGAGACGGTCAAGGGTGTCTGTTTCACGGCGTCCTTGAAGGAATGAGCTTAATGCTTGTTCGTAAACATCTACGACTTCTTGTGCGTCAATCCCTTCAGGGAACACCACACCGAAATCATAGAGGATAAAGTCTCGCCCGTCTGCAGGGGTGATACGGTAGGGTCTCTGGTCGATTACGATCAGCCCCATATTCTGCATAACCGGTAGTAGTTCGGTTAGTGTGTGTTGGCTATTGAGATACGTTTTGAGGCGAGTTTGCCTATCTTTTGTGTAGAGTCTGACTGCTACAGGTTTTTTATGTTGTGTTGAGAGCTCTTCAAAGATGTCAACATCGTTGACGGCTTCTTCAACGGAATAGTCGGCACGATAGGTTGCAGGAACCGCATCAGCCCATAGCTGAGAAATCGTACGGGCTTTATCTTCTGGTTGGGCTTTTTCTAGTGCCGAAGCAGTTGCTTCTGACCATGAGCGCACAGCTCGTTGGACTCTTTGTTGGATGTCCTCAGTGTTAATCTCGAGGATCGTATTGGGTTGACTCAACCGAATACGAAGGAAAAGACGAGCTAAGGAAGAAGTCGACAAACGTACGTCATAGTCGATGTCTGCGACATCAAATTGTTCGCAGAAAACAGATTCGATTCGTTGGCGGACTCCAGTGTTATAACGGTCTCGCGGTAAGAAAATAACGGCACAGATAAACTGCCCTAAGCTATCGGGGCGGATAAAGACCCTCGTAAGGCGTCGTTCTTCAAGCCCCATGATAGCTCGGAAGGTTTCGCTGAGAGTTTCAACGTTGGTGTGGAACAGTTCTGTTCTAGGGTACTGCTCGATCATTCCGGTAAGAGTTTTTTCTGAATGGGATGAGCAGTGGAACCCGAGTCGGTGACGAATAGAATTAATACGTTCTCGTATCAATGGAGTTTGCGTAGCTGGCAGTGTATACGCTTGAGCAGAGAACAACCCTAAGATAACGTGCTCCCCGATGATTGCACCGGAGTCGTCCACAATGCTGACACCAATATAGTCGAGATACTCGTGACGGTGAATGATTGAGCGAGAATACGCTTTCGTGATGTGTAATGGCTGTTGGGAATACACCGTTGTGATGTCGAGGTCAGGTAGTTCGACGTGATGTTCTTGGCTTTGGGTAAAGATTCCTAAACGATTCTGCGGTGAGGTCTCTAGTGTTGCTGTTGCGGGGTTAATGCGCCGCTCTTCCATCCCCCAGAACAAGAAGTTTCCTTCGGTTAACCAGTTAAGAAATTCTTGAGCAGTGCTTATTTTTTGGATGGGGTCATGGGCGCTAAAGGTTTGTTGTGTGGTGTTCGTGCGCTCGCTGAGTTGTTGGGCGATGGTTTGTACGTGTTGTGCCATGGCGTCAGCGTCCGTAACGGCGCTACGTACATTTTTGAGAATCTGGTGAATACGTGTTGTGAGTTCTTGTTGTGTTTGTGGGTCAAGAGTTTTGATGAGCTGGATGGATATCCATGATTCTACGGTGAGCGTGTTGCCGTTCGAGGGTATTTTTTGGTCTAGTACGGGTAACGCTGCGGTGTCTCCGCTGACGACCGGTTGTTCTACGCCTGTTCCTTCTAGGCTGATGAGTGTTCCGTTATCGTCTCGTTCAGCGATGAAGGTGGGGTGGTTCAATGTTGCAATACCGCCGTAGTTTGCGGCAATTTCGGCGGTGATGGAGCTAACGAGGTAGCTCATATCATCGGTGGTGATGAGTAATGTGGTGGAGGTTTCGTCCTGTAGCGTATTGACAAGGGATTCGCCGTGTTGACGGGTCTGTGATAGACGTCGGTGTTCTTGGGCGAGACGTTGGCGGTTGTGAACGTTATTTCCTTCTGCCTCTGTAGAGGTGTATTGGTAATACTGATCGATCCATGTTGGGGTGGTCAGTTGTTCTGGTGATGCGTCGTCGCGAGCGTGCAAAATATGCCTCCGGTAGTAGTACAATCACACCTTTGTGATATGGTCAACACGCTGAGTGTGCGTGTTATAGGTAATACCTTATAACGTGACTCCACTAACACAAAACCCCTAGAGTGCTCTCGTGAAGAAAATTAAAAAAACTAACGTATCAGCTAGATAACCCCATATTTTAGAATAACCAAGAAGCATTAAAGTCTGTAACACTTTTATTCGCTACTGATATTCCTCAAAAGACACCCAACCACAAGACCTTGCCACATCACGAGACATGAGAGAGCTCCTCTAAAGTCCAAGCTACACTCTAAAAACACCTATAATCATGGGTACATGTACTTTTGAGATAAGGGGGCACTCATTGACTGTGCGAACTACCATTATTATGCCGGTCTACAACACCGCTCATGCGGTTATCCGTGCCATCGATAGCGTTCTACATCAGACAGACCCAGATTTTGAACTCATCATCATTAACGACGCCTCCCCAGACCACGCTGATCACATCATCACAGAGCACCTCAAAAAAGTTAATGATTCACGGGTACGCTACTTCCTCAACGAACAGAACATTGGATTATCCGAAACTCGCAACCGAGGACTTTCTCAAGCTCGCGGACAGTGGCTTGCCTTCTTAGACTCAGACGATGCCTTCACGCCAACTTTTCTTGAAAGAATGCATCATTGGACGAACGATGAAATAGACGTTGTTGTCTGCGCTCATGATGTCGTCACACGAGACGGAAACCAACGCACCCGACTCCGCGGAAAAACTGGAATATTCACGGGACATGAGGCGATGCTCAAACTTCTACGCGATGAAACAACACCCTATGTGTGGGACAAAATTTTTCGTGCCAGCACCGCAACTGGACACACCTTCCCCACTATTAACCGTATTGAAGATGCCGCCTATATTATTCCGATTTATCAAAAAGCGCGTAAAGTGCGCTTTATTGAAGAATCATTATGTCTCTATAGCGTGAACCCGCATTCTGTCACGTGGGGGTCTGTACCGCCCATACAAGAAATGTACCGGTATATGAACTATCTCAAAGAAAATACTCAAATACATCAAGGGAGCAAGCAAGAGCAGGGCGCTCTTGCCGTTACATGGTGTCTAGCTTTTCTCAATGGAGCACAAAGTGCTCTGCGTTTAGGTGTTTCCAACGCTCCCAATTATTTGAAACAATGCCAACAGGCATTAGCGTGGCATATTGTTGTACGAGCTCTTAGAACACGTCCAGTTTTTGGTGCTGCCGCATTCTTATTTAAGCTTTCGCCGAAGGTCTACCAGACGTTTTATACCCGTTATGTTCAACGAGCGTATGGAATTGACTAAGTCTCTTTGGTCTTACACTGCTCAGATGTAGTACTCCCTGATGTCCGCTATAACTTTTAAGGTTCTGCATGACGCATCCTTTGTTTCAAGCGGTGAAGGATATAATGTGTGCTGTCGATATTTTGTTTCCTACCCGTGAGGAACTTTTGCATGAGCTTTTCTGCTCCTCGCACATCCATCATTATGCCGGTGTATAACACTGCTGAACGTGTTATATCTTCTATTCAATCGGTGCTCGCTCAAAGTGACCCTGATTTTGAGTTGCTGATACTCGTAGATGGAGCAACTGATCATTCGGCGCAGGTTATTGAACAATTTCTTCACCACAATCCTGATCCAAGGCTACGTTTTTTCAATAATGCGCAGAATCAGGGGGTTTCACGAACACGCAACCAGGGGCTGGAGCATATTCGGGGGCAATGGGTTGCTTTTCTTGATTCAGATGATACGTATCGCCCGCATTTTTTAGAATCTTTGCATTCTTATACGGAGCGCTATGATGCCGATATTGTGACCAGTGTTTTAGCTATTGCTAAACCAGATGGTTCCGTTACCCCACGCCCAACCCAACCAACAGAGACTTTCCTAGGACAAGAAGCCGCTTATCATCTTCTTCAAGGTGGAAGAATCACTCCTTATTTGTGCGACAAAATCATTCGTAGTTCTCTTTTTGAAAATGTTCGTTTCTGCCCAGATATTCATCGTGGAGAAGACGCCCTTGTCACCTTGGCATTATGTCTTAACGCTCAGACGGTTGTAGCAACTCCAGAAGTCCAATATGAGTATTTTATGGAGTCGACCGGTCTTTCGTGGGGACGTATTACCCCTGTAGAAGAAAGCTTAGCTCTCATGCAGGCTCAAGCAGAGCTATTAGGGGAACGTCTGAACACCGTTCAGGGGCGTAAGGCTTACGATGTTTCGTGGATTATCACTTTTCTTAATAGCTCACAGCAAGCAATTTTTAATGACACTGCTCAGGGACGTGAAATTCTATCTCGTAATCGTCAACTGATTCGGTGGTCACAGATTTATCAGATTATTTCTATTAATCCTATTTTTTGTGCGGCTGCCACTTTACTAAAATTATGCCCACCGTTGTATCGGGTAGTGTATCGCGCCTATGTCAAGAGAACCTATGGGCTTTAGCGACTCACGCGTGCGTTCAGCCATGCTCCAATGAGGTGAATACTAAATCCGCTGAGGGGGCCGACAAAAAGCGATATCAGCACTCTCACCATAAGCGGCAAAGGTAAGAAGAGTAACCCGAGGGAAATACACGCCGCCCCAATCCACCCGAGGATATAGATTCGGTGCAGGTTTGTTGCCAGTACAAGTGTTCCAGAAAGAACTAAGAGCGCCATAATAGCTGAAGCAAAGGTTAGCAGGGCGAGGATATGTCCTTGGGCGACTTCTTGGTATGCCACGGTTTCTTCTGGTTTGGGATGATAAATCGCCAAGAAGAGGAACGGCCCTATCAGATAAGCTGCGATCGCACCAATAGCCCCCACCCCGAGAAGAGCACCAGCAGGTCGGGCGATGGCTTGAAGAGGACGATGTTGATGCTTGATAAAGAGAGAAATTGCCACTCCTTGAAAAGCTTGGAGCGGAATCATAATAGGTGAACGAGTAATCGAAATAGCCAAAATAAGCGCTCCTAGCACCATATCTGAGTGCGTACCAGAAGATGCTCCTTCAGTGGCTTTCATCATGAGGGGGAAGCCTGTGGTAAGAGCAGCCGATGCGCCGGCTGATCCCATTGCGATAAGGGTGTTTATGGTGAGCGTTTTTGCAGGCACATCGCCTCTGGCCCCTAAGGCAGAACGGGCATGAGAAGAACATATAGCAAGGACTATCCAGAGTAATGCTGGCGAGATAACAGCAGCTTCAAGATCCCAAAGGTATCCGGCAAGAAGACCGACAACAAGCATGCTCACGAAACGCCAAGTAGCCTCTCCGCCGTTAATGGTTGCCATAAGATACCATTTTTTCTGGCCTGCAGCATTACCGCTTAGAGCAACCTGAACAGCATATAGAACCGTAGCTAACGCAATGGCGACGAGAGTAAACTGGGGGTCTTGAGAAAGAAAGTAATGAATCCAGATACCTGATGTTGCCGTCACGATGATGGCAACACCAAGACCTATCCCTAAAGCGATAACAGCAGGGCGGGCGCCAGGTGTTGCAGGTGGGTTAAGTTGAGCAGCTCCGACAGCGCGGGTGGCCTCTGAGGCAATACCTCCAATGATTCCGTAAATACCAAAGAGTAGCGCCCAAAACACTAAAAATTCTGGTACGTCAGCGCTAGGTAGTGCATGTTTTGCAATGACTGTAGCAAGGAACGCTGAGAGTGCAGAAAGAACAGACGCACCGAGGATAGCGCTAGATTCCTTACGCGTAATAGATGTTGGGGGGGTAGGTTGATCGGTAGATGTGGGAGGTTCTTTTGATTGTTGTTTGACCACCGATAACACTCTACACTTTCATAACTTATCAGGAATATATACTAGTGCCGGCAAGGTTTAAACCTTACCGGCACAATAACATCATCTCTACTTCACCAGATGATTGACAAGATTCTTCACACCATTCCATTTCTTCGCCATCGTAGCCTGAGGCAACAACGTCAAAGCATGCATACGAGATGAGAAATGAACACGAGCAACCATAGCTGCTTTCTTCCAACCTAAAGCAGACATCTCTTGTGCAATGGTCTCAAAATATGTCCTCTCCTCATCAAAACGTGTTCCTTCAAGAGCACGCCAAGAAGAGTCAGATGCCTTATGACGACGGTACATAAAAGCAACAGCCTCGTCGTAGTATAACGACCCACCACTCATCGCAACATCAAGGACTAACGCCATATCTTGAACAACATTGAGCCCTTCTCGGAACCCAAGACCAACAATAGTCTCAGCACGCCATCCAAGAGAGGGGAAGTACAACCAATCGCCACGAAGAATCGATACAGCTAGTTCTTCACCAGAAAGCTCCGTTGAAGTGTTAGGTCGATAATAAGCTTTTGTTTTCTCCACTAAAGTGTTCGACAATGCATTATTTTCATCAATCACAACACAACCAGGCTGAAAAATCTGAGCTTGAGGATGCTCCTGCGCAGCTTCAATGAACCAATCAATATAGTTTGGAAGCATCACGTCGTCAGCTCCCATCACCGTTACCAGTTCATTTTCAACAAAGCTCAGAGCCTTAGTATAGTTACCGTTTGCGCCGAGGTTCTTTTCATTGCGCATATAGGTAATACGTTCATCGTTAAGGGACTCAAACCATCCAGGGATAGAGTCATCGGGGTAACCGTCATCAACTACAACAAGACGCCAATGAGGGTTCGTCTGACCCAAAACGGAACGCACCGCTTGTTTCATAAAGTCCACATCACCGTAGTACGGGAAAAGCACATCAACGGTCGTCATTTTTTCTCCTGTGAGTTATTAAGGTTGCACTTCTTAGAAGAAGTGCTCTGAGCTGTTTTCTTTGAAGCGTAGCGTTCTTGCACCTGTTGAGGACTACCCTGATCTACGGTAGCTTTCAGTATCGCTATTTCTTCTGCTAAGGTTCTCGTCTCATCTGATAATTTTGACACTTCAAAACTCAAGTGCAAACACACCGCAATAAGCATCATAATTGCTAATAAAAACAGTAGGTTCACAGGCACAACCACACCTGTAAACTCTGCAAGGCGAAGAAGAACATCGGGGAATAGCGCAAGGACGATAATAACGGCTGAGATAACAAGCCATAACGCCGCATATTTCTCTTTCATCTTCTGATTACGCACCTGAGTAATCACCATCAAGAAGACAACAAGAGAAAGAAATAAAAAGAACACGTTAGATGGCATTAGTTATCCTTTCCCGCTGGCTCTGTTTTTCGTCGTGTCATGGAGATACCGAAAGCAAAGAACGAACGAATCAGATAAATAGCAGATTTGAGAGGCCCTGAAGAGGGTTCTCCCCCCTGCCTCTCACGCATCTGAACCGGAACCTGAATGACTTTACATCCCGAACGAATCGCCATCACCGTAGAGTCTATGGTGTCACCAAGATATTCGGCAGGGAAGAAATCACAATATTGAGCGATACCTCTACGATTCACAGCACGGAACCCGCTAGTAACGTCTGTAAATTGTTCTCCAGAAATACGGGAGAACATAAAAGATAGGATTCCCATCGCCCATTTTCTCGGACCAGAAACTTTATACGTACTATTTCCTTGAAAACGCGAACCAATAACAATGTCAGCTTGTTCTAGTCCTTTGATAAGAACATCAATATATTCTGGTGGGTGCTGTCCATCAGAATCCATTTGCAAGGCGATATCGTATCCCATGCGTTGAGCATATTTATAACCAGTTCGCATGGCAGCACCTACACCCATATTGAAGGGAAGATCTATAACGAACGCTCCATGTGATTTTGCAATCGCACTAGTTTTATCAGTAGAACCATCGTTGATCACGACGAGGTCTACCCACGGCGCTGTCTCGCGTAGTTCACGAATACTCTGCCCAATAGTTGTTTCTTCATTCCAAGCGGGCATGATGACGAGGACGCGTTGAGGCGTCACATCAGATGAAGGTGTATTCGTCAAAAATTTGCTCCCAGTGTGTGCAATGGAAATGAGGGGTGTTCTCTGCGAATCGTTACTCAGTGTAACAGTTCATTTCCCTCATATACCGCTAGTTACAGGCAGTGACTCGATAGAGAATAGCATTACCTTGACGGTGAACTTCAGAGAGTATTCCCGAGTTCTTGAGATTCTCAAATCCTTGATAACGATGCGTATGATCGTCACCGTTAACTTCTTGTTTTCCGAAGTCAAGATAGTAATTCATTCTATCTTTTTTAATAATACGGCACACTTTCGGGTCATCTTTAGCCTGATTGAGGTGTTCTTGTATGTATTTAACCTCAGGCTCTTCAACATAAATGGTGTGATAAGCGGTAACTTTTCGATCTGCTAAAGCATAGGCTAAAGCAGAGCCTGTATAGGGTTGCACAATAATTTCGTTATCTGCTGGAACATAGTCGTCCAAGGTTTTAAGAATTTCTATTTCATCAGTCGTCAGCAGTCGAGAATCGTGAGTAGGCGCGTAGAACCAGAAACTGTCTTCAATCTGACGGGTAAGAGCTTGAGCAGTTTGCCCGCCATAAATAACAGCACATAGAACTACTGCTGTCGATACGATACGAGCTTGAGATTCTAGAGTTTCTTTCCGTCGTGACGTGTTCTTTATAGCGTTTTCTAGAACGTGTATCAATTTAGACCATAGAACACTCTGGTAGAAGTTCTGTGTCATGTATTGAATACCCCATACAGCAATGGGGATCACAACGATAGGCAAGAGTGCTGCTAATCGGTAAGAGTCATGATACCAGATGCCAACAACCCAGTAACGGTCTTGGTCCCAGGGGAGAGATCGTGCAGCACTATAGAAAAATGCGACAAAAGACCACGACAGAAGAAGCCACAGATTCCGGTCTTTGCGGCGCAACAGCGCGTAGATTCCTACGAGAAATATAATCGTGATAAACCATTGAGGGATGTTATTAATCTCGGCGTTCGTTAAGGCTTCTCCATAACCTTGAGCTTGACTAATATGAGGGCCCCAGATTTCTCCAGCTTCTTTAGAGGGACGCACAATCCCCCACAGGATATTAACGACTGCAAGAACAGCGCCTAAAGATGCCATTTGCACGCAGAAAACCCATCTGCTCAGTGCACCCTTCGATAAACGAATTATTTGCAAAACCATCCGCACAAGTACTAATGGCAACGCAATCACAAAGAGTGACATAATCGCGTTTGGGTGTGATAGTGCAATTCCTAACGCACAGAAAATGCCTAATAGCAGGCTCTGAGCGGTGTTCAGCAGACGTATTCCTGTAATACGCAGTATTTGAATAATTAGAGCAAGACCCGAAGGAATAAGAGCTATTCCCAGAAGATTGGGGTAGAGCACACCAAAATTTAGGAGTAATACAGGGTACGCGGTAAAAGCTGCACCAAGAGCACCAACGCTCATGACCGCTGCAGCGTTAAAACGATATATGCTCCTCATGAGCATCACGAGGTTCAGTGGCCAGATAATTGCACAAGTCACCAATGCCATCGTATTAGTTGCGATGGGTATGGTTGTTCCAGAAAGCTGGAAAATCAGTGAGACAACATCGTGCCATGCAGCAGGGTAGAAAAATACGTCACCGTCTCCAGAAGTCATCCCCGCAATAGATAGAGACGACCCGTTCTGGGTTTGTTCTATATAGCGAATAGCGTTCAGGTGAAAGTTATTATCAAAAGTTTGCGAAATCCATTCGGGACGCCCAATAGCATTTTTAGTATTCCGCAGAAGTAATAGCGCCCCTATCAGGAAGCTACCCCAGTAGAGCGCTTGTTCTTTACTAATCCACCGTTGCAGTGTAAGTACTGGCGCTGTAATGCCAGCACCTTTGGTTATAGTCAAGGCTCGTTTGCTTCGCACTGTTGCAGGGAAGTCTTCGCATCGAAGATAGCGGATAAGAGCATAGATAACGCCAAGGGTAAAAGCTACCAGCAAGGAAAAGCCTAAGGGAATACCAACGTTCCAAGGCAGTCCTATAAGCGGCGCAATCATTGCGCTAATGGTAATGAGTGCAATCGAGACAGAAGGCGCGATAGCTATCGCATCGATACCACGAAGACGCAGTGCAGAGGTAACAAAAAGACCTGGTAGCAGAATAAGCGCTATTCCTATGAGAAATGGCACTGCAGTAACCAGCCAGACCATAGTTTGCATTCTCCTTGCTGTGCGTTATTAATGAGCTGTTTATACAGCCTACAATATGCATTCTGTTCGTTATTGCGGAAAAGACAAAAGCCTTAGATTCTGAGGCAAAACACACTGTTTTCTCGTGTTATTTGCGAGTTCTTTCTCGAAAAGCAGGTGGTTTATCGGAGGTATGACCGCTATCGTTAGAAGCGATATGCGTTACCACACTTTATTTTAGGTTTAGGAGTTTATTCTGATGTCTTATACCGTAGGTCATTATCTGCTTGATCGACTAGTCGAATTGGGTGTCACCGATATCTTTGGTGTTCCAGGAGATTTCAATTTACATTTTCTGGATCATGTCCTTGAACACGAAAAACTTTCGTGGGTTGGTAACGCTAATGAACTTAACGCTGGGTACGCTGCCGACGGGTATGCTCGCGTACGTGGTTTAGGTGTTTTATGCACCACCTACGGTGTTGGGGAGTTATCTGCCATTAATGCGACGGCTGGCTCTTATGCCGAGAATGTTCCCGTTATTCATATTGTTGGAGCGCCGGGCACAACGGCTCAGCAACAGCATGGACGTATGCACCACACCTTGGGCGATGGGGATTTTAACCATTTTGTGCGCATGGCTAGAGAAGTGAATTATTCGGTAGCTGTTCTAGATAGAGCGACTGCAACGAGCGATATTGATCGTGTTTTACGCGAAGCTATCGTTCACCGTAAGCCTGGTTATCTCATGATTCCTGTGGATGTTGCTCGTGTTCCAGCAAGCGCTCCCAGTACCCCTCTTGATGTGAATTTGCGTCTTTCTGATCCTGAGGTTGAAGATCAGTTCCGTCATGCAGTGAGAGATTTTATACGTGGCAAGAAAACTGCTGTTCTTGCCGATATTATGACAGAGCGTCTTGGTGCAGTCAGTGAGCTTAACGCTCTTGTAACCTCCACAGGATTCCCTTTTGCGTCTATTCTGTGGGGTAAGGCAATGATTGATGAGACGTTGCCGAATTATGCTGGCATTTACATTGGTGCGCTGTCTGACGAGAATACTCGTCGTGTTGTTGAGGAAGCTGAGGTTCTCATCTGTTCAGGTGTGGAATTTACCGATATGACTTCAGCGCATTTTTCTCAGCAAATTGACTCTTCTCGGGTGATTGATTTAGGTGCGCAGGGAGCGACTGTTGCTGGTGCTGTATTTGCCCCGCTAACTATTGCTGATGCTTTGAATATTATTCGTGAAGTTGCTACGGAGGTTGGTGCTTTACCAGCAGATTTTTCGTCGATTCTTGCCTCTGATAGTTCGGTGGAGGTAAATTCTGAGCCTTTGACTCAGCACCAGTTATGGTCTCTTCTTCCTCAGCATTTGGATACAAAGAACACTGTGGTTGTTGATATGGGCACGTCGTTCTTCGGTATGGCTCATCAGAAGTTCCCTGAAGATTCTCGTTTTATTGGCATGCCGTTGTGGGGCTCTATTGGCTATTCGATTCCTGCATTATTAGGTGCGGCGATGGCTGACCGTGATTCGCGAGGTGTTCTTCTCGTCGGTGATGGTTCTGCTCAGTTAACGATTCAGGAGTTGGGAACTATTATTCGTGAGAATCTTAATCCTGTTATCTTCGTTGTCAATAATGAGGGTTATACGATTGAGCGTTCTATTCATGGGCCAGAGGCTCAATATAACGATATTACTGCTTATAACTGGCAGAAGATTCCAGAAGGTTTTGGGGCAACGGAAGAGAATTCCATCATTTTGAAGGCGACGACCTCTGAGGAGCTTGTTCACGCATGTACGGTGGCACGCGAGGTTCGAGATCGATTGGTTTTTGTTGAGGTTGTGACCGATAAGAATGATATGCCTCAGTTACTGAGAGACTTTGGCGCACTCGTTGAAGAAATGCATAAAAAGGCATAAATACTAATCAAATACATTATTTTTCTTGTATACAGTTCAGGCCGGCTATCTGTGCGCAGATAGCAGGCCTGAACCGTTAAGAGAGTGTTCCTGAGTGAAACCTTGTTTTCTGCCGTTGCAGATATGCGGTTTTTAGTATGTAATTACAAAAAAATTTAGGATGGATACTTCTCTAGACAATTCATATGACGCACTAGCAATATGACGTTACACCCTCGTCATATTCGTCATAGAACGCCCTCATTTACACAAAACGACATAACCTCGCGCATTCTGCTTTGTGCCTTTAGGCTTACCCGTATCACCTTGCAGCCGCAAAAGAAAGATTGATAGCCATGAGCACACAGTTAGCACCTACATCGCACGTATTTTCTTCAAAGACTCCAGCAGAACTTTTTTGTGAGTGTTTTGGAGCTCAGGCAGCAGCAGTTGCCATCATTACGGCACAAGATCAGCAGGGGTTTCCAGCTGGGCTCACTATTTCTTCTCTTTCTTCGGTGTCAGCAACACCTCCTATTGTTGCTTTTTCTTTTCAGAACAGAACCGGCTCTGCAGCTAGAATCGTCGATTCGGAGTCCTTTCTCATTCATTTAGTTAGTGGGGAGAATGTTGAGGTTGCGAAGAAATTTGCAACTAGCAGATACCCCAAGTTTGAGGATAGAACAACGTGGGACACTCTCCCCACGGGTGAACCTCTTTTGCAGGGGTTTAACCGTGTTCTAAGAGTGAAACCTCTTCAGAAAATTGAGGCAGACCCAGCAGTTGTTTTAACTGCAACCGTCACAGATTTTATTCGTCATGACACTACAACAATGACTCCGGTGGTGTATCACGCCCGTAAGTTCCACCGCTTAGGCGACTTTTACGAAATATAGTCCTGCCTCGCACACATATTTTTCAGAGAAGTTTAGAAAACTATTTCTGAATTCCTTTTAGACTGGATATACACAGACCACCGATTGATTGAGGACTCATGATGTCAACGCTTCCCGATTCGTTGCCTTGGATTCAAAAAGTTATTGCGATTCCTACGATTTCTGAAACTTCTAATGCCGTCCTTTTAGAACTCATTGCGCAAGAATTTCTCAAATACGGTTATACACCGTGGTATACCTATAGCGATGATGGCGAGCGCGCCAATATGTATGTCACGATTCCTGCAGCAGATGGAACGTGCCAAGGTGGTGTTGTTCTTAGCGCTCATACCGATGTGGTTCCTGTTCAAGGGCAGCGTTGGGATACTGACCCGTTCTGCGCGACGGTAGTAGACGATCGCCTTTATGGTCGTGGTGTTGCTGATATGAAGTCTTTTATCGGGGTAGCGTTGTGGCTTCTTGAACGGATTGATCAGCAACGTTTAGTGAAGCCTTTACATTTTGCGTTCTCGTATGACGAGGAAATTGGGTGTTTGGGTGCCCCTCGTATGATTGCGGAGCTTGCAGAACGTGGTGTTCGCCCTGAGTATGCGGTAGTTGGTGAGCCGTCTTCAATGCAGGTTATTGTGGCGCATAAGTCGGCTCATCGTGGTCGTGCTACTTTTCATGGCATCGCTAAACATGCATCGTTGGCTCCTCATGGGGTCAATGCTGTTGCTTCGGCCGCCGAGTTCATTGTGTTTATTGAGCAGTTGGCGCAGCAGTGGCTCGAAGATGGGCCTTTTGACGAGGGTTTTGTGACTCCGACTTCTACTGCGGGTGCAAATTTTGTGCAGGGTGGTTTGCAGTACAACATTGTGGGAGAGAACGTTGTGGTGGAATATGATTTCCGCACGATTCCTGCAACGAACCGTGAAGAAGTTATTGCATCGGTTGAGGATAAACTTTTCAATGATATTCTTCCGAGGATGATACAAAAAGCCCAGCGTGCAGAACGTCTATCGGGTGTGCCAGAAGGTTCTTTGTCTTCTCAGGTTTCGGTGAATCATGAGTTGATTGCGGCGGTTCCGGGGCTAGATACCCCAGAGGATCATCCACTGGTTTCTTTAGGGTTTGAGTGGGTTGGTCAAGAGTATGACGATCATACTGATTTAGTTCGTGTTACGTATGGTACGGAAGCTGGTCAGTTTCAGCAGGCTGGTATTAGCGCTGTCATTATTGGTCCGGGTGATATTGCTCAGGCTCATACTCCTAATGAGTGGATTGATCTTTCGCAAATTCGTTTGTGTGAGCAGTTTATGCTTCGTGTTGTGCAGTATTCTTCGCGCCCAGTTGAGTAGGTTGTTTGGTGTAGACCTTGTCCGTTTAGTTTTTGGTTGGTTGTTGGTGTGTGGTATGCCGGAGTAGTTCGATAATGGACCATCCAATCATGGCTCCGATGGTGTTGGTTAGCAGGTCTTCTGCGTCGAAGGTGCGGTATGCGCAAGGATAGTATCCCCAGATGCCAGTTAGTTGTGTGAGTTCTATGAGCATTGATAGCCCGAAGCTTGCGAAGAGTGTTGTTTTCCACGTTGTTTTTGCAAGGAGTGCGAGGAAGATACCGGCTGGTAAGAAAAGTGCGACGTTGAGGATGAGTCCTTTGATGTAGCTGCTGGTGAGTATTGCTCCTATTCCCATGGAGGAGAAATCACGAATGGCAAATTGTAGGCTCCATCCGAGGATGAATCGTGGGTAGTAGGGGTTCTCAAAGCAAATGTGGGTATATTCTTCGGGGTTTGGTAGGGGCAGCATTGTGACTGCAATGACGCCACAAAAATAGAGCAGGATGATGGGTGTGTAGAGAAACCATCGTAGGCTAAAGGTTATTTTTTTCATGCTCCATAGTGTTAGAAGGATGATGCTGATGATGGCATAGGAGACACCCCATAGGTAGAAGGCTTGTTCTATGGCGAGGAAGTGTACAGCGAGCATGGTTGAGTTAGCCTCGTGGTGTTAGGTTTGGGGTTTCGTTGTATCTGTGAGGTGTTGTTGTGTGGTGTCGTTAAAAGGTAGCAAGTTTTTTGTGGTGATGTTATCTGGTGATGGTAAATCCCAGTGCAGCGCAGGTTAGTGCTAGTAAGGGTTGGATGAGGAGAAGGAAGTAGACGGCGTGGTGTTGTTTGATTTGTAGGTGAGTTACGACTTCAACCATTGCGCTGGAGAATGTGGTAAATCCTCCGAGGAATCCCGCACCAATAATGGTGATGATCCATGTGTCGGTGATAGTTTGTGATGCAATGGTTCCGGCTAATAGTCCGAGGAAGAAAGATCCTATGATGTTGATGATGAACGTGCCCAGAGGGATATGTTTTTTCCATAGTTTTTTGACGAATTGGTCGCAGGTGAAACGTGCCCAAGCGCCGGTTCCGCCGGCAATGAAGATGCCGATTATAAGTGCGTAGTTCATGAGATTTTTCTTATTGGTTTGAGGTTTTTGTGCGGTATTGAGTTCCGGCGTACGAGCCGAGGTGGGTTCCGAACCAGCAACAGAGGAGTCCGAGGGTGAGTGTTGCCCCTATGCTGAGGGCGAAGCCTCCCCAGAGATTTTGTTGTGCTAGTTTGATGGTTTCTACGGAGAATGAGGAGTATGTGGTGAATCCTCCCATGAGTCCGGTGCCGATGAGTAGGCGTAGGGCTTGACGGTGCTCGTTATCTTCCCCTGAGGCGGAGAGGAAGCTGAGAAAGAAGCCTAGTAGGAATGCTCCGATGAGGTTGATAATCCATACTTGGGTTGCGGTGTCTACGGCTAATATGACGCTCAGTAGCCAACGTAGTGTTGCGCCGGTTCCGCCACCTAAGAAGACGAGTAGTCCTTGTGGAATGTCCGATAGTTTCACGGTATCTAGTATCCTTTATTTTTCTTTAAAGAAAAATTGTATCTGTGCTAAGTCTTTTAGTTCGGCGCGTATTGTGCCAGTTCGTGCAAATTCTGCCCAGATGGTGCGGAGCGCTTTTCCTTGTTGGGTTCTTTCATAGTGGTGCATTCCGGCAAGCATTTTAGAGTTTTCCCAGGCGGGGTTGTCAAAGAGGAGCGAAAGTTCTGCTCCATGTGATGAGCGTAGGCGGTGCAGTGGGTGACCGACTTTTAGGGTGTATCGGGTTGCTTTTCCGCCTGCTTGTTGGTGCCTTTGGGCGAAGGTTTTTGCTGGTTTTTCGTAAATATCGTAGGTGGTTTTTTTGATGATTTTTTCGAGGGGTCGTGAGTTGCTGATGGATGTGAGGTATTGTGTGGCGGGTGTAAAGTAGGCGGCTTCTCGTTCGTTATTTCCAAGGAGTACTTGTACGTGGGGTGCAGCTTTTTTCCATGCTTGTTCTACGTGTTCTGGGGATGGTAGTGGATAGTACCCATATTGTGTTCCAAATGGCATCATCGAAGGATATAAGCCGAATTTAAGGGGGTTGAGGCTTATCATTTTCCAGGAGAGTTCAGCGTAGGTTTCAGCTGGAGCGTCTTCTGGGATGTGTGCAATTTTTTTGAGCATTGCTGCTGGCATTTTTTCTTTATGGTTGACCATGTCTAAAGGTGCACTTTGTGCAATAACACGGTGGAGTAGTCCTTCTTCGATGACGTTTTCGGTAATCATCAGTTGTGTTGCAAGGTCTGCTCCTGCTGATTGTCCGAAGACGGTGATATTGTTGGGGTCTCCTCCGAAGGCGCTAATGTTTTCTTTGACCCATCGGAGTGCTTCTCTGACGTCGAGGAGTCCTAGGTTAGCTGGTCTTTGTGGTGTTCCTCCGAGGAATCCTAGTATTCCTAGCCTGTAGGTTACGGTGACGACGATGAGGTTTTGTTCTGTGACGAGTTTGTGCGCGTTGTATCGTTTTCCGTCTCCTGAGCCGACGACGTATGAGCCTCCGTGGAGGTAAACCATGACGGGTTTTTTGGGGTCTTTTATTGTGGCTGGGGCAAGGACGGACAGGTTTTGGCAGTCTTCACTGATAAGTGTTGATTGTCGGATGTCTGCTTGTGTTCCGCGGAGTTTTTGTGGTGCGGCTGGGGCTGGGCGGTCTGCTGTGTACGGTTGTTCAAAGGCGTCTAAACGTACGGGGTATGGTGCTTTGAATCGTTTGGCTCGAGCGTAGGGGATTCCGCATGCTTTGATGGTGTTCTCATCTTCTATGGCGTGGATGGTTCCGGCTGGAGTGTTGATGAGTTTCATGGGGTGTCTTTCTGAGGTTTTGAAGGAGTTTTACCTGCTCTTTTTAGTGTAGTTTGTTGGAGCGGTGTTCGGTGGTGCACTGTGTTGGTGTTGTATCAGCATGGTTATCTGCTTTATCGTCAGATATTTTTGTTATCTGGTTTATATATAAATGGGACTTATCTTTTTATTGATATGACCTCTAGGTGGTCAATAACTGTTCAGAAAAGTTGAACAACAAGCTATTGACTAGGAAATATAATGCATTAGTAAGCTCTGCTACACTAAAGGTTTATCTGACTATGTTACCCGTGGGTACTGCACTAAAAAATTATCTAATAACACTTGCATCATTGCTCAATAAATAGGTATAGTTATTGTGTTGTCAACTATATTGCACCCGAAAGGGTGCACCCGCGAGACTGATTCGTACTAATGCAAACTCGAGATGCGTACGTTTCATTTAGACTGGCTCGTGTCGGTGGTTGTGGTTCCCCCCGGCACGAGTCTTTCTATATCTTCGACCACCTTTTATCACAAAGAAAAGCTCCCTCGAGCCCAAAACTTCCAGGGATGATAGCGGTCAAACCCCCTCTTCATCGATATATCACCTAAAATAGAGAAGACATGTACGCTTCATAGGTGCTTTAGTTAAGGAGGGCATTGTGCGGATTTCTCGAATCTATAACAACAATGTTGCCCTCGCTATGAATCATTCCGGAGTAGAGACTGTCGTTATTGGCAGAGGTTTAGCTTTTGGTAAACGCAAAGGCGATCTCCTTGACCCCACCAAGGTTGAACAAACTTTTGTTCCTGAGCAGAGTACATCTGACGAGAGGCTTACATGGTCTCTTTCAGAGATTCCTTCAGAGATTCTTGCTCTTGCCACCGAATTAGAGGCTTCTGTTCGCGAGAATAGCGATATATCCCTTTCCCATTCTTTTATTATCCCGTTGGCAGATCACCTTAACTTTGCGATCATCCGAGCAAGGGAAGGCATTGATGCTGATTACCCACTAACTCTTGAAGTGACCCAGTTATATCCTCAAGAAGTGGAATTCGGAAAGAAAGCAATTGCATTAGTAGAAGAACGTTTAGGTGTAACGCTAGCTGATGCAGAAGCCATTCCTTTAGCGTTACATCTGGTCAATTCTCAATTAACGACAGCGGATATGTCTACAACATTCCGCATGACTGAAATTTTTTCCCAAATTTTTGATGTGATTTCCTCCGCATACGGACAAAAAATTGATCAATCTTCTATGAGCGTTGTCCGTTTTATCACTCATTTAAGATATCTTTTTGTTCGTTCTCAACAAGGTAAATATCCCTTACAACAAGATCCAACAACTCCAGCTATTTTTGAAGCAGTCAAGACAAGTTATCCTCAAGCTTTCTCGTGCGCAAAAAAAGTCCGTCTACTACTTGAAATGCAATTAGACCAAGAGTTAACGGATGACGAGTTAACCTACTTGACTATTCATATTGCTCGTTTAGCAAAAGATTTAACCCTTGATAGTTAGTAATTATCTAAACGGCCTTAGTGGAATTTAGAATAAACAACTTTCCTGTTTTATCAATAGAGAAGTTCTTAAGAAGTCAATAGCAACACTATTCTCTTCAGACGAAACCCATAGAACGTAAAGATTCCTATCAGCTTTAACGACTAATATCTTAATATTATTTGTATTTTTACGCTCTTGACTAGGTAAATCTATATAATCGAAGACGTAGATATCAGACTTAACTGGAAATTACCGCTTGGTAATGAGAAAATTTTTCTTTGCATATAATGTAACTGTTAAGAGATTATTTACTATAAACTATATGTAGCTTGTGGACTTGATATTTTGTCATGGATATCCAGTAATGGATTTTCTGAACAACATATCATCGAAACCTACAAAATATATTTCCCCAACCCACTTCCCCAACGAAGGGTACACTCCATACTGCTATGAATACTGCCCATCCACTTACCGAACAGGAAATTACACTTCTCTGGAAGCTATTTTCACAAACACACAGCACCATTACCCAATACCTTGATAAAGGCCTTCGAGCGCACACCAAAATGAAGCTCGACGACTTCCAGGTGCTTGCAGTACTCGCAGAAGGGTACAAGAAAGACAAAGAGCCACCAGTGGTGCGCATGGGCAAGTTGTCCTCAACACTCGTCCTTTCCCCTTCTCGCCTCACCTACCAGGTTGGTCGTCTCATTGACATCGGCTGGGTTGAACGCATCAACGTCGAACAAGACCGCCGAGGAAAAGGTGTCTACCTAACACCCCAAGGATATAAACAATTCCGAGCAGCACGCACCGTGCACACTGACCTTATTCAAAACCTACTACGCAACACCGACTCAAACGAAATCGTTGCGATGTCTACTCTCATGAAGAGAATCCTCAACGACATCATCTAAGTAGTGATAATGCAAAGAAATAAAAAATGCGGTGGCCCTCCCCTTAACACGGAGGGTCACCGCATTTTTTATGACATGTGCTCGTATCTTACGAGCGACCAGAAGCACGTGCAGAACGAGACGCTTCTAACCGCTGAACATGATGCAAATAATCTCGATTAGCTAAAACAACTAAAGCCATCGCGTTAAGAGCAAGTCCAACAGCAAAAACAATCCACCCGATAATCATCATGTCAGTACTAGCTAGCACCGCACCAACAATAAGCGCACCAACCGACATAAGATACGCCGGAGAACGTAAAAACTTTGTATTCATACCGGTTCTTTACCTTCTAGTTTCGTGGTCGAGCAGAACGCGTACGAAAAATCTTCTCTTGTTCTTTTTCAGTATTTTTCTCTACCGTGGGTTGAGCCTCTGTATCAGGTTCAGGCTCAGAATCTTCTGTCTGAGTAATAGCTTTTTTCTCGTCACCACGAGAATCCGAAACAACAGAACTAATCAAGCTAGGAAGATCTTTACCTTTAGCCCCTTGGAGAGAAACCATCACGGAAAATACGTTAAGAACGAGGGCCGCCAGTAACAGTAACCATCCTAGAGCCGTTACTACTACCGAGCTTGAACCAATCATCAACGCTCCCACGAAAATGCCTGCTAATGAGGTTAGGAATGCTGGAGAAAAATCTTTTAAATTCATGGTTATTGAATCAATTCCTTGAGTAAGTCTTTGCGTCGCTCATAAAGGAGCTTTATACAGGTTCATAAGCTATCTTATGCAATAAGTCTAGTTCATATTTCTTCTCGTTCTAAGTCCTAAAGACTGATAGCATCATCAAAGTTTTCCCGATGACGGTGTTTATCAAGAAGATAATACTGATAACGCCGTCTGAGCAACTTTACTATTAGCTTCTTGCCCCTGCTGTTGCTCTGCGAAACCGGTTGTCATCACGGATAGAGCATATGTTTTCCCATGATGAAGCACATCGCCCGTAGAATTAATAAACCAAATGCCAGCATCATCAGCAATCCATCCGTTCTTGCAAAGTACGCGTTGAGCACCGGGGTTTTGAGTGAGGGCACCAACACCCCACCCCTGCGATGACGGGTCAGCTCCTTCCATAGCAGTACGAAGGACGCGCATATCAGATGAAGCCACCCAATCAAGTCCCTCATAGACCGCTCGCGCAATTTTGAGGTGGTCTCCAGCTGTTGTGAGGTTATTCCCCCAACCACCACCGTCTCGAGTCTGAGAAACACCCAGCTTTTGATAGGTGAGATTAAGTTGTTCAGAGCGTTCCTGCTCGTTTTCACCTAATCCGGCGTAGAGCAAAACTGTCGAATTATTATCGCTATAACCGATACTTGATTTCACTAAAGATACGGTATGATGCCCCAAAGATTTTCCATGCTCATACGCAATACGCATTCGAGCCAAGGCAATAGGAACCTTCACCGTGCTCGCTTCATAACCACGATATGACGGGTTATAGTAAAAAGTTTCTTGCGTATCATAACGGTGCAGAGCCAGAGAAAAATTACGAGGGGAAGAAAACTCTGGTAGCCCACGTAGAGAATCAGCTAATTGACGGTAAGCACCAGAAACTTTAAGCGGATTATTCTGTCGATCAAACAATTCCACGGCAACATGATTCTCATCTTTTTCTTGTTCAGACGAAGAACCACAAGCGTTAAGAGTTAGACCTAGACCACCTAGACTACATAATGTCAGTGCTGAACGTCGAGAAATAATAGCTCTATTCACCCTCTCATGATGTGCTGGTGCATCGTATAAGACGTTATGCCCCAGTCTATGTGAGAAAAGAGCAAAAATACTCTATTTTTCTCACCGTATCATCAGAAAACCATCAGGCATTAGGTGCAATATCCGTACCAACACCACGTTTTCTTGTAATTACAGGAGAAAACTCAACATGGTGTCCAGAATCTTGAACAGTTTCAGCTGAAGCATGCGAGCTTCCACAAGCTCCAGCAGAAGAACAACCACCGCAGGCACTTGCAGAACCACTAGTTCCGCAGGGGGTCGCAGCCGGCATATTCTCTTGAGGTAGAGCATTATGAGCACGTAGATATTCTTCGTGTTCTGCCACAAGATCTCGATCTTCAGCACCAAGAACGACAAACCCCCCATCCCGAATCATTTTTAAGTCATCTAAAGCAGACTGACCCACAGAGGTCAAATAATCACCGAGGAATAAGGAATTAACGACGTGTAATGCTGTAGCTTGAAGCGAGCGCAGGTGCATCTCGCGGCCTCCAGCCATACGAAGTTCTTTTTCAGGGTTGACCATGCGAACTGTTGCAAGGATACGCAAACATCTCATGGGCGTGAGTTCCCACGTGCCAGCTAAGGGAGTTCCGTCAAAAGGCATCAGGAAGTTTACGGGGATAGAGTCCCCTTCAAGGTCTTTAAGGGCAAAAATTGCGTCGACAAGTTGTTCGTCGCTTTCTCCCATTCCCACAATGAGACCCGAACAGGCAGATAGTCCAGCCTCCTGAGCTGAGTGCACTGTGTTGACGCGGTCTTCATAGGTGTGGGTTGTACAAATATCTTTATAGTGGTCTTCACTGGTGTTGAGATTGTGGTTGTAAGCGTCAACACCAGCTTGTTGTAGACGTTCTGCTTGTCCTTCTTTGAGAATTCCAAGACAGGCGCATACTTCCACCTCGGGATGTTCCTCTTTCAGGCTTTCTACCATTCCGGCAACTCGTTCAACGTCTCGGTTGGTTGGCCCTTTACCGGAAGCAACCATGCATACACGAGATGCCCCTCCAGCAATACCGTGCCCTGCCTGTTTGACGGCTTCGTCGGGTTTGATCCAGGTGTATTTGAGAATGTCAGCTTCTGAACCTAGTCGCTGAGAGCAATAGGTGCAGTCTTCTGGGCACAGACCAGATTTGAGGTTGACGAGGTAATTGATTTTGACTGTATTAGAAAAATAGTGGCGACGTAATTGACCGGCAGCTTCTACCAGGGTGAAGGTAGAAAAGTCTTCTGCGGTGAGCATGGCTAAGGCTTCTTCGCGGGTAGCAGGTTGCCCACCGTTGAGAATGCGTTGAGAAATCTCTAGAAAGTTGGTCGTCATAAACTCATCTAACTGTTTTTTTGAACGGTGTTCAATTCAAAACGCGCCAATACCCCTGAAGTTCTCCAGAAAATCTCAGGAAGAGTGCATTTAAAGATGCCTGTATCACAGGTTATTAGCCACAACCGCCTGAACCGCACCCACAGTTACCACCGCAACCGCCACTGGTACCGCCGTCCTCCCCCAAAAGAACCTCAGCGTAGGAGCGAGCGTCAGAATCTCCTTGAGACTCAAAGAACGCGATGTGTTCTTCAATGATGTCTCGCCCTTGAATATTAGAGATTTCTAAACGCGCATTACGAATAGAAACGAGGTCTTCAAAAACGCTCAAGGAAGCATTTTCTTGGTCATATTCCATCGCAAGAGTATCTAGCACATGCAAACCTAAAGATTGTAAAGACTGCAGTCGCTGAACTCTCTGTTGTCTCAAGAAAAGACTATGCGAACCGATTAATAGACGAAGAGCAACAAGAACGCCAACAGCTCGCATCGGACTAAGTGTCTGAGCCGCATCGGATACCTTGTGAACTGGTAAAAAGTCGAGAACCAGCTGGCCAGATCGTCCGTGAGTAAGCGACTCTAATTCATCAGCAGCGTTCATAAGCTTCAGCGCTAATGTTTGGTCATCCTCTGCATCTGCGACGGTTACAACCACTTGCGGAATATCAGAAAGAGGTGCTGCACCGAGTAAATTAGCGATCGTTATTTCACGACCAAAAAACTCCGTACGTTGCTGTGCAGCTAATTCGACAAGAGCAAACTTTGCACCTGGGCCAGAGCTCAAAATATCAACAACATCATTAATAGTCAGAGGCTCTTTACGAGAAACACGTGCTTTGAGTTCAGAGAAGTTCAGTGTCATATTTCCATTCAACCCCATTGTTTATCTATTTTTTTGTTCTCTGAACCGTTTTACAATAATGTGGTGGCTCTATCACGTGAAAAAATTTTGGACACTGCATTCTCCGTTCTCAACCAATACGGTTTAGCGGATCTTTCTATGCGTAGATTAGCCACTGAGTTAAACGTCGCACCAGGTTCTTTGTACTATCACATTCGAAATAAACAAGAGCTTCTTGCGTCTTTGGCATCAAGAATGCTCTCTAATATCCGCTGCGTTGGAGACAGTGTAGATACTGCGCTTTCTCATAGCGCTCAAGAACTTTACACACATATTATTTCTATACCCGAAGGTGCTGAAGTCATCCGTTTAGCCTTAGCTCTCCACCCCGAAGACTTGCCTTTTCTCTGCCATCTAGCAGACCTCTTCACACAGCTCAGAGAAGACATATCAGGCATGATTGCCGCAAAATCTTTAGTACATCTTTGTCTCAGCCTCATTGAAGAAGAACAAACAACAGCTGTCCTTGAAGCACGAAAGGCGATGCTGACGCCCCCTTCTTCTTATCAAACAAGTATTCAAGCACTCATTCGCGGGTGGTTAGCAACAGAATAATCACTCCTCTGAAAAGTAGATCATCCCAAAATATATTCTTCTCCATCAAATTCAGAGCATGAGCACAACATAATCAGAGGGAATACACCGTGAGAAAATATCGTTATATTCTCGAATATGCCACCTCACCACATATGAGGTGTAGAGGTTACAACTACAGGAAAGAAGACATATCATTATGAGCAATTTTGCTCAACCACGATGGAAAGATCTTCCTCATCATCAAGAACAAGTACTGCATGTGAAAAATGCGTTCAAAGAAAAATATGGAGTCTATCCTGATGGTGTCTGGTCTGCCCCTGGACGACTTAACCTACTAGGGGAATATATTGATTTCTTGGGTGGCTCATGCTTACCGATGCCTCTTCCCTACCGCACCTATATTGCAGGAAAGCTCAGAACCGACGGTGTGCTTCGTGCAGAATCTCTACAGATGCCCGCTGACGAAAGAACTGTTGTCATTCGAGATATTCAACCAGGCAACCTCAAAGGGTGGTTCACATATGTTGCAGGTGTTGCTTGGTCCATGAATCAGGAAGGGGGCAAAGATATTGTTTTACCTAAAAATTTTGGTGCAGATTTGCTCATTGACTCTCATGTTCCTGTTGGCGGCGGACTCTCATCTTCTGCAGCTTTAGAATGCTCAACAATTTTAGCTCTCCTCGACCTTTCGTGCCCTCTACGTGAAGATTGTGACGAGAGCGAACCGCTGCCTTCTGATCGCGGGCCAGGCAATGACGCTTTGCGTTCCCGCCTAGCTCAAGTATGCATCCGCGCAGAAAATGATGTAGCGGGAGCTCGTACGGGAGGTTTAGATCAGACAACCTCATTACGGTCGAAGCCTCATAGGGCTCTAGCTATTGATTTTCGAGATTTCTCCATTGAACCTCTAGAAGCAGATGTTGAGTCAGCAGGGTTAGGTTTCCTCGTCATCAACACCAATACTCCACACGAACTCTCCGGCGGAGAATTCGCAGTCCGTCGAGCAGCAGCAGAAGCCTGCGCGCAGGCTCTAGGTTTGGACTATCTTCGCAATGCTCTCCCTGAGGATTTGTCCTGTTCTCAATTAGATGAGCATCAGGCGAAGCTTTGGCGTTTATCTATGGTTGATACAACGACGATTCGTGCTCTTGACGCTTTTGAAGGAACTGAGCAACCGCCACAATTTCCTCGTGGTTGGGTTAGACATACTTTTCACGACATGTGCCTTGTAGAACGAGCAACATTCCTTCTTCGGAATATGTCAGATGAAACCCCTCATGCATGGAGTGAACTAGGGCATCTTTTCACAGAATCTTTTATTTCCATGAGGGATGAGCTGAGGGTTTCACGACCAGAGATTGACCTTGCAGTAAACGTCTGTCTTGAAAATGGAGCATTAGGCGCTCGCATGGTTGGAGGAGGTTTTGGTGGTGCGGTCATGGCGCTTATTGATCGACAGAAGATTCCTGATGCCGCAAGGAGTGTGGCGCAAGCTTATGCTCGCTGTGGTTACGCCTCCCCTGAGTTTTTACCGATGGTTGCAGGATTCCCCGCAGATAAAGATATCTAGAAATTATTGAGATATAGCTATCCCCTAGTAAACATGCCTCAAATGGAATACTTACTAGGGGATAGCTATATCAAGGACACCAACTACGACACATGAACAACAGGTCGTCTCATAATCTGTTTTTCAGCTCGCCGCAATACCTCATGCGTTGTTGAGGCAACTTGACCTTGTCCAAAGAAAATAAACGCCAAGTAGTTCTTCATCGGAGAACCCGCAGCCCAGTCAAGATACACATGCGGAACATTACCGGTCATATCACGGATTTCTAATGTCAAAGCAGCGATGTTATTAGGGATAGAAGCTCCAGAAGCGCAGAGGATACGCTGGTCGCCTACTTCAACACCGTGCACCGTTAACTCAGATTTAAACTGGCTAGGATCCATCACTGCAATTTCCATAAAGAGCACATTCTTATCTCTACCGATATGATGCCCCCATTCTTCACGTTCTCGCTTTTCAAGATAATCAGCAAGGTTGAAGTTATCAGGACGGTGAGCAATAAGGTGTATGGGCTCATCTGTTTTTTCGAGAATAAATTCAAGAGCCTTTTTATCAAATTTAACGTGGTCAATACGAAGCTCGTATGAGCGCATCGCACGAGAAATAAGTGACACAACGACTATTGCCACAATGAAAGTGCTAGCAATACGAATACCTTCTGGGCGTTCAATAATGTTAGCAACGGTTGTGTAGACAAAGATGAGAGTGATCAACGAATAGAAAATAACGGAATAAGGTTCTCGATGACGGCGAGCGCTCAGAGTTACCGCAATAGCGGCACTTGTCATGAGCACCAAAACGCCAGTAGCATAAGCTCCACCTTGGGCGTTAACATCTGCCTTATAGATGATGGTGATGATGAATGCTGTAATCGTGAAGACAATAACTAAAGGACGTGAAGCGCGCGCCCATTCTGGGGCCATACCGTATCGAGGCAAATAGCGTGGCACGAGGTTTAATAAACCACTCATTGCTGAAGCCCCTGCAAACCAGAGAATGAGGATGGTGGCAATATCGTAGATTGTTCCAAATCCTTCCCCGTACATTTCATGGGCTAAGTAGGCTAAAGCTCGACCGTTGGCGTGACCGCCTTCTTGAAATTCTGCCTGCGGAATAAGCAATGTTGTGACAAAGCTTGAGGTAATCAATAACGTGCTCATTGTTAACGCTGCGGTGGTGAGTAGCTTGCGAGTCGCAATAACACGGTGTTTAGTTTGTTCGGCAGTATTTTTTCCTTCAGCCTTAATTTGGGGCATAACGACGACCCCTGTTTCAAAACCGCTCATACCCAGCGCTATTTTAGGGAAGACAAGAGCGATAAGGGCAAAAGCTAACCATGGGTTTGAATGGTTTCTTAGTAATGCTTCCGACCAGTTATTGAGGTATTCGGGGTGTTCAAAGATACGAATCATTGAACCGGCGATGACTACCACGTTTACAGAGAGAAAGAAGATAACGAGTCCGACTGCGATGCCGATAGCTTCTTTGAAGCCGCGGAGGAATACTGCACCGAGTAGGCCGAGGAAGAAAAGGGTAATCAGGATATGTTGTCCGTTGAGAAAAGATGGGACGTAAGGATTAGCTTCGACGTGTTCAGCAGCATCGGCTGCTGATAGTGTCATCGTAATCATGAAGTCTGTAGTCGTAAATCCGAGAAGGATGAGGACAACAATTTTCGCATTCCATCGTGAAAGGAGTCTTTCTAGCATGACGATAGATCCGGCGCCATTTGAAGATTCTGCAGCTACACGGCGGTAGATAGGAAGTGCACCAAAGAGCGTGACAAAGACAAGAAGTATTGTCACGAGAGGGCTTAGTAGTCCTGCTGCAAGTGCTGCAATAGCTGGTTGGTATCCCAAGGTCGAAAAGTAGTCAACGCCGGAGAGGCACATGACTTTCCACCAAGAATGGCCTTCATGTTGTGGACGTTTTCTACCGTGTGGGCCTTGGAGGTTGCCTTTGAGTTCTTGCCCATTATCTAAGAGCCATGTACGAGATATATGGCGAACTTTTTGTGTGATAGTTGATGTCGCCTCTGGTTCAGGATCGCTATTGTGTGTTCGTTGAGCGATACTGCGCTGTTTATTTTTGAGCGTAGACCCCATCAGGGGGACCTTTCTAGGAACGCACTATTGTGCGTAATCATGAATAAGACTCTGGCGAGTATACTCCTGTTTTTCGATGCAATGTACTCAGTACCATTATTTTTTAGTTCATGCTGGTCAGAAACGTCATTTTTAGTTATTTTGATACTTGTTTTTACCTATAATGATGGTTCTTCGGCATGCCAATGTTCTTTTGAGGTTTTTGAGCTGGTGGTTCAGCTTGCGGTATCACCTAGATTTAGAGATATGCTGTTGAATCCTTAATCTGTTGATATAGAAAATTTTGATGAAAAGCTTTTATTTATGATTCTGCACCAACTATTCTAGTTATGAGCATTATTCTGATGCTTCGAGTAGATACTCCAAGAGTTCTTCTCGTCTTTGATATGAAAGGATAGTTCCGTGGGTTTCGATCTTGATGGAATGAAAGACAAAATCACCGAAGGCGTCGAAAGCGTCAAAGATGTTGTCAACGAAAAAATTGGTAAAGACGTTGTCAACGAAGATATTGTCAACCAAGCAAAAGAGAAAATTAGCGAAGGCATTGAAGCTGTAACCGAAAAATTTGGCAAGTAAGTTTTTCGCCGGACGCTCCATCTTTTCGATGGGGCGTTTGATTTTTAAGACTATTTTCACGATAGAATGCAGCAGAATTAGTCTTTTTTAGTTTCCCCGAAAAAAAATTTTATTTTCTGCGTGACATTTTTGTGGGTTGTTTCGTCTTACTAGTGAGAGGTTGCAAGTTTGCTTCCTCGAAAGACCTCATATCTATGAAGGAGGCTCTTATGAGCATCGGAGATAAAATTCAGAACGGCGTTGAAGACGCTACCGGTAAGGCAAAAGAAGCTGCTGGCAAAGTAACTGACGATTCTCAGCTAGAAGCAGAGGGTAAAGTTGATCAGCTCAAGTCCACTGTTAAAGACGGTGTAGAGAAGGTCAAGGACGCTGCTGGCGACATTATTGATTCCTTCAAGAAGTAATTTATTCTTTTAGAAGCTGTGGGCGGTACCGATTTTTTCGGTATCGTCCACAGTTTTTTGTGTCATCATACTTCCAGTAGCAGGGAGTTTTTCTGTGTTACCTCGTATCAGTATTTTTAGAAGAAAGAAGTTTGCCATGCCAAACCATCAGCAATCAACGTTTGTTCAGGCCCAGCAGGCTCTTGAGCAGGGTTCTGTTGTTATTTTTTGGAGGCCGGGGTGCCCTTTTTGTGAGCGCCTTGACGCTGGTTTAGGTGACGATGGCGATAGCGCCGTATGGGTCAATATTTGGGAAGATTCTGAGGCTGAAGAATTTGTTAAATCGGTCAATCAGGGAAATGCCGTTGTTCCAACAGTTTCGACAGCTCAAGAGTCTTTTGTTGCTTCGGCATCTGATGCTTCTGAGGCTGTACGTGCTCTCATCAAGAAGGCATCTGTTTAGGAGTCTTCATATTGTGTGATTTTTTGTAATTCCAAAAAATCCACAGATATCAAACCCAGAGTTATCCACAATAGTGGATAACTCTGGGGAAAATAGTTACACCCCTGTAATTACGCGAAAGTAGCTTCTTGAATCTATCACGTTTTCCACAGAATAACATTCTAGGAATTACACACCTGTAGTTATTAACAATGTGGACAAAGTATGTGGATAACTACTCAGCGTGTCTCTTTCACTGGAGTAGATACCCCTTCTTCTCAAATATTTGATTGCCCCTGTTGAGATAATTTTTGCAACACCCATGTCATTGCAGCACCTGTTAGCATTCCTCCAAGATGAGCTTCCCAAGAAATACCGGGAAAGAAGAAACTATAGGCCATGTTGATAACAATCAGGATTAGAATAGGGGAAGAATTTTCGCCTCGAAGACGAGTCAGTACCCAAAATGCACCGAAGAGACCAAAGACTCCCCCAGAAGCACCGATAGTCGTTACAGACGGATCAGAACTCAACGTACTAGCCATAGACACCGCAATAGATCCACCAATAATAGAACATAGGTAAAGAGCTATAAATTTTATTTTTCCCAAACGAAGTTCTAGTTCGCGGCCAAAAAGCCATAGAGAAAACATATTGAGCGCCAGATGAGAGATATTCCCTTGGCTATGCAAAAAACCACTTGTGAGAAAACGCCACCATTGATGTGTTTCAAGAACATAGTTCCAGTTAAAAGCAAAAGCATTAAACACAAAATACCCGGGGATTAATAGCTGAGCGCCATAAACCAGTGTTGTTAGCACTATTAACAGGTAGGTAATCACAGGAGAATCTTGTTGTGTTAACATTCTCCTCATCTTGCGAGAAGCTGTCCCATCAGGATGACAAGAACGACATAAGATACCGACTTCTACGGGAATCTGACAATCACCACATGTAGGTTTTTGGCACTGTTTGCACCGTGCATATGCCATCTTGTCAGGGTGTTGAGAGCAGGTCGGAAATGAAGGAGTCGATGATTCTCCGTGTAGAGGTGGTTGATAGTTCATCTGGCGTACTTTTCTCTGAGTTATGCTGTGGTGATGCAATAAGAGCCCGACCGGGGTATGTACCGGACGGGCTCTTACCTAATATTAATCAGGTTTAGAGTTCTTCAATATCGATAGAAGAAATAACAACGTCTTCGACGGGACGATCCATATTTCCGGTTTTAACGCCTTCAATAGCGTCTACAACCTTCTGAGATGCTTCGTCTGCGACTTCACCAAAAATGGTGTGACGACCGTTGAGCCAAGGGGTCTCTACAGTCGTGATGAAGAACTGTGAACCATTGGTGCCGGGGCCAGCATTTGCCATAGCGAGAAGATATGGCTTATTGAAGGAAAGTTCAGGATGAATCTCATCTTTGAACTGGTAGCCAGGGCCGCCAATTCCTTGACCGAGGGGGTCTCCACCTTGAATCATGAAATCACGAATAATACGGTGGAAGATGACGTCTTTGTAGAGGGGACCTTCTTGTGGTTCACCGGTGTGAGGGTGTGTCCACTGTTGGGTGCCATCGGAAAGACCAATGAAGTTTTTGACAGTGATAGGTGCATGGTTGCCGAAGAGGTTGACGACAATATCACCGTGGTTGGTATGAATAGTTGCTTTAGCAGTTGCGTTAGTCATAGTCTCTATTTTCGCATGTTCTGTCATAGTCCGCTAGCCTCTAGGACACTTATGCACTTAGCGAAAGTCTTTGAGATATGTTGATAGAACTTTAGCGAGAAGTGAAACATGGGGGTTTTTGCGAGCTAAACCTCTGTTTTAAGAAAATAGTACGTAAGCTAGGTATTAATCATAATTTTCCGTAGGGCACTTGGTTCTATGGTGTAACGATAAAGAAAGGCAGACCTCATGGTGTGTGCACGCAAAGTATCGAAAGCTCAGAAACTTGCAGAAAAGACTTTTGCTAAGGCTCAGAAAGCAACGGGCAAAAAGGCTGAGAAGCTCACTCAGCTTGCTGAAGCTCAGGCAGCTAAGGCTAGCGAAATCGCTCAGAAGTATGCAGAAAAGACTCGTGCAAAGAGTGGCGAGGTTGCTGCTGTTGCCGCAGATAAGCTAAGTTCTTTCGATATTCCAGAACAAGCAGAAAACCTTGTTGAGAAAGCAACTGGAAATAAAAAAGCTCTCAAGAATGCTCAGAAGCAAGCTGTTAAGGCTGCGAAGGCTTATGCCAAAGAGCAGAAAAAAGCTACTAAGGGCGGAAATAAGTCTTTGGTATTCCTTGGCTTGGTAGTTGCTGGTGCAGTTGCCGGTTATGCTGCATATAAAGCATCTCAGCCAGTAGAGGATCCTTGGAAGACCCCTCAAAGCTAGTTATTGGTCAATCTTGGATATAAGAATTTTTCTATAAAGTTTCTTCTCAGTACCCTTGATGAACGGGCGTAGTAACTGTTCGTCAAGGGTACTTTTATGAGGATTTTGGGGAATCTGAAGAGCTGTTTAGAGGAGAATAGTGTTACTTCGACGTTGTAGAGCGGTATCGGGTTTTATGGCATTATGAGTGGATAATGGGTCGATATAAAAAATGACTCCAAACCTCTACAAGGCTTGGAGTCATTCTCAACCATAAAAATAGCTCGGCGACGACCTACTCTCCCACACCGTCCCCAGTGCAGTACCATCGGCGCAAAGAGTCTTAGCTTCCGGGTTCGGGATGGATCCGGGCGTTTCCCTCTTGCTATAATCACCGAAACGTGGAGGCGAGGGGACTCGAACCCCTAACCCCCTGCTTGCAAAGCAGGTGCGCTACCAATTGCGCCACGCCCCCGTGGTGTTACAGATAAAATCCTACAACACTTACCGAAATCTAAGCAAATCAAGAAGTTATGACTTACAGCACTTTATATCTTAAATAAAGTGAGGAGCACCCCGCTACAAGGTGCTCCTCACGTGCATTTCGCTACGGACTACTGATGCGATTGCACCTCTCTTATTTCTAAGAAAGATTAGATACGACATCCGCGCCTCAACGAATGCCGACAGTTATTGTTCCCCAGTGATTCCATCCAATCGAACACGAGAAGCGGCTAACTCAGCAATACGCTTTTCTTCTTCACTAGGGTTGGTGTATTCGACGTACCCATCAGTGTCAGTCTCTTCAACAGAGTCTTCGGCACTGAAATGATTCTCTGAAATGTGCAGACCATGAGCGCCGAGGATTCGAGCCACACGGTCAATCTCTTCAGGAGTAGGAACGTCATCGGTTACTTTTCTGATGTACTCGTTAATACGTTGGTCAGAAACATAATCTTCACCTCGAGCAGCACGAGAGAGCATTAACTTACGAATTACTTCTTCAAGTTGCGCGTCAGTCAATCGACGACGCAACACAGCCATCACTGCTGCTCGATCCTGTACCGGGACGTCTTCGGGGTAACCGACACTCAACCAGTCAATAACACGAGAGACGATATTTCTCTGAGGCATCCCGCTACTCCTTTGCTAGGGATTCAAAAGCGAGACATCCTATCCCGCCACACCAAATAGGTTAAACCCTGTGGAATGATAAATAAAATCTTTAGCAATCCATAAGATTCCCATAATAATAACAAGGACAATCACTGCAAAGATACTATAAGCGATGACTTTACGGAACGAAGATGGTGGTTCAACCTCAATCAAACGACCGTCTGCGGTATATTCAGTCGTTCCGGCAAGCATCCTCAGCCCAATGGCGTAGAAAGCTGGAATACCAGCACCAAACACTAAACCGGTCAGAATGACGGGAACAACTCGTTGAGCAATCTCAAAAAGACTTATCATTAGGCACCCACCTTATGGGCTGTATTTTTGGAGACACCAGAGTTTAGTGTCTGAACTGATTCTTTAGACTGTTTATCGGCGCCTGATTCGCCCCATTCAGCGTTGACGTTTGAAGCGTCCACAGGAGCTTTCTTGGAATGTAGGTACATCCACGCACAGAAACCAATGAGAATAAGGAATACCGCGAGTTCACCCAAGAATCCACTGCCTGTGACAGCGTTGAGGTAGTGACCAATCATCCAAGTAATAGCACCGATACTTCCAGCCGCAGGCAAGGTAATAATCCAAGCGATAACCATACGTCCTGCAACACCCCAGCGTACTTCAGCGCCACGTCGCCCAAGACCGGTGCCAAGAATAGAGCCTGTTGCTACGTGCGTTGTAGATAGCGCCATACCGAAGTGAGAAGATGTCAAAATAATTGCGGCAGATGATCCTTCAGCTGCCATACCTTGAGGTGTATCAATTTCCACGAGGCCTTTACCCAAGGTTCGAATGATGCGCCAGCCGCCCCAGTAAGTGCCAAGAGCAATAGCGAGAGCACAGGTAAATTTAACCCAGAACGGAATATCTGCATCAGGCGTAATTTCTCCAGATGCAACAAGCGCTAGGAAGATAACACCCATAGTTTTTTGGGCATCGTTTGTACCGTGTGCTAGAGAAACCAAGGATGCGGTACCAACTTGTCCCCAACGGAATCCCTCATATTTCTTTTTATCAGAGACTGGTCGGGAAATTTTATAAATAAGCCAAGTTCCTACCGTTGCAACCATACCTGCTACGAATGGTGCCATCACAGCGGGAATGACGATTTTTGCGGCAACTCCGCTCCATTGAACACCAGAAAATCCGAAAGCTGCGATAGCTGATCCAATCAACCCTCCAAATAGAGCGTGAGAGGAGCTAGAAGGTAATCCTAGAAGCCATGTGAGAACATTCCATAAGATACCGCCAACGAGCCCGGTAAAGACAATCAGAAGCAGTCCTGAGTTATCACCAGCAACAGCATCAAGATTAACAATGCCTTTACCTACAGTTCGAGCAACTTCGACGGAGAGGAATGCGCCGATGAGGTTAAGAACAGCAGAAAGAGTTACAGCAGTTTTAGGTTTGAGAGCACCGGTGGCAATAGAAGTTGCCATAGCGTTTCCGGTGTCGTGAAATCCATTCGTGAAGTCAAAGGCTAAAGCCGTAAGAACCACGATAGCTAAGATAATAAGTTCAGTAGTCACTCTTTGATTATGAACATAGTTATTCGAGATAGAAAGCTAGGTGAACACGGTAAAAACACTCACCAAAAAACAACATGAACCAACATAAACAGACAATAAAACCACTTTAATCTTTACGGAGAAAATAATAGAAGGTTAAAAACCCTTAAACTCTCCCTAAATAACAGGTTTTCATTCAAGTAAATACAGGGTTGTTCCATAAAAAACATATGTTGTTTTATGTTGTGTTCAAAAGCGTTCACCTAAGATATCAACGAGTTAAACCCTATCTTTAGGTAGTGTTTACCAACTGTTCACCTTAAAAACAGTAGGACACTCATCACAAATATCCTCTATTCCGAGCATAAAAAATGACTCCAAACCTCTACAAGGCTTGGAGTCATTCTCAACCATAAAAATAGCTCGGCGACGACCTACTCTCCCACACCGTCCCCAGTGCAGTACCATCGGCGCAAAGAGTCTTAGCTTCCGGGTTCGGGATGGATCCGGGCGTTTCCCTCTTGCTATAATCACCGAAACGTGGAGGCGAGGGGACTCGAACCCCTAACCCCCTGCTTGCAAAGCAGGTGCGCTACCAATTGCGCCACGCCCCCTCGGCTATAACCTCTATGAGATTTTACAAAGAATCCGTAGATTCTTTCCAAGATGCTTTGACATCCTGATTTTCCTGAACCTTCTTCGTCAAAAATATTCCAAGAACCGCAGTTGAAACAACCAGAAGTACCTTTTTCATTTTTGCCTTTCGGTAAGGAAGTGGGCGTACCAGGAATTGAACCTGGGACCTCTTCGTTATCAGCGAAGCGCTCTAACCGTCTGAGCTATACGCCCTTACCTGTCCCTTAGGACGAAATAAAACTTTACACGACCTTCACGACTTTTCCAAATCGATATAGGGTATTTTAGGTCACATTAAGATTATCCTAAGGAAACAGAGAGATTTCTAATCATCAGTCAAGGTCAACCCAATACCTCCGACAAGCTTTGCAGCAATGTTATATAGCATTGCAGCAATAACACCAAGCAGTGTAAAGAGAATAACGTTCACCACAGAAATCATCGTGGTGTACAACGCAACCTGCCCCAACGATAAGAAATTAGAAATATCAATATGGTTACCTGTTGTGCCAAGCATCGTCAGAAGATCATTAATGCCATCAAACAGCCCCGTAGCCTGCATCGCAAGCCACAAAACCACTGAAGACACAACAAAGACAATACCCACAGCAACAGAAAGCAAGAAAACCAGCTTAGCCACAGACCAAGTATCGACTTTAGCAACAACAAGACGAGCGCGACGAACTTTAGAACGAGGTGCAGGACGCACCAAAGGCTTATTACGGTGAGCAGCAGAACGTGTACTGTTGCTGCGTGCCCCCACACGCTGTTTATTCGCAGTAGCTCGTGCACCTTGTTTACGGGTGCTAGTACCGGTAGTGCTCACTCTTAGTTACCTCCGTGTGCATTCTCTTCAGAACTCTGAGCTACTACTTGCTCAGACTCAAGCTGATGATTCTCTAACGGTACTGTATTATCGACCGCTTCGGCGCTTTCGCCATCATTTTCTTCTTCAAGCTGTCGGTCTTGATTACGAGCAACACCAACAATATGGTCATTTTTACCAGGTTTAGCAAAAATAACACCCATGGTGTCGCGTCCTTTAGCAGGAACTTCAGCAACAGAAGTACGAACAACTTTACCTGATTGCATAACGACTAAGACTTCGTCATCTTCTTCAACAATCAATCCACCCACAAGGTCACCACGATCTTCAGCCAATTTAGCAACCTTGATACCAAGACCACCACGACCTTGAATACGATACTCTCCAACCTTCGTGCGTTTTGCATAACCGCCTTCAGTCACGACAAAAACATACGAATCATCAGAAACAACGTTCATACTCAACAGCTCATCACCATCACGGAATTTCATACCCGTAACACCAGAGGTTGCACGACCCATCGGACGCAATGCCTCATCAGTTGCGGTGAAACGCAGTGACTGACCTTTACGAGAGATCAACATCAAATCGTCTTCTGCAGAGGCAAGACCAGCAGAAACAAGTTCATCGCCATCACGTAGGTTAATAGCGATAACACCAGCAGTACGATTAGTGTCATAGTCACTTAGTTTGGTTTTCTTCACCAAACCACCTTTAGTAGCGAGCACTAGATATGGAGCATCTTCATAAGATTTCAGCTCCATCACTTTGGCGATAGTCTCTTCAGGTTGGAACGCCAAGAGATTAGCGACATGCTGGCCTTTAGCATCACGACCGGCTTCCATCAGCTCATAAGCCTTTGTGCGGTAAACACGACCTAGGTTCGTGAAGAAAAGAATCCAGTTATGCGTTGTGGTCACAAAGAACTGTTCTACAACATCATCGCCACGTAATGCAGCACCCTTAATACCTTTACCGCCACGGTGTTGGCTTCGATATTGGTCAGAACGAGTGCGCTTGACATAACCACCACGAGTAATAGTTACAACCATTTCCTCTTCAGGAATCAAGTCCTCCATCGACATGTCGCCGTCATATCCCATCAGAATCTTGGTGCGACGATCATCGCCATAGCGATTGACGATATCAGCAAGTTCTTCAGAAATAATCTCACGCTGAAGAGTATCAGAAGCAATAATCTCGTTATATTCTGCAATCAAACGCATCAATTCATCATGACGAGTTTGAATCTTCTGACGTTCCAAAGCTGCCAGACGACGCAATTGCATGTTAAGAATTGCTTGAGCCTGAGCTTCATCAATATCAAGTAACGTCATTAACCCGTTACGAGCATCATCTGCTGTTGCAGAACGACGAATCAGAGCAATTACCTCGTCTAGAGCGTCAAGAGCTTTAAGCAGTCCGCGGAGAATATGCGCTTCTTCTTCAGCTTGACGCAAACGATAACGAGTTCGTCGAACGATAACCTCAATCTGGTGGTTTACCCAATGACGAATAAACGCGTCCAAAGAAAGTGTACGAGGCACACCATCAACGACAGCAAGCATGTTAGCAGAGAAGTTTTCTTGTAACTGAGTGTGCTTATAAAGGTTATTTAGAACAACCTTAGGCACAGCATCACGCTTAAGAACGACAACTAGACGCTGTCCGGTACGACCAGAAGTTTCATCCCGTAAATCAGCAATACCGGTAATCTTATGCTCTTTGACGAGGTCAGCAATTTTAATAGCAAGATTATCGGGGTTTGTTTGATAGGGGAGTTCGGTAATAACCAGGCAGGTGCGACCGTGAATCTCTTCGACGTTGACCACCGCGCGCATCGTAATAGATCCGCGTCCTGTACGGTAAGCATCTTCGATGCCCTTATGCCCAAGAATGGTAGCGCCAGTAGGAAAGTCTGGGCCTTTAATGCGCTCTAATAGAGCATCAAGAAGCTCTTCGTTCGTTGCATCAGGATTTTTAAGGAACCATTCCACGCCTTCTGCTACTTCACGTAAGTTATGAGGGGGAATGTTTGTTGCCATACCCACCGCAATACCTGAGGAGCCATTGACTAATAGGTTAGGAATACGAGATGGAAGAACAGTCGGTTCTTGGTTCTTACCATCGTAGTTATCTTGATAGTCCACGGTATCTTCGTGGATATCACGAACCATTTCTAATGCGATAGGCGCCATTTTTGTCTCAGTGTAACGAGACGCCGCAGCTCCATCGTTACCGGGAGAGCCAAAGTTTCCCTGCCCTAGCGCAAGGGGATAACGCATGGTCCAATGCTGGATGAGACGTACCAAGGTGTCATAGATAGCGCTATCACCGTGGGGATGGTACTGACCCATCACGTCACCAACCACGCGAGCGCATTTATTAAAAGCTCGTTCAGGTCGATAGCCGCCATCGTACATTGCATAGATGACGCGACGGTGTACAGGTTTTAGCCCATCACGCACGTCCGGTAAAGCACGTCCAATAATGACGGCCATCGCGTAATCCAGGTATGAACGTTCCATTTCTGAGCGGAGGTCTACTTTATTCACTCGTCCGTGAACGGTAGTTGCTGCCGCTAAGGAACTTCCTACAACTTCGCCTTCAATAGGTTCTGTGGAATCATTCTGAGTTTCATCGCTCATGTGAAGTTTTCCGTTTCTTTTCGTCCTTGATTTATATTCCTTGAGCGTTATATAACGCTTGTGCTATGCACATATTCCCTAGACATCAAGGAATCGAATATCTTTTGCGTTCTGTTGAATAAAGTCACGTCGAGCCTCAACATCTTCACCCATCAGAACAGAGAAAACCTGATCAGCTGCAGCAGCATCTTCTACAGTCACCTGCAAGAGAGTGCGCTTTTGAGGATCCATCGTTGTTTCCCAAAGCTCGGTATAATCCATCTCCCCAAGACCTTTATAACGCTGAATACCATTATCTTTAGGAAGACGCTGATTATTAGCGAGACCTCGAGCAACAACCTCATCACGCTCAGCATCAGAATAAACATAATCGTGCGGAGCGTTAGACCATTTAATGCGATACAGCGGAGGTTGCGCCAAATACACATACCCAGCTTCAATCAAAGGTCTCATAAAGCGGAAGAGCAAAGTCAACAACAACGTCGTAATATGCTGACCATCAACATCTGCGTCCGCCATCAAAACAACCTTATGATAGCGGGCTTTTTCGATGTTAAATTCTTCTCCGATGCCGGACCCAAAAGCGGTAATCATCGACTGAATCTCAGCATTGCCCAAAGCGCGGTCAAGACGAGCACGTTCTACGTTGAGAATCTTTCCACGTAAAGGAAGAATCGCCTGAGTATTTGGGTCACGTCCCTGAACCGCAGAACCACCTGCAGAGTCACCCTCCACCAAATAAATTTCAGAAATCGATGGATCCTTCGACGAACAGTCTTTAAGCTTTCCAGGCATCGAACCCGTCTCCAACAAGCCTTTACGGCGAGTTGTCTCGCGAGCGCGACGAGCAGCTAAACGAGCATTAGACGCAGTAATCGCACGGCGCACAATGTCTTTAGCGATCTGAGGATTACGCTCGAACCAGTCACCTAAATGATCTGACATCTCACGCTGAACAAAGGACTTTGCCTCAGAGTTGCCCAGCTTCGTCTTCGTCTGACCTTCAAATTGAGGCTCAGAAATTTTTACAGAGACAACAGCCGTTAGGCCTTCACGAACGTCTTCACCGGTGAGGTTATCGTCTTTATCTCTCAACAATTTATTATCGCGAGCATAACGGTTCACCAAAGACGTCAGTGCTGCACGGAAGCCTTCTTCGTGCGTACCGCCTTCATGTGTATTAATGGTATTAGCATACGTATGGACAGACTCTTTATAGTCGGTAGTCCATTGCATCGCCACTTCCAAGCTCATAATACGCTCGGTATCTTCTGCTTCAAAAGCGATGATTTCGTCGTTAATAGTCTCTAGTTTTTTAGAGCTGTTAAGGAACTTAACATAATCTAAAAGACCATTTTCATAGAGGTAGGTGACGCTTTTATATCCGTGCGCATTTGCACCAACTCGATTGAGTTGTTCACCTTTTTTCTTATCATCCCCAGCAATTTCGTCTTGGGGGAGAACCTCTCGTTGATCCGTCAAAGAAATGGTGAGGCCCTTATTCAAGAACGCCATTTGCTGAAAACGCGCCCTCAACGTTTCAAAATCAAAAACAGTTGTTTCAAAAATTTCGGGATCTGGCCAGAACGTCTGAGTAGTTCCAGTTTGTTCTGTTGCTTCGCCACGAGTCAGCGGGTTCTTCGTAACACCACCATTTTCAAAGGAGATGTTCCACGCATACCCTTGACGTCGCACCTGCGTTTCCACGCGAGTAGATAGCGCATTCACAACAGAAATACCCACACCGTGCAGACCACCAGAAACAGCGTAACCGCCACCGCCAAATTTACCGCCAGCGTGCAAAATCGTCATCACGACTTCTACAGTAGGTTTATGTTCGGTGGGATGCTCATCAACCGGAATGCCACGTCCGTTATCGCTAACACGCACCGCTCCGTCTTCGAGGATTGTCACCTCAATATGATCGGCATATCCAGCCAAAGCTTCGTCAACAGAGTTATCGACAACTTCATAGACAAGATGATGCAGACCGCGTTCATTAGTTGAACCGATATACATACCAGGACGTTTACGAACAGCTTCTAGCCCCTCGAGAACCGTAATATCGGCTGCACCATATTCATGAGGTGTTTCTTCAGTTGCCACAGGTATAAGGCTCCTTGAGTAAGATTTAGCGCATCTTTGTCAAACCTTCACAACCTTATTTATTGCTATACATTAAGGCTGCACGGATTACTCATTCAATGAGTGACATAGAGTTAAAAATGCGCAGTACATTTATGCTCAATTCTACCGGAAAATAGGGAAATATAGCCCTCTTTGTTGCCTTTTATAAGGGTTATTCTTAGCGGCTACCCGCTAGAACGCCTAAAATCGGCGTTTCAAGCGCATCAGGGTATTGCACAATAGGTTCCCCGTGGTTATAAGTTTCTCTTCTTAGATAAGAAAACTACCCATAGGTATCTCGTGGTCCACGTCCACCAGGAGCAACCAATTTACCGTGTTTCCACTGTCGTGTATGGGGGCCCAAAATAATAATATCTGTCACGATACCAGCACCAAGCTCCCGCTCAAACATCTTCAACACTTCACTTTTCATCAGCTTCAGATTAGTAGCCCAGGAGGTCGAAGAACATCGAATCGTAACTTTAGTATCTTGATATTTTTCGGGTGTTGTATGTTCAGCAACATGCTCACCCATCAATTCTTTCCACCGAGCCAGCACAGAAGAAACAGCAACCGGATCTTTCCAGCCTCGACTACGGATTAATTTATCGATAGCATAACTCAGCGGTTGGGGGTCACGATAATCTTCACCAGCCCCTGTATATCCACCCATTTGAGCAATATTTTGCCGCTGGTAATACGGTTGAGGTTTTTTCTTCCCCGGTTGCTGACTCATTGAGGCACTAAAATCTTTGAGAATTTTTCGAGCAGCATACCCCTCAAGAGGTGCCTCTCCTCGCTCAGAAGCAGCATAACGCATTCTTTGCAACATAATTGCTGGAGCTTCAGCGTATCGCTCGTCAAAATTCATGAGAAGACAATTCTTTCACTACCGTATGCCATCTAAGATTCTGCACCAAATGCCACCCGCCCCGGGCTCACCCTCACAATGGTAATATCATCCCCCAGTTCCTGAGGGATATCTTCTTCGATAGCACATGTGACTAACACTTGTTCAGCGTCAGAGACAATTGAACCGAGGCGTTTTCGCCGTGCAGTATCTAATTCAGCAAAAACATCGTCAAGGATAAGAATCGGACAAGATCCCACACCTTGCTGTTCTTTTCTATGAACATACCAAGAACCTAATTTGAGAGCTAGTGCTAAGGACCAGCTCTCCCCATGAGATGCAAAACCTTTAGCCGGTATATCACCAATCTTCCATATCATCTCATCACGGTGAGCTCCCACTAAACTTACTCCACGCTCAATTTCTTCTTGCTGTTTGTCTTCTATCGCGCGCATCCATTCCTGAGCAATATCAGCAACGCTCAGCTGCGCTGCGTGGGGGAGCGTAGCATCTGTAATATCAGGAAAAATAGTCGATTCGTAGGTGACACCAATCGCTTTAGAACCGTCAGTGAGCTGCTGATACGCATGTTGAATTTCTGGCATTAGCCGAGCCAAAACATTCCATCGAGAATGAACAAGTAACGCTCCAGCTTGAGCGATTTGCTCATTCCAAATAGTCAAAGTATGGCGATGCTCTTCAGTGATTCGCCCACCTCTCATCGTTTTTAGAAGAGAGTTTCGTTGTCTGAGAATCCGTTCATAGTCACTTCGATAAGAAGCAACAACAGGACGCAAAGAAACAGCCATATCGTCAACAAAACGTCTTCGATATTGAGGCTCTCCTTTAACTAGTTGTAAATCTTCGGGAGAGAAAAACACTGTCGCAGTAATCCCCAACGCTTCGCGAGCACGCACGGGAGCTGCCCTATTAATGCGAACACGATTACTATGCCCTGGCGCAATTTCAAATTCAGTGATGGTCTGCCATTTTCCACGCACAACACGAGTACGTATATACGCTCGTTGAGCACCCACCTGAACTAATGGGCCATCATGAGACACGCGATGTGAAGAAAGCTCTGCAGTGTAGTTAATGGCTTCAACAATGTTGGTTTTACCGACGCCATTAGCACCCAAAAACACGGTGACACCAGTAGACAACGGCAAATTCAACAGCGAGTAAGTGCGGTAGTTCATCAACGAAATATGGTCGATGTACACACAAACCTTCCGTTCTTCACAAGTTCTTAGTTTTAAAAGACTTTGTTAGTTAGGTAGACGAACAGGCATGAGCAAATATCGGTAGTCACTTTCATCTTCGCCCATCAGTTCTTTCTGCCCTGAGATAGAGGCAGGTTTCGCAGGGTCAGTGAAAGAGAATCGAACAAATTCTGTCCCGAAACTATTTAGACCTTCCGATAAGTAGGATGGGTTGAACGCAACAGTAATGTTATCTTCACCTTCAAGATGAGCGCTCAGCGTTTCCGTTGCTTGCGCGTCTTCGCCTGTTCCAGCATCTAAGCTCACTTGACCTTCAGCGAAAACAAGACGCACAGGAGTGTTACGTTCTGCAACAAGCGAGACACGACGTACCGCTTCGAGCAAATCAGAAGTTCTGACAATCGCATGAATAGGTGTGGAGTCAGGGAAGAGAGAGCGAATCTTGGGGTATTCTCCATCGACAAGCAAGCTTGTCGTGCGACGTCCGCCTGATTCAAAACCAATCAGTTCATGGGAATCGGAAAGCGCTATGTTAAGATCGCCTGCTCCACCTAGAGTTTTAGCTACCTCTGACATTGTTTTCGCTTTGACTAATACTGAAGTTTTAATATTTTTTGAGGCTGGTTCCCATGTCAGTTCACGCATTGCTAGACGATAACGGTCAGTTGCAAATAACGTCATCTTTTTCCCCTCAATTTCTACCAAAATAGCAGTGAGTAGGGGGATGGTGTCGTCTTTAGAAGCTGCAACAACAACTTGTGAAACAGATTTTGCGAAAGAATTTCCGTCGATAGTTCCAGAAATAGTGGGAAGCGCAGGAAGCTCGGGATAGTCAGCTACTGGCATAGTGCTGAGGTTAAAACTTGCGGTACGGCATTGAATATGCATTTTTGACTCGTGAACGCTAACGTTCACGGCTGAGTTCGGTAAAGCACGGCAAATTTCCGCAAGTAGCCTTCCTGAAACCAGAGCTGTACCTTCTTCTTCAATAACGGCACTGACTTTTAGTTTTGCGGAGGTCTCGTAATCAAAACTAGCGATAGAGACTTCTCCGTCAGCTGCAGTAATTAGCAGTCCTGAAAGGACAGGCACAGGTGGACGAGGTGAAAGTGATCGAGCGGTCCAGCCGACTGCTTCTGTGAGGACATCACGTTCGATAGTAAATTTCACCAGTACCCCTTGTACGTTGAATCAAAGATAAAGTTTCTGAGCTCGTCGAAGATGTGAGCACATTTTGTGTTCAGTCTACCGGATATTTTCAAGTGTTCCGTTGTAAAGACCAGAAGATGGGGGTGTTTTTAGTTGTTATCACCCTTAAAGACACCACTAGCGTATATACCATTTAGGGTATATACGCTAGTGGTAATCTTTTTTGACTCTTTAGCAGCCTAATTTCTTAAACTCGATAGTCGCTTTAGCGGTGTATGTATTGCCTGTGCCAGTGGAGCTATTGCGTCCAAGAACGGCTTCCTCTCCACCCTTTGGATCTGCAGAGAACGTAAAGACTGCTCCTGCACCCTTCGGAATAGGCCCAGCGAAGATAATAGACAGGTAAGTTCCACGATCTTCGATGAGAGCAGGTGGGAAACTCTCCGAATAAAGTTCTGGGCGGTGAGCATCAAGACGCAAGAAAAGTTCGAGTCCACCTTGGCTAATAGCTGAGGGGTTTGACCATGAGGGGTCAACAGGAATTGTAATCATTGCACCGTTAGCAGCACCTTCAGGAAGACCGATATGTAGACGCCACATCAGCTTTTTACTATTGGCGTCGTACCAGTGTTGCATTTCTGCTTCACCGTATTCTTGAGACTTGTCTTTTTCGCTAAGACCTTTGCCGTAAAGAACTTTTTTGATGTAATTGTTGTTTGAATAGTCTGGGTCCGTTGCAACAATTTGAGATTCAACTTCCCAGACTCGCATATCGCATGAAGCAGCATAGACCGGAACGACAGATGTTGCGAGGACAACGGGCGCAGCCCAAGCGGCACCTTTAACAAGATGACGGCGGTTCACTGTGTGAGACATTATTCCCCTAATAAGAAAAAATTTTTAAATTAAAACTTCACTTTTTAGTGTACCGACAAGATACCCAAAAGACGTTTTATTAACTAACCACTCTATTGGCGGGGTATGTCAGCTGTTTAGCTGACATACCCCGCCAGATTCGTACTACGACATATCTAAAAAGTATCGAGATTTTAAGAGCACTGTAGAGGTTTGAAAGTTATATAAGCTTCAGCCGTATATGGAGTACCGGCCAATACAGCGTCTTCTCCACCAACAGGAAGTGTTGTAAAAATAAAACCTCCAGCAGCTCCTACTGGGATTTCTTGAGAGAAAGAAATTGTTATGTGGTCAGATCCTATAGCTATCTCAGCTGGAGGGAGTTCGTGAGTAAAAAGCTCAGGATGGGCTGATCCAAACGCTTTAAATTTAGCAAGAGGATAAGGAGACGGACGCGAAGGGGAAGTCCAAGAGCTATCGAAGGGGATAGTAACAAGCGTTCCAGCTTCTGCTCCTTCTGGAAAGCCTAAAGGAATACGCCACCATAATTTTCCTCTGAAATACCAATGTTGCATGGAACTTTCACCCGGAGGAGTTGTTTGGTCGGTAACAACATTGTCAAAGTTAACGTTTGAAGGATCCGATTCTGTTTGAATCAGACGTGACTTGATATACCACACGCTTTCAGAACAAGGGGAGGAAGCGTAGCTGGGTACTAGTGACGAACTAAGAACTACAGGTACAGACCAAGCAGTTCCACTAACAAGATGACGACGAGATATCGAATTCATGGTTCCTCTATATAAGAAGGGGAGAACTCATGAAAATATGTACATTTCAGTGTTGTTCTCAATGGTTCATTGCGAGAATACTTCTTAAAAATACTGTTATTCAAAAGAAGATCATCTGATAGTCAAACTACATCCTTTTAATTTTCAAAACAACACAACATCTCAGAAAACACCAATTTTCTGTAATTACATCAAGAACTAGGGCACCAATAGCAGGCAAGAAAAGTTGTAATTACAGAGGTCTAGATGTTCGAGAGAGGCACAGAAAATGTTATTTGGAGGTTTTTCTCTTTAAGGTAGTAGTGTTAATAACGGATGTGGATTGTGTGGATAACCATCAAATACCGCGAGAATTCAAGGTTTTAGATGTTGATAAAATGTGTTTTAATAAATCTCATTAAGTGAACCTAGTGTGAATGAATAATTATGCTGCATAAGCAATCCACTTAAAACGTATAACTATGCACTTAACCTCCACATTTTAAGACCTTAAGTCACACAAGTTATCCACAGTCCAGATTTTTTGTTATTTAAGCTTGTCAGAACTACTTCTGAGCCCGTTGAACTTGTTTTATCTTGTTGGTTAACTCATTTACTTGATTGAAAATCTGATGTCGTTCTGCCATCAAACTCCTAATTTTTCGGTCAGCATGAATGACCGTAGTATGGTCACGGCCACCCAATTCTTGACCAATTTTGGGAAGAGACATATCTGTCAGCTCCCGCAACAGATACATCGCAATCTGGCGCGCTGTCACAAGAGTACGTGTTCGAGACTTTGACTGTAATTCTTCAATCGACACATCAAAATAGCTCGCAGTCGCCACAAGAATTTGAGAAGCGGTAATCTCTTGAGCACCGTCGCTGGTAATAAAATCTTTGAGGACACGTTCTGCCACTGACAAATCAATAGGTTGCTTATTTAACGATGCAAACGCTGCCACACGAATAAGAGAACCTTCTAGCTCACGAATATTAGTCGCGATGTTCGAGGCAATATACTCCATCACATCATCAGGCACCTCGATAGATTCATTCTGAGCTTTCTTCCTCAAAATGGCAATGCGAGTTTCTAATTCCGGCGGTTGCACGTCAGTAATAAGCCCCCACTCAAAACGAGAACGCATACGTTCTACGAAGCCAGTGAGCATTTTAGGAGGCAAATCAGAAGTGATGACCACTTGCTTCTGATGATTATGCAAAGTGTTAAAAGTATGGAAGAACTCCTCTTGAGTGTGTTCCTTACCAGCTAAAAACTGAATGTCATCAATCAGCAACATATCAACATTGCGATAAATCTGCTTAAATGAAGAGCCTTCATCATCTCGAATGGAATTAATAAATTCGTTCGTAAACTCTTCGGAATTGACATAACGTACTCGAAGTTCTGGATAAAGTCGTTTCGCATAATGTCCGATTGCGTGGAGCAAATGAGTTTTCCCTAACCCCGAATCGCCATAGATAAAGAGGGGGTTGTACGCAGATGCTGGAGTTTCTGAAACAGCAAAAGCTGCCGCATGAGCAAAACGATTAGACTGTCCAATTACAAAAGTGTCGAAAGTGTATTTATCATTGAGGCGGGCAGAGCTTTCCCACACAGACGATGCCGTTGACGTTTCGGTGTTTTGCTTTGGCTTGGGCGTCTCAACATCTTGAACAAGAGAAACTGATTCTTCCTGAACAGAATGATTACTTTGTGTAAAGGATGGGCTTGCCAGACGCCCCTCCGTCTCTATCTGTTGAACTGTCGGAACAGACTCAACAACCTGAATCTCATCATTATTTTGGGGTATGTTAGCGGTTTTAGCCGGTGACGAGATCTCTTGTTGAGGATTCTTTGGCTGAACGAAAGCAGCAGAGGAGACTTCCTCAAGACTGGTATCAATGACGATAGCTTCGGTAGTTCCTTCTCCGAAAGCGTTTTCTAATGCAACCTTGAATTCGTGATTAATTTTTTGTTGAATGACTTCTCTTGCATACTCGCTAGGAACCGCAATAAGTAATACTGAACCCATATGTGCTTGAGGCAGCGCTTGCGAAATGAATCCCATCCACCGCGGACTGACTTTAGTTCGAAGCATCTCCTTGAGATGAGCCCAACGAAGCATCATGGTGTCATGTGATTGCTCGCTCAAGGTGGAACTCCTTTTATATTGGGTAATGTTGAGATTAAATTTTAGCGCTTAAAAACCAAAATCCACAGTTTTCCACAGCTGTTATACACAGAGTGGAAAACTTGTTATTTACACAGTGTATTTCATGTGGGCACTTCGAGACAGTTTATCGAAGAAGTCGTGAATTACAAGAAAAGTAACTGTTGATGAGTTGCGAGCGGTTATTCTGTGGAAAACATGAAATTTAGTGCCTCAAAAAGAATGAATCCACAGGTGTTGATAATAGATTATGCACATGCTGTGATTAAAAACTTAGCTGTGCCTTGCTTGACCACAGGCAATTAACCTCATAGAGTTTTTTAGTCATATGTGTACGCTCCGTACGCTCTGTTTAGGCAGGGCAATAGTGTGAAAAAACGCTTAGGATGTGTGCTCATCATCAGAAATAAGCGTCAACCTGTTTCTAAACAAATTGGTGAAGGGTTGCGCGCCCCTACCAAACGCTTTGGAGTAACAAAATGAGCAAGCGGACTTTTCAGCCGAATAACCGCCGTCGTGCCAAGAAGCACGGTTTCCGTCTTCGCATGCGCACCCGTGCAGGTCGTGCCATCTTGGCAAACCGTCGCAGCAAGGGTCGCACCGCTCTTTCGGCATAAATTAAACTCCTTCCCTCCTCGACCTCTGGGGGAATCCTAGGAGTCGAAACCGAAAGGAGAACATGTGCTGGCTCAACAGCACCGGATGCGGACAAAAGTCCAATTCACAGAAACTACACGTTCCGGTGTCCGTTCTGGGCGCCGGAACTTAGTTCTATATGCAACTTCCTATGGGCAATCTCCTACTATTGTCGGATTTATTGTCTCTAAAACTGTTGGGAACGCTGTTACCCGAAACCTCGTCAAAAGAAGACTGCGCGCACTCACAGCACCTACACTCAAAGAACTTCCGCAGGGATACCAACTAGTTATTCGCGCTCTTCCGGCATCCTCTCATGCCACATGGGAGCAACTAGCACAAGATTATGAAAGTGCTCTAACTAGCATCCTTGCTAAAATAGCATCACAACAATGTCTGCAAGCAGTAGCACAAAGCCCTGAAACTGCCTCACTATCCCGCCGAGAGGAATGCTGAAAATCCATGATGACGCACTCTTCTCACGGACAAAGATCAGACCTCTTAGAACAAGCGCCACACGAATTTGTTCGTCCACAATCCATACAACATGCTCTCTGGACATTGCCACAGAATTTTCTTATCGCGGTATTAAAAGTTTATCGAGCAGTCGTTTCACCACTTTATGGAAACGTTTGTAAATACTATCCAAGTTGTTCAGCCTACGCCTTAGAATCATGCCTTCGACACGGGGCAACTAAGGGGCTGTCGCTTACTGTCCGCAGGCTTCTGCGTTGTCATCCTTGGGCGGCTGGTGGACTTGATGAAGTGCCGGCAGGAAAACAAAAATTTCCTGCCGGAAAAGAACCTAAAATTATTCTCTTGAACCACCCTCAAGACTATCTATAAACCATCATGCAACAGACCAAACTAATAGGCTCAACGAGCCAAGGAGAACTCGATGTTTGACGCCATTCTCTGGCCCTTTAAATGGATTGTTTCCTTTATTCTCTGGGTATTCCATTCACTCTTCACTACAATCGGGTTAGACCCTACCTCGGGTCTGACCTGGGTACTTGCTATTGTCGGGCTAACGCTCGTGATGCGTACTCTGACTATTCCTCTGTTCCTTAAACAGATTAAATCTATGCGAGGGATGCAAGAACTTCAGCCAGAACTCACAAAACTGAAGAAAAAATATCAAGGTAAAACAGACCAGCTCTCACGTCAAGCTATGGCGCAAGAACAAATGGCTCTGTATAAAGAACGCGGAGCTAATCCGCTTTCATCTTGTTTCCCTATTCTGGCTCAAATGCCAATTTTCTTTGGGCTCTACCAAGTACTAAGAGGGATTCCTCACGCGGCGGAAAAACATGAAGGCATTTTGATGCTTTCTAGTGACCTAGTCAAACAGTTCAATGATTCGTATATTTTTGGACAAGTTCCGCTCTTTTCCACAATGTTGAACCCCGGGAACGGAAACCACGCAAGCACGATTATTGTCGCTGGCGCTCTCGTCGTCTTGATGTCTGTATCCATGTTTGTATCCCAGAAACAGCTGGGCGCTAAAAACGTGTCTGATGCGGCTAAAGAGTCACCCATGTATCGCCAACAGCAGATGATGATTTATATCTTCCCTGTTATCTTCTTGATTTCTGGTATTAACTTCCCTATCGGTGTTCTTGTGTATTGGACTGTCTCAAATATCTGGTCTGTAGGGCAGCAATGGTGGGTTATTCGTAATAACCCAACGCCCGGTTCTCAGGCAGAACGAGAACTCAACGCTCGTCGCGCAGAAAAAGGTCTGCCACCGGTCGGTAAGACTAAAGAACAATACGAAGAAGAATTGCAAAAAGCACGTGAACGTGCAGCTCAAGGGCAACGCCAACAGCCTGTCAGCAAAAAACGTCAGCGTCAACAACAGAAAAAGAAGAATTAGTTTGATGGAGCATCTTGTGGAAGAAACACCTATGTCTGAAGAACACGAAAACTGCGAGGAAAAAGATCAGCTCAAATACCTCGAAGATGAAGGCGACATTGCCGCAGACTATCTTGAGGAACTCCTTGATATCGCTGATATTGATGGAGATATCGACATTGAGATTCGTAATAACCGCACATATCTTTCTGTTATTAGTGAAGATGGTGAGAACGAACAGCTTAAAGCTCTTATCGGTAAACGAGGAAATACTCTTGCTGCTTTGCAAGAACTAGTGCGTTTATCGGTGCTTGCTGCTACGGGAAATCATTCCCGTTTGGTTCTTGATATCGGTGAATATCGCGCAAAACGTATTAAACGAGCTACTTCTATGGCACTAGAAGCTATTGCGCAGGTCAAAGAAACTGGAGAAGACTACCACTTGGAGCCTTTGAGTGCTTATGAACGCAAACTTGTTCATGATCTTGTCGCTGAAAATGGTCTTTATTCAGAGTCTGAAGGAGAAGGGGCAGGGCGTCACATTGTTATCTCTGTTCCGGAGGCATAAATGACTCAGGACATTCTTCCGGAGCTAACCGGCGTTGAAAGAATCGCTGCAGAAAAGATTTTTGGTCAGAGGCTTTCGCTCGCTCAACGCTATGTTGAGCATCTTGCCACTAGTGGTATTGAGAGAGGTCTTATCGGGCCTCGAGAAGTTCCTCGTTTGTGGGGGCGTCACGTGTTGAACTGTGCTGTGGTGCAGGAATATATCAAGAAAGACGCTTCAATCGCTGACGTGGGCTCCGGTGCCGGCCTTCCAGGGCTTTGTTTGGCTATTGCTCGTCCAGACCTCGATATTACGCTGATAGAGCCTCTGGAGCGTCGTGTGATATGGCTTGATGAAGTTGTTGAAGATTTGGGACTGGGGAACGTGACAATTTTGCGTTCTCGTGCCGAGCAAGCTATCGGCATGGTAGATGTTGAATATGTGACGGCTCGTGCTGTATCGGCGTTGGTGGGACTTGTTGATATTACTCTTCCCATTCTTCGTGGTACTGGTGAGTTGCTTGCGATTAAAGGACGTTCTGCTGGAGAAGAAATTGCTAAGGCGCAAAAGAAGCTCAATAAATATGGTGCTCGTACTGTAGAGGTGCTTAGTGCTGGTGAAGGGCTTCTTGATGAACCGACGACTATTGTGAGAGTTTCTCTTTAGAAGCTTTTATCTGTAAATCGATTCTACTTTTTGGTGGTATCAATACTGCAAGGTATTGATACCACCATTTTTTATATTTGTTAAGTTTGTTGTGCCTGGTATGTGATGGGGTGAATCTTGCCTGTGCGATTTTTAATATTTGGGAGTTTATCTTTAAGAACAACCTTTTAAGGTTTTTATTTGTAAATATTGTCGATATGTCACTGATAAACAGGTAATCTAAGTAGCACCCTCATGTCGTAGTGCCGAATTTTCTATATTGCTCTTGAGGGGAGAAAGTTAGGATTGACTGGAACCTCATGAACCAAAAAATAGCAATTAATGTTCCTGATTTTGGAATGCCGCCGGATCCACCAGAAAGCGCAGGCACTCCTCGGCTGGATCGCGGTTATGTTTCACGTGAAACGCGTCAGAAAATAGAGAAACAGGTGCGGAGCAAAGGGCTCGATAGCATGGTTTCTGCAGAGGTTTTAAGTGAGAAAAAGAAACTTAAGGAACTGGAACAAATCGTTTTGAATCGACCAGAAAAAACCCGCGTATTTGCTATCTCGAATCAAAAAGGCGGCGTCGGGAAAACAAGCACCGCGGTCAACTTAGCGGCCGCTCTTGCCACTAAAGGAATGAACGTTCTTGTCATTGATAGCGACCCTCAAGGCAACGCGTCAACAGCTTTAGGTATTCAACACGGAAGCGATGTGCGTAGCGTCTACGACGTACTCATTGACGAAGTTCCTTTATCTGATGTTATTGAACCGTGTCCAGACGTCGAAAAGCTTTGGTGTGCGCCTGCAAATATTGATCTTGCTGGAGCTGAGATTGAACTTGTCTCAATGGTTGCTCGTGAAAACCGACTGCGAGGAGCAATTCAAGAATATGAGCAATGGCGTCAAGATAAAGGGCTAGAACGCCTTGATTATATTTTTATTGACTGCCCACCAAGCCTTGGTCTGCTGACCGTTAATGCTTTTGTTGCGGCTCAAGAAGTTCTTATCCCTATTCAATGTGAATACTACGCGTTGGAAGGGTTGAGTCAACTACTCAAAAACATCCAGATGATTCAGAAACATCTTAATGCTGATCTTGTGTTGAGTACTATTCTTTTGACAATGTATGACGGAAGAACAAATCTAGCTTCTCAGGTAGCTGATGAAGTAAGAGCTCACTTCCCGAATGAAGTTCTTGATGCTGTTATTCCCCGTTCTGTTCGTATCTCAGAAGCGCCAAGCTATCAGCAGACTGTAATTAGTTATGATGTCTCATCGACTGGTTCTAGAGCTTATATAGAAGCTGCTATAGAAATAGCAAAAAGAAAATAATTATTATAAATCTAAATAGGTTGTTTTATGTGAAGAAAAGGAAGCAACTGCTTTTTATTCATGAATAACAACTTTTTAAAAGAGCGTACAATTTAAGAGTTTCACGTGAAACATCGCATCTTTCTCCCTATGTTTCTTGTGAAACAGTTAGACTTAGACGGTCTACTGAATAAGAGGAGAATCTTACTATGGCAGAAAAGAAGCGTGGGCTAGGTCGAGGTATTGGCGCTCTCATTCCTACTGAAAACTACACAGAGAAGAACGTTCACATATCTCAAACTGCAGATCGCTTATCTCAAAATGCTCCTCAACACAATGGTGACTCAAAGAATGTTTCACGTGGAACATCTCAAACCCAGCAGAAGGATTCGAAGAAAAAACGTGCAGACATGGGAGCAGCTCTTCGTGGTTCAACTTCTAATAGGCGACCTGTCGATTTCTTCTTTGGCGGAGAAAGTCAGTCTGACAGTGGGCTAATCCCTGTTCCCGGCGCTCAATTTACCATTCTTAATGTTCACGATATTCACCCCAATAGAAAACAGCCTCGTACTGAATTCAATGAGCAAGATATGGAAGAACTTGTTCATTCTGTTAAAGAAATAGGTGTTTTACAACCTATTGTGGTAAGAAAAAGCCGTGAAAATGGTCAGGAAAAATACGAATTAGTCATGGGGGAGCGTCGTTGGCGCGCAACGCAACGAGCTGGTCTCGATACGATTCCTGCTATTGTTCGAGAAACTCATGATGTTGATTTGCTACGTGATGCATTATTAGAAAACCTTCATCGTAGCCAGCTTAATCCTATTGAAGAAGCTGCAGCGTATCAGCAACTTCTTGAGGAGTTTGGAACTACTCAAGAACAATTAGCCCAAAAAATTGGGCGTTCTCGCTCGTTGATTGCGAATACTATTCGCCTTCTAAAGCTTCCTGCTCTCGTGCAGCGCCGAGTCGCTGTTGGTGTATTGTCTTCGGGGCATGCTCGGGCGTTATTGTCGTTGAAAACTCATGCTGAAATGGAAAAGGTTGCCCAAAAAATTGTTAATGAAGGTTTGTCTGTTCGCGCTGTAGAAGAACTAGTATCACATTTTTCGGAACAGCCTAAAAAAGAACCAAAAACAATTCGACCTCAAAAGCATCATGAACGCTTGGATTATATTGCAGACGCATTCGCTGATAGGCTTGATACAAATGTTAAAATTCAATTAGGTGCCCGTAAAGGAAAAATGACTATTGAATTTGCTTCTGTGGAAGACCTTAATAGAATTATTTCTGTTCTCGATCCAAATATAGATAAAAAATAGATAATTATATTTATTAATAATGCGTGAAATAAATATATTTATTTCACGCATTATTTATTTTAAGTGTAAGGTTTTCTTGCTGTCTTCTAATGAAATGTTTCACGTGAAACGAGATTTTATGAAGGATATAAACCTTTTGCGGTTAAATATACTGCATGAATACCTCTTTTAAGGAGGGTTTCACGTGGAACAAGAGGGACTCGCACTAGTGAGATGCTGGAAAATTTCCCTTTTGTGTTTCACCTGTCTTGCAACTTTTCCTCCTTTATGTGATTCTGAAAACAGCTAAGAATATTTTTTATTGCATTGATAAAAAAAGAGATGAGGACTATATGAGTTATACAGTGAGTGATTACCTGTTGGACAGACTTGCAGAGCAGGGGATTACTGAAATATTTGGAGTCCCCGGAGACTTTAATCTTCAATTTCTAGATCACATCGTAGAACATAAAAATATATCTTGGGTTGGTAGCGCAAACGAACTTAACGCTGGTTATAGTGCTGACGGTTATTCTCGAGTTCGTGGACTAGGTGCCCTTGTTACCACCTATGGGGTCGGAGAACTCTCTGCGATCAATGCTTTAGCTGGCTCTTATGCTGAGCATGTTCCTGTCGTGCATATTGTTGGTGCTCCAAGTAAAGAAAATCAAGCAAACCACCTGAAAATGCATCACACGTTAGGCGATGGTGATTTCTCGCATTTTATGAGAATGGCGCGGGAAGTTTCCTGTGCCGTAGCAGACCTTGACCATGCTACAGCAACGGCTGAAATCGATCGCGTGATTCGTGAAGTAGTAATCCGTCGCCGACCAGGTTACCTCTTGTTGTCGACCGATGTTGCAAGAGTGGAGACTACACCGCCTCGAGAGCCTCTTCAAACTGATGTTGCACTATCCTCTAAAGGTGCTCAAAAAGCCTTTAGAAAGGCTTTGAGCGAGGTTCTTGCAGGGAAAGAAGTGAGCGTTCTCGCTGATTTATTGGTGCATCGTATGGGAGCACGTGAACAGCTTAAGACACTCCTCAAAGAAACGGGATTCCCTCACGCTACATTAATGTGGGGCAAAACTCTTGTCGACGAGAGTGACTCTCAATTTGCGGGAGTATATGCAGGGGTGGTCTCTGATGGGCGAACTAAAGACGCTATTGAGAATGCAGAGGTTCTTATTAGTGCTGGTGTGGAATTTACTGATTCTACTACTGCGGGATTCTCTCAGAAACTTCCCGAGAATACGGTTCATATTCGTCCACAATCTTCACGCATCGGGCATGAAGTTTTCACTCCATTGACCATTAAAACAGCCTTAGAGATTGTTGTAGAGGTTGCTCGAGAATATGATGCCAAGCCATACCCTCTCCAAAAAGAAGTCAAAGAACAAACTCAAAAGATTGATATGAACGCTTCTTTGACACAAGATACCTTGTGGGATTTGCTTTCTGGAGAGTTGACTCCTGGAAATATTGTTGTTGCTGACCAAGGAACTTCTTTCTTCGGGATGGCGAATAGGAAATTTCCAGAATCCTCAATGTTTATTGGGCAACCACTGTGGGGGTCTATCGGATATAGCTTGCCAGCGATGCTCGGAGCGTCAATAGCAGATAGGTCGTCACGAGGTGTTCTACTTATTGGAGACGGGTCAGCGCAGCTAACTATCCAAGAAATTGGAACAATGCTGCGTGAGAAAATTAATCCGGTCATTATTCTTATTAATAATGACGGATACACCGTTGAACGAGCTATTCATGGGCCTCAACAGCCTTATAACGATATTCACCGTTATCAATGGGATCTTATACCTGCTGCATTTGGTGCAGGTGAAGATGACGTCCTCTTATTTAAAGTCCGAACTGCCCAAGAATTATTAGATGCTTGCCGTATTACTAATAAAACTCGTGATCGCATGGTGTTTATGGAAATTATTATGGATAAAGATGATGTCCCTCAACTACTCAACGACGTTGCGAAGGCTTTAGCACGAGCGAACTCTCAATAAAAAATTAGGGTGTTGGT